>NZ_CAJPVI010000070.1 GCF_905397435.1 Cupriavidus numazuensis
GTGATCTCCTTGAAGACGGGAACAGAACCGGAAATGCCGGCTGCTTCCAGATTGGCAGTTGAGCGCGGCGGGCGTTTGTTCTGCATCAAGACCGCTGCATCGACGCCCATGGGGCGGTGGAACGACTTTGCACGAGGTCGGAATCCGCCTCGACGCTGTCAGGTAAACCTGACAGGGCATGCTGCAAGCCTGACATCAGTCTCAGCCCTGCCTGATTTCGAAAGGCACGGCCGGCGACGATACTGGGCACATGAGCAACCGCACCCAACTCCACGACCTGACTGTCTACATCCTCGAGCACGCGAGTCCGATCAGGACGCGGCAATTGCGTTTGCTCCAGGCTGTGGCCGGTATGCAAGTGGTCGGGGCAGGTACGGATGCCGAAGCCGACTTGCCGGCACTCGAGGCGCTTCGCCCCGATGTCGTGCTGGTCGGGCTGCGCACCGGGCAATCATTAAGGCAGGTCCGGTTGCTGACAGCAAAACTGCCGGGTAGCACCTTGATCGTGCTGTCCAACAGCGGGTCTGCGCTGATGCGCGCGGCCTGCCTGAGGGCCGGCGGAAGCTACTGCTTCGACAAGACGCTGGAAGTCGACAAACTGCGCACCGCTCTGCTGGAGATTTCCGGCGCAGCACAAAGAAGCAGCGAACCATAGGAGTAACGGGTTATCGGGGCCGGCGGACGTGCTCCTGATAGCACCGCCATCTGGAGACAACGATGTTCGGAACCAGCGATTCGCCTTCGGCCGACCTCGAGCAGCACGCCATCAGCGCCCCCCTCGACCGCCAGGCAAGGCTGTCCACCGCAGATGCACCGAAGCCGGGTGCGCAGTGCTCCACCTGCATGCTCCGGCACATCTGCATGGCGTCCAACCTTGACGAGACGGATGTCGCGCGCCTGAACAGCGTGGTGAGGAACTGGAAGATGGTCAGGCAAGGGCAAGCGCTCTACCGTTCCGGAGATCCGTTCCAGAGCATCTACGCGCTGCGTTCGGGCTCGATCAAGACCGTGCTCTCTCATCCGAGCGGTCGCGAATGCGTGTCCGGCTTCTTCCTTCCCGGCGAAACGCTTGGCCTTGACGGCATTTCGACCGAGGTCCACACCTGCGACGCCATTGCCCTGGAAGACAGCGCCGTCTGCGTGATCCCGTTCCACCTGCTGGAAGCGCTCTGCCGCGAAGTCAAATCGCTGCAACAGCAGGTCCACAAGATGATGAGCGCGGAAATCGTCCGTGAGACCGGCCAGATGATGCTGCTTGGCAACCTCACGGCGGAACAACGCGTGGCAGCCTTCCTGCTCAACATCTCGCGTCGCCTGCAGCGCAGAGGCTATTCGCCCACTTGCTTCACGTTGCGCATGACGCGCGAGGACATCGGCAGCTATCTGGGCATGACCCTGGAGACCGCAAGCCGCACGCTGT
Source organism: Cupriavidus numazuensis (assembly GCF_905397435.1). Taxonomy (GTDB): domain Bacteria; phylum Pseudomonadota; class Gammaproteobacteria; order Burkholderiales; family Burkholderiaceae; genus Cupriavidus; species Cupriavidus numazuensis. The sequence goes on from NZ_CAJPVI010000070.1 coordinate 1,421, forward strand.
CCCGCTTCCAGCAGGAAGGACTGATTCGGGTACAGGGCAAGCAGATCGAACTGCTGGATCTTGAGGCGCTCGATCTGCGATAAGCCGATGACTTTACCCATGCCCGTCGGCGGGGATAGCGCGATGCTGGCCAACGAGCTGAAGTTTGCTGCCGGGGAAGGCCAGGGATCCGAGCCGCTGACCTTCAAGCCGCTCGGCATCGACACCTGGCAGGAGCATGTCATCTACCTCCACCCCGACTGCCCCGTGTGCCGAGCCGAAGGCTTCGCCGCGCAGGCACGGGTGCAGGTGCGGATCGGCGACGCCAGCATCATTGCCACGCTGAACCTGGTTGGCGCGCCATTGCTTGATACCGCAGAGGCCAGTCTTTCCGCCAGCGCTGCGCAGGCACTGGCAGCGCGCGCCGGCGATATGGTGACGGTGAGTCACGCGCCGGCCCTGGAATCCGTACGCGCCTTGCGTGCGAAGATCTACGGCCGCCGGCTCGACGGCGCACAGATCGGGTCCATCATCAGCGATATCTCGGCGGGGCGGTACCCGGATGTGTATATCTCCGCATTCCTCGCCGCGTGTGCAGATGGCCGCATGAACCGGCGGGAAACGGTGGACCTGACACGTGCCATGGTGCACTCGGGCGAGCGGCTGTCATGGAGCCAGGCCCTCGTTGCCGACAAGCACTGCGTCGGCGGGCTGCCCGGCAACCGGACCACGCCGATTGTCGTGGCGATAGCAGCAGCCGGAGGCCTGGTCTTGCCGAAGACGTCTTCCCGGGCGATTACCTCTCCGGCCGGTACCGCGGACACGATGGAGACATTGACCCGCGTGGCGCTCAGTGCAGCGGAACTGCGCCACGTCGTTGAGCGGGTCGGGGCGTCGCTGGTCTGGGGCGGCGCGCTGAACCTGAGTCCTGCTGACGATATCCTCATCCGCGTGGAACGCGCGCTCGATATCGACAGCGACGCGCAGCTGGTTGCCTCCATCCTGTCCAAGAAGGTTGCGGCAGGCTCGACGCACATCCTGATCGATGTGCCGGTTGGCCCCACCGCCAAGGTACGCGAGGACAGGGACCTGGAACGGCTCGAAGCCGCGATGCGGCATGTGGCGGAGGCGTTCGGCCTGCACATCCTGATGGTCAGGACCGACGGGACCCAGCCGGTTGGCAAGGGCATCGGCCCCGCGCTGGAGGCGCGCGACGTCCTGGCGGTACTGCAGCGCACGGTGGCGGCGCCGCCCGACCTGCGCGAGCGCTCGGTCATGCTCGCGGGCGCGCTGCTGGAGTTCTGCGGGGCAGCACCAAAGGGCACGGGCGAAAAGGCCGCCGGCCAGCTACTCGACAGCGGCGCGGCCTGGCGCAAGTTCGAGGCGATTTGCGAAGCGCAGGGCGGCTTGCGCGTCCCGGGCGAAGCCATCTTTCGCCGCGACATCGTCGCTCCCCACCCGGGCAGGGTGATCGCCATCGACAACCGCCACATCGCCCGCACCGCAAAGCTGGCAGGCGCTCCGATGCGGCAGGTGGCGGGCCTCGAGATGCGGGTACGGGTCAACGACGAAGTCCGCGCCGGACAGCCGCTGTTCACGGTCCATGCCCAGGCCTCGGGCGAACTCGATTACTCGTGCAGCTATGCGCTGGCACACCCTGCGGTCTCCATCGAACCGCACTGAGAAGATCGGGCGTGCGTGGAGACGTGCGTGCCTCAGATGTCCTCTTCCTCGTCGAACAGATGGTTGCGCATGGCATAGCGCAGCAGCGCCGCTTCGCTGGGCACGTGCATCTTTTCCATCAGCCGCATCTTGTAGGTACTGACCGTCTTGACGCTCACGCACAGTGCTGTCGCGATCACAGTCAGCGGCTCGCCCAGCACCAGCCGCCGATAGACTTCCAGCTCGCGGTCGGACAGACGCAAGTGCGGTGCTTCTTCCTGATGTTCCTGCAGGCTGGTCGCCAGCTTGCCGGCAATCGCCTGGCTGACGTACGTGCCCCCGCTTGCGACCTGGTTGATCGCCGAAACCAGCTCGGTAGCAGCGCTCTCCTTGGTCAGGTAGCCCGCCGCACCGGCCTGGAACGCGCGCACGATATACTGCTGCTCCGCATGCATGGTCAGTACCAGGATGCGCAGCGCCGGCTGCTCGTCCCGCAACAGGCGGATCAGTTCCAGGCCGCTGCGGCCCGGCATCGACAAGTCGAGCAGCAGCACCTGCGGCGCGCAGTCGCGCACCAGCTTCATGACCTGGGTGCCGTCGGCGGCTTCGCCTACCACATCGAATTTGCCGGCGCGCTCCAGGATATGCTTGAGCCCGTCGCGCACGACAGCATGGTCATCGGCAATGAGCACGCGCGTCATTTCATATCCCTTTTTCTCGTGGAATCTGTACGGTCAGCCGGAATCCCTTGCCGGGTTCGCTGTCGATCGCCACCGTGCCGCCAAGCAGCCGTGCCCGCTCCCGGATTCCCAGCAGCCCCAGCGACTTGCGCGGCTCGGTGCCGGAGGGCTTCTTGTCCCATCCGACACCATTATCCTGCACCCGCAACTCGATCTGCCCGTCCATCCGGGCCAGTGAAACATCCACGGCCGTTGCGTCAGCGTGCCGGACGACGTTGCTGAGCGCCTCCTGCACAATGCGAAACATGGCGATGGCGGTCTGCTCGGGCACGTCCGCATCCACGCCATCCACATTCACCGGCAGGCCATACCGGCTCGAAAAGTCATTGGCCAGCCACTCGATGGCGGTCAGCATGCCCAGTTCGTCAAGCAGGGCTGGCCGCAGATCACTGGCAATGCGGCGAACCGACGCGACCGTGTCGTCAATGACGCCGTTCATGCCGGTGAGGTCCGCGAGGATTCCGCGCGTGTCCCTGCCCTCGCTGACATCCGCGGCAAGCATGGTCATGTCCATCTTCAGCGCGCTCAGCCGCTGGCCCAGGTCGTCATGGAGTTCGCGTGCGATGCGGCGCTTCTCTTCTTCCCGGGTGGCCAGGATGCTGTCCGAAAGCTGCTGCAGTTCCTCTCGCGATCGGCGCAGCGCCTGCTCGGCGCGTACGCGTTCCGTGATATCGCGCAGCATCACCGTATAGAGGCTGACACCGCCGTCCGCGATCTGTGAAATCGAAGCCTCGATGGGAAACTCGCTGCCATCGCGGCGCAGCGCATAGAGGGCGCGCTGTTGCCCCATCTGGCGGTCCGACACGCCCGTCACGCCGAACCGGCGCACATGTGCGTCGTGCGCAGCGCGAAAGCGCTCGGGAATGAAATCGCCAAGCGGCCGGCCAATCGCCTGGTCGGCCGGCCACCCGAACAAGGTTTCCGCCATGGGATTGAACAGGATGACGTGCTGGGCGCTGTCCACCGTGATGATGGCCTCCATCGAGGAACGGATAATGCCGGCCAGCCGCGCTTCGCTTTCCCTGACACGGTGGAGACTGGCATGCATGGCTTCCTCGGCGCGCGCGCGTTCGGTGATATCGCGCAGCATGACGGTGAATAGCCTCGATCCGCGGTGAGTCGTTTGCGAAATCGATGCTTCGATCGGAAACTCGGTCCCGTCGCGGCGCAGTGCATAGAGTGCGCGCTGGCGCCCCATCTGGCGATCCGAGACTCCGGTGACGCCGAACCGGCGCACATGCGCCTCATGCGCCGCCCGGAAGCGTTCCGGGATGAAGTCCGTCAGCGGTCGGCCGATCGCCTGGTCGGCCGGCCATGCGAACAACGCTTCTGCCATGGGATTGAACAACACCACGCGCTGGTCGGCATCAACGGAAATGATGGCCTCCATGGACGAGCGAATGATCCCGGCAAGTTGCGCCTGGCTGTTTTGCGGCTTGCGCAATGCGCGGCACGCGCGGCGTCGGGCCCCGCGCATCCGGATCGAATAGGTACTTATCCCTTTGGACATACCTGGCGCCCTAGCCGGCAGATTAACGCACAATCCTGAACACACTATAGGAGTGCTGACGCCATGTACAACCGCGGTCGGACAATCCCGCCGCCGCTATGCATTTGGCAGGGGCGCAACGGCTCAGTCCAGCTCGAGATATCTCGAAAGCACTCTTCGCACAACGAAGGTTATCAGGAGATACAGGGCCAGGATCGGGACCAGCATCGTCCATAGGTATGAGGGCGGCTCATGCAGATGGAGGACAGACGCGGCCGGCGAATACGGCAGCCAGACTCCCAGTACGCAGATGGCGCCTGTGGCCGCAAGCAGCGCCGGGCTGGCACGGCTCTCGATGAACGGGATTCTGCTGGTGCGGATGATGTGGACAACCAGCGTCTGGGAAAGCAGCGACTCCAGGAACCAGCCGGTCTGAAACACCGGCGCATTGGCCGGACTATTGGCGCCGATCCACCAGTACAGCCCCGCAAAGGTCAGATAGTCGAAGACTGAACTGACGGGGCCGAGGCACAGGATATAGCGCCGAACCTTGGCGACCTCCCAGCGGCAAGGCCTGGAAAGTGCGCCGTCATCGACGTTATCGGTCGGCAAGGCGGTTTGCGAGATGTCATAAAGCAGGTTGTTGGTCAGCAGTTGAATGGGGGCCATGGGCAGGAAAGGCAGCCAAGCGCTCGCACCCAGGACGCTGAAAATGTTCCCGAAATTGGAACTGGCCCCCATGCGCAGGTACTTGAGCAGGTTGGCGAACACGCGCCGGCCTTCCAAGACGCCGTCGTACAGCACCGTCAGGCTCTTTTCCAGCAGGATGACACCCGCCGACTCCTTGGCGATGTCCACCGCGTTATCGACCGAGATGCCGACATCCGCCGCCTTGAGCGCCGGGCCGTCATTGATCCCGTCCCCGAGCACGCCCACCACCCTGCCCTGTGCACGCAGCGCCCGGACCAGTGTCTCCTTGTGTGCGGGGTTGAGCCTGGCAAACAGGCTATTGTCCCTTGCCACCTCGGCCAGTTCCGCCGGCGTGAGCCGGTCCAGATCGCTACCGAGGACAACACGGCCGGCGGGCAGGCCGACCATGCGGCAGACCTTGCTGGTGATCCTGGGGCTGTCACCGGTCAGGATCTTGACCTCGATGCCGCTCTTGCGCAGCGCGGCCAACGCCGCGGCCGCGCTCTCCTTCGGCGGATCGATGAATGCGATATAGCCGACCAGTTCCATGCCGGCTTCATCCGCAACACCGTAGGCATGCGATGGACCTGCCGCTGGCACGCGTTTGCTGGCGATCGCTATGACCCGGAAACCGTCCTCGTTTAGCCGCTCGCTCTGCCGCATCAGGTCGGCCCGGTGGACGGCATCGAGCTCCACCACCGTATCGCCGATCCGCGCCGTGGCGCTGGCGTCGAACACTTCCTCCACTGCGCCCTTGCAGATCAGCAGACGCCGTTCATCTCCAGGCTGGCTGCTCTCCACCACGACCGACATGCGCCGCCGGGTGAAATCGAACGGGATCTCGTCAACGAGATGCCATTGCTCATGGATGCCGATGCGTTGGCCGACGTCCTCGTGCTGGAGCACCGCCACATCGAGCAGATTGCGCAAGCCGGACTGAAAGAAGCTGTTGAGATAGGCAAACTCCAGAACCTGCTCGCTTTCTCTGCCGCTGAGGTCGAAATGGTGCTTCAGGATGACGCGGTCCTGCGTCAGCGTTCCGGTTTTGTCGGTGCACAGCACGTCCATCGCGCCGAGATTCTGGATCGCGTTCAGGCGCTTGATGATGACCTTGCGCCTGGACATCACCAGCGCGCCCTTGGCCAGGTTCACCGTGACCAGCATGGGCAGCATCTCGGGCGTCAGGCCGACGCCGACAGCGACGGCAAAGAGCAGCGCTTCGAACCAGTCTCCTTTTGTCAGGCCGTTGATGACGAACACCAGCGGCGCCATCACGACGATGATGCCCAGCATCAGGCGGCTGATTTGCCCCAAACCCTCCTCGAACGCTGTAGGCGGCTCGCGCGCGGCGATCGAGCGGGCAATGTGGCCGAACACCGCATGGCGGCCCGTCAGCACCACCAGTGCCGTTGCCGTCCCGCTCACGACCGCAGTGCCCATCAGTGCCAGGTTGGCAATGTCGCCGGCCGTCTCGCCGCTTGCACCATCGACAGCAAACTTCTCCACCGGCATGGATTCCCCGGTGAGCGCAGCCTGGTTGACGAACAGATCTTTCGCGGTCAGGAGGCGTACATCCGCCGGGACGAGATCCCCGGCGGCAAGATGGATGACATCGCCGGGTACCAGTTCGGCGATAGGGATGTCGCTGGTTTGCGACTGCGCCCCGGCCGCTGGCCGGCGCCGCACGGCGATGACGGTATGCACCATCGCTCGCAGTGCGGCGGCCGCCTTGCCCGATCGACTCTCCTGCCAGGTCGCCAGTACGACGCTGAGCGCCACCATGCACGTAATGACCGAAGCGGCCTGCCAGTCGTGGATCAGACCCGACAACGCGGCCAGGCTGAGCAGCATCAGGTTCAAGGGATTGCGCAGCCGCGCGAGAAGATCCGGTACGAAACGGTGCCGCCGCTCCGTGGCAATCTGGTTGGCGCCATGCTCGAGCCTGCGCGCCGGCACTTCCGTAGCGATCAGCCCTTGCTCATCTGCATCGAGCATTGCGAGCGCCTGAGCAACGCTTCCCGCCGCGGCCCCGGCCAGCAACGGCGGAACATCACTGGCACCCGGGCGAATGGCCGGACGGTCCGCGGCGGCTGCAGTGCCCGGCGTTTCGCTCAACGCTGCGCGGGTGGCGGCCTGCGCGACCTTCATTGGCATGGCCGGACCATGAACTCAGGTCTCGTCTTTCGCCCTGACAAGCAAGACTGGCACCGGACACTGGCGCACCAGGCTTTCGGCCACACTCCCGAGCAGCAACCGGCTCATGCCGTGGCGGCCATGCGTGCCGAGCACCACGAGTTCGGCAGCACTGCTCTCGACAAGCTGGCGGATCTGGTGGGCGATATCGCCGAGCGCCACAATCTCGTCGATCATGACGGTCTGGCAGCGCACATGCCTGGCCTTTGCTTTTTCCTGTGCCTCGGCTAGCAGTTCTTCACCGCCCTTGATCAGGCCGGCACGCAGGTCGGTCAGGTCAACGTAGCCCATGTCATATTTCAGGTAGCCGTTGTCAATCACGTGGACGACCTGCAACTCGGCGTCGCAGATGGCGGCCAGTCCGATCGCATGGTCCAGGGCCAGGTCGCTGCAGTGGCTGCCGTCGACTGCCACGAGAATCCTCTTGTACATTCCATCTCTCCTTCAATTGCCACACGGCGATGACCGGAAAACTAGGCCTCTCTGGGCGATATCCACACAGGTCTGAGGATGGGTGCAGGCGTTGTCTGGCGCGCCCGCAACGCCGCAGCGAAGGCAGCCAGCGGTTCAGCAGCCGCTCCGCTCAGCACGTCGCGCTGCTTGAGCACGAGGGCAGGCGCCGGGGTCTTGCCGGTCAGGAAGGCAATATCGTCCTCCGCGCGGAAACCCCCGCGCGAGGCCATGACGCAGACCGCGGACACGGTACCGGAGAACGGCGCATGGTCCAGCAGGAACTTGCGCATGGGCGCCGCCAGCCGCCCGAGCCATACCGGCGCCACGACAACCACCTGGGCGCAGTCACTGGGCAACGGACCTTCGTAGCGGTATGCCGGCGTGCGATGCAGCAGCATGTCGAGCACGCAGCGCAAATCGCCGTATAAGCCGGCCCTGGGCTTCTCGTCCCGAACTTCTGCCTGCCGCCACCCGGTGTACGCCGCCAAGGTCTCCGCGACTTGCCTGGCCGTACCGGTCCGTGAGTAATACACGATCAGGCTTTCCAATTCTTCCGACATGGGATGCTCCTCACCCGACGCCGGTCGCTCCGGCCCATGCATGAAATGCTAGGAAGCTGCGGCGAAGCCCCCTTGATGCATGTCAATCTGTCGGGATTGGGGAGGACCCGCTTTTGCCGGATTCGGCCGCACCCTTCAATTTGACATGCATCAATCCCCAATGGATCGCCTGATCTAGGATTCCCAAGAGGCATTTTCCTGTCACACAAGGGAGTCAAGCATGTTTGCAACCACAGACCCGACGTTTGAAATGATCCGCAGCGGCCACGAGGCAGCGCTGCGTGCGCTGATCCTGATGGAAGAGGCCCGGCAGGCAATGCTGAAGCTCCAAATCAAGGCCCTGGAAGACGACATCAAGGGCGGCCAGCGCATGCTCACGGCCATGTCGGCTGCGCCCGACTGGAACGCCTTTCACGGCTTACCGACCAAGATGCTTGCAGAGCAGATCGAACGCAATGCGGAATTCGCCCGTGCGGCGGGCAAGCTTTCCGTTGAAGCGGCATCTGGCTTTCTTGAGCACCTTCGCGCCGGCACGGAACATTGGGCCGAGTCCCAGCGCAACGCACTTGGCGCTGGCGGCGGCTTTATCCCGCCCCTGACCGAACTCAAAGGCATCTTCGACAATGTCAGCCAGGTCATGACGTGGCCGGTGGCTCAGGGAAGCCGCCAGCCGGTAGCAACTGCGGCCGGGAGCTGAAGCCGTGCCCGTACAACGGGTAGCCCTCGTGACCGGGGGAATGGGCGGGCTCGGGGAAGCCATTGCAATCCGCTTGCTGGCCGACGGCATGCAGGTGATCGTTACCCATTCCGAGCACAATGACCATGTTGCCAGTTGGTTAGAGCGTCAGCAGGAAGCGGGCCGGGAGTTCATGGCGTTCCCGGTAGACGTGGCGGACTTCGAGTCATGCCAGAGGTGTGTCTCCCGGGCGCTGGCCGAAGCCGGCCAGGTCGACGTCCTCGTGAACAATGCGGGCATCACACGCGACAAGACCCTGCGGCACATGGACAAGGCAGACTGGGATGCGGTGCTTCGCACTGACCTCGATTCTGTGTTCAACATGACGCGGCCACTATGCGATGGCATGGTGGCGCGCGGTTGGGGTCGGATCATCAACATCTCGTCGGTGAACGGATCCAAGGGCGCGTTTGGCCAGACCAACTACGCGGCGGCAAAAGCCGGCATGCACGGCTTTACCAAGGCGTTGGCGCTCGAACTGGCCAGCAAGGGCGTCACGGTGAACACCGTCTCGCCGGGCTACCTTGCAACTCGCATGGTGACCAGCATGCCAGCCGAGATTCTCGAGAAGCATGTACTTCCCCAGATCCCGATGGGCCGGCTTGGCCGGCCGGAAGAAGTGGCGGCGCTGATTTCTTACCTGTGCTCACCGGAGAGTGCCTTTGTCACGGGCGCAAACTTTCCGATCAACGGCGGACAGCACCTTCAATGAAACCCAAGGAAGCGTTCCTGACAACTATCCCCGCGGGAACAGTGGCGGAATGCCCGCCCGCCTCGGATGAGCCGGTATACCGGGACTTCGACCGACAGGTCCGCGCAGCACTGGCACGTGTCACCGGCGGCATATCGCTGATTTCGCTTGGCCTGGCGGGCGCGGACTGGCTGCTCCAGTCTGCGATTGCCCCGGGAAAGGTCACCCAGGCGGTAGCCGAAGCGGGACGCCAGTGCCTGGCCGATGCCGTGCGCTGGCTACCATTCACCGATTCGCCATCCGCCCTTGCACCAACCGATTCGCGATTCGCTGACAACGGCTGGGAGGCCTGGCCTTTCCGTTGCTGGCGCGACAGCTTCCTTCGCAATGAGGCACTCTGGCAGTCGCTGACCAGCGGCGTAAGCGGCTTGTCCCGCCACCACGAGCGTGTGACGGCATTCTGCGTGCGCCAGTGGATCGACATGTGCTCGCCGGGCAATGTCTGGTGGATGAACCCTGGCGTCATTCGCGAAGCGCGGCGCACATCGGGCGCGAATTTCATTCAGGGCATGCGGCACTGGGCCGAAGATTTCGCCGATGTGGTCGGCAACCTGCCAGGCGCCGCTGCCCGGCCGCCGGCGCTGGCCTACTTGCCGGGGAAGGACGTCGCGATCACGCCTGGCAAGATCGTGTTCCGGAACCCGCTGTTCGAACTGATCCAATACACACCCACCACCGCGCAGGTGTGGCGGGAACCCGTGCTGATCGTGCCGTCATGGATCATGAAGTACTACATCCTGGACCTGCAGCCGCACGACTCGCTGGTCCGCTACCTTGTCGGCCGCGGCCACACGGTCTTCATGATGTCATGGAAGAATCCCGGGGCGGCAGCGCGTAACCGCGGCTTGCACGACTATCTGCATGACGGCATCCTTGCCGCCGTTTACGCGGCGCAAGCACATTGCGACGGCGCGAACATCCACGTGGCCGGATACTGCCTGGGCGGCACGCTGCTGGCGATCTGCGCGGCGAAACTCGCGCGCGACACCGACGGCGAACCGCTGGCGACGATCACGCTGTTCGCCACCGAGACCGATTTCTCCGAGCCCGGCGAACTTGGCCTGTTCATCGACAAGAGCGCCGTAGACACGCTGGACGCCCTGATGTGGAACCAGGGCTATCTGGATGGGCCCCAGATGACATCGGCCTTCCAGATGCTCAACGCCCGCGACCTGGTCTGGTCGCGCATGATGAGCGAATACCTGCTGGGACAGCGGCTGCGCGCCAACGACCTCATCTCGTGGAACCGCGATACCACCCGCCTGCCCTACCGCCTGCATTCGGAATGCCTGCACAAGCTGTTCCTGTCGAACGAACTGGCCGAAGGAAAGCTCTGTGTCGGCGGTGGCCCAGTCGCGCTGTCGGACCTGAACCGGCCGATCTTCATGGTCGGGACGGAGCACGACCACGTATCGCCGTGGCGCTCGGTCTACAAGCTTCATCTGCTCGCACGGACGGACCTGACCTTTGTGCTCACGTCGGGGGGCCACAACGCGGGCATCGTCTCCGAACCCGACCATCCGGGGCGGCGGTTCCGGATCACGACGCGCGCTCCCGGCGCGCCATACCTCAGTCCGGAACGGTTCCTTGTCAAGGCAGCGCGCCACGCTGGCTCTTGGTGGCCCGCATGGAGCGATTGGCTGGCCCGCGCGTCGTCCGAGCGGTGCCGCGCCCGCGATCCGGCCCCGCATGCCCTGTGCGATGCGCCAGGCGAGTACGTGCACGAGCGGTGATGGCCAGTGCCGGCGGCTGAGCCGCAGCCGCCGGCACCTGCACGGTATCAGTCCGCTTTCAGTCCAGACGATAGGTCTTTCTGTACTCCGGCATCGTCACCTGCCATCCCAGCCCGCGCTCCACGCGCTGGCGCATGGCATCACTGGCATCCGGTTCCCCATGCACGATGAATACGCGCCGGGGCGGCGCCTGGAACCCATTGAGCCACGTCATCAGTTCGTTGGCATCCGCATGTGCCGACATGCCATGGATCTGCTCGACCGCGGCGTGGATCGCGACGTCCTTCCCGTGGATGCGCAGCTCGCGCTGCCCGCCCGCAAGCGCCGCGCCCCGCGTACCCGGTGCCTGGAAGCCGGATAGCAGAATGGTGCAGCGCGGGTCCCTGCCGAAGGTGGCAAGGTGGTGCACCACACGTCCGCCCGTCGCCATGCCGCTGCCCGCAAGGATGATTTTGGGCGCGTGATCCTGGTTAAGCCAGACCGATTGCTCCACGCTCTGCACCGGAATCGGCAGTCCGCACGCGGCCGCGCATGCGGCCCGGTCGATCCGCAGTTCATCGGGATGCAGGCCAAAGATCTGCGTCGCGTCGATGGCCATCGGGCTGTTGAGGTAGATCGGGATATCGGGCATGCGTCGTTCTTCGAGCAAGCGATGCAGGCAATACAGCAATGCCTGTGTGCGTCCGACCGCGAATGCCGGAATGACAAGGGTGCCACCGCGGCCAAGCGTGCTGCCGACAACGGCGGCGACCGCATCGAGCGGATCTTCGTCCGGGTGAATGCGGTTGCCATAGGTGGACTCGACCAGCAGGCAATCGGCCTCGCGGATGAACTCGGGCGGCCGCATGACAATATCGTTCTGCCGGCCGAGGTCTCCCGAGAACACGATGCGCTGGCCCCCGGCATGCAGCGTCACTGCCGCGGCGCCGATGATGTGCCCGGCATGGTGAAACTCGGCTTCAATGTCGGGCGTCAGTGAGAATCGCGTGCCGAACGGCTTCGGTTCCAGGCGACGCAGTGCACGCCCCGCGTCCGCGCTGGTATAGAGCGGCAAGGCGGGGCGGTGGCGCGAGAAGCCTTTCCGGTTCGCATACTCGGCATCCTCCTCCGCCAGCGACGCGCTGTCCGGCAAGAGGATGCCGCAGAGCTGCGCGGTACCCATCGTGCAGAACACGGTCCCGCGGAAGCCGTTGCGCACCAGCAGCGGCAGATAGCCGCTGTGGTCGATATGCGCATGGGTCAGGATCACGGCATCCAGGGTGGCCGGGTCAACCGGCAACGGGTCCCAGTTCCGCAATCGCAATGATTTAAAGCCTTGAAACAGACCGCAGTCGACCATCACACGGCTGTGGCCGGTGTCCAGTATGTATTTCGAGCCGGTGACGGAATCCGTGGCCCCCAGGAATTGCAGTTCCATGCGTGACTCCTGATCAATGAGACAGCAGCAGCGGGACCGGGCACGCGTGCATCAGGGTCCGGGTCGTGCCACCAAGTATCAATTCGCGCACGCGCGAGTGCCCATAGCCGCCGGCAACGAGCATCCCGGCACCGAGCACGGACACGGTTTCAAGCACCACGGTTGCGACATCTCCCGAAGTCTGCTCCGTACGCACGGCGGCAATGACGCCATGTCGCCTCAGGTACTGGCGCAAGCCGGCCACCGGTTCACTGTTGGCATCGGGGCTGCCCTTCTCGTCCCAGACCGCAAGAATCGTTACCTTGCTTGCACAAAGCAGCAACGGCATGGCGTCGGCCACGGCTCGTGCCGCTTCGCGGCTGCCATCCCATGCGATGACCATGTGCACGCCATGCAGTGGCACGGGACGGGGCGGCACCAGCAGAACCGGCCGGCCGGCATTCAGCAGCACATACTCCGCGGTTCGCTGCATCGTGCTGTCTCCGGCAGGCAGCGAGCCGCCAATGACAATGATGTCGGCAACGCGCCCTTCCTGCGCCAGCACCCAACCGAGCTCGTCTTCGACAACATGGTGGGTAAATGGCGTACCGTATGCCGTCTGGCTGACGGTTTCACCGAGCAGCTCGCCGGAAGCCGCCGTTTGCGCCAGGCGCCTGCGGCGGGCGTGTTCCGCGAAACTGGCTGCGTCCTCTCCGGCGCGAAAGAGCGGATCCATTCGTATGCCGGTGGCACTGACCCCGACCACGTGCCCGCCAAACCGCGCGGCGAGTTCCGCTGCCATCCGCACCCGCGCTTCACAGCCGTCATCCGTGCCGAGCGCGACCAGTACTGTTCTGTAGTCCATGAGCCCCTCCCAGGCAATCCACGATCCGGACTATCCGGCGAACCTTGCGGGCGCGCAGGACCGCCAGTGCTCCGTGCCGACGCCCGCGCGCACGGCCTGCACCGCTGTCGATACCGACGCCCGCGGCGTGGGCGGGCGCAAGAAATTGGGTATCGACGTGCAGGCACAGCACGACAACACGGCGCTCCACATCAGCAGGCGCCGGGCGGCCACCTGCAACCGTGCGAATGAAGGAACGTTCAGGGCCATGTGCATCCCCATCCAACCATCAATGCGACAGCAAGACCGGCACGGTCATGGATTCGAGGAGCGTACGTGTCACGCCGCCGAGCACCAGCTCGCGCATCCGGCCGTGTCCGTAGGCACCCATGACGATCAGGTCCGAGCCCTGATCCGCGGCGAATGACAGCAGCATCTGCCCTGTATCGTCACCGCTGGCCGCAGTGAGGTCGTGAAGCCTGGCCTGCACTTCATGCCGGGCAAGCCATTCGATCGCATAGCGCGGCGGCGAGAGCCATGGGTTGAGCGCCGTGTCCGGCTGGTCCCATGAGATCACGTCGACGGTCTGCGCACGCCGCAGGAATGGCAGCGCATCGTGAATGGCTCGCGCGGCCTCGCGGCTCCCATTCCATGCGACGAGGACATTCTTCCCCGGATGCGGAAACTCCCCCGCATAGGGCACGACCAGCACCGGGCGGCCGCATTGCAGCACCACGGACTCGACGAAGTGATGTCCGGCGAAGGCATCCTTGTCGGCAGGATTGTGCTGCCCCAGTACAAGCAGGTCGGCCGTGTGGGCCTGCGCGACCACGCTGTCGGCCGCAGCCCCCTCCGGCGCATGCCATTCGGTCGGAATCAGCAGTTCATCGGTGGCGCCAAAGAAGGCGTGGCGTGCCACTTCGCCGATGTGCTTGTGCCATTCTCGATAGGAGTCAAGGTAGCGGTCCCCATCGACCAGATAGCGAATGGAACTGGGATCCGCTTGGCCGACCGCGAGCAGTCCAACCAGCGTTGCGTGAAAGCCCTGCGCCAGCCGGATGGCGATGTGCAGCCGCTGGTGCGTGCGGCGGCTGGCATCCAGATGAACCAGGATGGTGGCATAGTCCATGGGCAATCTCCGTTGCGCGGTGTGCTACATCAGCATCTGCAATGTAGGTCGCAGCGCATCCGCGCAGTTGTCGCACGTCAAGATTCGCGATGGTCGCCACCCAAGACCCCGGACGCTCGTCCGGCTTGATACGCGTCAAGTCCTGTTGTGTGGCGGCATCTAGCCTTCAGATATCCGCTGCCATCCGCTTGCGCAACACGCGGAGCGGCCAGGATCCACCGCCGTTGAGCAGGATTGCCGCCATGAGTCAGATTCTCTTTCCCGAGTCCGTACCGGCGTATTGCCCGGCCGGCCCAAGCCTGCAGTGCCCGGCGCAGATCGACGGCGCCGCCGCGACATTCGAGGTGACGGCGGAGGCATTGGAAGACCATTTCGGTGCCCGCTCGTATCTTTATGAAGACCTCGCGTCCGCGTTTTCGGCGCATCGCGGTGCCATCGAGAATGTCGCGCGGGGCGTGTTCGAGATGACTGGCGCCCATAACATCGTCCTGCATAGCGGCCATTTCCGTTTTTCCGCTTAGGCGAGTGCTGGGCAAGAGAGTCCCATCGCAAGCACCACAGCGTTCGCGGCAACGTAGCGCGCATCGTTGCCGCCAGGGCGTCCGCGCGCGGCCTGAACCGTGCCTATTGCTTCATGAGAGCGCCGTGGTTGTGATGTTGCTGATCTCCCGCCACAGCATCAGTGCCATGGTCAGAAAGCTGAGCGTCGAACCAGTTGTGCAGCGCACTTACCAGCGCCGTGTCTTCCGTGCGATAGATCAGCTCCGCGCCTGAAGGAACTTCTTTGTACTCAATTTTGATTTGCCCTGGCTTGGCTGCCTTGAGCTCGGACAGCGAAGCCATGGCTGGGCCGTGGATATGCGTGGGACCAGAGAAATCGCCCTGTGAGAACTGCTGCTGGATAGTACGCAAGTGCTCTCGCACAAGCGCAACCTGTTCCGTATCGGAGGGGACCTTGACGATAACGCGCTGAATACCACCGTCTTTCGTTTTGGTGAAGATGTGCGTTGTGCCCTTAAGGGTGAATGGCATAACGTCAGCGCCTAGTCGGGCGACTTCTGCCTGACGCTGGATGTCCGCCGCCTTGGCCGCACTCGCAATCGCGAGGGCGGTGACAAAGGCAATCTTAAGAAAGGGCTTGAGGTGTGCCATGAATATCCTCCTCACGTGCCACGTCACGTTTTCTTAATGACAGGGCCGCTTTGGCATGAACTCCCACATGGTTGTGTCGAAACCGGGACAGTCGAGCTGCCACTGTGGTTTGCGCAACCGTCAGTCGTGCACGAGCAGCGCATCGGCGGTCACCCACGCGCCCCGAGTCAGCTTGGCGGGTGGCCTCATAAGGCGTTGAGCGGAATCTTCAGATAGCGAACTCCATTCGCCTCGGGCGGAGGCAACTCACCGGCACGAATATTGACTTGCACCGCCGGCAATATCAGCGTCGGCATTGCCAGGGTTGCATCACGCGCCTGACGCATGCCCACAAACTGCTCCTCGCTGACACCGTCGTGTACATGGATGTTGCATTTCCGCTGCTCACCCACCGTGGTCTCCCACGCTGGCCCGCGCCCTTCTGGCGGATAGTCGTGGCACATGAACAATCGCGTGTCACCCGGGAGGTCCAGCAGCTTGCGGATGGAGTGATACAACGCGTGTGCATCCCCTCCGGGGAAGTCGCAACGGGCAGTGCCGACGTCAGGCATGAATAGCGTGTCGCCAACAAAGACGGCATTCCCGAACTGGTATGCCATGTCCGCTGGTGTATGCCCGGGCACGTGAATGGCCTTGCCGGTAAGCCCACCGATGGAAAACGCCTCGCCGTCCTCGAACAGGTGGTCAAACTGTGAACCGTCAAGGCGGAACCCGGGCTCCAGGTTGAAGAGCTCCTTGAACACGCCCTGCACGCGACAGATGTTCCGGCCGATGGCGATGCGGCCACCCAACTGCCGCTTGAGGTAAGGCGCCGCAGAGAGGTGGTCGGCGTGCGCATGTGTCTCGAGAATCCATTGGACGCGCAGGTCATGCTCGCGGACGAATGCGATGACCTTATCGGCGCTTGTCGTGGAGGTCCGACCTGATTTGGGGTCGTAGTCCAGCACCGAGTCGATGACCGCGCACTCGCGGTGCTCCGCTTGATAAACCACGTAGGTCACGGTCCAGGTCGCCGGGTCGAAGAGCGGCTGAATGGTCGGTTGCATGCTCGCCTCCTTGGATGTAGACATTCTATTCACACACATTTTATTGTTCAATATACTATTGGATAATGAAGTGTAGACGACCATGAACCAGCCACACCCAACTATCGACCTCACCACCATGCAAGCGGCTGCGGCAAACGCCTGCGCCCTGCTTAAGGTGCTCGCCAATCCGGACCGCCTGCTGCTGATGTGCCAGCTTTCACAAGGCGAACTGTCTGTCGGCGAGCTGGAGGCGCAACTCGGGATCCGGCAGCCGACGCTGTCCCAGCAGCTTGCGGTGCTGCGCGAGAACGGCCTGGTGGCGACGCGCCGCGACGGCAAGAACATTTTTTATTCGGTGGCTAGCGCACAGGCGCTTGCAGTCATGACGGTGCTTTATGAACAGTTCTGTGCTGACACCTCGGGAAGAGCAACATGCTGATCGACCTCGCTAACTTCACGCCCGGCCTGTCCCTGGCTGGCGGACTTGTCATCGGCGCGGCCGCAGCCGTCCTGGTGCTGTTCAACGGACGGATTGCCGGCATCAGCGGCATTCTTGGCGGCCTGCTCAGCCTGCCACGCTCCGATATGGCCTGGCGCGTGACCTTCCTCGCAGGTCTGATTGGCGCTCCCATCATTGCGGGCCTGCTCGGCAAGCCCGCGGTTGCGGATATCCAGGCGAGCTGGGGCCAAGTCCTGGTCGCCGGCTTACTGGTTGGACTCGGCACCCGCTACGCCAGTGGCTGTACCAGCGGCCACGGTGTCTGCGGCATCTCGCGCGGCTCCATCCGCTCGCTGGTCGCCACCCTGACTTTCATGGCGGCGGGATTCCTTACCGTGTTCGTGCAGCGGCACTTGATTGGAGCCTGATATGACCGCCATTACCGCACTGCTTGCGGGTCTGCTCTTCGGCGTCGGCCTGATGGTCTCCGGCATGGCCAACCCGGCCAAGGTACTAGGCTTTCTCGATCTCGCCGGATCCTGGGACCCGTCCCTCGCGTTTGTCATGGTCGGTGCCATCGCCGTCGGTACCGTCGCCTTCGTGGTGGCGAAGCGGCGCCGGCGATCTTTCCTCGGGCTCCCCGTGCAACTGCCGGCCAGCACGACTATCACTCCGCGACTCGTGCTGGGCAGTGCCGCGTTCGGTGTCGGTTGGGGGCTTGCCGGTTTTTGTCCGGGGCCCGCGCTGGTGGCCCTGGGGGCGGGATACCCGAAGGCCGTGGGCTTTGTCGCCGCCATGCTGGCAGGCATGCTCGTCTTCGAAGTTCTTGAGCGGGCGAAGTCGAGCCTGCAGCGCGCCTGAGCAGCAGCCACCGATTGAACGACTGCTGGAAAATGTTGGAAACATGGACATCATCATTGCCACCAGCGCGCTACTTGGCGCTGTTGTCGGCCTCATCCTTGCGCTGACCGGCGCAGGGGGCGCCATTCTCGCAGTTCCTCTACTACTTTTTGGTCTGCAGTTGCGCGTGACGGAGGCTGCGCCGGTCGCGCTGCTCGCGGTGGGCTTGTCTGCGGCCGTAGGCGCTGTACTTGGACTGCGCGCAGGCATTGTGCGTTACCGCGCTGCCATGCTGATGGCGGCAGCCGGTACATTGTTCTCACCCATCGGATTATGGTTCGCACATCGTCTCCCGAACGGACCGCTGACGCTGCTGTTTGCGGTCGTGTTGGCCTTCGTGGCATTAAGGATGTTCAGACAGGCAACCGGGAGCAAGTTGGAACCTGCAGCCGGAGCCAGCCAATCAACGCACCCCTGCCAACTGGATGACCGCACCGGTCGCTTTGTCTGGACCGCCTCCTGCACACGTGCGCTTGCGCTGTCGGGTGTAGGCGCCGGCTTTCTCTCCGGTTTGCTTGGCGTCGGCGGCGGCTTCGTCATTGTTCCAGCCCTGAAGAAGGCGACCAACGCCCCGGTGCATGCCATCGTGGCGACGTCCCTCGCAGTCATCACACTGGTTTCCGCTTCCGGCGTCATTTCGACAGCGATTGCCGGGCGCATGAACTGGCAGGTTGGTGTGCCATTTGCGGCAGGTGCCATGGCTGCCATGTTAGGGGGCAGGCTCGTTGCCAGCCGGCTAAGCGGCCACAGGCTGCAACAAGGTTTTGCAGTGGTCGCCGGCCTGATTGCCGTCGGTATGTTCGCGAAAGTGGCCATGGCCGCCTGATTCGAACACCAAAGCGAACAGATTCGCCGATACAACGATTCCTGAGGAGACACTCGTGAACACAATCAAGCTGCGTACTTTTACTCTGGCAGTGCTGGCAGCCGCCAGTGCGCCAGCACTAGCTCAATCGCAGACAGTGTCCATGCCAGTGCCGGACGAAGCCTCGATTCCAAAGGGACCAATGGGTGATGCCGTCAAGCGCGGCAAGGCACTGCTCACTGATACCCGCAAGCAACTACCAAGCAATGTCGGTAATGGCCTGAACTGTACGAGCTGTCACCTGAATGCTGGGACAACCGCTTATGCATCGCCTTGGGTCGGCCTCGCCGGCGCCTTTCCGGAGTACCGGTCGCGTAGTGGAAAAGTCATCTCGTTGCAAGAACGTATCAACGACTGCTTCCAGCGCTCGATGAACGGCAAGCCACTGGCGTTCGACTCGTCAGACATGAATGCCATCATGGCTTATATGAAGTGGCTGTCGACGGGAGTTCCGACCGGCACGAATGTGGCCGGAAGAGGCTTCGAGAAGATTGATATGTCACTGAAGCCGGACCCAGTCCATGGTAAGAGCGTTTACACCGCGCAATGCGCGTCCTGCCATGGCGCCGAAGGGCAAGGCACGAAGAACCCGCAAGGCGGCTACATCTTCCCACCGGTCTGGGGTAAGGACTCTTTCAACGTGGGTGCAGGGATGGCGCGCTTGTACACCGCTGCAGCGTTCGTGAAGCACAACATGCCGCTTGGCCGGGGCGGATCGCTTTCAGCGCAGGACGCCGTCGATGTTGCCGCCTACTTTACACAGCAGCCGCGACCCGACTATGCAGCCAGGGTCAACGACTGGCCGAGGCTGTGTGAAAACGCGCCATTCGCCTAGACTGAGTCAACGCATTCAGTAGGAGTGGCCGGATGAAGCGATTTATAGAAGGCGAAGACCGCTCGCAGGTCACTCTACTACCTGAATGCCTCGACGATTTCATTGGCGAGGACAACCCGATCAGGATTGTTGATGCGTTCGTAGATGAGCTCGATCTTGCCGATCTCGGGTTCGAAGGGGTAAATCCGTCGGACACAGGTCGTCCCTCCTATCATCCCGCCGTACTTCTGAAGATCTATGTCTATGGCTACCTCAACCAGATTCAGTCGAGTCGACGACTGGAGCGGGAATGCGGACGAAATCTGGAGCTGATGTGGCTGACCGGTCGACTTGCTCCGGATTTCAAAACCATTGCGGAGTTCAGGCGCAGCAACGGCACGGGCATTCGCAACGTATGCCGGCGATTCGTGATGCTGTGTCGGGATCTAAAGCTGTTCACGCAAGCTGTTGTGGCCGTCGACAGTAGCAAGTTCAAGGCGGTCAATAGCCGCGATCGTAACTTCACGCCAAATAAGATCGAGAAGCGCCAGCAGCAGATTGAGCAGAGCATTCAGCGCTATTTGGACGCACTGGAAACTGCAGATCGCACGCAGCCGCCTGAGGTCGAAGCGAAAACTACAAGACTGAGAGAATAGATTGGCAAGTTGCGCGAGCAGATGCGAAATCTGGACGGCACCGCAGAATCACTTCAGAGCATCCCCGATAGGCAGATGTCTCTGACGGACCCCGACGCACGCTCGATGATTTCGCAGGCAAAAGGTACTGGGGTGGTGGGATACAACGTCCAGGTAGCTGTCGATGCGAAGCATCACTTGATCGTCGCTCATGAAGTCACGAACATAGGCAGTGACCGGTCGCAGTTGAGCAAGATGGCTCAGGCGGCTCGTGATGCCATGGGAAGGAAGAAGATCAAGGTCATGGCCGATCGCGGCTATTTCAATGCCCCCGAGATTAAGTTATGCGCAGACGCCGACATTGAGGCATTCGTGCCTAAAACGGCAACTTCAAGTGCAAAGGCTCACGGACGATTCGATCGTGCCGACTTCATCTACATGGCTCGATCCGATGAATATCTATGCCCGGCTGGCCAGCGCGCAATCTACAGATTTAGCTCGATTGAGCGTGGCGGGTTGAACCTGCGAGCGTATTGGAGCAGTGCATGTCCCAACTGCTCAATCAAGGCCCAGTGCACGCCGTCTGATTACCGCCGCATCCGCCGCTGGGAGCACGACGTCGTACTCGAAGCAATGCAGCGGCGGCTGGATCGACAGCCGGACGCAATGACGCTGAGACGTCGAACGGTCGAGCATGTCTTCGGCACGCTTAAACACTGGATGGGCTCAACACACTTCCTGACGCGCCGAATCGGCAACGTTTCAACCGAGATGAGCTTGCAGGTGCTTGCTTACAATCTGAAGCGCGTCATCAAGATACTAGGATTCTCGAAAATGATGAGAGCTATGAAGTTAGTCGGCGCCTGATCAAGGGCGACGAGCAGAACTCGCCTTCTGCGACGATCAGACTCCTCATTCGTTTCCAATGTGCGATTGAGCCTCGACCGCCGATTACACGGCAACATCGTGTTGCATCGTCCCCGTCGCGCTCAATTCGAGCTTTCTACACAGCCTCGGCCAAAAGGCGACAAACCGAAGGACGCGCGGTAGCCGCAAAACCATCGCTTATCCTCGCAAGGAATTGCGGCCGTTGACCGAGTCCTCCGCATTGTGTTTGGACCGGTTCGAACGGCCACTCTAATAGGGCAGGCCTTCTTCAATGGGTAGGGATGGGTCCCTGGACCACTCGTTCCAGGAGCCAAGATATAGCCGCACATCTTTGATACCAGCCTCCTCCAGCGCGACAAAGGTATTGGAAGCGCGCGCTCCTTTGAAGCAGAAGACCACAACGGGTGTGTCGGGGCGAATTCCGACAGTGGCGCACTCAGCGAGAATTTCCGCTGGGGACTTGAACATTTGGCCAGCGTGGGTCGGCTTCATCATGCGATACCACTCGAGCCAGACTGAACCGGGAATGCGGCCTTTTCGCGGACAGAAGTCCTTGCCATAAGGGGATGAACTCTCCCCAATCCACTCATCGACATCGCGTACGTCGAGTTTCACTACGTGCGCGTCTGCGACCGCCTTCTTCATCTCGGTCACATCGACTAGGATCCTGCTTCCAGCCGTTCCATAAGGGAACGAGACCGGTGACGGCATAGGGACTTCGGTTGCGCTTGGTAACGCCGCCGCCCGCCATGCGCTGTAGCCACCATGGAGCACCTTGATTTTGTCCCGAGGATAGCCAAGATAGCGAAGCAGTACGTAGCCTCGACATGACTGTCCGAAGCCTGTTGTCATGGACTGCTCATAAATGACCGCAGTTTCTTTCCCGGATAGGCCAGCCTTGGCAAACGCATCAGTGAATGTTTCGCGCAGGGCGGCCAATCCCTGGGGCGTGGTGCTCGCCAGGTAAGTAAATATCTCGTGGATATTGACCGCCCCGGGCAAGTGAGCTTCCGAGTAGCTTGCCGCGTCCCTCGTATCGACCAGGACCACGGGCTCGGCCTTTATTCTTGCCGCCAGTTCTTCAGGTGTAATGAGAACTCTCGAGTACATGACAAGCCCCTCGTTACGGTTGCCTCGCACATTCGTTTGCAAACACGACCACGCTTAATTGTCCTGGCGGTAAACCCCATCCACGAATGCCCGTGTGCGGTCCAGATGGGCAGGACAGCCGCAATGGTTGAGTGGAATCTATGTGAGGAGGGGCAGGCCACTTTGATGCTCATCAAAGGAACGCGAACGAAAGGGCCGGCAGTACCTTTTCAGTGATCTGACAGAAAAGCAACAATGTGGCCCGCATCGGGCGGTTCAGCCGATGCCCAGGCTCTGTAGCCGGCGATAGAGCGTGCGCTCGCTCATGCCAAGGGCGCGGGCAAGTTCACGACGTGTGCCCTGGAACTGGCGGACCTGCTCGCGCAGCACTGCGTCGTCGCTCTCCCTGGCGCCTGCCATCCGGCGCTGGGCGACCGGCGCCATGCCCGCTTCCCCAATTCCTGGTGGGAGATCCTTGGCACGGATGACGCCGTCATCGGCGTACAGGCGGGCGCGATCGAGCACATTGCGCAGTTCGCGGATATTGCCCGGCCAATGGTACGCGCGCATCCGTGCCAGCGCTTCCGCGCTCAGGTGCAGCTGGTCCTTGGCCGCGCCGCCGCGCTGCAGGATCGACTCCGCCAGCAGCGGAATGTCGTCGAGCCGCTCGCGCAGCGCCGGCAGGCGGATCGGGAAAGCCGCAATCCGGAAATACAAGTCCTGGCGGAACGATCCCTGGCTGACCATCTGCTCCAGCGGCTTGTGCGTGGCCGCGACCAGCCGGAAATCTGCCCGCCGCGTTTCCACGCTCCCCACGCGGCGGTATGTGCCTGACTCGATCAGCCGCAGCAGCTTGACCTGCATCGACAGTGGCACATCGCCCATTTCGTCGAGGAACAGCGTGCCACCATCGGCGGTTTCGACCAGGCCGGGCTTGCGCGTGATCGCCCCAGTGAATGCGCCCTTCTCATAACCGAAGAGCTCGCTCTCGAACAGGGACTCGGTAAGGCCGGAGCAGTCCACCACGACGAACGGCCCGCTGGCGCGGCTGCTGGCCTCGTGCACCGCGCGCGCGAACATTTCCTTGCCTGTACCGGATTCGCCAAGCAACAGGACCGGCAGCGAAGAAGGCGCCACGCGCTGCACGGCCTCCAGCGCGGTGTTGAATGCCTCCGAGCGGCCGACCAGCCCTTCCGCGCTCGGGCGGGCCGATGCGCTGCGCACCGTGCTCAGGCGCTCGACATAGGCGACGACCTGCTGGTCCTCATCAAGGATCGGGCGCAGTTCGACGTTCACATGTTCCGGACCGCGCGGCGTGTGGTGGATGTGCAGAACGCGGTCTGGGCCCCGTGTCTCGAACGCTTTGCGCATCGGGCAATGCTCGCCGGCCTGGTCGCACGGTACATCATAGCCATGCGAAATCCGGTAGCAATGCTGACCGATATACGGGCGCTCGACGGCACCGAACTGACGGCGGTAGGCGGTGTTGGCTGCCAAGATGCGGTAGTCGGTATCGAGGACGATCATCGGTTCGCACTCGTGCTCCAAATAGGACAGGAGAGCCTGGAGAGTGGCTTGGCGATTCATGGGGTTTTTTGGGGGCTTTGGTTGAGGGCAGCTTGGGGGGCGCCGTTCTGCCAAATTCTGCCATGACTGCCAAGTGGCAGTGCCACACTTTGCCCGGCGTTAGGCGAAATTGTTCTTGATCTGCATAAATCCAAGGAAATCAATAACTTATAAACCAAACCCTACTTGGCACGAGTCTTGAGTAGTCAGCAGCAATCCTATCCTGACCCGCTTGAACACTCATGATGCCGACCACGCCAAGCCGATCGCACATGGAGATCGAAGCCTTCTTCGATCCCGATACCTCGACGCTGAGCTACCTCGTACTGGACCGCGCGAGCCTGCAATGCGCGTTGATCGACAGCGTGCTCGACTACGATCCGAAATCCGGGGGCACTCGCACAACTGGCGCGGATCGCCTGGTTGAGCGGGTGCAGTCGCTCGGCGCGACCGTGCAATGGATCCTGGAAACCCATGTGCATGCGGACCACCTTTCAGCCGCGCCGTACGTCAAGCACAGGCTCGGTGGCAAGACTGCCATTGGCAGCCATATCACCACCGTTCAGCACGTATTCGGCAAGTTGTTCAACAGTGGCGCCGACTTCGCGCGCGACGGGCATCAGTTCGACCGCCTGCTGCAGGATGGCGACACGTTCAGCATCGGGGGCCTGCAAGCGCGCGCCATGCACACACCGGGGCATACACCGGCCTGCATGACCTATGTAGTCAGCGACGGCAACGGTGCCGCCGCGTTTGTCGGCGACACCCTGTTCATGCCGGATTACGGCACCGCCCGTTGCGACTTCCCTGGCGGCGATGCGCGCACCCTCTACCGCTCCATCAACAAGGTGCTGAGCCTGCCACAGGACACCCGCCTGTACGTCTGCCACGACTACCAGCCGGGCGGGCGCGAGCTGCAATACATGACCACGGTCGCGGACGAGCGCGAGCGCAACATCCATGTGCGCAACGGCATCAGCGAAGAAGAGTTCGTCGCCATGCGCCACGCGCGCGACGCCACCCTGCAGATGCCAACGCTGATCCTGCCTTCGGTCCAGGTGAACATGCGTGCGGGTCAACTGCCGCCGCCCGAGGACAACGGCATCCGCTATCTGAAGATTCCCCTCAACGCGCTCTGAGCCACCCGCCCCCATAGGAACAGACAGACCATGCAACCCCGCGCCCTCACCCACGATCTTTCGGTCAGCCAGCAGATTGTTCCCGACGATGTGCACACCCTGGCCGCCATTGGCTTTCGCTCGCTGATCTGCAACCGCCCGGATGGCGAAGGCGCCGACCAGCCAGGCTTCCAGGAAATCGAGCGCAAAGCTTCCGCGCTCGGCCTGCAGGTGCATTACCTGCCGGTGGAATCGGGCAAGGTCAGCGACGAACAGGCCCAGGCGTTCGGCCAACTCCTCGACACCCTGCCGAAGCCGGTACTGGCCTACTGCCGCACCGGCATACGCTCGGCCACGCTGTGGGCGCTATCGCAGTCCGCGCGCGGGCCGTTGGCCGACATTATCGAGCGGGCCGCGGCCGCCGGTTACGACCTCAAGGGTGTAGTCCGGCGCATCGCCAATGGCGGTCGCACGCCCGTGGACGTTGCCGATGCAAGCCACTCCGTTGTCATCATTGGCGGAGGCGCGGCGGGAATCGCCGTGGCATCGAGCTTGCTGGCACGCAAGCCCGGGCTTGACATCGCCATCGTGGACCCGGCCGACATCCTCTACTACCAGCCCGGCTGGACGCTGGTGGGCGGCGGCATCTTCGAGCCGGCCCATACCGCACGTACCATGGCTTCGGTCCTGCCGCGCGGCGTTGCGTGGATCAAGGCGGCCGTAGCAGCCTTCGAGCCCCAGCGCAATGCGGTCATCCTCGACGGGTGCCGCGTGGTGAAGTACGAACAACTGGTGGTGTGCCCCGGGCTCAAGCTGGATTGGGACGCAATCGAAGGCCTGCCCGAAACGCTCGGCCGTAACGGCGTGACCTCCAACTATCGGTACGACCTCGCACCGTATACCTGGAACCTCGTTCGCGAGCTGACCCGCAAGGGCGGCGGCAAGGCGCTCTTCACGCAGCCGCCCATGCCAATCAAGTGCGCGGGAGCACCGCAGAAAGCGATGTATCTGTCTGCCGATGCCTGGCGCCGCTCCGGCATGCTTGAGCGCGTCGACATAAATTTCTGCAATGCAGGCAACGTGCTGTTCGGTGTGGCGGACTACGTGCCGGCGCTGATGCAGTACGTCGAGCGCTATGGCATTGCTCTGAATTTCGGCGAGACGCTGGTGAAAGTGGACGGCGCCGCGCGCCGGGCAACGTTTCGCCGCGCCGCCACTGGTGGCGAACCGGAACTGGTCGTGCGTGAGTTCGACATGCTCCATGCCGTGCCGCCCCAGAAGGCCCCCGACTTCATCCGCGTCAGCCCATTGGCCGATGCCGCCGGCTGGATCGAGGTCGATCCGGCAACGCTGCGCCACAAGCGCTTCGACAATGTCTTCGGGCTGGGCGACGCCGGCAACATGCCCAATGCCAAGACGGCCGCCGCGGCGCGTAAGCAGGCGCCTGTCGTCGCGCACAACGTGCTGGCCACGCGCGGCGAGGCCCGGGGGGAAGCCCTCTACGACGGTTACGGCTCCTGCCCCCTGACAGTGGAACGCGGCAAGATCGTCCTGGCCGAGTTCACCTACGGCGGCAAGGTCGCGCCGAGCTTTCCGGACTGGTTCATCGATGGCAGGCGGCCTTCGCGGCTGGCATGGTGGCTCAAAGAGCGGATTCTGCCGCCGCTCTACTGGCAGGGCATGCTGAAGGGGCGCGAATGGCTTGCGACACCCGAGTTGCAGAGATGACACTGGCGGAGCTACCCGACTGTAGCCGCATGCGCGCGTATGGGCTCATTGCGGCGTCGAACTGTGCCTGCTGATAGAGCGGCGTCGGCGCAGACGCCGAACTCAAACTGCATGCCGACAAAATGACGGCAATCGCGCACAAAGCGGACAACTGCCCGAGCCGGTCGAGCATGGCGTTGATCAAAATGGCTCGGCCGTGCCACGCGGCCGTGACGCTGCCATCGTCTCCATTTAGCGCTTTCCCTTAGTGCCTTTCCCCAAGTGCTATTGATTGCAGTCATGCCCATACTGGTGGCTCGCCGTTTCGCGTGGCGATCACTTTGACCCATGGAATCTGTCGCCATGCTTGCAATTGTTGTCTGGATCACCTGCTCCCTCGTGGTTGGCTTCCTTGCCAAAGCACTGGGCCGCTCCGGCGCCACATGGCTTATCTTTTCGTTGATCCTGAGCCCGTCCCTTGGGCTGATCGTCATCGCCGCGCTCGACAAGAAATGGCCAGGGTCCGCTCGCTTGACGACTGCCATTGCACCTGCGGCGGTGTCGGTACCCGTATAGCCAGCCGGTAGGACCTGTTCGGGTCATCGTACGATGACCCCGTGCTGCGGTTCGTCGTCTGAGTCGATCTCGCCACCTAAACACAGGCCTCACACTCCGGAAGATTTAGGGTTCGTCCGAATCTGAAGATCCGGCTAAAGCTCGCCTTCGGCGCGTGGTGCGGCCGGCTGAAAGCCACTCGCGCTTACTTCAGCATCTTCCACCGGATCCCCGATGAGCCCTCTCTCCTGCAGAGGGTTCAATGCGTCCCAGTCAAAGCTCCGCCACGCACAACCGCATGAAGCCACTGGATTTGACGCGTTTCGATCTCAATCTTCTGGTTGTGCTTGAGGCGCTTTGGGCCGAAAGGCACGTCGGCCGCGCAGCCGAAAGATTGCACCTGTCCCAGTCCGCCACCAGCCACGCCTTGTCGAGACTGCGTACAGCGTTTGAAGATCAACTTTTCATTCGTAACCCGCGCGGGATCGTGCCGACGCCGCTGACCGTGGAGTTAATGCCGAGAGTGGCGGCGGTGCTCGAGTCGGTCAGGCTCGTTGCCAGTCCACGTGGCCCGTTCGATCCAGGCCGTCTGCAAGCGACGCTCTCGGTGGCGGCCACCGATCATGCCATCTTGACCGTCGTCGCTCCTGCTCTGGCCATGATCCAGGCCGCTGCGCCGGACGTCGTGCTGAAGCTTAGGCCGGCCGATAGTGAATCCGCTCTGCGCATGTTGGACGCCGGCGAACTCGACATCGTGCTGGGGTCGGGCTCTTTCGCCCAGATCCCGCAGCGCTTTGATTGCCAGCTTGTCCATACGGAGCGTTTCGTCGGCATCGCGCGCAAGGGCCACCCGGCTCTGATCAAGCGAGGCAAGACGCTGCACATGGACTTGGATGACTTCGCTCGACTGCCCCACATTCTGGTCTCGCCGCGCGGCGATACACGGGGCGCTGTCGACGATGCGCTGGAGAGTCTCGGTCGTACCCGCAAGGTGAACGTCACCTGCCCTAACTTTCTGGCCGTTCCGTTCATGGTCAGCGCTTCACAATCGATTGCCGTGGTTGCTGAGCGAATCGCATTGCAGATGCAGGAGACCGCGCGGCTGAGCATTTTTGAGTTGCCCTTCGCGCTACCGACCTGGGAGGTACTCGTCATTCGAGCCCGAGGGCGCGCCAACGAGCCCGCCGTAGCGTGGATGACAAACATGATGATCTCCGGCTAGACACTGGCGGGGCTTGCTGTGGCCGGGGCGACGCGGGGCCATGAATCTCGTGCATCGACATGATGTGCAGATGCCATTGGATCGAATGCCGCAGTCCTCCTAGAGTTGGGTCGTTTATTCGCCCCCCCCCCCGCCAGGAGTACCCCCATGAATACAGAGCCCACCTTGGTCATGATCCCGTGCTTCGCCGGTGCTCCGTGGCAGCTTGACCAGTTGACCTGCTTGCAAGGTCGCGCCATGCGTACCCTTCGTTTGCCGGACGGCGTGTCCGAACTGGAAACGTTGGCCGACTTCATCGTTGACCAGGTGAAGGACCTCGATAGTTATGTGTTGATTGGCGATTCGTACGGCGCGGTCTCGTCAATCGCGGTTGCGACTCGGCAGCCGAAGGGCCTAAAGGGCCTGGTGATCTCTGGCGGCTTTGCCAAGAGCCCGATCACGTCACCCTTGCTCAAGACACTGGCAGCGCTTGCACCATTCTTCCCTGGTCCGTTTTACCGACAGACGACCCTTCGGGTACACGCGGCGCAGTTGGCTTCGTCGTTTGACAAGGAAGGGGAGATTCCTTGGTCTACCCGAAAGAGTCGCGCCTTCTTCATCAAGGAGACGCCCCACAACGCCTACGTCAATCGCTTGCGCTCGATCGAGAAGGCGGACTATACGGCGCGACTGAAGAAGATCAACGTCCCTGCGCTGATCCTGACGCCCGAGGACGACAAGCTGATCGGCAAAGAAGCCGCGGGGACCCTCCTGAACGGCATAAAGGGCTCGCAGGAAGTCATCATGCCGCGCACCGGCCACATGTTCAGGTTCTCGCATCCTGGCGCCTACTCTCTCGAGATCAGGAGGTTTCTGGAGCGGGCATCGCTTTAAGCGTATGCATACCGGTCGTTGCCACACGCCTGTTTCGGATGGCGCGTCCGATTGCCAAGTCCTTGAAAGCCTGCCTCTGACGACACGTCTGGACGTAGCCAGGCAGATCTCGTCACACGAGGGCCCGGAAACCCACTATGCAAGAGTTTGCATAAGGGTTTATACTGTGGCCGTCTCCTCCCTTTCTCCTTAAGGGATTCGTGCCCGCCTTTATCGCGGGCTTTCTTTTGCCTGGGTTCCAAGGCGCCCGTTGTGACGTTGGCAGCCTTTGCGACCAAGCGAATCCAGTTCGCCAGAACGGCGACGATCCAAGCGTGTCGCCTCGGCAATTGCTGTGGTCAGCTCGCCAGCTTCACGCAAGCAGCGTGAGCCGCTGGACTGATTGGAAGCGCTACGACTCAAGACGTCCAACAACGAACGCGCGGTGGCTCGTCAGCATCCGCCGCTTCGGCGGCCCGTTGCCCATTTTGCAGACGTTGATGCATCGTCTCGCAGCGAATCAACATCCGTCTCGCGGGCTCCTCTTCCGCTCCGGTCATCTCGGCGTCCTCGGCGATTCGCAGATAGATTTGCCGCGAGACCATGGCGACGATCACAACGATGGCACCGACGCCGAGCGCTCGGGTGGCGATGCGGAGGTATGGCGCCATGGCGTAACTGCACAGAATGAGCAAGAGGTGATAGACAACGAGCCTACACGAAGCGGTTCCGCAACGGTGTCACGCCTTCGCAGGGATTGACACGATCCGTTTTCTCTACCGCAGTGGCACTTCCACATTGAATCCGCGCGGGATCGTTACGCAGGCCGTCCGCTTCAGCTTGGACGCCCGCCGCCAACCAGGCAGCAAGCGGGATCCGATTGGACGGATGCTCCACGGTGTCGCAACTCACAACGTCGGCAGCGACGGCGCAAAGATCTGCGTAAGCAGTACCGGCAAACAACGCATGAACGCATATGCATACTGGTGGCCGATATCCGTGTTCGCGAAGCCGCCTGGCGGCCTCCAGCATGGTGTGCCCTGTGGAGACAATGTCGTCGACGAGCACCGGCGTACTGTCTCCCGCTCGCGGCAACGTCGGTACGGCGATATGGACGGCCGTGTCGCTCAACCTGTCCTTCTCTAGCACAACGGCTGTGGCCTCGCACCGGGTCGCAATGTCCTCCACCCACTGACGGCTCTCCTCGTCCGGACCAATGATCAGTGGCGCCGCGATCTCGTTGCGGATCCATTGCGCAATGGCCGGCGCAGCATGAATCGCGACAGTCGGAATGGAGAAGATCTCCGACAGGCAGCCAATGCGGTGCAGGTGGGGATCAACTGTTACCAACCAGTCGAAGTGGCCGGAGAGCAACGCTGCGAAATGCCTGGCAGAGACAATCTCTCCAGCGCGAAAAACCTTGTCCTGCCGCATGTAAGGCAGATAGGGCGCCAACAGCCCCATCCGGGCCGAGCCATTCTCGCGCGCAGCCGCTGCTAGCCACAACAGCGGCAATACCTTGGCATCCGGGTGGTCCAGCGTACAGACAAGGATGACATCCCGGCCCGCCACGTCTTCCTGCAGCATGACAACGGATTCGCCATCCGGAAAGTGCCGCACGATGGCCTTCCCAGCTTTCGCATGCAACGCACGGCAAAGCGCCGCCGCCTGCCGCTCGTTCCCTGGCATGGAAAAGACCAGGTGCTCCGTGCTCGGCTTTGGACTCATCCCTCGCCTCCATCCACAACCCGACGGCTATCGACACCGGTTGCGAAACGCTACCGGCTACCGGCTACCGGCGGCCGACGGCCAATGCCACAATCGCGCCGGTCGCTGCGCCAATCGCCGCGACGGTCCCGATGCATTGCCACGGATGTTCGTGGACATACAAGTCCGCGGTCTCGGCGAACTGCCCGACGCGATCACGGCCAGCCTCACGCAGTGCGTCCAGGCGCGCCTGTAGCGCACGCAGCCGGCTCGCGAGTTCGGTTCGCGCCTGACTGGCTTCGGTGCCAGCCTCGTCCGCGACGTCCTTGAGCAAGGCCTGTACGTCACTGAGCAATACATTGGTGTCGCGAATCAACGCGTCCCTGTGTACTGCAAGATCTGCACGGATATCGTTCATCGTTCACTCCCGTTTCTGTAACCACCGCCGCGCAGGCGACAACCATCGCGTACCGGTGCAAGGTCAATATAGGGGCGTCCTGGCACAGCGGCTTGATAAGGAACAAGACAGGGAGGCAAGCCCTATCCGGGTGCGCAATGCCCCACGCTCGGCACCACCACGCGCCGTGGACTGCCCTGTCCATCATGGCGAAGTTCGCAGCAGACCTCGGCGCTCTCCTCGCTATTGAAAATGGCAGTTGACGCTCCATATCAGAAACATGGTTGTTATCCCGGCAATCTGGCGGCGTTCTGGACAGGGGTTCGAATCCCCTCACCTCCACCTCAGCGTACCGCGACACGCGGTGCGCTGAGGTGGGGGTGTATTGGTTTCGACAGGGCGTACAAAGGGGCGCAGGCAACCCGTCAGGCGATCGACGTAAATGAAGCAAATTCCATAAACGCCAACGATGAGCGTTTCGCACTGGCCGCCTGAGGCCAATGCCGGGGCCGCTGAAGCCTTGTAGACCAAGACAGCCGATGGGGACTTCGGTCCCCATCGTGATTTCAGCCGGCATCTCGCCCTGTCGGTCGCGAGGTGCGCGACTCCATCAAAGGCCGAGCGTATGCGCCGGTGCACCGGGCGGAACACCCAGCGCAGCCAGTTAGGATCAGAGCGCGTAGGAAGCGCCCATAATGGTCCTCCCCGGAGGAGGTCACGCTGGCAGCCATGGCTACTCCGACTTGTTTGTGGCCCTGACGAGGACTACCGGGCAAGCTGCGTGAGCGATCACGCGGCTTGCCACCGAGCCCACGATGGCATCAAGGAACGCACCGCGCCCGTGCGTCCCCAAGACAATGGCCGCGGCTTTGACTTCATTTGCATACGCAACGATTCTCTCGGGCGCAAAGCCGACGAGGGCTTTGCATACCGCTTGCACCCCTGCCCCTTGCAGGATGTTGATGGTGGACGTCATGACCTTGCTGCTTTCCTCGGTATGCCAGGCTTCGATGTCCCGCTTGTTGATATAAGCCTTTACCTCGCCGGATACGTCGGGGAGGCAATGCACGACATGCACGCATACATCGTTGCGAAACAGCTTGCCCTCCGCGATGCATCGAGCAGCGGCATCGCTATAAGTTGACCCATCGGTCGCCAGGACAATGTTCTGCATTGCATCCCCCATTCGATAGCGGTTGCTAAACCTGATGTCAGCATGAGTTGGCAGGCGGTCCGTCGCATGACATATCCGCTTGTCGACTCCGTTTCAACGTATATTCCTTGAGCCGATGGTCATTGATGCAAATCACTTTTCGGCTGCCTTCTCGCTACAACAGCCCACAGCGGCATACTCTTGCGATGCGTCAACCCTCTTTCCCACAGGCCACCTAGCCTTCGTTGCATGTGCGGCGCCGCGCCCGGGGCGCTGCTGATGAATGCGGAGGAAGCGGCATGTACAGGAAGATTCTCGTTGCGGTCGACGGCAGTCATGCGTCCCGCCTGGCGACCTTAGCCGCCATCGATCTCGCCAAGGGCAGCAACGCCGAAGTAAAAGTTATCTACGTCGTTGACGACAGCGAAGCGCTACTGGAGGTAGCCTTCATCGACCGCGAAGATCTGCTCCGGAACATGACGGCCTATGGACGGGACGTCCTGCTCGCATGCAGTGAGCTCCTGAAGGCTGCCGGCTTACGCCATTCCATAGAGTTGGTTGACAAGCCCCTGGCCAGGGGGCGTATTGCCGGGACGATACTGGCGCACGCCGGTACTTGGAATGCGGACCTGATCGCCCTTGGTACACACGGGCGCCGTGGAATTGCACGCGTTGTCATGGGGAGCGTCGCTCAGGGGGTCGTAAGCCAGAGCACCAGGCCTGTACTCCTTGTCCGCAGTGATCCGGAAGACGAATCGTGATCAACGGCATGATCGGTGCCGCGCAAGAGTACGCTCTTCCCTGAGCGCCTTCGCGGATCCACCATGGCGATGGCCGCGCATTCATTCTTATCCGCGGTCACGAGCGAACCGACGCCCGTGCGCCCGTTGGCAGTCGGTGCCTGAGCGCTACGTTTCCCTTTTCCTTTCGGCTGCGGCAAAGTGGCGAACGAACCATCCGGCCGCAAGCTTGCCCACCTGCTCCAAGGCGCCGGGCTCTTCGAACAGGTGGGTAGCGCCAGGAATCACTTCCAGCCGCTTCTCACAGGACATCCACGCCGCCGCGTGCGCATTGAGGTTGACGACGACCGGATCGGCCTCCCCGACGATCATCAGCAGCGGAGAGGCGAGGCGGCAGAGCGCATCGTGGCCGGCAAGATCAACTCGCCCGCCGCGGGACACGACCGCGTCGATGCGCCTATGCGCCGCAGGGGCCGCGGCGGCACGCACAGCCGCAGCCGCGCCGGTGCTCGCACCAAAGTAGCCAAGTCTCGGATCGCGCTGCCCTGCCAGACGTTCAATTGATTCCGTCGCAGCGCTGAGCCTGTCGCTCAGCAGCGCAATATCGAAACGCCGCGTCAGACCAGTATCCTCTTCCGGCGTCAGCAGGTCGAACAGCAAGGTACCGATGTCGGCATCATGCAGCATCGACGCGACCAGACGGTTGCGCGGGCTATGGCGGGAACTGCCACTGCCGTGGGCGAACAGGACAATCCCGCGGGGTGCGTCAGGCAAGGCCAGTTCCCCCGGAAGGACCACGTCATCCGCGTCGATCATTACCTGCTGCGCAGTGACGAGTTTCATTCGAGCCTCCCTTCTTGTTCGGGGCCTCCGGTCAATCCCGGAGCCAGTTCACATGCAATTCGGTTTCAGCATGGTCGTAGTCGATCGTAAGCTTGCCGCGGTAAGCGTGATGGATGGCATTGCCGATATCGCGCGCAAGGTGCACGCCAGTGGTCGCGATAACAGTGCCTTGCTCGTCGGATTCGATGGACATCAGTCGTTCCATCGGATGCTGCGCGCGCAACCCGGCTTCACGGTGGCGGACGAGCGCGAGAATCTCCTGGCGATGTGTCGCCTCGAAGCCGCCGGCGAGCACCACCCGCGCCGCGGGAAGGCCGTCAGCCGTGCGCGCGCATGCCGAACACACGAGGTGTGCCGCGCCGGACGGCGCCGCGCGCCATTGCCAGTGGCCCCGCATGAAGACAGCATGGCAGACAGGACAGGTCGCAAGAATGGGCGCTGCGGTGGGCTGCTTGTAGCGGTCGGTAATGTGCTCGACGGGAAACGGACTCCACCGAACGGGTCGAACTTTCACAAACTGTGCACGGACTTTCATGTTGAGCTCCTCGTTGATGGAATCCTGCAGCGCGCCTGACGGCCGGGCGCACCGGCGAAGATGGCGTAGCAGCCGGCGTCACACACCGCAAGTTTCGCTTTGGCCGCGACCGCGGGTCGCATAGGGATAAGCTATGCGCCCGGCCAGACCGTGACTTAAGCTGGATCAAAGGAATTGCACAGGCACCCGGTAAGCGGAGGCGGTGGGACGCCACGGCCTCGGAAAGCGCCATGACTGAGCGTTTCTGCATGCGTTGATACGGAGCAATTCCCGTCGACAGGGCTCGTCTATGTTTGAGGAAGCAAAGCCAGGGGCCAGACGAGATACTTTGCCCATCTTGGCGGCATGGCGGGAAGCGCCCTGGTGCTGATGCACTGGCATGTGCGGGCCGAACCGCAAACTCGGTCTGACGATGCCTGACGCCACGGTGCGCCACTGCCCTTGCGTTATATCAACGCGCGCGCCGCCATGGCACCTACGGTAGAGCCGTTGCCTACCTGGATCACGATGCGGGATTCGCCATGCCTGAAAAAACTCTTATCTTCCACCAGAACGCGCGGCGCGAGATGCTTCACGGTGTGGAATTGCTGGCCCGGGCAGTCAAGGTGACGCTGGGACCGGGCGGTCGCAATGTCATCGTGGAACGCCGCGGCATGGTGCCCCTGGTCGCCAATTCCGGGGTGGTCGTGGCCAAGTCCGTCTCGCTGCCCGACCCGTTCGCCGATATGGGCGCCCGACTGCTCTGCGAAGCAGCGGTCCGAACCAGCGAGATCGCCGGCGACGGCACCACGACTGCGACGACGCTTGCCCACGCCATCGTGGCGGAAGGGGTGAAGTACGTCGAGGCCGGTCACGACCCGATGCAACTCAAACGAGGCATAGAAGCCGCCGGCAAACTGGTTTCCGAACATTTGCTGGCAAGTGCGAAGCCGTGCGGCGGTACTGAAGAGATGAGGCAGATTGCGACCATCTCGGCCAGCGGCGACCATACTGTCGGAACGCTGGTCGCCCAGGCCGTCGAACACGTGGGCAAGGACGGCGCCATCAGCGTCGAGGATGGCTCCAAGCTGGACGACGAGCTGGATATTGCCGAAGGCGCACTGATCGACCGTGGCTACCTGTCTCCCCTTTTCGCGACCACGGAGAGCCGCGCTGTCGTGCTTGAATCTCCGCTGGTACTGCTTTGCGACGCAAGCATCTCGTCGATCGCACAGTTGCTGCCGATCCTGGAAGCGGTGACGCGGGCAGGCCGGTCGTTGCTGGTCATCGCCAACGATGTGGAAGGCGAAGCGCTGGCGACGCTGGTCGTCAACAACCTGCGCGGCGCACTGAAAAGCTGCGCGGTAAAGTCCCCGGGCTTTGGCGACTCTCGCACCGAGCAACTTGGGGATCTCGCCGCACTGACCGGCGCGACGGTGGTGTCGCCGCAAACGGGCACATCCCTTGAGCATGTCGGACTGGAACAACTGGGCGAGGCACGGCGCGTGGAAATCAACAAGGACGCGACGACGCTGGTGGGCTCCGGCGCCGACGCATCCCGCGTGGCGGCGCGGATCGCCGTACTGCGCAGCCGGGTGCCCGACGCACGATCGGACTACGACCGCGAAGGTCTGCAGCGGCGCATCGCCCGGCTGACGGGCGGCGTTGCCGTCATCAAGGTCGGCGCGGCAACCGAGAGCGCCTTGCACGAGCGCAAGAACCGCTTCCAGGACGCCCTGCATGCCACGCGGGCCGCGGTGGACGAGGGCATTGTCGCGGGCGGAGGCGTGGCGCTCCTGCGTGCCCGCACCGTGCTGCAGGACTGGCAAGCGCCAAATGCGGAACAGGCCGCCGGCGCACGGATTGTCCACGCGGCACTGGCCGCGCCGATGCGGCAGATCGTCGCGAATGCCGGGGCCGACGCCGATGCGGTAGTTCACCGGGTATGCGAGGCGTCGGGAACGCTCGGCTACGATGCCGGCGGCGAGCGCTTTGGCGATATGCTCGAACTCGGCGTGATCGACCCCGTCAAGGTCGTACGCACCGCCCTGCAGAATGCCGTCTCCATCGCGTCATTGCTGCTCACGACCGACTGCATGATTGCCATCGAGCGCAGCCCTTACGGCTCTGCGGAGAACGCTGCCGCAGGGGCCGGCATGCTCGGGGAAGAATTCTGAGCGGCTCCCGGACCATGTCCGGAACGCTTCCGCTTCATGGCCGGTGGTGTGCCGGCGTACGTATGGCCACGTCTTCAACGGCATGGCGCGCGGCCCAGCGATGCGCCTGCGCGATGGCAATGCGAATCGCCATGCCTTCACCGTAGCCCTGTTCCAGCAGCGCATTGGCGATCTCGATCGCCTTCGCCCTGACCTCTGGTTGCAGGTTCTTCATCGAGATCGGGAAGTAACCGGAATTCCAGGGCATCGCGCCACCC
>NZ_CAJPVI010000071.1 GCF_905397435.1 Cupriavidus numazuensis
TTGCCACGCTGGCGAGGCAAGCAGTGTTCAATCTGTCGATATTGGGCTTCGGTGATTTCCATCACCGAAGCATACAACTAAATCAAATTAGTGTGAACAGGCCCTAGGAAAGGTCGGGGCCCAGCGGTTGTCCTGCCAGGTGGTGTTCCAACCGACATGATCGGCATGCAGGTGTGTCATGACCACATGCGTGACTTTCTCCGGGGGCGCGCCGGCCGCGATCATCCACTCGCGCACCAGCGTGTTGAGCATGTTCATGCGCGCGATGCCGGCGCGAGGCTTGAAGTTGCCCACGCCGGTATCGACCACGATGATATTGTCGCCGGCATGCACCACCCAGAACTGGATCGTCACGATCAGCTTGTTCATATGGGGCATCCAGTGATGCGGCGCCATCCAGTCCGCGTTGGCGTCCAGCACGCCGCGGTCGATGTCGGGAAAGAGAAAGGCAGGATCGTGCGTCGGGCCCGCGTACTCGAGGATGCGGGTGATCTTGAGGTCGCCGACGGTACGCGTTTGCATCATGTGCCTTGTCTCCATTGTCAGAGGGTGCTGCTGTCAACTTCCTGAAGCGCTCGGGGGTTGGGGCAGCGGTTGTCGGCGTACAGGATCGGCGAATTCTTCACCTCCGCAAATTTCCCAATTCGAAAGGGGGCTTTCACGCGGCTTTATGCGCTGGCCAGCCACGGGAGAAAAGTATGGACTGCGGCAGTTCGCACGTCCAAGACCTATGATGTCTCAACCCATACCTGCCAAGTATGGGTCGGTGGAGTCAAGCATGGGAGCGTGCGGACCCACGTGCTGTGGTGCTGGCGGTTAAAGCAGGGGCCGCCCGCGATGGCCGGCCCCTGCCATGGCGTCACTGCGTGGCGCAGGTAAAGCTCGCCGCCGCGTTGACGTCGCCGGAGCCGTTGTACTTCGGCCAGCTCGGATACTCGCAAAGCGGACGTGTCCGACCTTGCACACCAACCGTGTCCGTCACCGTCAGCGAGGCAGGCGCCGTGTTCTTTTCAACCCAGTTTTCCAGCGCTGTCAGCGAGTCCCACGAAGCATTGAACACCGAGCTCACCGCATGGCCATAGCCAGGGATCTCGTAATAGCGCATGAACGTGCTCACGTTGCCCGCGCCCATCGTGCTCTGCACCCGCGTGAAATACTCTTCCGTCGAGCGCGTGCTGACCAGTGCGTCTGACATGCCGTGTGCCATCAGGATCTTGCCGCCCTTGTTCCTGAACGCGGACAAGTCGGTCTTGTTGACGTCCTGGATGCCGGCGAGCTGGCTGATGCGGTCCTGCCACGAGCCCGGGTTCTGCGGGTCGAGCGTGAGCGAGTTGAAAGTCGGGTCACGCGTCACGAAGTAGCGCGCCCACTGGTCCCAGAACACGCTTCCGTACGGGGCAGTCGTCGGCATCGGGTTGGCCGGGGCATCGAGGTTGAGCGCCAGCGCGATGACCGTGGCCTGTACGGAGGCATTCCCGGCGATGCCGAGATCCGCGCCCCAGACGTTGAAGCCCGGATAATGCGTTTCTCCGCTGCCCAGCGCATAGCCGAACACGATCTCGGAGTTATAGACCTTCAGCGCGTTGATCTGCGCGTCCGACAGGCAAGTGTCGCCGGTATCGGCACCGTTGGCGCAGCGTACCGGCTGGCCGTTCAGCATTGCCGTTGACGGGTCGAAGTTGGTATTGCACGCAGAAACATTGCTGATCAGGCCGTCCTTCACACCGTCGAGGTTGTCGCAGGCGGCAATCGCAGCGTCATAGAGCACCTTGCGCTTGGCCTGGTTCGGATAAGCGCCCGGCGCGGCCAGCGCACGGGTGATGCGGCCAAACTGCAGGTCCAGGCTCGCGGCATTCCAGGCAGGGTAGAGCACGATGGCGCCATCCCAGTCCTGGGGCCAGCGCTGCACCACTGCCAGCGCTTCGCGGCCGCCGCTCGAGCCACCCGCGAAATAGGCTTTCTTCGGGCCATCGGCGGAATAGTGCATCTGGATCAGCGCGACCGCGACGTCGCGGGTCTTCTTGAGCGCGTCGCCGGCGAAATTGCGCAAGGCTTCGTCATTGGTGCCGAACGAACCGTCGCGGCTGCCGAGCGCGCCGGCCTGGTGGCCGGAATCGCTGGCGAACGTGGCATAGCCGCGCGCAAGCGGCGTGGGCTGGTCAGTCGGGCCGGCGGGCACATTGCCTGCCGTGTTGGGGATGGTGCCGTCGTAGCCGCCGCCGCCGAACATGACCACCTTCTGGTTCCAGCTCGCCGGCATGTCGACTTCGAACTTGATCGCCGGCGCCGTCGGATCAACCGAGGTAATCGTGCCGGTCACCTTGCAATACTCGCCGGTGCCAAGCTGGCCGCCGCCCGAGGCCGGTACCTTGACCGCATCGGTCACGGTCGCGCCCTTGGTCGGCAAGCCGATGTTGCTGGCGGAAACGGTCTTGCCGGGCATGTTTTCGCACGACACCGGGGTCGCCGGGTGCTCATTTCCGGCATGGTCGTCGTCACCACCTCCGCCGCCGCAGGCAGATAGCACCAGCACGGCGGCAGTGGCAAGGACGTGGGGTGCCAGTCGTATAGTTGCTGGCAAAGTTCTGCATCCAATGTCTTTTGACATTTGTGTTCTCCAGGTGTCTCCAGAAATGGGATAGGCCACGGTATCGCCCGGCGAGATCCCGCGTGTACGTCTGCATTCGTCATGCCAGACGCAGTGCCTGCCTGGAAGTGGAGCAGGAAATATGCAGCAGATTTCCTATGTGGTGCACGAGTACCGATGCATGTGCCGGCTTATTTGCCCGATGCGCATGTTGGGCTGGAGCTTTTTCAAAGGCCTGAAGAATTCGCCTTTGCCCTGTGCAGGTCGATCACGCGGAGTAATAGGCGGCGCGTCGTGGTGCAGTATTTACAAAGCTCCGGTCGCGCGGGGGACCGGCTTCCAGCATCGAGTTGGAGGAATCCTCGCGTTGCAGCAACGCCGCGTCGAGCGTTGCTGCGTGCGGGTAGTGTGCGCTTCAGATGAATTGTGCGGTGCAGCCACCGATGCCACTGATCTGCATGGACAGCCGGTCGCCCGCCTGCACCGGAATCAACGCTGCCAGCGAGCCCGACAGAATGGTTTCGCCCGCCAGCAGCGGAATGCCGAAGCTGCCCAGCGTGTTGGCCAGCCACGCCACGGCATCGGCGGGGTGGCCCAGCGCGGCGCTGCCGAGCCCGGTGGCGATGCATTCGCCGTTCTTTTCGAGCGTCATGGCGCACGCAGCCAGGTCGAGTGCGTGCGGGCTGACACGCTCGTCGCCGAGCACGTAGACCCCGCACGAGGCGTTGTCGGCAACCGTGTCTTCGATGCGGATGCGCCAGTCGCGGATACGGGAATCGACGATCTCGAAGCATGCCGCGACCGACTCGGTGGCATCGAGCACATCGTCGCGCGTGACGCCGGGTCCGCGCAGATCGCGCCGCAGGAAGAACGCGATCTCGCCTTCGGCGCGCGGCTGGATCAGCATGTCGGTGGGAATCGGCTGTCCTTCGGCATAGTGCATGCTCTGCAGCAGGATGCCGAAATCAGGCTGGTGGACATCGAGCATCTGCTGCACGGCCTGGCTGGTCACGCCGATCTTCTTGCCCGTGATGCGGTCGCCGCCCGCGAGCCGGTGCGCAATGAAGCCTTGCTGGATGCGGTAGGCGTCGCCGATGCCCAGGC
The DNA here is from genome assembly GCF_905397435.1 of Cupriavidus numazuensis. GTDB lineage: Bacteria > Pseudomonadota > Gammaproteobacteria > Burkholderiales > Burkholderiaceae > Cupriavidus > Cupriavidus numazuensis. Next base: position 3,692 of record NZ_CAJPVI010000071.1, read on the forward strand.
CCAGTCCGCGGCCGCTCAGGGGCGGCACCGGCGAGCGCGTGACAAGCGCATGGTGAAGTTCGTTGCTGAGCGTGGTGATCAGGTCGGCAGTCATGGGGGAGGGGATTTCAAGCGATGCAGCCGCGGCGGCATGCCGCCGCGGCGCGTACAGGTCAGAAGGAGTACTTGGCGTTGAAGGCCACGTAGTCGCGGTCAGACAGAGGACGGTTGGCGATGCTGGCGCCGCCGATGAACGCGGCGTAGGTCAGGTTGAGTTCCAGGTTGTTCAGGTACTTGAACGTGAGGCCAACGCTGGCGCGCTTGTCGCCGTACCCCATCAGCGTGCCGAACGCGCCGGCAACGGCAGCGTTGCCGCTGAACTGCTGCGCATACGTGAGCGGTACCGTCAGGTCCCAGCCGTCGAACACGTTGTTGTACGTGAGCGACCAGCCGACCTGGAATGCTGCGGAATTGCGCGTGTTCGACAGCTTGTCGAAGCCCATCACCGAATCCACGCCGAGCACGTGCAGATAGGCGATTTCACCGAGCAGCGACTGCGAGTTGGCCAGGAAGGTCGGCCCGATCGCATAGATCGCCGACAGCTGTGCTTGCAGCGCCTTGCCGCGCGATGCGGTGGGCGACCCGGCCACGTCGACCAGCATCGGTACGCCGTCCTTGTAGCTGATTTCACCCGCGACGTTGGCGCCGGCCAGCTGCGTCGAGAAGCTGGCACCGGTCAGGTTGATGCCGCCGAAGTACTTCTGCTGGTACTGCAGCGTCGGGAACAGCGAGGTCACGACGCTCGGATTCTTGTCGTGATAGCGCAGTTGGTAGAGGCCGATCTCGGTGTCTTCGAACACACGGAAGCGCCCGCCGATACCCCACTGGCCCCAGTCGGACGGCGAGATATCGGGGCCGCGCGGAATGCGGAAGCCCGGCCCGATGATGAACTCGGCGCCCGGACCGACGATGTCGGACGTGCTGAAGTAGCTGCCCGGCGCGAAGATCTGGTTCGGCTTGAAGGTGAACTGGTAATAGCCCATCAGGCTGAATGCCGGCGTGACCTGCCACTGCACTGAGGCCTGCGGCACCGGCAGCAGGATGTCCTTCACCTCCGCGCCCGGCACGAAGGCCTTGGTCGCATCCGCAGGCCCTTGCGCGCCGGCGATGTTGGCGAAGAACAGGCTTTCGCCCCAGGCCACCACCTGGTTGCCGAGCTTGAAACTGAGCTGAGTGCTTTCGATCGGCACCGCACCGTAGACATAGGCATCGAGCAGCTGCGCGCGGGACTCGTGGTAGTCGCGCGCGGAACCGGTGAACTCGTTGAACGGGCCGCTGTGGTTGACCGTGCCCGGCGCGTTGTTCGAGTTGGTGCCGCTGTAGGCCCAGTCGTAGAACACGCTGCCGCGCACCAGCGCGCCGAACGCGTCGTGCTTGACGTGGGCTTCGCCCAGCAGCGAAACGCGGTTGGCGGTCATATCGCCGCGCTTGAAGTTGCGGTTGCCGTCGTCGCCGTTGATGTTGGCCGGGCTTAGCAGCGTGTTGCTTTGGGTACCGGTGCGCACGGCAGCGCCGTAGCTGGCCGTGACGCTGTAGTCGAGCGTGGTGTCGTGGCCGAGATCGATGGTTTCTCCTGCCTGGGCGCCTGACGACAGCAAAGCGGCCAGGGCCGCCGCAGCGGCGATCGGCCGCAGCTTGCGGAAGCGCCCTGGTTTCGCCGGCAGTGGGCAGGATCGTGGAATGTGCATGGTTGTCTCCCCTTGGTATCGGTGATGGTTCATTGCCTGACACTTCGATTAGCGCTCGCTAGGCGCAAGCGTAGAGAGGGGCGGCGGTGCACAAATCGGCAGAACGGACTAGGCGGATTCCCCAAGCCGCAGCGCTCAGGAATGGTTCACCGATGCAGCACCCAGAAATGCCGGCCGCTCGCCGCCACCGTCGATGACGAGGTTCGCGCCCGACACATAGGACGCGTGCGGCGAGGCGAAGAACAGGCAGGCGCTGGCAATGTCCTGCGGACTAGCAAGCCGGCCCAGCGGCACGGTTTCAGCCACTTCACGCAGCGCTTCCGGATCACCGTAGTGCTGCTGCTGCGACGTCTCCGTCAGCACCAGCCCCGGGCTCACGGCAACGACGCGCACCTTGGGCGCCCATTCCACGGCCAGCGTGCGTACCGCGTTGAGGATGCCGGCCTTGGCGGCGCCATAGGCCGCGGTGCCCGGCGACGGCCGCAGCGCGCTGATACTGCCGATGAAAAGCTGCGTGCCGCCCGTTGCCTGCTGCTGCATGCGCGCGTTGGTACGTTGCGCCAGTTGCAGAGGTGCCACAAGGTTCAGGCGGATCACCGATTCAAGCAGCCGCGGCGAGGCGTCGGCGGCCATCGCAAAGGGCGAGCCGCCGGCATTGTGGACCACCACGTCGAGCGTCGGGCTGTCCTGCGCAATCTGCGCGAGCATGGCATCGACCTGCTCCATATCGCGAATGTCGGCCGCGATGAAGTGCGCTTCGCGGCCGTCGGCACGCGGCAGTTCGTCACGGCTTGCAGGCACGGTGCGCCCACATACCCAGACCTGCGCCCCGGCACGCAGAAAGGCCTCGCTGATGGCGCGGCCGATGCCGCGCATGCCGCCCGTTACCAGCACGGTCTGGCCGGTGTAGTCGAATTCCGTCATGGGTGCTCTCCCTGTCATTGGAGCGCCCATCGTAGGAGAAGCGGCCACGCCGATCGTAGTCCGAATGAACGATGCCCGGCGCGCGCGCGCCCAGCACTATCGTCGCCACTACAACGGGAGACGCCACCATGTCCGCTACGTCACAGCCGGCTACGCCAGCCGCCACGCCTTCGTCGCTGCACCCATCGCTGCCGGTCGGGCGCTTCACCACCACGGCCGCGGGCCTGCGGCTGCACTGCCTGGACACGGGCAGTGGCGAGCCCGTGGTATTCATCCACGGCAGCGGACCGGGCGCGAGCGGCCACAGCAACTTCCGCCACAACGTGCCGGCGTTAGGCGCGGCGGGCTTTCGCACGGTGGTAGTGGACCTGCCGGGCTACGGGCTGTCGTCCAAGCCGGATGACGTCGAATACACGCTGGACTTCTTCGTCGCCGCGCTGCGCGAGCAACTGCTGGCGCTGGAACTGCCGCGCTGCGTGCTGGTTGGCAATTCGCTCGGCGGCGCGATTGCGCTGCAATACGCGCTCGATTATCCCGAGCATGTCAGCCGGCTCGTGATGATGGCGCCCGGCGGTGTCGAAGAGCGCGAGACCTACTTCCAGATGGCGGGTATCCAGCGCATGGTGTCGCTGTTCACCGGCGGGCATATGAACCCTGACACCATGCGGCAACTGCTGCAGCTTCTGGTCCACGATGCCAGCCTTGTGACTGACGCGCTGGTCGACGAACGCATGGCGGTGTGCCGCGAGCAGCCGCGCGAGGTGCTGGCGACCATGCGCGTGCCGAACCTGACCGAGCGGCTTGGCGAGATCCAGTGCCCGGTGCTGGGCTTCTGGGGCACCGAAGACCAGTTCAATCCCGCCGGCGGCGCCATGAAGTTCCTCGCCGGCTGCGCCGATGCGCGGTTCGTGATGATCAACCGCTGCGGCCATTGGGTCATGGTCGAACACGCGGACTACTTCAACCGCGAATGCCTCGGCTTTCTTGCCGATACGGCACCGTCCCGCTGAACCGCTCAGGAGAACGATGATGGCTGACAACGCCGCCAGGAAAGCCACGCTGCTGCAATACGTGGAACGCTTCAATGCCGGAGACGCCCAGGGCGTTGCCGCACTGTATGCCGACGACGCGACCGTAGAGGACCCGGTCGGCGGGGAGGTGATTGCCGGACGCGACGCGATCCTTGCGTTCTACCGGCACACCACCTCGCTGGGCGCGCGGCTGGAGGTGATGGCGCCACCGCGCGGTTCGCATGGCGATGCCGCCGCGCTGACATTCTCGGTCCATGTCCGCATGGAAGGGCGTCCGGCCCGCATCGACGTGACCGACGTCATGACCTTCGGCGCCGATGGTCGCATCCGCAGCATGCGGGCCTACTGGGGACCGGACGATCTTCACTTTGTATAAGACGCGCGCAGCCATGGGCCGGCGCCGCCGCGAGGATGCGGCCGTCACGCGCGAACGCGTCCTTGCCAGTGCCTGGCAGGTCATCCGCGAGCGCGGCGCGCACTGTGTCACGCTGGAGGAGGTCGCGCGCACCATAGGCATGACGCGAGGCGCCATCTACGGGCATTTCCGGTCCCGTGCCGAACTGTTCAGCGCGTTGCTGTCCAGTGCCGAGGCCGAGATTTCGCTGCGGCTCGCGCGTTGCGATGCGGATGCGCCGGGGCAGCTCGAGCGCTTGCTTGCAGCGCTGCTCGATGGCGATGCGCTGGCGCCGCATGCCAACCTGCTGTCTGCGGTGGTGCAGCACCGCTGCACGGAAGACTGCGAGCTCTGCCCGCTGCGCGCCCATGTGCAGCAGCGCGCCGAATATGCGTGCGAACGACTGAGGGCATGGCTGCCCGATCCGCAGCGCGCGAACCTGCTGGTGGCGCACCTGTGGGGCTTGCTGAGCGCGCAGTCGCTGTCGCTGGCGCCGTCGAGCCTGGCGCATTGCGCCGCACCGCTGGCGCGGCTGTACGCGGGCGCCGATCTGCTGCTGGCATCTCCCCAATGTGCAGCAGTTGCCACTGCCGCGCGGGCGCCGGTGCGGGATACCCCCTAGTCTGCTTGGACGAATCGGGCACCCGTTCCACTGACTACGATCCACTCACAGCCTCGCAAAAAGGGCGGACGGGAGACAGCGATGAAGCGGACTCGGTGGTTGGCGGCGCTTGGTGCCGGCATGGCGGCCGGTGTGGCGGTGGGCCTGGCAACGGGCGGATCGGGCCTGTTTGCCGGCCGCGACGAGCCGGGCGAACACCGTGCCGGCATCTTCGTGTCGGCCGACGCCGGCCGCGAGGCCTGCGACGACGCCTGCGTACGCAGCCGCGGCGTCGCAGCGCTGACGGTGCTGGGCCAGCGGCCGGCACCGTGATGTCTTCTTGCCAGTCCAATTCATTCTTCAAGTACGGAAACACACCATGACAACTGCGGTCATCACCGGTGCCGCGTCAGGCATGGGCGCGGCCATTCGCCAGCGCCTGCTTGACACCGGCTGCCGGGTCATCGGCATCGACCTGCGCGACGCGCAGATCCAAGCCGACCTTTCCACGCCGGAGGGCCGCGCCGCGGCGATCGACGGCGCGCTGTCGCAGTCCGGCGGCAAGATCGACAAGCTGATCTGCTGCGCCGGCGTGGGCCCGCACGTCGATCCCGCCACGCTGGTGGCATCCGTCAACTACTTCGGTGTGGTGGCGCTGCTCGACGGGCTGTTCGAAGCCTTGCGGCAGGGCACCGATCCATGCGCCGTGGTGGTGTCATCGAACTCGGCCACGCTGCAATCGTGGGCGGGCAGCCCGCTGCGCGATGCCTATTTGCGCGGCGACGAGGCCGGCGTGCATGCGCTGGTGCGTGCCGCGGCAGCGGACGACGTCACGCGCGATCAGTCCGGCTACGTGGCATATGCCAGCGCCAAGAACGCCGTGGCCGCCGCCGCGCGGCACCGCGCCGCAGTGTGGGGCAGGGCCGGCGTGCGCCTGAACGTAGTGGCACCCGGTGCGGTGCAGACGCCGCTGCTACAGGCGGGCCTGGACGATCCGCGCTATGGCGATGCGATTCGCGATTTCCTGCCGCCGATGGGCCGGCGCGCGCAGCCGGAAGAGGTGGCCTCGCTGATCGAATTCCTGTGCAGCCCGCAGGCTTCCTACATGCACGGCAACGTCGTCTTCATCGATGGCGGCGTCGACGCGGTACAGCGGCCACTCGATTTCTGATTAACGACAAAGCTGGCGCACCAGCTTGTTTGCTCCCCTCTCCCGCTTGCGGGAGAGGGGTTGGGGGAGAGGGCAAGCGCATGGCAAGCACCATGACGCATCACTTCGTGGCGACTCCTGCCCTCTCCCCCGCCCCTCTCCCATAAATGGGAGAGGGGAGACAACAGTCGCTGCTTTTGACGTTGTCAGCAACCTCAGGCGAGCGCGAAGCGCTCGCCTTATTACCGTTGCGCGTGAAGGGCCTCGGCACGCGTCTTGACATCGCGCGCCACCTGGTCGAAGCCTTGCTTCACCCAGGCACCGTGCTCGCGCATGATGGTGTCGGCGTTCAGCCCCAGGAAGAGGTCCGTGGTGAAGTAGCGGCTGCGTGCGGTGCCGATGGCCTGCACGTACTGGTCGCGCCGCGCGGCATCCTTGTTCTCGTCGGTGGGGCGCTGCTCCCATGACAGCAGCCGTTCCGGCTCCCATGCCACCAGGTATTCGTTGACGGGAATCACCTGCTCGGTGCCCGGGATGCGTACCTGCATATGCACCATATCGCCCAGCCGGCCGGTGGTCTCCAGGCCCGGGCAGAAGGTGTTCCATTCCGCATAGCGCCCGAAGTCGGTCAGTACTTCCCACACCAGCGATGCGGGTGCGTTGATGTCGACGTGGATCGACGTAACGAGATTCTCTGCCTTGGCCATCTGCTCCTCCTTTTGCGCCGGCCGTTTGCCCGCCGGCGTGGATTGACTCGTGCCGGCACATGCCGGCCGCCCGATGCTATGGCGGCGCCGCGCGCGTTCGCATACTCCGAACGGACGAGTCCGAGCGGACGAAGCCGCTAGCGCAGCGGCAGGGCAAATTGGTGCCACGCTGCGCGCGATGGCAGCGGGCACGACAAAACTTTCCAGGAGACAGACGTGAAAGCCCGACCACTGAAGATTCTGTTGCACGCCGGCGTGCTGGCGGCCGGCGCCCTGGCCGTCACGATGGCCACGGCGAAGATTACCCAGGACGACCTCAAGCAACTGGACGGCAACCTCACGCCGCTGGGCGCGGAGCGCGCCGCCAACAAGGACGGCACCATTCCCGCGTGGACGGGCAAGTGGCTGGGCGCGCCCACGGGGCTCGCCTACAAGCCCGGCGAACGCTACCCGGACCCGTATGCCGATGAAAAGCCGCTGTATGTCATCACTGCGCAGAACATGGCGCAGTACGACAAGCAGCTGACTGAAGGCATGAAGGCGCTGTTCAAGAAGTTCCCGGAAACGTTCAAGCTGCCGGTCTACGCCACGCATCGCGACTTCCGCTATGACGACGGCACCTACAAGGCGATCCGCACCTATGCGCCCCAGATCGAAATGCTCGGCGAAGGCAATGGCGTGAAGAACAGCCCGCCCACCGTGCCATACCCGATTCCCAAGACCGGGCTGGAACTGCTGTGGAACCTGCGCTTCGCTTCGGCGATCGAGAGCGAGCGCGCGGTCTACGACCAGGCCGTGGTCTACGCCGACGGAAAAATCGCCTGGGGCAAGGTCAAGTACGAGATCTGGTCGCCCAAGGACAACCAGCACTTCGACGGCAAGGCGGCGCTGAATACGCGCACGTTCTACCGCATGTACACCGAACTGCCGCTGCGCGACCGCGGCTCGATCCTCACGGGCTTTAGCCTCTACGACAGCGCCGAACCGGACACCAACCGCGCCTGGTCCTACAACCCGGGCACGCGCCGCGTGCGCCAGGCGCCAGAGTATGGCTATGACCAGCCGTTCGGCCCCGGTGGCTTCCGCACGGTGGATGACGACCACTTCTTCAACGGCTCGCCGGAGCGCTATGACTGGAAGATCGTCGGCAAGCGCGAGCTCTACGTGCCGTACAACAACTACCGCATGAGCTCGCCGTCGATCAAGTACCAGGACCTGCTGACCAAGGGCCATGCAGACTCGACCAACATGCGCTACGAGCTGCACCGCGTATGGGTGCTGGAAGCCACGCTCAAGCAAGGTTTCCGCCACCAGTACGCCAAGCGCATCATCTATATCGACGAGGATTCGTGGTACGGCGTGCTGGCGGACAACTACGACAGCCGTGGCCAGCTCTGGCGCACCAACATCCAGGCTAACGTCTATGCCTACGATGCGAAGCGCTTCTACCCCACCGCGGTGTTCTACCACGACCTGATCTCGGGCGCCTACCTGGCGGACCGGTTGACCAACGAAGGTCAGCCGCCGCGGCTGAACAGCGAGCCGAAATACGTAGAAGCCTATTTTTCGCCGGATGCCGCGCGGGGGGCGGGGAACTGAATCTCCATGAGCTGTGAGCTTGGGGCCGATCATCTTTGATGGTCGGTCTTTTTTTTATTGCTGATCTGCGGGGAGGGGTGTCTTAGCGAACGGAAAGCGCCAGGCCCCGGGACACGAGATGTCTGGGGAGGGCAATGGCGGTATCCGTTCGCAAGTCGGGGCTACAGGCATTGCGTCGCCACTGCTTCCTTCACCCCCTCTTCACCCACAAGGCCACCGGACGCCTCGTTATGGAATGAACGTCAGTTTGGCAAAGCTGCCGGCAGGGCCACGCTTCTGACAAATTCCACAATCGACATCTCCCCGGCAAGCCATGCGTCGCCGACGGCAGGAGCCCAGCAAGCCTCCGATCCATGTGCCCCCCGCCATTCATGCAGCCGGCGCGTGAACAGTTGCAGATCGTATTCCTCGGTCACTCCGATCGCGCCATGCAACGCATGTGCGGTGGCGGCCACCAGTTGCGCCGCCTCGCTGCTGCGCGTCTTGGCGATGGCAGCGGGCAGCCGCGCCGGTTGCGTGCCGTCGGCGCAGAAGGCGAGCTCTGCGGCTACCGTGGCGGCGGCGATGTGTTCCGCCATGACGGCCAGCTGATGCTGGATGGCCTGGTACTTGCCGATGGCCTTGCCGAACTGCGAACGGTCCTGGCAGTACCGCAACGTCATGTCCCCCACGCGCGCGGCGGCGCCGGCGATCAGCGCAGCGTGCAGCGCGGCACCCCAGGCCTGTACTTCGCCGGACGTCACACCGGGCAGCGGTACGGCTGCATGGCCCGGCGGCCAGCGCAGCGACGCGCACTGGCTGCCGCGCACGCCGGTCGCTTCGCGTTGCGCGTGGCGGCAGTCGAGCAGCAGCAGCCCATCGGGGCCGCCGGCGAGCACGTGGTCGGCGATCGTGCCGAAGGGCGTGTAGGCGCAGACAAGCGTGCCATCGGCATCGTACCGGCACGACTGGGCGAGCGTGATCATTCCGGTCGGCACTTCGGCGCCCGCGCGCGCGAGCAGCGCGCGGGCGGCGATGCTCTGCGCGAGCGGCACCGGCACCGCGTGTCGGCCGATGGTGGTGAGGATCGGGAAGAGATCGGGCAGGCCGAGCCCCGCGCCGCCGGCCTGCTCGGTGGCGAGCAGCTCCAGGAAGCCGGCATCGGCCAGCGCCTGCCAGGCAGGCCTGGCGTTGCCGGTGTTCTCGATGGCGCGGATGGCCGATGGTGTGAACTGGTCTTGCAGGATGGCTTCGATGGCTTCTACGAACATGGCAACTCTCCTTAGCGCAGGCCCAGGCTGCGCGCGATCATGCCGCGCAGGATCTCGCGCGTGCCGCCGCGCAGCGAGAAGGTCGGCGAGATCTGGCTCAGATAGGCAACGGTGCGGTAAAGCTCGGCATCTGCCGGCGCGTCGGGGTCGGCGGACATGGCGGCCTCGATGCAGGCGGGAATCGCCTGCTCGATCTCGGTGCCGAGATCCTTGACGACCGCAGCCTCCACGACAGGACTTTCATGCCGCGCGAGCTTGGCCGTCACCGCCACCGACATGCTGCGCAGCGTGGCGATATGCGCGGCGAAGCGGCCCAGCGCGGCCGACTGCTCGCGCGTGGCGCCGTGGCGGCGCAACTGGCTGGCCCACAGGTCGAGCAGCACGATGCTGGAGTAGATGCGCTCCGGTCCGCTTCGCTCGAACGCGAGTTCTGCGTTGACCTGCTCCCAGCCGCTGCCTTCCGCACCGACCAGCGCGTCTTCGCCCAGTTCGACATTGTCGAAGATCACCTCGCAGAAATGCGCGTCGCCGGTCAGGTCGTGGATCGGGCGGATGGTGACGCCCGGCAGCGACAGGTCGACGATGATTTGCGAGAGTCCCTTTTGCTTGTCCTCCGGCGCGCCCGACGTGCGGACCAGCGCAATCATGAACTGGCAATGGTGCGCGTTGGTAGTCCAGATCTTCTGGCCGTTCAGGCGCCAGCCGCTTTCGGTGCGGACCGCGCGGCTGCGCACGCTGGCCAGGTCGGACCCGGAGTTCGGCTCGCTCATGCCGATGCAGAAGAATGCCTCGCCGCGGCAGATGCGCGGCAGGTAAGTCTGCTTCTGGTGCTCGCTGCCGTAGCGCAGGATCAGCGGCCCGCTCTGGCGGTCGGCGATCCAGTGCGCGGCGACCGGCGCGCCGGCACTCAGCAGTTCCTCGACCAGCACGAAGCGGCGGAAGGCGTCGAGCCCCGCGCCGCCGCACGCCGGTGGCAGCGTCAGCCCGACCCAGCCGCGCGCGGCCAGGCGGCGGCTGAATTCGGCATCGAAGCCCATCCACGAACGCGCGCGCCGGTCGGCCGGCGCGGGCGGCTGGTGCTCGGCCAGGAATTGCCTGACCTCGGTACGGAAGGCCTCGGCTTCCGGCGGAAGCTGCGCCAGGCGGAAGGTCTCTAACAGGTGGTTCACGTTGGACTCCTTTGCAATGCCGCGGCTATTACTTGCCGGTGAATACCGCTTCGCGGCGCGCCGCGGTGGCGGCGACGCCCTCTGCAAAGTCGGCGGTCCGGACCTGCCATTCCTGCTCCGACGCTTCGTGGTCCACGGCCGCCAGGACGGCGTCCGCAAGTCCCTGGCGGAGCGTGGCTCGCGTCGACATCAGGGCCAGTGGCGCCGATGCGGCGATGTCGTGCGCCAGCGCCACGGCGTGCGCGAGCACCTCGCCATCGGGAGCCAGCACGTCGGCAAGGCCGATCTCGACCGCCTTGCGGCCATCGATGCGCTTGCCGGTGAAGAGCAGCATTGCCGCTTGCTGGGGACCGACAAGGCGCGGCAGCGTGACCGACAGCCCAAAGCCGGGATGAATGCCGAGCCGGTTGAAGTTGACGGCGAAGCGCGCGGCCTCGCAGGTGACGCGGAAATCAGCCACCAGCGCCAGTCCCGCGCCGCCGCCAATGGCCGGGCCATGCACCGCGGCAACGATGGGCTTGCGCGTGGCGAACAGACGCACGGCATGGCGGTACAGCCGGCGCGGCATCTGCGGATCGGTCGGGCCGCCGGAGAAATCCGCGCCCGCGCAGAACGCCTTCCCCTGCGACGCCAGGACGATGGCGCGGCACGAAGCATCGTCGTCGAGCTGCTCGAAGACTGCCACCAGATGCCCGATCAGCGTCTCGTCGAAGTAGTTGTAAGGCGGCCGTGCCAGTTCCACGATGGCAATGTGCCCATCGCGGCGCACGGTGACGTCGGAATGGTCATGATTGGTTTGCATGGGTGTTTCCTTTATTCGTTGGGGGAAGATCCCCGCGGTCAATTGCGGTGCATCGCATCAGGCCATCGCGGTCTGGCCGACGCACGACGTGCCGGTCGTGTGGCGGAATTTCGCGGCCGCTTGCCGGGCATCGGCCATGAGCCTGTCGACGATGGCCGCGGCAGGCTCGATCCTGTCTGCGAATCCGCCCGCCGGTCCCAGCGATACGATGCCGTCTTCGACGTCGCCGGCTTCATACACACGTGAGCGCGTGCGGGCCGACAGGATCAGGTCGCCAAACTCGGCATGCGTGCGCGCGCCCTGTGCTTCGCGCTGCTGCACCGCTCGCGCGGTGTCATTGGCGAGCACACGCCAGGTATCGCCAAGCGTGTCGAGGATGGTGACCGAGCAATGCTCGTCGGCCGCCACGATGCGGGCCTTCAACGCGCCATGCGCGACGACTTCCTCGGCCACCATGAAGCGGCTTCCCATCACCACGCCATCGGCGCCCATCGCCAGCGCCGCCGCGATCTGGCGCCCACTGCCGATCCCGCCGCCGATCACCAGCGGGAGCCGGATGCGGTCGAGCGCGAAAGCGCCGTTGACGAAGGCCGACAGCTTGTTCGCGCCCGGATGCCCGCCTTCCTCCAGTCCGACCAGCGCCACCGCGTCCACGCCGAGCCGCTCGGCTGACAACGCATGGCGCACGCTCGGGCACTTGTGGATCAGCACGCCGCCGCCGCGCTGGATCGGCCCGACTAGTTCGGCCGGCGAATTGCCCGCGCTCTCGAAATGACGCACGCCTTCGTCGAGTGCAATGCGGATCCATTCCTGCACGGCATCGTTGTGGCCGGCACGCCGCGCGAGCGTGAGGTTGATGCCGAACGGGCGGCCGCCGGTCAGCTCGCGGCAGCGCCGCAGGTCCTGCCGCAGCGCGTCCGGGGTGGCGAACGAGCGCGCGGTGATGAAACCCATTGCGCCGGCGTTGACCACGGCGGCCACCACGCCGGACTCGCCGAGGTGATGCATGCCGCCCAGCAACAGCGGATGGCGGATGCCGAACAGTTCGGTCAGCCGCGTGCGGAACGGCGCGGCGGTCATGGTGCCTTCCAGTACCGCTCGCGCAGCGATGCCTTGTACAGCTTGCCGGTCGGCAGGCGCGGCATCGTGTCGATGAAATCGACCGAGCGGGGCACCATGTACTTCGCCACCTTCGTGCGCAGGTAGGCGAGCAGCGCCTCGGCCAGTTCCGGGCTTGGCGCTACGCCTGCGGCGGGCTCGACCACTGCCTTGACTTCCTCGCCCATCTCCGCGTTCGGCACGCCGATCACCGCTGCGTCGCCCACGCTCGGATGGATGACCAGCGCGTCTTCGATCGCCTGCGGATAGATGTTGACGCCGCCCGAGATGATCATGAACGCCTTGCGGTCGGTCAGGTACAGGTAGCCTTCGGCATCGACGCGCCCGACGTCGCCGACCGCGGTCCAGGTCGGATGGCGCGGATGCTGTGCGGCGCGGGTCTTCTCCGGATCGTTGTGGTAGTGGAACGGCAACGTGTCGCGCTCGAAGTACACCGTCCCGGTCTCGCCGGCGGGCAATTCATTGCCGTCGTCGTCGCAGATGCGGATCTGGCCGAGCAGCGCCTTGCCCACCGAGCCGGGATGGGCGAGCCATTCGTGCGTATCGAGCGAGGTCGAACCGTTGCCCTCGGTCGCTGCGTAGTACTCGTGAAGGATCGGACCCCACCAGTCGATCATCTCGCGCTTGGTTTCCTGCGGGCACGGCGCGGCGGCGTGGATGGCCACGCGGTGGCTCGACAGGTCGTAGGCCGAGCGCTGTGCGGCGTCCAGCTTCAGCATGCGGATGAACATCGTCGGCACCCATTGGCTGTGGGTGACGCGGTAGCGCTCGATCAGGCGCAGCGCATCCTCGGCGTCGAACTTGTCCATGAAGACGACCGTGCCGCCGCCGAACTGCGTCTCCAGCCCATAGCCGAGCGGCGCCGTGTGGTACAGCGGCGCGGGCGAAAGGTAGACAGTATCGGCGTTGAAGCCGTAGCGGTCGAATTGCGGCCGGCGCGCCGACCCGGAGCCTTCGGTGACCTTGCCGGCCGGCTGCGCGCGGATGATGCCCTTGGGGCGGCCTGTGGTGCCCGAGCTGTACACCATCGTGGCACCCAGCCATTCATCGGCGAGCCGCTCGGCGGGGTATGCCGCGACGGCTTCTTCGTAGCTTTCCCAGCCCGGAATGGTCCCGTCCACCATGAGTCGTGCACAGCCGGCGGGGATGAGGTCCCGCAACGGGTCGGCGAGCTCGCGCATCGCCCATGAGGTCACAACGGCACGCGCATTGCTGTCCGCGATGATATAGGCGGCTTCCGGCGCCGTGAGGTAGCGGTTGACAGGCGTAACCAGCAGGCCCGAACGCAGCGCTGCCCAGCACAGCTCGAAGCAGCGGATATTGTTCTCGAGCAGGATCGCGAAGTGGTCGCCGCGCCGCAGTCCCTGCGCATGCAGGTACTGGGCAAAGCGGTTCGACCGCTCTTCAAGTTCGCGATAGGTCAGCCGCTCACCGGTGGTGCCGTTGATGACGGCGGGCTTGTCTGGCGTCAGCGCGGCGTGGTCGCCGAGGAATTTTGGAATCATCGTCATGGCGTGTGTGCTGGTCAGGCCCGGGGAATTTCACCGGAGACATGGGCGTTGGGGGCGGCCTGGCGCACGAGTGCGGGGATCTGCGCGCCAAGCTCGGCTGCGTCCCAGCGGCCGTGCTTCTCGATGCTCGGGCCGGCGTGCCAGCCTTCGGCCACGACAATGCGGCCTCCACGCACGCCAAACACACGGCCGGTAATGTCGCCCGACGCTTCGCTGCCCAGCCACGCGACCAAAGGGGCGACGTTGGCCGGATCGAGCTGGTCGAATCCCTCGGGGGACGCCTCCACGTGCTTGAAGTGATTGGCGGCGAACAGCGCCTCGGTCATCCGGCTCATGGCCGTCGGGTAGATAGCATTGACCGTCACGCCATAGCGGCCCAGTTCCTGCGCAGCGATGATCGACATGGTGGCGATGCCGCCCTTGGCCGCGCCATAGTTGGCCTGGCCCGGATTGCCGTAGAGCCCCGACGACGAACTGGTGTTGATCAGCCGCGCCGTGCGCTGCCGGCCTGCCTTGCTTTCGTCGCGCCAGTACGCGGCAGCGTGGCGCGACGGCGCGAACGTGCCGCGCAGGTGCACGCGGATGACCGCATCCCAGTCGTCTTCCGACATATTGGCGAGCGTGCGGTCGCGCAGGATGCCCGCGTTGTTGACCAGCACGTCGAGGCCGCCGAAGTGGTCGACGGCGGTGCGGATCATGCGATGGGCACCTTCCCAGTCGGCCACGTCGTCGAAGTTGGCGATGGCTTCGCCGCCCAGTGCCTCGATTTCAGCAACGACATCCATGGCCGGTGCGCTCGCCGCGCCCGAACCGTCGCTGCGTCCGCCGAGATCGTTCACAACCACCTTCGCGCCCTGGCGTGCGAACTCCAGCGCGTATTCGCGCCCTATGCCGCGCGCGGCGCCTGTGATGACGACGACCCGGTCTTTGCAAATCTGCTGCATGGTGTTTCCTTCCAATCGGTTTGCAGCCACGGCAGTCGGCCGCAGCTGCGGTCATCGTCAGCGCGCGCTGACGTCGTAGGTCTTGACCAGCGCGCCGTAGCGCGTGCGCTCGGCATCGATCATCTGGCTTGTCTGCCGTCCCGGCAGGGCCAGCACTTCGGCATAGGCCGTAGTGGTGGCGAAGGTCTTGAAGGCGGGTGACCTGATGGCCTGGAGCAGTGCCGCCTCCAGCTTTGCCGCGACAGGCTCGGGCGTCTTGCTGCTGACGCCGAAGCCAATCCAGACCGTCAGCTCGTATCCCGGTACACCGCTTTCCGCGACGGTCGGGACGTCCGGCAGTTCAGGGTGGCGCGCCTTGGTCGTGACCGCCAGCGCACGCAGCTTTCCTGCGCGGATCAGCGGCAGCGCGCCGCCGAGATCCAGCAGCGCCGCATCCACGGCCCCGCCCATCACGTCAGTCTGCACCTGCGAAGCGCCCTTGTAGGGAATGTGGTTGAACGTGACGCCGGACATCTGCTGCATCTGCAGTGCGCCGAGCCGGTAGTGGTAGCTGTAGTTCGCCAGGCTTACCGAGCGCGGCTTCTGTTTTGCGGCGGCCAGCAGGTCCGCGAACTTGCGGTACGGAGATGCCGGGCCAGTCACCAGCACCGACGTGGCGCGGATGGCTGCGGCCAGCGGGCGGATATCGCGCTTGGGGTCGTACGGCAGGTTGTCGTGCACCAGCGGGTTGATGACCATTGCGCTCGGCGAGATCATCAGCACGCTATAGCCACCGGCCGGGGCGTTGAGCATGCTCTGAATGGCGATCACGGTGTCGGCGCCGGGACGGTTCTCGACGATGGCCGGCTGGCCCAGCGCGATCCCGACGCGCTCGGCGACGAAGCGCGTGACCGTGTCGGAGCCGCTGCCCTGCGTCAGCGGCACGATAAAGCGCAGCGGTCGCGAGGGATAGTCGTCCGCCGCGCCGGCCGGCGCAGGGACGATGGCCGCGGCAACCGCGGCGCAAGCCAGGCCGAGGCCCAGCATGCGTGTGAAGAATGGCTGATTCATCTTGTCTCCTCCATGCGGCGCTGCGCGCTCAGTTTGAACCGTAGAGCGTCACCACGCAGGCGCCGCCAAGGCCGAGGTTGTGCTGCAATGCGAGCCTGGCGCCGGGCACCTGCCGCTGCTCGGCCGTGCCGCGCAGTTGATGGGTCAGTTCGAAGCATTGCGCGAGCCCGGTTGCGCCCAGCGGATGGCCTTTCGACATCAGTCCGCCCGACGGACCCACCACGACCTTTCCGCCATAGGTGTTGTCGCCGTCGCGTACAAACTTCTCGGCACCACCCTCGGGGCAGAAGCCCAGCGCCTCGTAGCTGATCACTTCGTTCTGCGCGAAGCAGTCGTGCAGTTCGCAGACGTCGATGTCCTCGGGGCCGATGCCGGCCTTTTCATAGACCTTGTTGGCCGCCGAGCGCGTCATGTGGGTACCGACGTAGTTCAGCATGGACGGGGGATCGAACGACGCGGGCGGATCGGTGGTGAGCGCCTGAGCCAGGATCTGCACATCGGTGCGCAGGCCGTACTTGCGGGCGAAGCGCTCGGACACGAGGATGGCCGCAGCGCCGCCGCAGGTCGGCGGACACGCCATCAGGCGAGTCATGACACCTGGCAGCAACACGGTGTCATTCATGACGTCTTCCGTGGTCAGCACCTTGCGGAACAGCGCGAGAGGGTTGTTCGCCGCGTGCCGGCTGGCCTTGGCGCGCACGGCGGCGAAGGTATCCATACCGGCGCCGTAGCGCTGCATGTACTCGCGGCCGGCGCCCCCGAATGTGCGCAGCGCCTGGGGCATGCCGTCCATGTCGGCGGTCAGACTGTGCATGATCGGCTGGAAGCGTGCGCGGGTCACGGGCCGGTCGGTCCAGTGCGACTTCAGCGCGCCAGCCTGCATTTGCTCGAAGCCCAGCGCCAGCACACAGTCAGCGTCGCCGGTGGCGATCGCCTGGCGCGCCAGGTAGAGCGCCGTCGATCCGGTCGAGCAGTTGTTGTTGACGTTGACGATGGGAATGCCCGTCATGCCGACTTCATATAGCGCGGTCTGGCCGCACGTGGAATCGCCGTAGACGTAGCCGGCGAATGCCTGCTGCACGTCCTCGTAGCCGATGCCCGCGTCGAGTAGCGCGCGGCGCGTGGCCTCGGCGCCCATCTCGGTATAGCTCGGGCTCGCGCCCGGCTTGGAAAAGGGGATCATGCCGACACCGGCAACCAGTACTTTTTCACTCATGATGACTCCAGGGTCTGGGGGTGCGTGGTTCAGAGTTTGCGTGCAATCAGGTCGCGCAAGACTTCGCTGGTGCCGCCAAAGATGCGCGTCACGCGCATGTCGACGAACGAGCGGGCGATCGGGTACTCGAGCATGTAGCCGTAGCCGCCGTGCAGTTGCACCATCTCGTCGACGCACTTCCACATGGTCTCGGTGGCGAACAGCTTGGCGATGGCCGCTTCCTGGAGCGTGAGCTTGCGCTCCATGTGCTGGGCGATGTAGTAGTCGATCATCGTGCGCACGGCGATGGCCTGTGCCTTGATGTCGGCCAGCTTGAACTTGGTGTTCTGGAAATCCCACACGGTCTGGCCGAACGCCTTGCGGTCCTTGACGTACTCGAGCGTGAGTTCGAGCTGACGCTCGAGGCGCGCGGCGCAGTAGACGCCGATGATCAGCCGCTCCTGCGGCAGTTCCTCCATCAGGTGGATAAAGCCGCCGTTCTCGACGCCGATCAGGTTGCTCGCCGGCACCCGCACGTTGTCGAAGAACAGTTCGGCGGTGTCGGCCGCGTGCTGCCCGACCTTTTCGAGCTTGCGGCCGCGCCGGAACCCTTCGCGGTCGGCTTCGACCATGATCAGGCTCACGCCCTTGGCACCGGCAGCGGGGTTGGTCTTGCAGACCACGACGATCAGGTCGGCGTTCAGCCCGTTGGAGATAAAGGTCTTGCTGCCGTTGATGACGAAGTCGTCGCCATCGCGCACGGCGGAGGTGCGGATCGATTTCAGGTCGGAGCCGGTTCCCGGCTCGGTCATGGCGATGGCAAGGATCTTTTCGCCGCGGCAGATTTCCGGCAGCCAGCGGCGCTTCTGCTCTTCAGTACCGAGGCGCACGATGTAAGGCGCGGTGATGTCGGAGTGGACCGAGAAGCTCGGGCCGGACACGCCGGAGCGGTGGTATTCCTCGGCCAGCACGGCGGCGTGGCCGAAGTCGCCGCCGCCACCACCGTATTCCTCCGGCACGGTGACGCACAGCAGGCCCTCGCGGCCGGCCTTCAGCCAGATGTCGCGGCCAACCTGGCCGGCCTTGTCCCACTCCGCCTGATGCGGCGCGCATTCGCTCTCGAAAAAGCGGCGCGCGGTGGCGCGGAACATCTCATGGTCGTCACGGTAGACGTTGCGCTGAATATCCACTGCTGATTCTCCCCATCCGTTGGCGGCACCGGATCGGTCCCGCGATGAGGACAGTGTGGGCGCGACGGAGGGGAAAATCCCTACACCGGTGGTGTAGGTCGGGGGAGAGGTTCAGCTCAGGCGCGGTGTCTGCGCCTCACGCAGCCGCGTGACGGCCTCGTCGCGGTTGCCGACGCCGAGCTTGGCGTAGACGTTGCGCAGGTGGTACTTCACGGTGTCGACCGACACATTGAGCACCCGAGCGATCTTCTTGTTGGGCATGGCCTGCGTGAGCAGCATCAGCACTTCGTTCTCGCGCTCGCTGAGCGTAGCGGTCGCCGTGTGCCGGGACGGTGCGGGATGCGCAGGCGGCGTCGTGCCTTGACCCGCATGGTTCGCCAGCCGCTGGGCATAGAAGCCCAGAACAGGGTCGAGCGACGGGTCGCGCGAGAGGTCCGCCATCATGGCCTCCACTTGCGGCGAGACGTCGAGCAGGCTGCGAACGAGGCCGAGGCGGTGACCGAGCCGCAGTGCTTCCACCAGATGGGCGCGCGCCGCGCCTGCGTCGCCGCGCCCCGTTTCGGCGATGGCCATCAGCACGTGCAGTGCGGCCACCCGGCACCAGCGGCCGCCGGCCCGGGACAGGCCCTGCAGAGGCGCGAGCCGCGCGAGCGCGGCGTCGAAATCGTTGTGATGCAGGTGCATGGCCGTGGCCGCCAGGTCAGCGCACACGCGCACCTCCCATGCCGTGCTGAGCGTGGCGCCGCGGTATTTCGCGGCGAGGGCATCCAACCCGCGCATGACCGACGCGGCGGCGTCGGTTTCGCCGGCTTCCAGATGGCAGCGCACGCGCAGCCCCTGCGCCGTCGCCAGCAGGCGGTCGGTCTTGCGGCGCTGCGCATAGCGTTCGAGGCGGTCAAGGCAGGCCAGCGCCTCGGTGCGGCGCCCGCCCAGCCACTCGGCACGCGACAGGGTCTGCAGCGCACGCAGCACGGTGTCGGGGATCGAGATGCGCTCCAGCATGTCGACGCGCGCGGCCAGCAACTGTGCGGCGGCATCGACGTCGTTCAGTTCGTACTGCGCTTCGCCGAGCAGCGCTGCGGCCATGCAGGCCACGCCCGCGTAGGTGCGGTCCTGCTGCTCGGACTCGGCCAGCACGTCGCGGAAGATGCGTTCGGCCAGCAGCACGTCGCCTTCCGCGGCGCGCGTCATGCCGCCCATGCAGCGGCCGAGCAGAATGCCGCGCGGAGCGCCGTCGCATTGCGCGCCGTCCTCGATCACCTGGCGCGCCTCGCCGTATTCGCCGCGATAGATGTGCATCCACGACAGGATGTTGGCACGTGCCGTGAATGCGAAGTCGTCGGCCCATGGCGGCGGGCGATGCAGTTCAGGCAGCAACGCGGCGACGGCGTCGGTGTCATCGCGAACGAGCGCCAGGCCGCCGCGCAGGACTGCCAGCACGTAGCGGCGGCGCTGGCGGGACGCGTCCGGCGCGTCGGGCCACGCGTCCAGGCGCATCAGGCTGGCTTCGAGAGCATCGCCTTCGCCCGCGTACATGTGAAGGTAGGCCATCGCCAGTTCCAGGCGGAAGCGGCCAGCGATGGTGGCGGCCGGCAGGCGGCGCAGCAGCGCTGCAAGCCGGCTCAGTTCGCCGCGCTTGAGGCGCTCCATCACGGCTTGCTCGACCATGTCGGCAGCGGCGTCGGCGCTGCCCGCGCAGACGGCGTGGCCGACGGCTTCCTCGACCAGTCCATGCGCCGTGAGCCAGTGCCACGCGGTGGTATGGAGACGATGGCGGTCAGCGTCTGGCAGCCGGGCGGCGCGCGCCTGCAGGACCTGCCGCAGCAGCGGATGCAGGCGGTACCAGGTACTGTCGCCCGCGGCGTCGCTGATGCGGAACAGGAAGAGCCCGTCGAGCGCCAGGCTGGCGAGGCGCCGCGCGATCTCCGGGCCGGCATCGGGCGTGGCAAGCAGGGTGGCGCCGAGAGCGCCGCAGAAGCGGTCGCAAGCGGACAGGCAAGTCAGCAGATGCAGGTCGGCCGGCTCAAGCCGTATCAGCACTTCGCGCTCGAAATAGCTGGCGAAGGTCTCCGCGTCGCGCACATGGACCGGCACGTAGCCGCTGCCCTGCTTGGCGCGCAGATCCACCGTGAACAGTTGCAGGCCGGCGGGCCAGCCGCCAGTCAGCTCATGGAGACGGCTGGCGTCGTGCGCGGCGATGGTGCCGAGCTGTTCGCGCAGGAAGCGCGCCGATTCGTCAGCGGAGAAGCGCAGGTCGTGCAGATCGAAACGGGCCGCCATGCCGCGCGCTTCCTGCCGGGCCAGCGACAGGGAAACGGGTTCCGGCAACGGCTGGCGCGAGGCGAGCGCGATGTGCAGCTGCTGCGGGGCATACTCGATCAGCCAGCGCAGCGTGGACAGCACGCACGGATCGTGCAGCAGGTGAACATCGTCGAGCATCAGCACCAGCTGGCGGCGGTGCGCGGCGATTGCGCGCACGAGCGTGATCACGCAATGCTCGGCGGCGCCCGGTGTGCTGTCACGGCCAGCCAGCAGTTGGGCGCTGTCGGAGAGAGACGGATCGACGGTTGCCAGACTGGCGAGCAGGGCGTCGAGGAAACTGGTGGGGTCGTCGTCTTCGGGCGTGAGCGATAGCCAGGCGACGTCGTAGTCGAGCGCCAGCAGCGAATGCCGCCACGCCACAAGGCTGCTCGTCTTCGCGCTGCCGGCAGGTCCCTGGATCGTCACGCAACGCAGGCTGCGGGCCTCGGTCAAGCGTTCGGTGAGGCTGTCACGCCGCATCAGCGGTCGGGCGCTGCGCGGCGGCGTGTGCCTGGTCGTCGAAATGGCGGGAGTGGGCGGCCGCGTGTCCGGCACCTTTGTGGCTGACGGCATGGCGGAGTATTCCTTGGAAGCCGGACGGTGGGCGTTTGCAGATTATAGGGACGGGTGGGCGGGCGATTGATGGCCACGGGACAGGCAACCCGATATGGGTGGGTCGACGCGCGGCGCGTTTTGCACACCTGCCAGCTCGCACCAGCAGGAGAAGGAGAGGGAGCATTCCGACCCGGCAGGCGCGATCGTCGAAGACCGCACCCGCCCGCCCGGGCTACGCTTAGACCTGCTGCTGGCCGCCGTCGACGAACAACTCGATGCCGTTCACAAAGCTCGCGTCCTCCGAGGCAAGAAACAGCGCGGCGCTCGCGATCTCGCCGGGCTCGCCGAGGCGCCCCATCGGGATCTGGGCAGCCAGGTAATCGGCGAGGCCCTGGCGTTGGGCCGCATCGTCACCGGCGAGGTCGAGCAGGCCGGGCGTGCGCGTCGCGCCCGGGCTGATTGTGTTCACGCGGACGCGGCGATCCTTCAGATCGAGAATCCAACTGCGTGCGAAGGCGCGCACCGCGGCTTTCGAGGCCGAATACACGCTGAATGCAGCCGTGCCCGCGCTGCCTGCCGTGGAACCAGTAAGAATCACCGACGCGCCCTGGGCGAGCAGCGGCAGCGCTTTTTGCACCGAGAAGAGTACGCCCTTCACATTGCGATCGAAGGTGTCGTCGTAGTGTTCTTCGGTGATGGTGCCAAGCGGCAGCATCGAGCCGCCGCCGGCGTTCACGAACAGCACGTCGAGATGCCCCTGTTCTTCCTTGATCTGCGCATACAGTGCGTCGAGCTCACCCAGCTTTGTGGAATCGACACGTACCCCAGTCGCGTTGCCGCCTGCTTCGCGGATGCTCTTCACCGCGGCATCAAGTTCTGCCTGACGGCGGCCGGTGAGGTAGACGTGCGCGCCTTCTGCGGCGAAGCGCTGCGCCGTAGCGAGGCCGATGCCGCTGGTCCCGCCGGTAACCAGTGCAATCTTGTTGTCGAGCTTGCGCGCCATGGCGTTTCTCCTTTCGTTCGGTAAGTGAGTAACTGTGGTGTTGGGTGCTGCCATGTGACGAGAATATCGACGCCCCGGTCTTTTCGAAATAGAATTGATTGCAATCTAACGTTGCAAAAATGAAAAGATGAGGGGTAATGGCGAGACTGCCTGATTTCGAAGGACTCGCGATGCTCGCGAAGGTCGCCGAGGAAGGATCGTTCTCGGCCGCCGGGCGCGCGATGGGGGTGTCGGTGGCCACGGTCTCGCGTGGCGTCGCTCGTCTGGAAGAGCGGCTGGGCGCTCGGCTTTTCAACCGCACATCGCGCGAGCTCTCGCTTACCGAGTTCGGCCGGACGATCTGTGAGAAGGCCGCAGAGATCTACCGTCAGGCCGAAGAAGCAGAAAGCGCCGCGCGCGAGATGTCGGTGCAGCCTCGCGGACTGGTGCGCCTGGCCGTCCCGATGTCGTTCGGGTTGCGCTGGGTCGCGCCGCTGCTGCCCGGCTTTTTTCGCGCGTACCCGGAGGTGTCGATCGACCTGCATCTTTCGGATGCGTCGGTCGATCTGGTTGCCGACGGGTATGACGCCGCACTGCGCATCGCCGCGCTGCCAGATTCGTCGCTGGTCGCGCGACGGCTGTGCGCGGTCACACAATTCGTGGTGGCGTCGCCGGCGTATCTGAAGCGCGAAGGGCGGCCCGCCCATCCGCGCGAGCTGGCGGACCGGCCGTGCCTCTCATACGCGTACCGCGCGCGCAGCAATGTGTGGCGCTTCACGAACGCTGTGGGCGAGGAGGAGTCGGTCATGCCGACCGGCCCGTTGCGCGTGACGAACTCGGATGCGCTGCTGCCCACGCTGCTCGACGGCCTCGCAATTGCCGAGCTACCCGAATTCATCGCTGCCGAATATCTGGCTGATGGCCGTCTCGAAACGATCCTCACCGACTGGTCGCTGACGAAGGGCGGCCTTTACTTCGTCACGCCATCGGCGCGTGCGCGTCCCGCGAAGGTGGCTGCGATGTCCGATTATTTTGCCCAGCATCTCTCCGAGCCGTCATGGCGATGGCCGAGGTAGTGCGTTGGCGAGGTTGTGCCGCAGCCAACGCGTTCGCGGTGACGCGAACCACTGGATGATTGCATTGATGAAAGGCCGCTTTCGATCGAAGCGGCCTGACGGCATGTCGTGAGGATTGGCCGCTTCTGGCGGCCGGTTGCCGACCTCGATGAAGCCAGCAGGGATCGCCGCGCACACGCTCACGGCGCGCGCCCTGATCCTCCCGGTGAGATCCGCCGGACGTGGTTGCCGGTCCTTATCTCGGATTGCCCGCCTGCTGTCAGGCCATTTCACTGGCCGCTTCGCCAGCCAGCGCGACTTCCGTCTCTCCGGCCACCGTGCTTTCCGCAATCGCGTTGTGGTGTTCGGAAACCATGTCGCCCAGACCGATGACGACGGTGATATTCGGCGTCCAGTTCTTGCGGTCGGTGCTGACCTCGGCAAACGTGGTCACCGTTGCGGTGTAGCCCTGCGCTCGGAGATCGTCGGCAAGCCGTTGCGCGCGCGGTTCAAGCGCGGCTTGCGGATTGTCTTCGTTGATGTCGAGTACCAGGCTGGTCTCGAATTCTTCCTTGCCCCTCTGGATTGCCGTTTGCATTGCCTTCAGTTGCTTGTTCGCGAGCGCGACGAGCTTGCTGTACCGGGATTCTTCCTGGCTGGTGCGCAATGCCTTGGCGGCGTTGATGATTTCAGTGCGGTCCACGAACATGATTGCCTTTCGAGGTGGGGGAGAGAAAACGCAGCCGCCGCACGGGCCTGACCTCAAGGGCCAGCTTTTCCGAATGCGACGGCAACTGTATAAATATACAACTGTATAAATATACAGTCATCGCCACATAACCGGCAAGACCTAGTCACTTTCTGGTCTTAGTTTTGTTTGGCGAAGACTAACGGCGTCATGGCTATCCCGCCATACGCCCGTCTGCGCATGTCTTCGTTCTGCAGGCCCGCTACGACCCACGGTGGCCAAGCCGCTTCGAAACGGCCTGTGCACAAGTGCCCAAGGCTTTGGCGACCGGGCCGTCCCAATCGGTATCGACCGTGCCGGTCGGCCCCATGATGGTGATGGTCAGCGCAATGTTTCCCGAGTAGTCGAACACCGGGGCGGAGAAGGCGACGATCCCGGGAGTCGGATGGTTGATGCTGCGGGACATATGGCGCGCCCGGGCTTCCTTGATCATTTCCTCGACCACGGTGGCGTCCAGCGGATGCGCGATATCGGGGCCGAGACGTACGCGGTCGTCCAGCAGCAGCTTCTCGGTGAACTGGCGCGGCAGAAAGGCAGAGAAGACCCTGCCGGTCGCGGTGTTGGCGAGCGACATGACGGTCCCCGTGCGGATATTCGTGTGAATGGGGTAGGACGCATCGATCAGCCGCACGATGACCGGCCCGAGGTTTCCCCATACGGCGAGCGCGACTGCGTGCGAGGTTTCTTCTGACAGCGCTTCGGCGAACGGTGTGGCCTCGCGGATCGGATTGAGCGTCTGCAGGCTCGTCAGTCCCAGCTGAATCGCCATGGGGCCGAGCAGGTAGTGGCCCGTCACCGGGTCCTGCGCCACGAGACCGATTTTCCCGAAGCTCACCAGGTAGGGATGGATCTTGCCGGACGGCATGTTGGCTGCCTTTACAAGATCGCGCAGCGCCATCGGGCGGGCCTCGGACGCCAGCACCTTCAGGATTTCTCCTCCGACTTCGATCGACTGTATGCCGCGACGCTCGCGCTCGGGTGCCGGTTCGGTGTGATCCACGGTACGTCCCTGCCATGAGATGGAATGTGCACGCAGTATAGCATTAGATAATATCTAATGAACAAGCATAGGGTTAACGGGTAGATATATTCAATTGCGTTAGTACTAATCTAGCAATCATGGCGACGACCCGGACCCACCGGCCAACCGCCCGCACTTGAATGGAGAAGTCGATGTCTACACTGCAACAGGAAACATGTGACGTCCTGATCATCGGATCGGGCGTTGCCGGCATGTCGGCGGCCATTGCCGCCGCCAGCCGGGGGCTGAAGGTGATCGTGGCCGAGAAGGCGAGCTACTACGGCGGTACCACGGCCCGATCGGGCGGCTGGCTCTGGGTGCCCAACACCCATCTGGCCAAGGCCTACGGTCACCATGAAATGCCGGACCAGGCGCTGACCTATATCCAGAATCAGGCCGGCGCCGGGTTCGACGAGGCGCGGGTGCGCGCTTTCCTGGCCAACGGCCCGAAGGCCATTGAGTTCTTCATGTCCAGGACCGCGGTCCAGTTCGACATGCCGCTCACTTTCCCCGACTATCACGCCGAGGCGCCGGGCGCCACGCAAGGCGGCCGCTCGATGGTGACCCGCCCCTACGACGCGCGCGAGTTAGGGCCGCTGCTGAAGACGCTCGGCCCGGTGCTGCCGGAGTTGACGGTCTTCGGCGTGACGATCGGCTCGGGCAAGGAGATCGTCCACTTCATGCGGGTCACGCGTTCGCTCGCGTCCGCGTGGTACGTCACCAAACGCCTGACCAGGCATTTCCTGGAGGTAATGAAGTACGGACGGGGCATGACGCTGACCAACGGCAACGCACTGGCCGCGCGGCTGGCGAAGTCCGCGGCCGACCTGTCGGTTCCGGTCTGGCTGTCGTCGCCGGCGGTGCGCTTGCTGCGGGATGGCGACCGGGTAACGGGGGCGGTGGTGGAGCGCGAGGGCCAGCGCGTCAACGTGACGGCGCGTCACGGCGTGGTACTGGCGAGCGGTGGATTCCCGCATGACCGCGAGCGCCGCAAGGAAACCTATCCGCACGTGCGGGCCGGCCATGGCCACTATTCGCCGACCCCGCAGACCAATGTGGGCGACGGCGTCCGCATGGCCGAAGAGGTCGGCGGCATGTTTGACAGGACGCTGTCGAATGCCGCCGCATGGACGCCCATGTCGCTTGTGCCGCGTAAAGATGGCACGACGGGCATCATGCCCCATTTCATCGACCGTGCGAAACCCGGCGTGATCGCGGTTAGCCTGGATGGCAAGCGCTTTGCCAACGAGGCGAACTCCTACCATGATCTGGTGCAGGCGATGATCGCCGCCTCGAAGGGCAAGTCCGAGACGGCGTGCTGGCTGGTTGCTGACCACGCCGCCATCCGCCACTACGGCCTTGGCTTCGTCAAGCCATTCCCCATGCCCCTGGGCCCGCATTTGCGTAACGGTTACCTCAAGCGCGGCAAGACGGTGGAAGCCCTTGCCAAGCAGATCGGTGTGGATGCGGCGACGCTCGCCGCCACCGTTCGCCAGTACAACGACTCCGCACAGTTCGGCCGCGATCCCGAGTTCGGCCGTGGCAGCAAGGCCTACAACCGCTACCAGGGCGATGCGCTGCATGCGCCCAATCCCTGCGTTGCGCCGCTCGCCGCCGGACCGTTCTATGCGCTCAAGCTCGTGCCGGGCGATCTGGGGTCCTTCATGGGAATCCGCACCAACGAGCATGCGCAGGTGGTGTCGGCAGACGAGGAGCCGATCCCCGGCCTCTACGCCGCTGGCAATGATGCCGCGAGCATCATGGGCGGCGAGTACAACGGCGCGGGCATCACGCTCGGTCCGGGCCTGACATTCGGTTACATCGCAGGCAACCACATTGCCGATCGCGCGCAGGTCAAGCACCCGAATCCGGTCGCGGCGGCTGCGCGCGTGCCGCTGGCCATGCACTGATTTCCCTCTCGATTCCTGCCATCCCGCGACCGCACGACGGCGGCCGCGTGGGGGCGCTCACGCTGAATTTCTTTGGATCCATCATGATGATTCCTCCACTACTGGCCGGGAAGGTCGCTTTCATTACCGGCGCTGGGCAGGGCAACGGCCGGGCCATTGCCCTCGGTCTTGCCGAGGCCGGCGCGACGGTCGTTGTGACCGACATGAACGAAGCCAATGCCCACGAGACCGCCGCAATGATCGACGCCCGCGGACACGCGGCGCGCGCCTGCGGACTGGACGTGACCGATGCCGGCCAATGCCGTGCCGTTGCGGCGGCGATCACTGACAGCGTCGGTCCCATCGACGTGCTGGTGAACAACGCCGGCATCCTGATCCGCGAAGGCATCGACAGCGTCAACGCGCTGCACAACCTGCAGCAGGTGATGAAAGTCAATTGCGAAGGCACGTTCAACGTCTGCCACGCCTGGCTGCCGGCCCTGCGTCAGACGCGCGGCGCAATCGTCAACGTCGCGTCGATCGCCTCGTTCTCCGGTCAGCCGAACACGCTCGGATACTCGCCCTCGAAAGGGGCGGTGAAGATGCTGACCCAGTCCCTGGCAGCCGATCTTGCAGCCGATGGTGTGCGCGTCAATGCCATTGCACCGGGTGTCATCGAAACACCGATGACCGTTTCGACGCGCTCGGATCCGGCGAAGCTCGAACGCTTCATGAGCCGCATCCCGATGAAACGCGTCGGCAAGCCGGAAGAACTGGTTGGGGCGGTGCTGTTCCTGGCCTCGTCGATGTCCACCTACGTGACCGGGGTGACGCTGCCGGTCGACGGCGGCTACCTCGCCGCCTGAGTCCCATAAAGAGGCGGGCGCGGACAAGTGCCTGCCCAATTGTTCAGGAGACAAACGATGACACAGGCATCTCGCACCATCGACGTGCAGTCCTTCATCGACACGGCACGCTTTTCTTCCTGCCAGTGGCTGGTCCTTGCATTGTGCTTTCTGGTCGTGGCGGCCGACGGCTATGACACGGCCGCGATCGGCTTTATTGCGCCATCGCTGGCGCACGAATGGGGGATTGCACGAAGCGAACTCGGTGTCGTCATGAGCGCCGCGCTTGCCGGGCTGAGCCTCGGCGCGATCTTCGCGGGACCCGTGGCAGATCGCATTGGCCGCAAGACGGTGCTGGTGGCAGCGGTCACGTGCTTTGGCGCGTGGACGCTCGTTGCCGCCCACGCGCAGACCATCATGGCATTGACGGTCTTGCGGTTCCTGACCGGACTCGGACTTGGCGCGGCAATGCCAACGACCATCACGATGATGTCGGAGTACGCGCCGGCCCGTCTTCGCTCGCTGACGGTGAATGCCATGTACTGCGGTTTCTCCGCGGGTCTGGTCGCGGGCGGCGCGGCATCGGCCTGGCTGATTCCCCACTTCGGCTGGCCTAGCGTGCTTACAGCTGGCGGCATTGCGCCGCTGGGGCTTGCCGTGCTGCTGCTGGCGCTGCTTCCGGAGTCGGCCCAGTTCCTCGCGGTGCGTGCCGGCGCGGGCGAACGGATCGCGGCAATCCTGAAGCGCATCGATCCCCGGCAATCGCTGGAACACTGTACGTTCGTCGCACCGGTGGCCGTGGCCGGAAAGCATGGCAAAGCCTCGGCGCTTGCACTGATCCTGTCGGCCGGATACCGCCGGCGCACCTTCCTGCTTTGGCTGGCGTGCTTCATGAGCCTGGTGATCTACTACCTCATGACCAACTGGATGCCGACGCTGTTCCGTGAAGCCGGCTTCAGCGTCGAACGTGGCGCCTTGCTGGCATCGCTGTTTTCCCTCGGCGGCTTGCTGGGTAACCTGGCCGCCGGCTGGATGATGGACCGCTTCAACGCCAACCGTACGATCGTCGTCGCCTATATGCTGGCTGCCGCGCTGGTCGTCATGGTGGGACGCAGTATCGACCATCCGCAGTTCCTCGGCCTCTCGCTTTTCCTGTGCGGAACCGTTGTCACGAGCGCGGCGACTTCGATGTCGACCTATGCGGCCAGCCTCTATCCGACCGAGGCACGTACCACTGGCGTCGCGTGGATGCAGGGCATCGGGCGAATCGGCGGCATGGCGGGGGCGTTCATCGGCGCGGGCTTGCTTGGCCTTGGCTGGGGCTTCGCCGATGTCTTCGGATTGCTGGCCGTGCCCGCAATGGTGGCGGCGTGCGCTGTGTTCGTGATTGCGAAGCCATGCCAGGGTTACCCCGTTGCGAGGGCGGCGGAGTGAAGCTGTTCGGGCCTCTCTGCGTTGCGGCGGCCATGAGCATGGCCGCCATGCGCGCCTGTGACGCCTTGTTGCCAGCGCTGTCGGCGGACTTCGACGTCCCCGTCGGCGTGGCCGCACGGTCCATCTCCGCGTTTGTATTGACTTACGGCGTCATGCAACTCGTATTTGGACCGCTCGGCGATCGCTTTGGCAAGCTGCGCGTCGTCGCTGTCGCGTTGTCGGCGTGCTCCCTCGCAAACGTGATGGCGGCCTTCGCCCCGACCATGACTTCCCTTGCGGTGGCACGGGGCTTGTCCGGCGCGGCGGCGGCAGGGGTCATCCCGATGAGCATGGCGATCATCGGCGACACGGTTTCGGTCGAACACAGGCAGCAGACTCTCGCCTATTTCCTCCTGGCGACCATCGGCGGGCTGATCGGTGGTCAGTGGGTATCGGGGCTCATGGCTGACTTTCTGCACTGGCGCGCTGTCTTCGGTGTGCTGGCAATCGGGTCAGGAATCGCTGCATTGCTGGTGCATGCGCACGCCTCTGTGCGGACAGCCCCGGAGAGCGAGCGATGCAAGTGCCAGGCAGGATTCAGGACTGTCCTCAAGGCGCCGCAAGCGCGACTCGTGCTTGCCGTCACGGCGATCGAGGGCCTGTTCACGCTGACAGGGTTTGCCTTCGTGCCGGCTTACCTGCACAACCGCTTCGGGCTCGGTCTTGCGGCCGCTGGTGCGGTGATGGCGATGTATGGCGTTGGTGGACTGGCCTATGTGACGTTGTCGCGCGTGCTGATCCAGCGCCTAGCGCCTGGAACGCTCGCCAGCCTGGGCGGCGTGCTGCTGGGTTTCGCCTTTGCCATCGTGGCAATTGGGCCGCGGTGGGAGTGGAGCGTGGTCGGCTGCTTCCTCGGCGGACTCGGCTTCTACACGCTTCATAACACCCTGCAGGCCCAGGCCACCGAGATGTCACCACAGGCGCGCGGTACGGCGGTTGGTTTGTTTGCGGCGAGCCTTTTCCTTGGCCAGGCAATCGGCATGGGGATGGCTGTGGGCGTGATCGGCGCGTTTGGCGAGCGATCCCTGTTCTATGCCGCTGCCGTCGTGCTCCCGATGCTGGCTACGGCATTCGGCCGGAAGCTCCGCATGGGGGCCTCCATGTGCTGTCGTGGCCAGGGGAAGCGCATGACGCGCGGCCGCGCCCCATGAACCGGGAGCGGCCGCGGGCAGCTCAATGATTCACCACCTTCTTCGGTACCGTCAGCACGATCGCCGCGGCCACGACCAACGACAGGGCGACACAGTACAGGCCGATATCGGTGCTCTTCGTCATGTCCTTGATCCAGCCCACGAGGTAGGGGCTGACGAAGCCCGCCAGGTTGCCCACCGAGTTGATCAGCGCGATCCCGGCCGCCGCCGCGGCGCCGCCCAGGAAGGCTGGCGGGATCGACCAGAACTGGCACAGCGCGCCCAGGATGCCCACTGTGGCGAAGGTGAGCGCCAGGACCGCCATGGCAGGTTGCTGCGCGACCAGCGTGCTGGCGACCAGGCCGAGCGCACCGACAACGGCGGGCAGGGCAACGTGCCAGCGACGTTCCTTGGTACGGTCCGAGCTGCGGCCGATCATCACCATCGCGATGGCGGCGGCGCCGTATGGCACCATGGTGAGCAGGCCCACATCGAACGCGTCGGTGACACCGGAAGCCTTGATCAGCGTCGGCAGCCAGAAGCTGATGCCGTACAGGCCCATGATGATGCCGAAGTAGCAGGCGCACAGCACCCAGACCCGCGCATTGCGGAAGGCGCCGCCGGCATGGTGGACCTCGATCTTGTCGGACTCGCGTGCCAGTTCCCGCTCGAGCAACGATTTCTCGTCGTCGGTGAGCCACTTGGCGCCGTGGATCTTGTCGTCGAGATAGAAGAAGGTGACGATGCCGGCCACCACTGACGGGATGGCTTCGATCAGGAAGAGCCACTGCCAGCCAGGCATGCCATTGACGTCATGGAAGCGGTTGAGGATCCAGCCGGACAGCGGGCCGCCCACCACCCCGGCGATGGGGATGCCGGTCATGAACAGCGCCGTGATCTTGGAGCGCCGCGAAGCCGGGTACCAGTAGGTCAGGTAAAGGATGATGCCGGGGAAGAATCCCGCCTCCGCCACGCCCAGCAGAAAGCGCAGGATGTAGAAGGCTGTCGGCGTCTTCACGAAGATCATCATGGCGGATATGACGCCCCAGCTGATCATGATCCGGGCGATCCACTTGCGTGCGCCGAAGCGATGCAGCATGAGGTTGCTGGGCACCTCCATCAGGAAGTACCCGATGAAGAAGATGCCGGCGCCCAGGCCGTAGATCGTCTCGCTGAATTTCAGGTCCGACAGCATCTGCAGCTTCGCGAAACCGACGTTCACGCGGTCGAGGTAGGCGAACACGTAGCAGAGGAAGAGGAAGGGAATCAGTCGCCATGTCACCTTGGCGTAGGTGGCTTCCTCCACGTTGGCATGCACGGGGGCATGGCCATGCGCAGTCTTCAACATCGTTTGTCTCCGGTAATTATCCTGGCGGGCCATCGGTTGGGGGCGGCCCGCTTGTCGCATGGCGTGTCAGTCGAACATGTCGGGGCTGGTCTGCACCAGTTGCTCGTAGATCGGCTGGAAATGGAGCCAGCCGATGTACTCGCTGCCGACGTGCTCGCGGCTGTAGCGCGAACTGAGTTCCGGGATCATCTTCGGCTTGGCGCCGGTGGCCTCGACCAGCAACTGCTGCTGGCAGCAGCGTTCCAGCGCGATGAACCAGAAGGCAGCGGCCTCGATGCTGTGGCGGCTCACGGTCAGCAGGCCGTGGTTCTGGTGGATGGCCGCCTTCACACCCTTGAAGTAGTCGCAGACCGACATGCCGGCCTTCTCCTCGACCGCAACCGCGCCGGCCTCGTCCTTGATGACGACATGGTCCTCGAAGAACGCCGCTGCATCCTGCGTGATCGGGTCGAGCGGGCGGCCAAGCGCGGCGAACGCGGTGCCGTAGACCGTGTGCGCATGGCACATGGCGACGATATCGGGATTCGCCTCATGCACGGCGCCGTGAAGCACGAACCCCGCGCGGTTCAGCGCATAGGAGCCTTCCACGACCTTGCCGGTATGGTCCGCCAGGATCAGGTTGGAAAGCTTCACCTGCGAGAAATGCACGGCCATCGGGTTGGTCCAGTACAGCTCCGGAAACTCCGGGTCGCGCACGGTCAGGTGGCCGGCAAAGCCATAGTCGAGGTGGTGCAGCGCGAAGGCGCGGCAGGCGGCCACCAGCCGTTCCTTGCGGTACTGGCGCTCTTCGGCGAACGTCGCGAATTCCGGCAGGTTGGGAAACTTCAGGCCAGCCTGCTTCGGGCGGTAGATCGAGTTGTTGGAAGGATGGGAAACCGTGCGGCGCAGTTCGGCTTGTTGTGCGGGGGTGCTCATGCTTGCTCCAGTCTGGGGAATCGGTCAGTGACGCGAAGGTACATTGCGTGAGAGCGACCGATCTAGGCGGGAGCGGCAATAAGATTTATTGCGCCGGCATATAAGTGCGCATCAAGGCACGGGCGCTTGCCACGGAGGCTGCGCGAATACGCCGACAAAGTAATCCACGAAAGCGCGAATGCGCGGCACCAGCTGGCGTTCGGGCAGGTAGACGGCGTAGATCGCGGTGTCGTCCCGCGCCTGGTAGTCGGACAGCACAGCCACCAGCTTGCCGGCGCGGATGGCCGGCAGTGCCAGGTGTTCCGCGCACCGCATGATGCCGATGCCGTCCACGCACAGCGCGAACAGCGTGCTGCCATCGGTACTTCGGAAGCCGCCCTGTACCAGCACCTTTTCCAGCTTGCCGTTGATCATGAAGGGCCAGCGGTTCAGGTGTTCGCGCGGGGCATCCCAGACCAGGCAGTGATGGCGCGCCAGCCCCTGTGGCGTCACCGGGACGCCATGCCGGTCGATATAGGCGGGGGCGGCCACGACGACACGTTGCAGTTCGCACAGCTTGCGGCTGCGCAGCGACGAGTCCTGCAATTGGCCCATGCGCACCGCGACATCGAAGTTGTCCTCGATGAGATTGACCTGCGAATCCGACAGCGAGAACCGGACCGTCAGCTTCGGATAGGCCGCAAGGAAGCCCGGCAATGCCGGGACGATCTGGTCGATGCCGAATGCCTGCGGGACGCTGACCCGCAGATCGCCGGTGGGCTCGCTCGAGCGGATGCGGGCCTCGGCCTGCTCGACGGCATCGAGCAGTTCGTTGCAGGAAATAAGGAAACCTTCACCTTCGCTGGTCAGGCGTTGGGTGCGCGTGGAACGGTGCAGCAATTGCACGCCCAGGCGGCGCTCCAGGCTGTTGATGGTCTGGCTCACAAAAGGCTGGCTCACGTTGAGCGCATGCGCCGCCGCCGTGAATCCGCCAGCCTCTACGACGGCCTTGAAAATCCGCATTTCCAGCAATCTGTCGTCTTTCATGGCAATGCCCCTGAGCGGAGGGATGCTGCAAGTGGACGACTCAATACTACATCCGCGTTCGCGTTGGTTCACATCAATGCGGGTCTGACCGCATTAGAGGAAATCGGTTGCCCCCTGGTCCAGGACGCGGAATACCCGGAGTCAGCGGATCCTCCGACCCTGTGCGTCAATCACGGCCTCGCCGTCCTCTTTGGAGAAGGGGCATCGCCGAATTGCGGGGGTATCGTTCTTGGCATGCGCGGCTGTTTCGCCGGCGTAGCCGGCGGGGCTTTTCGTTGGGGGTGGGTTATCGCTCTTCGCTGGCGCGGCTGTTTCGCCGGCGTAGCCGGCGACCTCCTTTTGTCCGAGCGACAAAAGGAGGCAAAAGCGCGTTTACGTGGTCAATCAAGAGCTCAATGCCATTGAGGCATCAGAGGACCGCTGGACTGCCTGCCGCGTAGATGATTAGGATGGGACAGCGCGTACGAGCGAACCCGGATTACGGAGTGGTCCCTTCTAACAAGGCCTTCACGGGGACGCCTACGGCTGCGCTA
>NZ_CAJPVI010000072.1 GCF_905397435.1 Cupriavidus numazuensis
GCCGCGCCGGCCGCACGATGCCGCGCCGGGTGCGCCGCAGGGGCTGGCGCGCGAGCCATGCCGCGCCATGGGCCGTGGTCCCGCTGCCCACCTGCGCAAACGTGCCGAGCTGCCGCACGCACAGGCGTACCGCCCGGCACAGCGCGCGATGGCCGCCGAACAGGCGCAGGCTGGCCGTGACATCGAGCATCAGCGTGGCCGCTTCGGGATCTTCATCGAGCGCCACCAGCGGCGTGAAACGGAGCAATGCCAGCGCCGCCGCATGCAGCAGTTCGCCTTCGGCGACCGGATCGCGTTCCAGCTGCACCACCTCGGCCGACAGCGCCTGCACGCCGCCGCGCCGCATGCCGAAGCACACGCCGAGCGCCATGGCCGGCGTATTGGCCAGGATCACACGCTCGCGCTCCATCACCGCCACCGGCACCGCATGGTGCAGCGTGCCGATGGCAGAAGATGCCGGGGAGGAAGTTGCCGGAACCAGTTCAGGCCAGTTCGGCTGCAGCGCGTCCAGCGACAGGCGCGGCAGATGCACCGCGATCCAGTACGACATGGGCGGAACCTCCCGCAACAACAGGTACAGGTGAAACAGCCGGCGCAGGTGCGGCATGGCCGCCGCTGCGCCTGGCGGCCTCCATGCCCTCCAGCCGCAGCAGCAGCGGCGTCTCGCGCACCGGCCCGCGCCGCTTGTGGAAGACGATGGACAGTTCATTGCCCGGCAACGGCGACAGCAGCAACCGCAGCACCGCCGGCGACGACTCGCGCAGCGCCGCGGCCGGGCGCATGGCCCACACGGCGGCGTCGCCGGCCTGCGCCAGCACCTGCAGGCGGCGTACCGCCTCGGGCCGCGCGGCCGGCAGCCACACCAGCACCGCGCCGAACGCCTGGCTGCGCAGCATCTGCTCGGCCGCCCACAGCACATCGGCCTGCTGCGCGTTCTTGCCGGCACCGGCGGCCGCGCGCACCCAGTAAAGCTGCCGCGCCGGCAAACCCGCTGCGGCCAGCCCCATCGCATTGGGCAGGTAAGGCGGCCCCACCAGCCCGATACGCCGCCCCGCCGCCGCCAGCGCGCGCAACGCCGGCAGCAGCAGACGCAATTCGCCCGCCCCGCCCTGCGTGGTCAGCAGTTCCGTCACCCCGCCAACGGGCCAGCCACCACTGGGCAGTTCGGCCGCCAGTTCGGCATAGCCGGCCGGCCACACTGGCTGGCTGCCCGCACGGCCAAGCTGGCCGGCGCGCCACAGGCCGGGGTAGCGATGTTCGAGCGCAGCCACAGCCTCCTCCCGGGTTGGCGGAGGCGGCTGGGCAGGCGAAGCGAAAGCGAGGGCCTCCGCGGCGGAGGCTGCGGGTGCGGTCATGTGAGGTTTGAGGCTCGCCGGAGGGGGCGAATGAGGTTTTTACGATAACTGTATATTTATACAGTATTCGCAGTTGTGCAAGGGGGTAAATGGAATGTGATCAAGCCGCAGTGCCGCTCGTACCAGATTCGCCTGTCCCGGCACAAGCGGTTATCGCGAAGCGTCCCCGGCTTACTTCGCATGCGAATCATATATATACTTCGCACACGAACCAACTTGATGCCGTTCCCTGGCATCGCACATTCCCCCGGAGAACCACCATGCCCCCAGAAATCCGCACTGAACTCGACCACGGCATCCAGACGATTACGCTGTCCCGCCCGGACAAGAAGAACGCCCTCACGAACGAGATGTACGGCACGCTCGCCGATACGATCGAGCGCGCACAGCAGGACCGCAATATCCGCGTATTGCTGCTGCAGGGTGATGGGGATAGCTTCACGGCGGGCAATGACCTCGGTGAATTCGCGGCGATTGCGTCGGGCAAGGGCCCGAGCGAACGTCATGTCCACCGCTTTCTGCGCGCCCTGGCCAATTCGACCGTGCCGGTCGTGGCCGCGGTTCACGGCAATGCCGTCGGCGTTGGCACCACCATGCTGCTCCATTGCGATTACGTCGTGCTGGGCGAGGATGCCCAGCTGATCACGCCGTTCGTCAACCTCGCGCTGGTTCCCGAAGCGGCTTCGAGCTACCTGCTGCCGCTGCGCATCGGCCACGCACGGGCGTTCCAGATGTTCGCGCTGGGCGAGCCGCTTGACGCGAACACCGCGGTAGCATGGGGCATTGCCAACAAGGTCAGCGCCAACGGCCAACTGCGTGCAGACGCACGGCGGATGGCCGAGAAGCTTGCCAGCAAACCCGCCGGCTCACTGAGTGCCATGAAGACACTCATGCGCGACGCGGAGAAGCTGCTCGCGCAGATGAGCAGCGAAAGCGCCCAGTTCGAAGCACGGCTGGCAAGCGCTGAAGCCCGCGAGGCATTCTCCGCGTTCGCCGAGAAGCGCAAGCCGGACTTCCTCAAGATCGCCCAGCAATAAGTCCGGGTGACCTGACTAGACCTCGCCCTCGTCAGCAGCGGGGAACTTCGTCTGCAGGCTGGTGAGCCACCGCGCCACCACGTCGAGCTCGGCTTCACTGAAACCTTCGGTCAGCCGGGCATTCAGATCCTTCAGTCCGGCCTTCGAACGCCGGCGCGCCGCGCGACCTGCATCGGTGAGCCACAGGCGCCATATGCGCCGGTCGGACTCGTCCGCCCGGCGCTCGACAAGGCCGGCCTTCTCCGTCCGATCGGCAAGGCCGCTCATGCCCGGGGCGCCCAGATCCAGCGCCGCGGCGGCCTCGCTCATCAGTGCGCCATCGTTCTCGCCCAGGAAGAACAGCAGCCCTGACTGGGCTGCCGTCGCACCGCCGAGGGCCGTGCGCGCTTGCGACCACCGCTGCAAGCGGCGCTGGCCGACATTCAAGAGATAGACGAGGCGATGTTCCATGTCGGGGATCTGTGCAGGGCTGTCATTTCATTCGCACGCGAATGTTATCACGGGCCCCTGTGCCGGGATTCCGGCCACTGTTGTATCCTCCCGGCACTGCTTCCCGAAATGGCATGTCCGATTCCAACGCCCTTCCTCCATCCGAACCCACCGGCAAGCCACGCCGCATCACCATCCACGACGTGGCGCGTGCCGCCGGTGTATCGCTGACCACCGTATCGCATGCCCTGAATGATCGTGGCGTGGTGGATCCTGCCACGCGGGCGCGCGTGAAGCGCATTGCGGCGGAACTCGGCTACCGGCCCAGCGTGCGCGCGCAGCGCCTGCAGTCCGGCCGCGCGAACTGCATTGCGCTGCTGTCGTCGATGCCGTTTGCGGTGGCAGGCGGCACGTCGCGGCTCGGGTTCATGATGGAAGTCGCGGCCATTGCCGCGGAAGCCGCCATGGCGCGCGGGCTCGGCGTCGTGCTGGTGCCGCCGCTGGAAGGGGCCGGTGGCTTGCTGGAAACGCTCGACATCGATGGCGCGATCGTGATCGAGCCACTGGCTGGCGACCCGCATATCGCGCGCCTGCGCGAGCGGGGCGTCAGCATCGTATCGGTCGGCCGCGAGCCGCTTACCGACAGCCCCGTGCCGTATGTGGACCTGCAGTCGGCAGACACCGCGCGCTTGCTGCTGGAGCACTTGCATGCGCACCGCCGCACGCAGATTGGCCTGATGATCGGCGATGGGGCGCGCCAGTCATACGTGGAAACCGAGCGCGTCTACCGCGAATTCACGCAGGCGAACGGGCTGCCCTGCACACTGGTCAAGGCGCCCGAGGCGCAAGGCGAAGCCGCCGGTGCCGAGGCCTGCGCGCAGTTGCTGGCACAGATGCCCGGCCTCGATGCACTGTGCGCGCCCGTGGATGCTTTCGCCGTGGGAGCGATGGAGCATCTGCACAAGTTGGGCAAGCGCGTGCCGGACGATGTGCAGGTCGTGACGCGCTACGACGGCATCCGCGCGCGTACCGCGCACCCGCCGCTCACCGCCGTCAACCTGCACCTCGAGCGCGTCGCCGCGCTCGCCGTGGATCTGCTGTTTGCGCACCTGTCCGGCGATCGCAGCCGGCAAACCGTGGCGGGCCCGGCGCCGGAGCTCATCGTGCGCGCATCGTCAGCTTAACCACGCAGCAGCACGACCGCGCCCGATACCAGCGCGAACGCCAGCACGCCCACGCGCAGCATGCGCTGGTTGATGCGCCGATGGACGAAGTGGCTCACCACCATGCCAGCCACCAGCACCGGCAACAGACCCATCGCATAGACGACCTGCGTCATGCCCAGCCGGTCGCTCGCTGCCAGCACCACGAGCGAGATGACCTCCCCCACCAGGAAGCACAGCGCCACCGTGGCACGCAGCGTGGCCACGGGCGCATGCTGGTAGGCCAGCGCCAGCGGCGGACCGCCGACACCTGTGGCCGTTTCCGTCACGCCAGTGATCAGCCCGGTCGACGCGAATGTGAGCCGCCCCGGTGTGAAAGCCGGCGCCAGCAGCGACACAAGCGCCGCGGCAATGGTGCTTCCGCCTACGATCATGTTGAGCCACGCCATCGGCATCGCCACCAGCACCCAGAGGCCGCCGAACGTGCCCGCCACGCGTCCCGCGCTGATCCATCCGGCACCGTGCATGTCGATCGCATGGCGCTCGCGCCACGCTACATAGGCATTGAGCGGCAGCATGGCCAGCAGCAGTGCGCCGGGCAGCATGGCCGGCGCCGCAAGCGCCAGCACCGGCACGACGATCAGCGCAAAGCCCATGCCGGTCGCGCCCTGGATCAGCGCACCGGTGAACACCGCGGCGCAGACACTGAAAACCGTCAGATCCATCGTCATGCCCCAGGCGTGCCGGAGGGCGACACCGTTTGCGCGTGCCGCGCGCGATGCGCATCCGCGTAATCGTGCAGCTTTCGGATCGGCGCGCCGGCAATCGTGTCGGCGGCCATGGCATGGATATCACGCATCAGCGCACGTGCATCCCAGTCCGGCGGCCACCCGTCCCACAATCGCAATTTGCCCTCGACAAACACCGCGCGGATCTGGTCGCGATTGGCAAGGCGCACGAGTTCCCACGTCACGTCCCACGAAGGCGTCAGCTCCGGCACGTCGAGATCGACCAGCAGGAAATCCGCACGCTTGCCCGCGGCGATCTCGCCGGTTACGTCGCCAAGGCCGGCCACGTCGGCAGCATCATGCGTCGCCATATCGAGCCAGCGCCAGCCAGCCCCGCACGATGAGTCGCCCACGCCGATGCCGAATGCGAAGCGCTGCGCCGCTTCCGCATAGTCGAGCAGGCGGAAGCCGTCGCTGCGCGTGCCGTCGGTACCCAGCCCCAGCCGCACGCCAAACGTGGCCATGGTTTCGGCCGGTGCCACGGCATTGCCCTTCCATGCGCTGGCCACCGGGTTGTAGGCAACCGCCGCGCCAGTGTCGGCCAGCAGGCGGATCTCATGCGGCGTGACCAGCGTGGCATGCGCCAGCAGCGCCGCGGGGCCAAGCGCGCCCACCGCAGCCAACTGTTCGATCGGCCGGCGGCCGCAGGCGTTGAGCGAACGCTCCACCGCCACCAGGTGCTCGTTGGCATGCGTCTGGAAGATTCGGCCAGCTTCGGCACACATGCGATGTACGTGATGCAGCATCGCATCGCTTGCGACTTCGGGAATCGAGATCGCAAGCGATGGCGTGACCAGTGCGTGGTGATCGTAGCGGCCAAGATGCTCGGAGGCGCGGCGCAGGATGGGAGCGGCATCGAGCGTCTCGGCACCGGGCCGGTCGTTGCAGATCAGCCCCAGCACGCACCGCACGCCGGCATCGGACACGGCCCGCGCAATGGCGTCGAGTCCCGCGTCGCTGCGCGTGCCCGCATCCACGACGGTCGTGAAGCCGCCGCGCAGCGCCTCCAGCGCCGCGAGTTTCGACGACAGGTAGAGATGTTCGGCGTTGAGACTGCCTTCCAGCGGTACCCATACGCGACGGAAGATCTCTGAAGGCTCGCCGAACACCAGCGACTTGCCGAACGACTGCGTCAGGTGGTGATGGGTGTCGATCATGCCGGGCATCAGCAGCATGCGCGGCAATGAAAGCCGCTTCAGCGATGGAAACTGCGCGGCAACTTCGTCGACTGGGCCCACCGCCGTGAAGCGTCCGCCTTCGACCACCACCGCGTGATCGCGCACGGCACCGTGGCGCAACAGCGTCCATTCGGGCTGCAGGATATGGGGTTCGGCAAGGCGTGCCGGGTCCAGGGGCGGCGTCAGATCGCCAGGCCACGCTGGCTGGAATGCGGATCGATGTGTCATTCGGATTTCCGGATACGGTTTTCAGTGCGTGACAGGCGCCACGTCGGCGACGCGCCTGGCGCCCGTGTGGAAGAACAGGAAGTTGAGCAAGGCGGCAGTGAAGGCGCCCATCGCCACGCCATTGCCTAGCAGGATGCGCAGGTTGGCCGGCAGTGCGCCGTAGATGCCGGGGACGAGGATCGGCAGCAGTCCGGCCGCGAGCGCCACGGCCACCACGTACATATTGGCGTGGTCGCGCAGATCGACACGGCGCAGCACGTCAATGCCCATGGTGCCCACGATGCAGAACACCACGAGGCCCGTGCCGCCGACCACCGCCTCCGGGATCGCGCTGATCAGCGACGACACCGGCACCAGCAGGCCAAACACCACGAGAATCAGACCCGACACCGCGGTGACATAGCGCGAG
The DNA here is from genome assembly GCF_905397435.1 of Cupriavidus numazuensis. GTDB lineage: Bacteria > Pseudomonadota > Gammaproteobacteria > Burkholderiales > Burkholderiaceae > Cupriavidus > Cupriavidus numazuensis. Next base: position 6,588 of record NZ_CAJPVI010000072.1, read on the forward strand.
CGCACGCCGGTGGCGCGCACGATGCCGATGTTCTCGCCGCTGGTAATGATCAGCGAGGTGCCAAACACGCCACCAAGCAGCGACGCCAGCGCATCACCGCGGATGGTGCGCGGCACATCGCGCTCGCCGTCGACAGGCCGGCCCACGGCATCGCTGATGGCGAGGGTCTGGCCGGTGGCCTCGACCATCGAGATCACGGCAAACACCATCAGCGGAATGGCGGCCACGACATCGAACTGCGGCCAGCCGAACGGGAACGGCGTGGGCAAGGCCAGCAACGGCGACGCCGACACCTGCCCCGCATGGAACACGCCGAGCGCCATGGCCGACAACGCGCCGCCCACCAGCCCAATCAAGATCGCCAGCCGTGCCAGCGTGCCGCCGAACCACCGCGACGCCGCCACGGTACAGGCAATGGTAACGAAGGCCAGCAACAGGTTGAGAGGATCGACCGGTGTTCCGGCTGCCGGATGTCCTGCAATGAGCCGGCCCGAAACCTGCGCCAGGTTGATCGCCACCAGCAGCAGCATGGTTCCCACCACCACCGGCGGAAAATAGCGCAGACAGCGCCGGAACACGGGCAGCGCACAGAAGTAGAACAGGCCGGTGATGATCACCGCCCCTGCCGCGGTCTGCACGCTGGTCTGCTGGGCGATCAGGATGAACAGCACGATGGGCGCGCCGCCAGGAAGCATGACGAACGGCAGCCGCGCGCCAATGCCGCGCCGGCCGAGCGACTGCAGCAGCGTGCCAAGCCCGCAGACCACGAAGGTCGCGCTCAGCAACTGCACCGACAGCGCGGACGGAAGATTCAGGGCCTTGCTCATCAGGAACACCGCCGCAATGGGCGATGCCGCCATGACCAGCACGTGCTGGAGACCGAAGACGAACAGCTGCCGCCATGGCAGGCGTTCATCCACCGGGGCGGGGGCGGGTTGGGACATGTCGTTGCTCCTCGATTGGTGGGTCAGTCGTTGCACCGGTGACCTCGCGGAGGAGGCCCTGCGTCTGTGCGCTGTTGGCGTCAATCCGCACGTTTTTTATTAACCAAAACGTTTTGGTTAATGTAATCGAAGGAGATTGGGAGCGCAACCGGGATGCTCGATGCGGCCGAGGAAGTGTCTCCAAAAGCCGCGCTCCTGCGTCGCGTGGACAAAAGCACATATGATGAAACTTTGGTTTCATTCGCCTCAATGTTTGACACCAAAGTTTCATTCACCTATATTTCTGAAACCGAAGTTTCATTCGGATCCAATCATGACCGCATCGTTGCAAGACAAGATCCTCGCCCTGAACGACCAGCTCACCGAAAGCGAGCGCCGCCTGGCTGCCGTCACCCTGGAGTGCATCGGCAACCTGGCCGCTTACTCGGCGACCGAGCTCGCGCAGAAAGCTGGCGTTTCCAAGGCGACGGCCGGCCGCTTCTTCCGCCGGCTCGGCTATGAGAACTTCAATGAGGTCCGGGCGCTGGTGCGCGACGAAGCAGACCGCGGCTCGCCGCTGTATGAACTGGCTGGCGTCCAGGCACCCACCGAGAACCAGACGCCGCTGGCGCGCCACCTCGCCAACGATTTGCAGAACCTGGCGCAGACCTTCGACCGGCTGAACCCGGCCGACGTGGAACGTGCTGTTGCTCTGTTTGCCGACACGAAGCGCGTGTTCATCGCGGGCTTCCGCAACGGCCGCGTGCTCGCGCAATACGCGTGGGCGCTGCTGACGCAACTGCGGCCGGGCGTGACACTGGTGCCGGGCGCCGGCCTGAACCTGGCCGAAGACCTGGCCGACCTCGGCGCTGGCGACGTGCTGCTGGTCATGGACTTCCGCCGCCGCGTGACGCTGCTATGGCCGATGGTCGCCCATGCCAATCGCGTCGGCGCCAAGGTCGTGATCCTGACCGATCCGAGCGCGACGGACCTGCCCGCGCGCTCCGACGTGGTGCTTCGCTGCGTCAACCACGGCGCGGCGGTGTTCGACTCCTATGTCGCCGCCGTCAGCCTGATCAACCACCTTTGCACGAACCTAGCGCTGGTCCTTGGCGACACGGCGCGCGAGCGGCTCGAAGAAATCGAGTCGTTACACGACCACTACGGCGACCTTCATCGCTAGTGAACGAAACCTGATCAAGGAGACTGTCTTGAACCACCCGCTCCCCAACCTGAAGCTGCAGTGCGCGCTGAACCCGGCGGCCACGCCCGGCGCGCCATACGGGACCCGCCAGCAAGCCGTACTCGGCGGCGAAGCCTTTGCCCGCGCAGCCACGCAGATCCGCCGCTGGCCCGGCTATACGCCGACGCCGCTGGTCGCGCTCGACGGCCTGGCACGCGCCGCCGGCGTTGCCAGCATCCTCTACAAGGACGAAGGCGGCCGCTTCGGGCTGGGCAGCTTCAAGGCACTCGGGGGCGCCTACGCGGTCAGCCGCCTGCTGTTGCGCGAGATCGAAAGCCGGCTCGGCGTCAGCAACGTATCGGTCGATGACCTGCTCGCGGGCTGCTACGCCGACGTGGTGCGCGACATCACCGTGACGTGCGCGACCGACGGCAACCACGGCCGCTCGGTCGCCTGGGGCGCGCAGCGCTTTGGCTGCCAGTGCGTGATCTATATCCACGCCACGGTCAGCGAGGGCCGCAGGACGGCCATCGAACAATACGGCGCGCAGGTGGTCCGCACCGCCGGCAACTACGACGATTCAGTGCGTCAGGCGGCGGAAGACGCGGCACGGCTCGGCCGCTTCGTGGTGTCCGACACTTCCTACGAAGGCTATATGGAAGTGCCGAAGGACGTCATGCAAGGCTACGCGGTGATGGCCGATGAGGCGCTTCAGCAGATGCCGCAGGGCGAGCTTCCGACCCACGTGTTCCTGCAAGGCGGCGTAGGCGGCCTTGCCGCAGCGGTGTCGGCGCACTTCTGGGAAATGCTCGGCCACGCGCGTCCGCGCTTCATCGTGGTGGAGCCGGACAAGGCGGCCTGCCTGTACGAGAGCGCACGTGCCGGCAAGCCGGTGGCAGTCCATGGCGACCTCGACACTGTCATGGCCGGGCTGGCGTGCGGCGAAGTCTCGCTGCTTGCATGGGAGATCCTGCATCCCGGCGCCCACGCGTTCCTGACCATCGACGACGAATCGGCGCTCGACTGCGTGCGCCTGCTCGCCGACAGTCCCTATGGTGATGCGCCAGTCGTCGCCGGCGAATCCGCTGTGGCAGGACTGGCCGGCAGTCTCGGCGCGCTGGCCGACCCTGCAGTGCGCGACGCGCTCGGCCTGAATGCCGACAGCCGCATCCTGGTGTTCGGCAGCGAAGGCGCGACCGACGTGGCCCTCTACGAGCGCATCGTCGGCCGCCTGCCTGAAGACGTGAGGAAAGCGGCGTGAAGCCCGATCACACCCTCCAGCGACCCGCACGGATCGACCTGCCGCGCCTGCTGCGCCGGATCGCCGCGCTCGCCGAAGTCGGCGCCATCGACGGCGGCGGCGTCTGCCGGCTCGCGCTGACTGACGAAGACCGCATGGGGCGCGATCTCGTGGTGTCGTGGATGCGCGAACTCGGCCTGTCGGTCAGCATTGACGGCATCGGCAACGTGGTCGGCGTGCGCGCCGGGCAGGAAGACCTGCCGCCCGTCATGACTGGCTCGCACATCGACACCGTGCGTACCGGCGGGCGCTATGACGGCAACCTCGGCGTGCTCGCCGGCCTCGAAGTCATGGCCGCACTCGACGACGCCGGCATCGCCACGCGCCGCCCGCTCGCGGTGGCCTTCTTCACCAACGAAGAAGGCGCACGCTTCGCACCCGACATGATGGGCAGCCTCGTATTCCAGGGCGATCTGCCGCTGCAACAGGCACTCGACACACGCGGCATCGACGGCACCACGGTTGGCGAGAACCTCGCCCGCATTGGCTATGACGGACCTGCGCCGGCTGGCCAAAACCGTGTGCATGCATTTGTCGAGTTGCATGTGGAGCAAGGCCCGGTGCTGGAGCACGAAGACGTCACCATTGGCGCCGTCACCGGCGTGCAAGGCATTCACTGGACTGAATTCACCGTTGAGGGCACGTCGAACCACGCGGGCACGACGCCGATGCGGCTGCGCCACGACGCGGGCATCGTCGCCGCGCGCATCGCCTGCTTCGTGCGCGACCTGACGCGCGAACTCGGCGGCGCGCCGCTTGCGACCGTGGGCCAGGTCCAGTTTTTTCCGAATCTCGTCAATGTGATTCCCAACCGCGCGGTGTTCACGGTCGACCTGCGCAACACCGAAGGCCCTGTTCTGGCCGACGCGGTGCAACGGACGCTCGCCTATGCGATGGACGTGGCGAAGGCCGAAGGGGTTCGCCTATCTCACCGCACGCTAGCCGACTTCGCGCCCGTGGCGTTCGATGAAGGCGTGGTTGCCCGCGTCGAATCCATTGCGCGCCGCCACGGCCACAGCGTGCGGCGCATGCCGAGCGGCGCCGGGCACGACGCCCAGATCCTTGCCCGCATGTGCCCCGCCGGCATGGTCTTCGTGCCGAGCGTGGCTGGCCTCTCGCACAACGTCGCCGAACTGACCCACGACCACGACATCCAGGCGGGCGCCGACGTGCTGCTCGACCTGATGCTCGAACTGGCCGCCTGACATTCACCGCATAACAGGAGACAACCCACCATGTCCCGCTTTGTCCACGTCGCCGCCGCGCAGCTCGGCCCCATCCAGCGCAGCGATTCGCGCCGCGATGTCGTCGCCCGCCTGCTGGCCCACCTGCACCACGCCCATGAGATGGGCTGCCATCTGGTGGTCTTTCCCGAACTGGCGCTGACTACCTTCTTCCCGCGCTGGTACATGGAAGATCCCGAGGAACTGAATGCGTTCTACGAGCGCGAAATGCCCGGGCCGGAAACCCGCATCCTGTTCGACACGGCAGCGCGGCTCGGCATCGGCTTCTATCTCGGCTACGCGGAACTCGCGGTCGAGCAAGGCGTCGAGCGCCGCTACAACACCGCGATCCTGGTTGGCCGCGACGGCAAGATCGTCGGCAAGTACCGCAAGGTGCATCTGCCCGGCCATGACCAGCACGAACCGTGGCGCGCCTTCCAGCACCTGGAAAAGCGCTACTTCGAGCCCGGCGACGACTTCGGCGTCTGGCAGGCCTTCGGCGGCGTGATGGGCATGGCGCTGTGCAACGACCGCCGCTGGTCCGAGACCTATCGCGTGATGGGCCTGCAAGGCGCGGAAATGATCCTGCTCGGCTACAACACACCGGTTCACAACCCGCCGGCGCCCGAGCACGACGACCTGTCGATGTTCCACAACCACCTGGTCATGCAGGCCGGCGCCTACCAGAACGGCACATGGGTAGTTGGCGTGGCGAAGGCCGGCAAGGAAGAAGGCTGCGAGATGATCGGCGGCACCAGCATCATCGCGCCGTCCGGCGAGATCGTCGCGGCATGCTCGACCAAGGGCGATGAACTGGCGATTGCCCGCTGCGACCTGGACCTGTGCCAGTCGTACAAGAGCACGACCTTCAACTTCGACCGGCACCGCCGCCCCGAGGCCTACGGCCGCATCACGAGCCAGCGCGGCGCCACGCCGCCGCAGCCCGTGGCCGCATAGCCGCACGCGCTAGTCGCCCCTCTCCAAATCTAGAAAGAAGAACACGATGCAGGCGCCTCCGGGCGCCCGCAGGGGGGCGTTTTTGTCTCACCAAATCCAAAGGAGGAACATAGTGAGCGATTCAATGCATTCCGCGCAGACCCTGCGCAATCCGGCAACGAACCCTGCGACGACGGACACGATGCAGGCGTACGACAATGCGCTCTACCGCAAGGTGGCATGGAGACTGCTGCCATTCCTGATGGCCTGCTACATCGCGGCCTTCCTAGACCGCGTCAACGTCGGCTTCGCCAAGCTCCAGATGCTGGACCAGCTCAAGTTCAGCGACACGATATACGGCCTTGGCGCCGGCATCTTCTTCATCGGCTACTTCCTGTTCGAAGTCCCGAGCAATGTGCTGATGCACCGCATCGGCGCGAAGAAGACGCTCGCGCGCATCATGATCCTCTGGGCCTGCATCTCGGCCTGCATGGCGCTGACCAAGACGCCGACGCAGTTCTACATCCTGCGCTTCCTGCTGGGCGCGGCCGAGGCCGGCTTCTATCCCGGCATCATCCTGTACCTGACGTACTGGTTCCCGTCGCACCGCCGCGGGCAGGTCATCGCAGTCTTCATGACAGCCGTGCCGTTCGCCGGCATCCTCGGCGGCCCGCTGTCGGGCTGGATCATGGAGAGCCTGCACGACCACCATGGCTTCGCCGGCTGGCAGTGGATGTTCCTGATCGAAGCGATCCCGTCGATCGTGCTGGGACTGGCCGTGCTCTGGTATCTCGACGACCGCATCACCGACGCGCGCTGGCTCGACACCGCCGAGAAGAACCGGCTCGCACACAACATTGCGGCGGAGAAGACGACCAAGGTCGACCACGTATCGCTGCTGACGCTGTTCCGTGACCGCCGCGTGATCCACATGGCGCTGATCTGCTACTGCACGGTATCGAGCCTGTCGGGCCTGGCCTTCTGGATTCCGTCTGTGATCCGTTCGACGGGCGTGGTGTCGTTGCTGGATGTGGGCCTGCTGACGGCCATCCCGAACGCCTGCGCGGTCGTGTCGATGATCCTGGTATGCCGGCACTCTGACCGCACACGAGAGCGCCGCTGGCACATGGTCATCCCGTTCCTGGTCGGCGGCGTCGGCCTGACGCTCAGCACGCTGTTCAGCCACAACCCCACGTTCGCGGTGGCGATGCTGTCCGTCGCGGCGGCTGGCTGCATGGTCTGCTCGCCACTGTTCTGGAGCCTGCCGACCGCATTCCTCGAAGGCCGCAGCGCCGCTGCCGGCATCGCCGCGATCAACTCGTTCGCCGGCCTGGCCGCCTTCGCCAGCCCCTACGCGATCGGCTGGATCAAGGACCTGACCGGATCGACCGACTGGGGCATGTACTTCCTCGCCTCCTTCACCGTGATCGGCGCGCTGCTGGTGCTGCGCGTGCCGGCAACGCTGGTCAACCGCTGATTGCTCAGGACGTAACACGATGAACGACCAGACAGACAATCTCAGCGACGTCATTGCGCTGACGCGCGAGATGGTGCGCATTCCCAGCCTCTCGGGACGCGAAGGCGACGTGGCCGCGCTGCTGGCGCGCCGCATGACCGAAGCCGGCTTCACGTCGGTAACGACAGACAGCAACGGCAGCGTGCTGGGGCTGATCGGCCCGGAGGACACCGAGGTGGCCCTGCTCTTCGACGGCCACATGGACGTAGTCCCCGTCACAGGACAGTGGCGCTTCGACCCGTTCGGCGGCACGATCCATGACGGCCGGCTGTACGGGCGCGGCACCACCGACATGAAAGGCGGCATCGCCGCGGCCATCTGCGGCGTCGCGGCCGCCGCGCGCGAACGGCCGCTGCGCCGCCGCATCGCGGTGTCCGCCAGCGTGCTCGAGGAAATCATTGAGGGACACGCGCTGGCATCGGTACTCGACCGTTGTCGGCCAGCGGCCGTGGTGATCTGCGAGCCGTCGAAGCTGCAGATCAAGCGCGGACAGAAAGGCCGGCTCGAGATCCTGCTGACGTTCCACGGCATACCCGCCCATGCGGCGACGCCCCACCTTGGCGTGAATCCGCTGCACGCCGCTGCGCGCGCGTTGACAGCGCTTGAAGGGCTGAATCTGCCGACCGACCCCATACTCGGCGCCGCATTGCTGGTGCCGACGGATATCGTCTCGGCGCCCTACCCTTCGATCTCGATGATCCCGACTTCCACCACGATCCGCTTCGATCGCCGCACGCTCGATGGCGAGACGCGCGAGGACGTGCTTGGCCAGATCGACGCCTGCCTGCGCACAGCGGGCCTGCACGATTTCACGCTGGCCGTGTCGGATGACGAGGTGCGGACTTTCACCGGCGAATCGGCCCGGCCGACGCGCTGGCTGCCCGCGTGGCAGCAGCCAGACAGCACGTCGCTAGTGCAGGCCGCCGTGCGCGCCGTCACGCAAGCCGGCCACTCCCCGCAAGTCGGCACCTGGGCGTTCTGCACGAACGGGTCCGAATCTGCGGGGCGGCGCCAGATTCCGACCATCGGACTCGGACCGGGGTGTGAAGAGGATGCCCACACTATCGATGAGTCGATCGCGCTTGAACAGCTGGATGGCGCGCGGGAGATCTATCGCAAGCTGGTGTTGGAGATGGCGTGATGCCATCCGGTCAGGCGCCACCGTCGCGAGCCACTCCTGACGCAAGCAACCCTTGAGTGCATTCAGCACTGAAGCCCGCCTCGGCCAGCAGCTCAACCGTATGCTGGCCGGCTGCCGGCACCGGCGCCACTCCACGCCGCGCGTCACGTGCGAACCGTGGCGCCGGTACCGCTTGCAGCACACCATCCACCTGGGTGAACGTGGCGCGGGCGGCCATGTGCGGATGCCTTGCCGCTTCGCCCGGATCGTTGACCGGTGCGAAGCAGGCATCGGTGCCTTCGAACAATCGGCACCATGCATCGCGCGGCTTCGTGGCGAACACTTCGGCCAGTGCACGGCGCTGGTCGGGCCAGCACTCACGCTGCATCTGCGCCGCAAAGCGCGTATCGCCTGCAAGCCCCAGGCGTTCCATCAATTCCCCGTAGAACTGTGGCTCAAGCGCCGCGACATTGATCCAGCGGCCATCGGCACAGCGATAGCTGTGGGCCCAATGCGCGCCGTCGAGCGTGCCGCCGCCGCGCGTGTAGTCGTCCCCGCTGCGCGCCGCCACGCCGAACAGCAGGTTCATCATGTGCGCGGAGGTATCGACGATGGCAGCATCGACGACGTCGCCCTGCCCTGACTCGCGCGCACGCAGGATGCCGGCGAGCAGTCCAACCGCCAGGTACAACGCACCGCCCACGTCGCCCACGAGCGTCGGGGGCGCGACGGGCGCCTCGCCGGGCGGGCTCGCGTACCAGAGCGCGCCGGACAGCGCGGTGTAGTTGCTGTCATGTCCCGCCACCTGTGCGAGCGGGCCCGACTGTCCCCAGCCCGTCATGCGGCCATAGACCAGCGACGGCCGGCGGCCGAGGCAGACCTCGGGGCCCAGACCGAGCCGCTCCATCACGCCGGGCCGCATGCCTTCGATCAGCGCGTCCGCACCATCAAGCAAACGCAGTACGACTTCAGCCGAGCCGGGCTGCTTGAGATCGAGCACGATCGACCGCTTGCCGCGATGCACGACCTCGGCTGGCCTTGCACCGCCCGCCGATGGGCCGGGTCGTTCGATCACGATCACATCGGCCCCAAGGTCGGCCAGCAGCATGCCGCAGAACGGACCGGGACCGATGCCCGCGATTTCCACCACGCGCACGCCTTGCAGGATGGACATCCACCGTCTCCGCTTCAGAACGCCGACAAGCCGGTCAGCGCACGGCCGATCACCAGCCGCTGAATCTCCGACGTTCCCTCCACCACGGTTCCCTCGCGCGACTTCCGGTAGAGCTTCTCCAGCCCGAACTCCGCGCTCAGGCCGTAGCCGCCGTGGACCTGCACCGCGCGGTCGACCACACGCTGCGCCGCTTCGGTCGCATGGAGCTTAGCCATCGACGCTTCGGTCGCGCACGGCCGGCCGCGGCGGGCCAGCTCCAGCGCGCGGTAGGTCAGCAGCCGCGCCGCGTCGATGTCGACCTGGTTGTCGGCAAGCTTGGCCTGAATCAGTTGCTTCGCCCCGATCGGGCCTCCGAACTGCGTGCGTTCTCTGGCATAAACAAGCGCCGCTTCCTGCGCGGCCAGTGCGTGGCCGATCGCGCTCAGCGCCACATAGGCGCGCGCTTCCTGGAACTGGGCCAGCATCGCGCCAAGGCCGCGGCCATCGGTGCCGAGGCGGTTCTCCGCCGGGATCTCGACGTCGTCGAAGGCCAGCTCGGCCGTGCTCACCGAGCCCATTGTCTCCAGCGGCGTCGACGCGAAACCATGCTCCTGGCGGTCGACCACGTAGAGGTCGAGCTGCCCGGTCTCGGCCGAGCGCGCCAGCACGGTGACAAAGTCCGCGTACTGGCCGTTCGTGATCCACACCTTGCGGCCGCTGATGACATAGCCGCTGCCCTTGCGTACGGCGCGTGTCTTCACCGCGCTCACGTCGGAGCCGCCCGAGGGCTCGGTGTTGGCCGATGCCGCCATGCACTCGCCCGCTCCGAGCCGGCCAAGGTATTTGCGGCGGACGGCTTCGGAGCCGAAGCGCGAGACGATCAGCCCCACGCTTTCATTGATGAACGCCTTCTGCGCGATCTCGCAGGTATGCTGCACGCCCGTTTCGTAAAGCAGGCCGGCCGTGACGGGATCGAAGCCCATCCCGCCGTCTGCTTCGGGCCAGCGGCCGCTGCCCAGGCCGAACGGGATCATCCTGCGCAGCATGTCCTGCACCGTCTCGCGCGGCAGGCCGTCGCGGTGCGCCTTCTGCACCGGCGCGATCTCGCTGCGGCAGAACTTTGCGAAGGCGTCGACCGCCTCCTGTTGCTCATCGGTGATAAACGGCCACATGGTTTCCTCTCAGATTGCCCGCCACTGCGTTGTCCAGAACTTCGCGCGTACCTCGCGCCGAAGCAGCTTGCCCACTGCGCTGCGCGGCAGGTCGTCCCAAAACTCCACGCTCTTGGGCGCATGCACGCCGCCGAGCCGGTCGCGGCACAGCGCCGCGATTTCGTCGGCCGAGACGCTGCGGCCCGGCTTGAGCTGGATCACCGCCTTGACGGCTTCACCCCACTTGTCGTCGGGCACGCCGACCACCACGCAGTCGAGCACCGCATCGTGCCCGGCGATGACCGCTTCGACCTGTGCCGGATAGACGTTGAAGCCCCCCGACACGATCATGTCCTTGAGCCGGTCGACGATGGTGATGTAGCCACGCGCGTCCTTGACGCCGACGTCGCCGGTGTGGCGCCAGCCGTGCCGCGAAATGGCTTCCGTCTCCGCCGGATTGCGGTAGTATCCCTGCATCGCCATGCTGGTCTGCACGACGATTTCGCCGCGCTCGCCGGCCGGCAGCAGGTTCCCCTCCCCATCCATGATCTCCACGCGAGCGTGGCGCGCCGCCCGCCCCGCCGAGCGCAGCACGGCCTCGTCGAAGCTGCCGTCGGGCAGCAGGTAGTCCTGCGGCGTCTTGACCACCAGCGGGAACAACGTTTCCGTCTGCGCATAGCCTTCGCACACCACCGGCCCGAAAAGCCGGACCGCCTCCCTGTACTTCTCGGGCGCCACCGGCGCGGCGCCGGTCAGCAGCACCTTCAGCGAGCGGAAGTCCGTCGTGGCGGCGCGCGGGTGCGCCATCAGGCTGTACATCAGCGTCGGCGGCACGAACAGGTTGGTAATGCCATGCCGCTCGATCTGCTCGAAGATCTCGGCCGGGTCGGTCAGATTCATCACCACCACCGCGCCGCCGCCGAGCATCGCATGCAGTGCGGCGATCCCACCGGCGTGCGTGAGCGGCGCGACGGCGAGATAGCGTGTCGCGGTGTCGACCCGGTAAGCCGCGATGCCGCCGAGCACCGAGATCTCCATCGCGCGGTGTGTGTGGACCGCCGCCTTCGACGGCCCCGTGGTGCCGCCGGTCGGCTGCAGGAAGCATGCGGCGGCAGGGTCTTCCGGACCGGCGTGGAACGGCTGCCAATGGCCTGCCATCCATGCGTCGAGCGCGGGGCCGTGTTCCGACACGCGGTCGATGCAGATGAAGCGCCGCACACCGTTCAGCCCTTGCTTCAACTGTGGGACCAGATGTTCGTAGGCGCTGTGGAAGAAGATGAACTCGCAATCCATGCGCCCGAGCACATCAATGTTGACGCCGACCGGGTTGCGCGTGTGGGCCGACAGCCAGACCATGTCGGCGCGGTTGATCGCGAGCAGCAGCAACGGCACGCGATAGTCGTTGGGCGCATAGAGCGCGATATGGGCACCCGGGCGCAGCCCGGGATCGTTCTGCAGCGCGTGCGCTGCGGCGTGGACGAACGTCTGCGCAGCAGCGAAGTCCAGCGTCAGGTCGTCCTCGATCAGCGCCGGCAGCCCGGGATGCAAGGCCGCCACCGCGTCGAAGTAGTCGGAAATGCGCATGGCGTCCTCACTCGGCAGGCTGGATGCCAGCGCGCGCGACCGTACGCTTCCAGCGCTCGGTCTCCGTAGCCTGGAAGCGGCGCAGATCGTCCGGACCGCCGGAGAATACTTCGATGCCGAGCTTCTCCATCGCCGCGGCGGTCTCCGGATTGTTGTTGGCCATGCGCATCCACCCGGCGAGCTTCTCGATGACGGGTTGCGGCGTCTTCGCGGGCGCATAGAGCGCGGTCCAGCTATAGATCTCGAAGGCCGGAGCACCCAGTTCACGCCCGGTCGGCACCTCTGGCAGCATCGGATGTCGCTTGTCCGCGGCCACGGCCAGCGCGCGGAGCTTGCCTCCCTTGACCAGCGATGCCACGGCGGAGGGATCTCCGATGGAGAAATCCACGACGCCCGCAGCCGCGTCCATCAGCGCCGGTCCCGCGCCCTTGTATGGCACGTCCTGGAACTTCACGCCAACGCTTTCCGCGAGCAGCTCCACATAGACGCGGTAGCCCTGCCCGCCCGCGCCGAATGTCACTGCGTTCGGCTGCTTCTTCGCGGCCGAGACAAGGTCGCCAAAATTCTTGTAAGGCGAACCGGTGGCGACCACGATCACGTTGGTGCCCCGCGACGCCAGCGCCACCGGCGCGAAATCGCCGACCGGATCATAGGGCAGGCGCTTGAACAGCGCGGGATGCAGCGTCAGCGCATTGCTGGAGAAGAAAAGCGTGTAGCCGTCCGGTTTGGCGCGCGCTACAGCCTGCGCGGCGATGAAGCTTTCGCCGCCGGGCCGGTTTTCCACCACAAAACTCTGCTTCGTGATCTCCTGCAGGCGCTTGGCGTAGATGCGCGCCGTCGTGTCGGCGCCGCTGCCGGGCGGAAACGACACCACCAGCGTCACGGGCCGTGCCGGGTAGTCGGCTTGCGCCCACGCCATCGCCGGCAGCGTGCTCGCAAGGGTCAGGGTACTAAGCGCCGCGCAAAGGATGCGGCGGCGTCCTGGCTGATGGTTCATGTCTTGTCTCCTTGGTCGTTGTTCTTGTGCCATGGTCGATCCGACGTCGACCGGGCGCCCCCTACTGCAGGTCCGCTGTCCTGCGCCGCGCCGCTTCATACTCGGCCTGCGTCGCTGCCACCAGTCCGGCCACGTCGTGAATGCCCGTAACGCCCGACACGCTGTGCCCGGCGCTCCAGATATCGCGCCAGCGCTTCGGCTTGTCGTCGGAAGTGCCGCCGCCGAAGCGCGTGCGCGCCTCGTCGAACGTCACCGTTTCGTCGAGCTGGTCCGGATCGAGTCCGGCCGCTTCGATGGACGGGCGCAGCATGCTCGCGTCAAGGCCGGTGAAGGCGCGCGTACGCATGACGTCGTCGAGGCGGCTGCTGACGACCATCGCCTTGTGCCGCGCGTCGGCCATGCTTTCCTCAGTGGCAATGAACTTCGTGCCCATGTAGCCGAGGTCGCAGCCAAGCGCGCGCGCGGCCCACAGCGCATGGCCGTCGGAGATGCCGCCGGCCATCACCAACGGTCCGTCGAAGAACTGCCGGACCGCGCGTGCGAACGCCATGCCGTTGGCCCAGCCAGTCTGGCCGCCAGCGCCCGCGCTCAGCAGCACGAGGCCGTCGGCACCGGCGCGCAGCGCCTTCTCGGCATGGCCGACGGAAGCCACGTCGGCAAAGACCGTGCAGCCGACATCGTGCAGCGGCCCCACCACCGCAGCCGGAGATCCGACGCTGGTGATCACCATCTCCACGCGATGGCGCACCAGGCACGCCAGATCGTCCTGCAGGCGCGGCTGGCGGATGATCAGGTTCGGGCAGACCGGTCCCGGCTGCTCGGCATCCTGCAGCGACTCGCGCATCTGGGTGAGCCACTGGTCGAGTTCGTCGACCGTGCGCGCGTTGGCGGTGGGAAATGCCCCGACCACGCCCGCACGGCAGGCCGCCGTCACCAGCGCCGGGCCGCTGACGCGCAGCATGGGCGCGGCAATCAGCGGCAGACGCAACCGCTGCAAGGCCGCGGCACTCATCGACCGCTCCACGTCGGCTTGCGCTTCTCCGCGAAGGCGGCGAGCCCTTCGCGGCGGTCTTCGGAATCGATGGCGCGCGCAGCGATCGGGACCTGCAGCCTCCATGCTTCTTCCTCGGTCCAGTCGGCGCTGCGCTGCATGATCTCCTTGCTGGCCGACAGCGCCAGCGGCGCATTGACCAGCAACTGTTCGGCCATGGCAATGGCGTCCTGCAGCGCGGCGCCTGGCTCGGCCAGCCGGTTGACGAGGCCGTGCTGATGGAAGAACGGCGCGTCACGCAACTCGCCGGACAAGGCGAGCTCCATGGCGAGGTGATATGGAATCCGGCGTGGCAGCCGGAACAAGCCGCCACCGACGGCGACCACGCTGTGACGCACTTCGGGCAACCCCATGCGCGCGTCGCGCGCAGCCACGACAAGGTCGCACGACAGGCACAGCTCCAGGCCACCGCCGACCGCGTAGCCCTCCACCGCCGCGATCAGCGGCTTGCGCGGCGGGCGTCGGAACAGGCCGAAGCCGCCGCGGTCGTCGGTGGTCGCCCGTTCGCCGCGCGCGGCGGCCTTGAGGTCGGCGCCGGTTGAAAAATTGCCACCGCTGCCGGTCAGGATGCCGATAAACAAGCTCGGGTCATCGTCCAGCAGGTCCATCGCCGCGCTCATCTGCTCGGCGGTGGCCGCGTCGCAGCAGTTCTTCACATGCGGGCGGTTGAGGGTGACGATCAGCAGCGGGCCGCGCCGCTCGGTCAGGACATTGGGAAGGGTCTGCTCTGGCATGCGCGCCTCACATCGAGAACGAAAAACCGCCGTTGACGGGATAGGTCTGGCCCGTGATCCAGGCGCTGGCTTCCGACGCCAGGAACAGCACCATGTTGGCCACGTCGGTGGGCTGCCCCGGGCGGCGGATCACGTAGCGCTCCATCATCTTCTTGACCATTTCGGGCTGCTCCTGCAGCCGCTTCTCGATGGCCGGCGTGACCGTCGCCGAGATCGCCACCGTGTTGGCAGTGACCTGGTAGCGCCCGAGCGTGCGGGCGATTGCGCGCATGAAGCCGGCCGCGCCGGCCTTGGCGCCGGAGTAGACCTCGAGGCCCGCTTCCCCCACGCGCCCCGCGTCCGAGATGATCGTGATGATCCGGCCGCGCTTGCGCTCGATCATGTCGGGAATGCAGGCGCTGGCGCAGTGGATCACGCCATGCAGGTTGACCGCGATGGTGCCGCCCCACGTTTCCTGCCCATGCTCCCAGAATGGCTTGCGCACATCGGCCGACGGCGTCGCGCCAAAGTTGCCGGCGTTGTTGACCAGTACATCGACCGGCCCCGCCAGTTCGCGCACCTGCGCCACCATGCGCTGCACGCTGGCTGCGTCCGACACATCGGCCTGCACGGCGAACGCATTGCCGCCGCTGTCGCGGATCGCGCTGGCGACGGCTTCGGCACGCTCGGCGAAGTAGTCGTTGACGATGACGGCGGCCGCGTTGTGCGCGGCGAAGTGGCGGGCAATCTGTTCGCCCACGCCTTGTCCGGCGCCGGTGACCAGCATGACCTTGCCGCGGAGATCGAGGATGTCGTTCATACGTTTCGCTCCTTTCCTTTCCAGTAGGGTTCGCGCAGTTCGCGCTTGAGCAGCTTGCCCATGGTGTTGCGGGGCAGTGCGGGGATGAATTCGATGCGGCGCGGCTGCTTGTACGAAGCCAGATGGCGCGCGCAATGGCCGAGCACGTCCTTGGCGTCAGCCAGGTGGCCCGGTTTCAGTTCGCAGAAGGCCAGCACCTGTTCGCCAAACTCGTCGTCAGGGATGCCGATCACGGCGGCGTCGAGGATGGCCGGGTGCCGCAACAGCGCGGCCTCGATCTCGGCCGGATAGATGTTCACGCCGCCCGAAATGATCATGTCCTTGGCGCGGTCGGTGATGTAGAGGTAGCCGTCTTCGTCGAGGCAACCGATATCGCCGACGCGGAAGAAGCCGTCGGCGTCGAGCACCTCCGGGCCCAGCGGCGGCTGGTTGAGGTAGTGGCGGATCGTCACCGGCGTGCGGATCCACAGTTCGCCGTGCTGGCCAACCGGCATCCGGTTGCCCTCGGCATCGCGGACTTCGATGTCGACGTGCCGGTGCGGCAGTCCGCTCGAACCAGGCTTGGCCTGCTGCATGTGCGTGGGCAGGCAGGAAATCATGCCGACCTCGCTCGCGCCGTAGCGCTCCTGCAGCTTGCCGGCACCGAAATAGCCGGCGATCCATTCCTTCAGCACGACCGGCACGGGCGCCGCGCCCACGCTCAGGCTGCGGATCGACGAGACATCGTGGCGCGCGAGTTCCTGCGCCGGCAGCGCGGCGATGCGCTTGTACATGGTCGGCACGGCGGTCCATGTGGTGACCCGGTGCCGCGCGATCAACGCGAGCGCCTCTTCCGGCACGAAGCGGCGCTGGAGCACGGTCTTGCCGCCTTCGCGCACGCTGGCCCAGAACTGCGACGGGCCGGAGCCGTGATGGGCGGGCATGTTGATCAGCGTGACCGGGTCGGCAAACCCCGGCCCACCGCCGGTGCGCCGGTATGCCTCGACCGATTCGCGGTACTCGCGGATGGCCTCAGGGTCGGCGCCACGGTTCATGACCACGCCCTTGGGCAGGCCCGTGGTGCCGGACGTGTAGATGATCAGCGGTGGCTCGGCTGCCGCGAACAGCAGCGCGCCGCCTGCAACCGGCAATTCGGCGAACGCGATAAAGCCAGGCGACGGCGCGTCGAGCGAGACAGCCAGCCGGATCGGCAGGCTCGCCAGGACCGGCGCCAGCACAGCAGGGTCGGCGTCGTCACACAGGAACACGGTCGTGCGGCTGTCGGCCAGCACATGGCGGCATTCGTCCGGTGTCAGGCGCCAGTTCAGGCCTAGCATCGTGCAGCCGAGCTTCGCCACTGCGCCGGCGGTGATCGCCCATTCCAGCCGCACCCGCATGCGCAGCGCCACCACATCGGCCGGGCCCACGCCGCGCTGGCTCAGGCCGTGTGCCAACTGGTCCGCACGCTCGTTGAATTCCCGCCAGGTCAGGCTCTGGCTGCCTTCGACCAGCGCGACCTCGTCCGGCTTTTCAGCCGCCCATCGCTCGATTCCTATCCGCATTGCTGTCTCCTGCTGTTCGCGTTCCGACAAAGCTTAGTAATTTGCTTGTTCACAAACAAATAAGTACATTCCCGGATTTCGCTCTGGCAGGTGATGACTAGACTTGCCGGACAGGACCACTAGCCCACGAGACCAAGAGACTTTCCATGACCCTCACGCTTCTCAAGCCGGCGCTTTATCGCGCCCAAGGCACCCCTGGCGAACCCGACCATCCTGCGCTGCTGGGCGGCGCATGCCGTTGCGGCTACACCTTTTTCCCGTGGCAGACCTACGGCTGCGAACGTTGCGGCGGCCACGGCGAGATGCTGACACCGCTCGCACTCGGCGGGCGCGGCACCGTGGAGTCGAGCGCCGTGGTCCACCTGCACCCCGCGGCGGACCGGCCCACGCCGTTCACCATCGCGGCCATCCGGCTCGACGACGGACCCGTGGTGCGCACGCTCGTCAGCCAGCACGACGGCGATGCCCCGCTGACACCGGGCGACCGCGTCGTCGCCGTGCTCGTCCAGGCTGGCGATGCCAGCGACCTCCGCTTCACGCGGGCCGACTGACCCCATCGCGCCATCGCACCATGACGACATCGCTTTCCACGCTTTCCACACTGCGCCCGGTCTACGTGATCGGTATCGGCCTGCACCGCTATCAACCGTTGAGCGAGACGCCCTACGTCGAACTCGGCCTCACCGCCGCACGCGCCGCGCTTGCCGATGCGGCGCTCCCTTGGGAAGACGTGCAGTCCGCCTATGTCGCGCGCGCGCTGCTGCCGATGGCCGCGGGCCGGCCCATGCTGCGCCACCTCGGCGCGACCGGCATTCCCATCACCCATATCGAAAACGCATCGGCCTCGGGGTCAGCCGCGTTCCGGCAGGCCTGCCTCGAAGTCGCGACCGGGCTGACCGACGTGTCGATGGCCCTTGGCGTCGACAAGCCGCGCGCGCAATCCGGGCGTCCCGAGCGCGCCGAGTCGCTGACCGGCGTGCCCCACCTGGCCGACGACGCGATCGCGCCCTACACGCACTTCGCGCTGCTGGCCGACGCCTATGCGCACCGCAACCGCATCGCCGTCGAGGACATCGCGCTGGTGGCCGTGAAGAACCATCGCAACGGCGCCCTCAATCCGTTCGCGCAACGGCAGAAGGCACGCACGCTGGACGACATCCTCTCGGGCAAGCAGGTGGCGGGTTGTTTCACGGCGCTGCAATGCACGCCGGTCGGCGAAGGCGGCGCGGCGGTGATCGTCGCGTCGGAGGCGGCAATCCGGCGCCTCGGGATCGATGCGGGCCGCGCGATCCGCGTGACCGCGTCGGCGGCCGGCAGCCAGCGCGTCTATGACGACACGGCGCGCTACGACGCGCTGCTGACGCAAGAGACCGTCACCCGCGCGCTGGCCGATGCACGCGTCTCGGCCAGTCAGCTGGACGTGGTGGAGCTGCACGACGCCTTTACCGTCGAGGAACTGGAGTACCTCGAGGCGATCGGCGTCTGCGCGCCAGGTCAGGCCATGGGCATGCTGAAGGAAGGCGCCTTCGATATCGGCGGACGGTGCGCGGTCAGCCCCTCAGGCGGACTGATTGCGATGGGGCACCCGATCGGGCCGACCGGTATCGGGCAGGTTGCGGAGATCGTGCGGCAGTTGCGCGGAGAAGCCGGAGAGCGCCAGCATGGCGGGGCGCGCATCGGGCTTGCCCATATGGTGGGCCTGGGCGCAGTCTGCTACGCCCATGTCCTGCAGCGCGACTGAAGCAGGGGTTCAGGCTTCGGGGCGCAATGCCAGATCGACGGTGCGCAGCAGGCTTTCGCGCACCCGCTCCGGGTCGGCGCTCGGTGTTCCCAGCAGGAACTGCACCGAGATGCCGCGCAGCGCGCCCAGGATCACCAGCGCTTCGGCGGCCGGATCCACATCCTCGCGGATCTGGCCCTTGTCCATGCCGATGCGGATCTGGCCTTCCAGGTGAGCCAGCGAATTGCGGTTGAAGCGATCGAGCGCGTCCGCAAGTGGCCCGCCGCTGATGAATCCCTCGGTAAACAGGATGTTCAGCGCGCGCGTGGCCCGATCCTGGGCCACCGTCCGCTCGATATACAGGGACACCACGCCCAGCACTGCCTCTATGCCCTCCTCCCACGGATCGGCAGACACGCGTGCCTCTCTGAAACCCGCCTCGATGTACTCCACCAGCGCGATCAGCAGGCCCTCCTTGCTGCCGAAATGGTGGGCCGGCAGCCCACGGCTGTAGCCGGCCAGTTCGCCGGCCTCGTTCAGCGTCGTGCCGGCCACGCCCTTCGTGCTGACCAGCGCCATCGCGCATTCGAGGATGCGGCGGCCGGCCTCTTCGCGCCGCTCGAGTTGGGTGCGACGCTGGCGGCGAGCCGCGCCCCCGGCAGGGGCCTCGGCACCGGCGTCGGAACCGGGTTCGGTATCGGTAGCCGGGTCGGCTTGGGAAACAGGCTTGGGTGCGGCTTGGATACGGGCGGCCATGGTGTTGCAAAGATGCTTGCTCGAGGGCAAACATCATACTGTAGCGCGCCATGGCCGCCCAGTTGCGCTGCTGCGAGGGGCGGACTTCGGCAAGGATGGATTGGGGGCGTACCCGATTATCGAATGTACGTGCCGGCAGTAGCCTCTTGGTACACCAACACAGGAGTAGATACCCAATGCCCATCCGTCCCTTGGAATCCCCGCGCTCGTCATACCGTGCCGTGCTTGCTCTGGCGATCTCCGCCACGGCCGGCCTGCTCTCCGCCTGCGCAGCGAACCTGCCAAGCCAGTCGGCCAAGGTGCCCGAACTGCGCCCCGGCGTTCCCGCAGGCTACCTGGCCCCGGATGCCCGCCCCGACAGCCTGGCGCTGGTGCCGCAGCCGCCGGCAGCCGAATCGGCGGCGTTCGCGCTGGACAAGGACACGGCAAAGCTGGCCCAGACCCAGTGGGCGAAGTCCGGCTCGGCGCGCTGGAAGCAGGCGCAACTCGACGCGGACCTTAGCTTCCCGGCTGCAGCGGGCACCTTTTCCTGCGCAGTGAACGCGCCCATCAGCGAGGCGCAGACGCCGCGCTTGTACATGATGCTACGGCGCACGCTGGTCGACGCGGGCCTGGCAACCTATCGCGCGAAGGACCGCTACAACCGCACGCGCCCGTTCGTGGCCACGAGCACGTCATCGTGCACGCCCGCCGAAGAAGCCAAGCTGGCCAAGGATGGTTCCTACCCTTCAGGACATAGCGCCGCCGGATGGGCATGGGCCCTCGTGCTGACGGAAATCGCTCCCGATCGCGCCGACGCCATCCTGATGCGAGGGCGTGCCTTCGGGCAAAGCCGCATCGCCTGCAACGTGCACTGGCAGAGCGACGTCAACGAAGGCCGCATGGTCGCGGCGGCCACGGTAGCGCGTATGCATGCCGACCCGGTATTCGAGGCCGACCTGGCAGCCGCGCGCGACGAGTTGGCCAAGGTGCGCGCTCAGGGCCTGCCACCGAACCGGGACTGTGCCGCAGAAGCTGCCGCACTGGTGACAAACCCCTAAGGCATTGGCACATACGCGCCGGCGTCGGTTGGCGCCGGCTGCGCTCGCCATCTGCCACGTTGCCGAGCGCGCAAAGCTGGAGGTGCACATCACTTTCTCTTCCCGGAAGACAGGGGATGTGGTGCCGCAGTCATCCGGAACGGGTCCCACGCCCGATGTGGCCGGAAGTCCGTTGACGGTCGATTCAGCCACGGTACGCTAAAATCAGCACACCTCGCTCCTGCGCCGATTAGCGACCGCTAGCGTACGAACGCTGCAACCGCCTGCCCGCGCAGGCCGCTTCCATTCGCGGAGAACGAATGATCGATACGAACCTCGGCGGCCCGTCTTCGGGTGCAGACTGGGCGTCAGGCGAAATGGCCGAGCGCATCCGCACGTTCGACTGGTCTGCGACACCGCTCGGCCCCATCGAGTCATGGTCGCCGACCTTGCGGTCCATGATTCGCATCATGCTGGCCAACCGCTTTCCCCATATCCTTTGGTGGGGCCCCTCCTACATCCAGTTCTACAACGACGCCTATCGTCCGATTCCCGGTACCAAGCACCCGGAACGCGCGCTGGGCATAGCCGCCAGCGAGTGCTGGCCGGAGATCTGGCACGTCATCAAGCCGCTCATCGACCGTCCGTTCCATGGCGGCCCCGCGACCTGGGACGACGACATCTTCCTGGAAGTCAATCGCCATGGCTTCCGCGAGGAGAGCCACTTCACGATCGCGTACAGCCCTGTTCCCGACGACACGGTGGCCAGCGGCATCGGCGGCGTACTCGCGACGGTGCACGAAATCACCGAAAAGGTCATTGGAGAACGGCGGCTGACCGTGCTGCGCGATCTGGGCGCGCGCATGGCCGACGCAAGGACAGCCGACGACGCTTGTGCGATCGCGGCCGAGGTTTTCGCCGCGCACGACAAGGACGTGCCCTTCGTGCTGCTGTACCTGACCGATCCTGCCACGCACGTCGCCACGCTCGCGGGCGCGACGGGAATCGAACCGGGCAAGGATATCTCGCCGCTGTCCGTGGACCTGCGCACCGCACTACCGGGCGGCTGGCCGCTTCGCGAGGCAACGCGTGACGGCGCCGTGGTCGTCACGGATCTGCGCACCAGGTTCGCAGCCGTGCCGGCGGGACCGTGGGACGATCCGCCGGATTCCGCGTTTGTCACCACGATTCCCGCGAGCCGGCTCAGGGAGCCCGCGGGTTTCATGGTGGCGGGGATCAGCGCGCGGCTGAAATGGGACCGGCACTATCAGGACTTCCTTGAACTGGCGAAAGCCCAGGTTGCGTCGGGCATCAACAACGCGCGCGCCTACGAGGAAGAAAAGCAGCGGGCCGAGACGCTGGCCGAACTCGATCGGGCCAAGACGGCATTCTTTTCCAACGTGAGCCATGAGTTCCGCACACCGCTGACGCTTATGCTCGGACCTGTCGAAGACCTGCTGGTGCGCAGAAACAATGAGCTTTCTGCAGCGGCGAAGGAAGATCTTGCTGTCGTCGGCCGCAACGGTCTGCGGCTGCTGCGGCTGGTCAACTCGTTGCTCGATTTTTCGCGCATCGAGGCGGGCCGCATGCAGGCCACGTACGAACCGACCGACCTCGCACGCTTCACGGAGGAACTCGCCAGCCTGTTCCGGTCGGCATGCGAGCGTGCCGGGCTGACACTGACCGTGGATTGCGACACCTTGCCCGAACCCGCCTTCGTCGATCGGGCAATGTGGGAAAAGATCGTACTGAACCTGCTGTCGAACGCGTTCAAGTTTACGCAGGCAGGCCGCATCGCGGTCAGCCTGCGGGCCATTGGCGACAAGGCCGAGCTGCGCGTTGCCGATACCGGCACGGGTATACCGGCCGACGAACTGCCACGCATCTTCGATCGGTTCCATCGCGTGCAGGGCACCCACGGGCGCACGCACGAAGGCGCCGGGATCGGACTGGCGCTGACGCTGGAGCTGATCAAACTCCACGGCGGCACGATACGCGCCGACAGCACCCCAGGTACCGGCAGCACGTTCATCGTCGAGATTCCGCTGGGCAAGGCGCACCTGCCTGCCGACCGCATCGGCACCCATGGCGACGCCGATGGGCGGTCGACCGATCCACGGCCGTTCGTCGAGGAAGCGCTGCGCTGGCTGCCCCACGATGCGCCTGCCACCGCCGCGGCGGATACCTCGCTGCCCGAGCGCGCACCGGAGCCCCCGCCGCATGCGGCGGGCGCGAGCCGCCCACGCATCCTGGTGGCCGACGACAACGCCGACATGCGGCAATATCTCGCTCGCCTGCTTGGCCAGGACTACGAGGTCGAACTCGCCACCGACGGGCAGGACGCCCTGGCACGAATCCAGGCTCGCAGCGTCGAACTGCTCCTCACCGACGTGATGATGCCCGGCCTCGATGGCTTCGGCCTCTTGCACACCCTGCGTGCAGAACCGAAAACAGCCGACCTGCCGATCATCATGCTGTCGGCACGTGCCGGCGAAGAAAGCCTGGCGGAAGGCGTGGAAGCCGGTGCCGACGACTACCTGACCAAGCCGTTCAATGCGCGCGAGCTGCTCGCAAGAGTCGGCACGCACGTGAAGATGGCGCGCTTCCGCCGCGAAGCGCTGGAGGCGCTGCGCCGTCGCGGCCAGGCGCTGCGCGAGGCGGACCGGCGCAAGGATGAGTTCCTGAATATCCTCGCGCACGAGTTGCGCGGGCCGCTGGCGACCATCAGCAATACCGCGCATATCCTCGGGCAGTCCCGCACCGACACCGAGCTGGCGCGCGATGCGCAGAAGCGGATCGAGCGGCAACTGCGGCACCTCGTGCGTCTGGTCGACGATCTGCTCGACACCAACCGCATTACGCAGGGCAAGCTGCAACTGCACATCGAACGCGTGGAACTGCAAGCCGCCATTCGCGACGCGATCGAGACGTGCAGGCCGCTGGCCGAAGAACTCGAGCGCGAGGTGGCGCTCGACGTCCCCGAGGAATCCATCTGGCTCGATGCGGACCCGGTGCGTCTCGCGCAGGTATTCGGCAATCTGCTCAGCAACGCGTACAAGTACACGGAGCATGGCGGACACGTGTGGCTCAGCGTCGAGCCCCGCGGCGGCGAAGTGCTGCTGCGCGTGAAAGACGATGGCGTCGGCATTCCAGCCGAAGCGCTGCCATCGATCTTCGACCTGTTCGTGCAGGTTCGCTCATCGCTCAACCGGGCACGCGGCGGATTGGGCATCGGCCTCGCGCTCGTCAAGCGCCTGGTCGACATGCACGGCGGGCAGGTCGAAGGCTTCAGCGACGGCCCGTCGCGCGGCAGCGAGTTCGTGGTGCGGCTGCCCATGCCGGCCGGCGCCAGCGCCGGCGCTTTGGTGATCCATGCGCCTGCCGCCAACGCGGCGGCCACGGCGGCATTGCAGATACTGGTCGTCGATGACGACCAGGACTCGGCCTGGTCGCTGGCGGCGCTGCTGGACACGTGCGGCCACCAGGTCCACACCGCCCACGATGGCTTCGAGGCGATTGCAACGGCCGAACAATACCGTCCCGACGTGATCCTGATGGATATCGGCCTGCCCACGATCACCGGCCACGAAGCCGCGCGCCGGATCCGCGCCGAATCGTGGGGCGCGGACATCGTCCTGATTGCCGTGAGCGGATGGGGCCAGGAAGAGGACCGTCGCCGGTCCGACGAAGCGGGCTTCGACGCCCACCTGGTCAAGCCCGTCGACCTCGATGCGCTGCTGGGGCTGCTACAGAGGCGCAGGAATTCCGCGGCAGGGTAGCCGGACAAGCTGCCGCTGTCCCCCGCTTCTTGCAATCCGAGGCGTCTCGCCGATACTTGGACACGGACTACCCGCATAGCCAGATACCCATCGCAGTGCAGCATTGATCCACCGGAGATCGCCATGGCCGTGCTAATCCGCAAGCCCATGAGTTGGCCCGCAGTGCGTCCCTATCTGCCGGGCGTGCTCATCAGCGCGGTGGTGACTGTGGCGGCGACGTCTCTCGCCGATCACTATCATGCCCCCGTGATGCTGTTCGCGCTGCTGCTGGGCATGGCGCTGAACTTCCTGTCGCAGGAAGCCTCGAGCGCGATCGGTATCGAATTCAGTGCCAAGCAGGTGCTGCGCCTTGGCGTGGCCCTGCTCGGACTGCGCATCACCGGCGCGCAGGTCGTGGCGCTCGGGTGGCAATCCGTAGCCATGATCGTGCTGGCGGTCGCGCTGACGATCGTGTGCGGCATCCTGCTGGCACGGCTGATGGGCTTCCAGATGTTCTTCGGCCTGCTGACAGGCGGTGCCGTGGCCATTTGCGGCGCTTCCGCGGCGCTGGCCTTGTCGGCTGCCATGCCGCAGCACCCGATGAAGGAGCGGGCGACGCTGTTCACGGTGATCGGCGTGAGCACGCTGTCCACGCTGGCGATGGTGCTCTACCCGATGATTGCGAAGTTCCTGGCGCTGACCTCCGTGCAGGCTGGCGCCTTTCTCGGCGGAACGATTCACGACGTGGCGCAGGTGGTGGGCGCCGGTTACAGCATCTCGCACGAAGCCGGCGACGCGGCCACGCTGATCAAGCTGATGCGCGTCGCCATGCTGTTGCCCGTAATTGCGCTGGCAGCGTGGCTGTCGCAGCGCCACCAGCGTGCGCAAGGCGAAACCAGCACGGGTCCGCGCCCGCCGCTGCTGCCCTGGTTTGCCGTCGCGTTCGCCGTGCTGGTGGCGATCAACAGCACCGGCTGGCTGCCTGCGGTGGTTGTGAAGGCCGGTCAGACCGCGTCCCAGTGGTGCCTGGTCATGGCCATGGCCGCGATCGGCATGAAGACGCACCTGCGGGACGTCCTCACGGTAGGCTGGAAGCCCATCGCGCTGATGGTGCTGGAGACGGTGTTCCTCGCGGTGCTGTTCTACGGCATGCTGGTCTGGTTGCAGCCCTAGCTTCATCGCGGCCAATCGGGATCTGGCCGAGCCGGGTCAGGCCCTCAGGTACGCGCAGAAGGCCCGGGTCAGTTCTTCGTCGAATTCCGCGCTCGACAGGCGCAGCGGCCCGGGGTTGTTCAGGATCGCATTGATGATGCTGCCGATGGCGAACTGAAACGCGATGCGGATCCGCCGTCGCAACGCTTCCGGATCGCCCTTGCCCTGCTCCTCGCCATACAGGGCTACCAGCACGGGTACAGCGCTCTCGACAAAACCCGCGCGACGCTGCTTGACCCCCTGCCAGGCTTTCCCGTTGATTTCCATGATCGTCGCGCGCAGCACGCCCTGATGACGGAGCGCGCCGCGCCGCACTTCCGACAGCAGCGCGCGAACCCCGGCCTGCAGATCGCCATCGGAGGCTTCCACCACGGCCAGGCACGCCGCCATCCGGCCGTCGATATCCTCGGCCATCACTGCCTGCAAGGCCTCGAAGAAGGCTTGCTTGCTCTTGAATCTCCCGTAGAAGGCGCCCGTTGTGACGTGGGCGGCCGCGCAGATCTCCTGGTTGGTGATGCTGTCGAGCGCGCGCTCGCGCAGCAATTCGCGGCCGGCCTGAAGCAGCGCTTCGGTGGTACGCCCGGCACGGCCGTAACGGGGCGGGTTGAAGCCTTGCTGGCCGTCCAGCGCGGCAAGTGGGTCCTGCGGCATAAGTTTCGACATGGTTTTCCCTAGCCACCCAAGGCACTGGTTGCGCCGCGGGGCATCGTCAGCCAAAAATATACTCGCCAATATAAATTGGAGACAAGGCATGAATACGATTCACGCAGCAGACGGGACGATCACGGCCCCGGCCGTGGTTGCCCGCAGCGCCCTGCAGTCCTCTTTCACGCTGACGCGCATTTCACCGGCACTGGGTGCCGAAGTCGGCAATATCGATCTCAACGCACCGCTGGACGACGACACCATTACGGCGCTGCGGCGCGCACTGGTCGAGCACAAGGTGCTGGTATTCCGCGACCAGGACATCACGCCGGCGCAGCACGTAGGGCTGGCGCGGCGCTTCGGTGAACTGGAGGTGCACCCAACCTTCCCGCATGACGACGCGTTCCCGGAACTTGTGCTGCTGGGCGGTGACGGGAGCAAGCCGGCGATGGAGAACGGCTATCACAGCGACGTGTCGTGGCGCGAGATCCCGTCGATGGCGTCGATGCTGCGTTGCGTGCAATGCCCCGAGATCGGCGGCGACACGGTCTGGGTCAATATGGCGCTTGCCTACGAGAAGCTTCCGGAGCACCGCAAGCAGCAGATCGAAGGGCTGCTCGCCGTGCACGACATCCTGCCTGCGTTCGGCGACAAGATGACGCCGGAACAGCGCAAGCAGTTCCCGCCCGCCCTCCATCCGGTTGTACGCACGCACCCCGAAAGCGGCGAGAAAATCCTCTACGTGAACGGCGCCTTCGTCACGCACTTCATGAACTTCCGCTCGCGCAACGCGGTGCGCGGTGCGTTCGAAGGGCAGTCCGAGAAGCATGACCTGATGGAGTACCTGCTGCGCCAGCCTGCCATCCTCGAATATCAGATGCGCCTGCACTGGCGGCCCAACACCATCGCGTTCTGGGACAACCGCTCGACCCAGCACTACGCTATCCAGGACTACTTTCCTGCCGTACGCCGCATGATGCGCGCCACGATCATCGGCGATCGTCCGTTCTGAGCCAACGCATCGACTGGGAGACTCAAATGAAATGGAAGCTGCTCGTCGGTATTGCCGCAATGGCATTGAGCCTGGTGGCCAGGGCCGATACGTACCCCAGCAAGCCGATCACGTTCATCGTGCCGGTGCCGCCGGGCGGTGCGACGGACGCCCTGGCACGGACCATGGCCGAGGTGATGAGCAAGAGCATGGGGCAGCCCATCATCGTCGACAACCGGCCAGGAGCGGGTGGCACGATCGGCACGCAGGCCGTCGCGCGCGCCGCGCCTGACGGCTACACCGTGCTCTTTGGGACCTCGGCGCCGATCCTGACCGCGCCGTTCCTGTACGCGAAGCTGCCGTATGACGCCAAGCGCGATCTCAGCTTCATCTCGCAGGTCTGCACGGGGCAGCTCGTGTTCGCCGTCAATCCGCAGAAGGTACCGGCCAAGACGGTCAAGGAGTTCATCGCGTGGGCGCAGCAGCACAAGGGCGCTGTCACGTATGGTTCCTATGGCGTGGGCTCCTCGGCGCACCTGATGGGGTCTTACCTTAGCCAGACCCAGAAGCTCGACATGACGCACGCGCCCTACAAGGGTGAGTCACTGATGATCCAGGACCTGATCGGCGGGCAGATCGACTGGGCGATCGGCACGGTCGGCGTGATGGCCCCCTACCTGCAGAACGGACGCCTGCGCGCGCTGGCGGTGATGGGGGACCGGCGACCAGCCGAACTGCCCAACGTACCGACGATGACCGAGGCGGGCTTCCCTGATCCGGAGTACCGACCGGTCGGCGGCGCTGTACTGCTCGGGCCGGCCAACCTGCCGCCGGCCATCCTGAGCCGGCTTGAACAGGAAGCGCGTGCGGCCGTGCAGACGCCAGAGATGAAGGCGCGCTTCCAGCTCTACGGCATGTACGCGCAGGGCACGACCTCGGCCGCATTCCGGCGCGACTTCGATGTGATGCTGCCGGTCATGGAACGGCTGATCCGCCAGTCCGGCGCAAAAGTCGAATGACGTGGCTGGCTGAGGGGCTGCTCGTCCTGGCCGGCGCGGCCATCGGTGCGACATCGATCGGTGGCGTGCTGGTGGTGCCGGTGCTGTCCGGCGTCGCCGGTGTGCCGCTGGCCGAGGCGATTGCCGCCTCAAGCCTCGCGTTCGTGCCGGCCGGACTGCTCGGCTGGCGTGCCGCGCGCGTCCCGGCCGGGCCCCACGGCACGCCGTGGGTACTGCATGCCACGGCGCTATCGGGCGCCGTGTGCGGCGCGCTGCTGGTCCATGTCGTGCCGGCCCACGGCGCTGACCTGTGGCTCGCTGCCCTGGCAGCATTGTCCGGACTGTATGGCCTGGTCTCGCTGGTGTCGGCGCAGGGCGAGCGCCCCATGCCGGGCACGGCGATGCTTGTCGTACTCGGGTTCGCTGTCGGACTCGGTTCCGCACTGTCAGGCACCGGCGGTCCCGTGCTGCTGTTGCCGTTGCTGCTGCTGGGGCGCACGGCGACCGCGCCTGCGCTCGCGGCGGCGCTGGCAATCCAGCTTCCGATTGCGCTTGCCGCAAGCGCCGCGCACTGGCTGGGTGGCCATTTGCCTCTGGCCCTGGGCCTGAAGACAGGCGCCCTGGTGACCGTCGGTGTCCTGGCGGGACGCTCCCTTGCCCGAAGGATGCCGGCGCGGGCCCTGCGTGCCAGTGCATCGCTTTGCCTGCTCGCCGTGGCAGCGTGGTACGCCGTCCGATGAACGACCTGATCATGTCGAATCCCGCAGATCTCTCCGCCACCGCATTGCTGGCGCTTTACGCCCGGCGCGACCTGTCGCCGGTCGAAACGCTCGACGCCATCCTGCAACGCATCGCCGAACGCGATCCCGCCTGCAATGCCTTCCGGTTCGTCGATGCCGACGGCGCGCGCGAACAGGCACGTGCGTCGGAGCGGCGCTGGCAGCGCGGGGAACCGTGCGGCCTGCTGGACGGCGTCCCGGTGTCCTTCAAGGACCTGCTTCACGTACGCGGATGGCCAACGCGTCTGGGCAGCCTTGCCACCAGCGATACGCCGCAGCCCGACGATTGCCCGGCCGCCGCCCGCCTGCGCGAGCATGGCGCCGTGCTGCTGGGCAAGACCAATACCTCCGAGTTCGGTACGAAGGGCATCACCGAGAGCGCGCTGGCCGGCACTACGCGCAACCCCTGGAATACGGCGCACACGCCGGGCGGCAGCAGCGGCGGCGCCGCGGCCGCCACCGCGCTCGGGCTGGGGCCATTGCATGTCGCCACCGATGGCGGTGGTTCCATCCGCGCGCCATCGGCAGCCTGTGGCGTTTTTGGATTCAAGCCGGGCAGCGGTCGCGTGCCCTGCTACCCGCCGGCCCATTCCGGCACGCTGTTCCACGTCGGGCCGACGGCGCGCACCGTCACGGACGCCGCACTGCTACTCACCGTGATCAGCGGCCCCGACAGCCGCGACTGGCACGCATTGCCCTATGAGGATCGCGACTGGCGCACTGGCCTCGACGATGGCATCGCAGGCCTGCGCGTGGCCTACAGCCGCACCCTTGGCTACCTTCCTGTCGATCCCGAGATCAGCGCGTTGTGCGATGCCGCCGTCCGGCGTCTGATGGCGCTCGACACCATAGTCGAAGAGGTGGACCCCGGCTTCGGCAACCCGGCCCCGACCTTCCGCGTGTTGTGGGATGCGGGCGTCGCGCGATTGCTGCGCGACATCGACCCCGAGCGCGTCGCGCTGATGGACCCGGCCCTTCCCGACGCTGCTGCGCGCGGACGCGATGTGGACGCCGTGGCCTATCTCGACGCGACCGAGCGCCGCCGCGAGCTGGGCGTGGCGATGCGGCGCTTCCACGAGGGGTACGACCTGCTGGTGACACCCACGCTTGCATCCGCGCCGCCGCGAGTGGGCGAGCCATGGTCGGCGCCGCATTGCCTGCCGTTCAATCTGACAGGCCAGCCGGCCGCCAGCGTGCCGTGCGGTGTCACGCGCGCCGGGCTGCCGGTCGGCCTGCAAATCGTCGGCGCGAGTCACGCCGACGCCCTGGTGTTGCGCGTTGCGCGCGCCTTCGAAACGATGTGCCCCTGGCCGCTTTGGGCCCCGCACCCCTCTTCCACGACCCGACAAGGAGATCAAGCATGACCGATATGGAAATCCGCACATTGATGGCCGCCTTCGGCAGCGCCTTTCGTGCCGGCGACGCCGATGGCGTTGCCGCATGCCTGGCGGAGGACTTCACGTGGCGTCTGCCCACAGGTACCGGCAACCCGGAAGGCGATGTACTGCATGGCAAAGAAGCCGTTCGCCGATATTTGCTCGAGCGCTTCGCGCGCGCGGCTGGGAGCCATGGCGACGTCGCGTTTTCGGACAGCCGTATGGAGATCTGCGGCGATGCCGTGCTACTGCACTATCGCGTCAAGGGGACGATGGAGGATGGGCGGCCGGTTGACGCAGTGGGGCTGGACTTGTTTCGCGTGGCCGATGGAAAGGTGCGGATGAAGGATGCGTATTGGAAGCAGGTGGTGTGGACTGAGGGATAGCTTTTGGCTGGCGCCGCTGTTTTGCTGGCGTAGCCGGCGGGGCTTCTCGTGGGATTGGGTTGTCGTGCTTGGCAGGCGCCGCTGTTTCGCCGGCGTAGCCGGCGAGTCACTTTTTGTCCGAGCGACAAAAAGATGGAATGAACGCGCCCCGGCCCACTAAGCAGAAGGCACCGGCAAT
>NZ_CAJPVI010000073.1 GCF_905397435.1 Cupriavidus numazuensis
CTCTACGCGCATGCAATGCGCCCAAGGCATCGTCACCGAGGCGCGGTTAGGACTAGACCTCAGCGGTCTTACTCCGACCCGCGCGTAGCGCAGCCGTAGGCGTCCCCGTGAAGGCAATATTAGTAGAGACCACTCCGTAATCCGGGTTCGCTCGTACGCGCTGTCCCATCCTAATCATCTACGCGGCAGGCAGTCCAGCGGTCCTCTGATGCAACAACGGCATCGAGCCCTTGATTGACGTCGTAAACGCGCTTTTGCCTCCTTTTGTCGCTCGGACAAAAGGAGGTCGCCGGCTACGCCGGCGAAACAGCCGCGCCAGCGAAGAGCGATAACCCACCCCCAACGAGAAGCCCCGTCGGCTACGCCGGCGAAACAGCGACGCATGCCAAGAACAATACCCCCGCAATTCGGCGATGACCCTTAAATTTGTGCGCCAAAAAGCTCTTTTTTTCAAGGCGCCGTCATCAGACTGCCGCTTCGCGTCGAACAAACCCGCCCCGCGCGTCTGAAATTTCCGATAGGGCAATCAGCCCGTGCCCAATGTCCCGCAAAGGGTAGGAAACCTACTATCCCGGCAGTACGCGAACCACAGCGCGTTCGCATCCCCATCTGCCAAAGGAGACGTAGCGATGATCAGGGTATTGGTTGCCGATGACCATCCGATCGTCCTCAGCGGCATCCGCCAGGAGCTGAGCCGCCAGGCAGGAATGGAGATGGTCGGCATGGCCAGGAACTCCACCGAACTGATCCGTTTGCTCGACGCTACCGCCTGCGATGTGGTCGTCACCGACTATTCGATGCCCGGGGGCGAGCATGGCGATGGGATCGCGATGCTGGAAATGCTGCGACGGCGTTATCCGAACACGCGCATCGTGGTGTTCACGATGCTCGAGAACGCCTTGTCGATCCGGAATATCCGCAGCGCCGGGGTTCCGGTCGTGCTCAGCAAGACCGATCCGCTGCACCACCTGGCACCGGCCATCCGCGCGGCGTTCAGCGATCTGAGCTACGTACCGCCGTCGCTGCGCGAGATGGCTGAAATGGGCGAGATGCCCGATACGTCCGTGACAGGCGAGGGCGGACCCGAAAGCAAGCTGTCGCAGCGAGAACTCGAGGTGCTGCGCCAATGCGCAGCGGGCATTTCGCTGATCGAAATTGCGCGGCAGGCAAACCGCAGCCGCAAGACCATCAGCGTGCAGAAGAACATGGCGATGAAGAAGCTCGGCCTGAGCACCGGTTACGAGCTGTATCAGTACGCCATCGCGCATGGCCTGCTTCCGGGCAGGCAATAAGGCGTGAATAGCGCAAATGGCGTGATTCACGCCTTCCACGGCCGCGCGCCATTTTTTTTCAACCCAGCACAGAGACAAAATGAATACCAGGCTTTTTACCGCACTGCTGATGGCCGGTGCCGCAACCGGTGCGCCATACGCGCAGGCATCGGACGGCACGATCACCTTCAAAGGGCAGGTCACCGATACCACCTGCACCATCACGACGGGCAACGCGGGCAGCTTTACCGTGACGCTGCCCAACGTGTCCAAGACCAACCTTGCCGCCGCCGGCAGCACCGCCGGCACAACCGGCTTCTCGATCGCGCTGAGCAACTGCAATCCCGCCAGTGGGAACGTCCATGCCTTCTTCGAAGCGGGCGCCAATGTCGATCCCGCGACCGGACGACTCGTCAACACCGATGATATTGGCAGCGGCGGCGCGGCCAACGTGCAGATCGGGCTGCTCAATCCGTCGAGCGGCAGCCTGATTTCCATTGGCGCCTCCGACGGCGCTGCGCAGAATTCGATGGCGCAGCCGATCAAGCCGGATGGCACGGCACTGCTGCCGTACGCGGCCCAGTACGTAGCGACAGGCGGCGCGGCCGCTGCCGGGTCCGTCTCGTCCAGCGTCACGTACATCCTGTCGTATCAGTAAGGCTGCGGCGCCGGAACAGGCGCCGCCAATGGCGGTCCTGTGTTCCGGCCCTGCTGAAGTGCCAATGCCCAACCACCTCCTGAACACACGGCGGCCCTGCATGGCCGTGCTGCTTGCCGCGCTGCTCGTTTTCGGCGCCATCCCGATCACGCCGGCCCAGGCCTCGGTGGTCATCGCCGGCACGCGCGCCGTCTACAATGCCCGCGATCGCGAAGTCACGATCAAGCTGACCAATGAAGGCAACGCGCCGGCGCTTGTGCAATCCTGGTTCGACAAGGGCGATCCGGCAGCGCCGCCGGCAAGCATCAGCGTGCCGTTCGTGCTGACGCCGCCGGTCGCGCGTATCGATCCCGGAAAGGGCCAGAGCCTGCGCATCGTCTATACCGGCGAGCCGCTGCCCGAGGATCGTGAATCGGTCTTCTGGCTCAATGTGCTGGAGATACCGCCCAAGCCGAACGCGCAAGAGACTGGTCCCAACAAGCTGCAACTTGCATTCCGCTCGCGCATCAAGTTCTTCTATCGGCCCGAAGGGCTGAAGGGTGCACCGGGCGAGGCGCCGGCGAAACTTGTCTGGCGACTCGCGCGAACCGACGGCCGGCTGCTGCTCGAATGCCGCAACCCGACGGCGTTCCACGTTTCGGTGGTCAGCGTCGAGCTGTCAGCCGCCGGAAAGCGTGCCGTCAACGAGCGCGGCGCCATGGTGGCCCCCGGCGACACCCTCCGGTTCCCCCTCAACGGCGACCTCCCGTCCATCCCGGGCATCAAGGTCCGCTACCACACGCTCAATGACTGGGGCAGTTCGAACGACGGCGAAGCGCCACTGGACAACGTCAGGTAGCCGTGCCGTACCCAGCTGCCGCGATGGCCGCGCGCCGGTTCGATCGGCCCCAGGAAATCTCAATGCAAGTCAGAAGAAGGCAGCGCCTGTTTCCTTCCCGTCTGTGTCCCTGCTGCGTAGTGGTGCTGTCGCTATTTAGCGCGTCGACCGGCCGTGCCGCCACGGCTGGCTCGGGCGACGTGGAATTCAATGACGCATTCCTGCGGCAGCCCGGCGGCGGCAAGCTCGATGTTTCGCGCTTCAATGAGGGCAATGTACCGTTGCCCGGGACCTACCGCGCCGACCTGCAGGTCAACGGGGCCTGGCTTGGCATGGCGGAGATCTCGCTGCGGCAGGCGGGGAATGATGCGCGCAATGTCCAGCCCTGTTTTGACCGCATGCTGGTCGAGCGCGCAAGGGTGGACGTTACGCGGCTGCCGGCCCAATCCGCCGATCGTCTTGCTCACGCAGCAATGGGGGCTTGCATGACGTTGCCGGAGCTGGTTCCTGGGGCAAGCGCCGTCTTCGACAACGGCGAACTGCGGCTCGATCTGAGCGTGCCCCAGTCGTTCCTGAGCCGCAGCGCGCGCGGCTATGTCGATCCTCGCTACTGGGACGAGGGTGTCAATGCTGCACGCCTTGCGTACAACGCCAACGTGTATCACACGGAGAGCACCGGCGTTTCGTCAACGCAGGGCTATCTCGGCCTGAATGCCGGCGTCAACATCGGTCCCTGGCGTTTCCGGCACTATGGCAGCCTCTCGTACGATGCGGTCGCCGGCAATCGCTACCAGTCAGTCCAGACCAGCCTGCAGCGCTCGATCACGCCGATGCGCAGCCAGCTGGTGGTGGGCGATGCGTTTACGGACGGCGCCATGTTCGACAGCTTCGGCTTTCGCGGCGTGCAGCTCGCCACCGACGATCGCATGCTGCCCGAGTCGCAGCGCGGCTACGCACCGACTGTCCGGGGTATTGCCAACAGCAACGCGCGGGTGCAGGTGCGGCAGAACGGCAACCTCATCTACGAGACCACGGTCGCACCGGGCTCGTTCGAGATCGACGATCTCTACGCAACCGGCTACGGTGGCGACCTGGAAGTGCTGGTTACCGAGGCGGACGGCAGTGTCCATGCTTTTTTCGTACCTTACGCGCCCGTCGTCAATGCCTTGCGCCCCGGCGTCTGGCGCTATAGCGTGACATCGGGCCAGTACCGCAACACCGGCGTGCAAAGTACACCGCTCTTCGTCCAGGCGACGGTGCAGCACGGGATCTCCAACCTGTTGACCGGCTATGGCGGATGGCTCGCTGCGCAAGGCTATTTCTCGTTCGTCCTCGGCATGGCAATGAACACGCGCTACGGCGCATTCGGCGCTGACGCTACGCATGCGAGCACGCGCCTGGCCAGCCAGCCCGACCGCAGCGGCCAGAGCGTGCGCGTGTCCTACAGCAAACTGGTCTCGCCCACGCGCACCAACGTGACACTGGCCGCCTACCGATACTCCACGAGCGGCTTCCTGAACTTTGCCGAAGCGGTGGCGACGCGCAGCCTCGATGATCCGAACGCCGCCCCCGTGCCTGGCGCCGTTCGGCGCGGGCGCCTGCAACTCACCATCAGCCAGGGCATGCCGGCGGGCTATGGCAACGTGTACCTGTCAGGATCCACCCAGGACTACTGGAACCGTCGCGGCCGTGACACCCAGTACCAGGCCGGGTACAACAACAGCTACAAGCGCGTCAGCTATGGCATCTCGGCGGCGCGGCAGATCAACCTCGGCACTGCCAGGTGGGAGAACCGCGTCATGCTCACGGTCGGCATTCCGTTGGGCAGGTCGCCGCACGCCCCCTATGCGATGACGAGTCTGCAGCAGGACTCCGCCGGTGTCATGGGCATTCAGGAATCCCTGACGGGCACGCTCGGCGCGGACAGCAATGTCACGTACGGACTTAATGCGAGCCACAGCAGTGGCCGCGGCACCGTCACCAACAGCGTGGCCGCCAATGCGGGCTATGTCTCGCCAATCGCGACGCTGACCGCCAACGCGAGCCGGGGCAACCAATACAGCCAGTATGGAGCAGGCGTGTCCGGCGGCATCGTTGCATACGCCGGCGGGGTGACGTTCACATCCGCGCTCGGCGATACCGTCGCCATCGT
Source organism: Cupriavidus numazuensis (assembly GCF_905397435.1). GTDB lineage: Bacteria > Pseudomonadota > Gammaproteobacteria > Burkholderiales > Burkholderiaceae > Cupriavidus > Cupriavidus numazuensis. Next base: position 4,899 of record NZ_CAJPVI010000073.1, read on the forward strand.
GGAGGCCGCGGACGCTACCGGCGCGCGCGTGGCCAATACCAATGGCCTGCGGCTCGATCCGTGGGGCCATGCGGTCGTGCCGAACCTGATGCCGTTTTCGCGCAATCCCATCGAGATCGACCCCAAGGGCCTGCCGCTCGATGTCGAGCTGCGTTCAACGCTGCAGCAGGTGGCGCCGACGTCGGGTGCCGTGGTCCATGTACGGTTCGATACCGGCAAAGGCGGCCGGGCGGCGATCCTGCGTGTGCGCACGCCCGACGGCACGCCGTTGCCGTTCGGCACCGAGGTGTTCGACGCCGACGGGAACCTTGCGGGAACCGTCGGCCAAGACGGGCGGCTCCTTGCGCGCGGGCTGACACGGGACGCCGGCGTGCTGACAGCAAAATGGGGACCGCTGCAGGCGGACACGTGCGCGTTCCGCTATGCGCTGCCGGCATCCGCGGGCAATCCGGGTCGCGCATTGCCCCGCGCCGACGGTGTATGCGGCGACCTCGCTTCGGCCGTGGTGTCCATGAAACGCATCCATCCGGATGCACAAGGAGCGCAATGATGGCCGTGCTCGACTTCAGCGCGAGAGCAAGGGCCGCGCTCCGCAGCCTGCTCGCCGCGATGCTGCTGCTGGTATCGCAGGCAGCCCATGCGGTCTGTACCGCAACGCCCGCCATGCCGTACCTGCAGGCCATGAACGATATGGCCGTGGTGACCACGCTGCCGGTGGGCAGCACCATACCGGGCACCGTGCGCAACTACACCTTCAGCGGAACGTGCGACAACGTGCCATCACACGTGGTGCCTGGTGCGCAGATCGTGGCCTGCTACTACGGTTCGGGCACTGAGGGACCGGACGGTGTCTACTCGACAGGCGTGCCGGGTATCGGCATTCGCATGCGCAATGCCGCGGGGCAGCCCATCGCTCATGCAGCGGGCGTCTGGTGCAACACGACGGGGGAAGGGCTCGGCACCCTGAACGCGGACATGACGTACGCGGTTTCAGTCTCGATCGAGTTCGTCAAGACCGGCCCCGTCACCGGCGGCACGATGGACCCGTCACAAACCCGGTTTGGCTTTGGGGTCTACCAGGGCTCGACCGCGGGTGCGCTTGGCGGGAGCGGGAACAACTATATCGGCTTCAGCGGCAATGCCGTGCCACGGCCCATCACTTGCAACGTGAACTACCCGTCAACCGTGACGCTCCAGCCTGTTCGCGCGGCCGACCTGCGCTCGCCGGGTGCAACAGCGGGGACGGTGCCATTCTCCATAGCGGTGACGTGCGACACGCCCGCCATCATCGGCGTCACCTTCGACGCGGCGCCCGGCACCCCGATACAGGCGGCGCAGGCGGGCGTGCTCGGGCCGTCGGAAGCCGGTGCACAGGGCAGCGCCGCTGGTGTTGGCTTCCAGATCGTGACCGGAAGCAGCGATCAGCCGGTGGCGCTGCAGGGTCGCAATGCGCTGGGCACTATCCAGGCAAACGTTCCGGCCTCGTACAGCTATGCGGTCCGCTACACCAGGCTGAACAACGGCTTGCCGGTGACGGCTGGTACGGTGACCAGCGCAGCGACGTTCACGTTCGACTACGAATAGGCAAACAGCTCCGCCACTACTTCTTCAGCCGATATGCGAGCTGCGGGCGCGTGATGCCCAGCATGCGCGCGGCCGATGACAGGTTGCCGCGTGTCGTGTCGATTGCCAGCTGCATCAGCCGCGCTTCGATCTGTGGCAGCGACACCTGCTGATCGAGCAATTTCTGGATCAGCGCATCGGCATCTTCGGGTGCCTCGGCAGCGGCCTGCTGGCTCGCGAACAAGTGCGACGTATCGATCAGGCCGGCAGCGGGCGCCAGCAGCACGCCGCGTTCGATCATGTTTTCGAGTTCGCGGATATTGCCGGGCCACTGGTACTGCATCAGCGCATCGCGCGCGCGCTGGCTCAGTCCGCGCACCTGCTTCTGGTAGCGCGCGTTGAAGCGCTGGATAAAGGCCTGCGCGAGTTCGGGAATATCTTCGCGGCGCTCGCGCAGGGCAGGGATGGCGACGGGATAGGTGCTGATACGGTAGAACAGGTCCGCCCGGAACTGTCCCTGCCGGATTGCCTGCGCCAGGTTCACGTTGGTGGCCGCAATCAGCCGCACATCGATCTTGCGTGTCTCTACACCACCGAGCCGCTCGACCTCGGCGTTCTGCAGCACGCGCAGCAGCTTGACCTGCGCCGACAGCGGCAGGTCGCCGATTTCGTCGAGGAACAGCGTGCCGCCGTGCGCGCGCTCGAAGCGGCCGGGCCGTGACTGCTGCGCGCCGGTGTACGCGCCTTTCTCCACGCCGAACAGCTCCGATTCGATCAACTCGTGCGGGATCGCCGCACAGTTCACGGCGATGAACGGTTGCTCGCTGCGCGGGCCGTGGTCATGCAGCCAGCGCGCGAACATCTCCTTGCCGGCGCCAGTCTCGCCGGTCAGCAGCACGGTGATATGGCTGTCGGCCGCGGCGGACAGCAGGCCGAAGGCTTCGCGAAAAGCCGGGGACTGGCCGATCAGGTTGCCCTGGTTTGCGCCGCACAGCGTTTCACGCAGCGTGCTGACTTCCTGCTGCAGCGTGAGCAGGTCGCTGATGACCGAATCGGGCTCGAAGTACTTCAGGTAATCGGGATCGTTCCATTCCTCGGCCGGCTTGCCGACGATGCGGCACAGCGCGTCGAGCCTCCGCTGGCATTCGGTTTCCTTGTAGATGACCAGCCGGTCCATGAACGTGCTGCTGTAACCGGACGCATAGCCCAGCTGCACCCAGCAGCCGCCTTCCTCGCGGCTCAGCGACTCGTTGAAGGGCGCTTCGCCTTCCCATGAATCCTGCCAGAGGAATTCGCCGTAGAAGTGGCCGGTGTCGCGGTTGATCTCCAGGCGCACGGGGTCGACCCTTGTCACGCCTTCGAGCATGTGGAGCTGCGGCCCCAGCAGGAAGGCGTCGTTCGGCGAATGCTCGAGTTCTTCCTTGCGCTCGCGCTTGACCATCTCGGCATCGCGCATGCCCTGCGCGTAGCCCATGCGGATCAGCAGGCCCTTGCCGCGCTCCAGGCCAAGCGTGTCGAGGATCTCCTTGCGCAGGTAGCTCAGCGCCTCGGTGTGCATCAGCACCATGCGGGAATCGCCCAACCGGATCTGTGCGGCCTTGGGGTCGATCGTCAGCAGCGAAGCCAGGTCGAACGGCGGCTGCTTGGGGGGCGCGGTCATCTCATCTCCAGAATGCCTGCGGGCGCGAATCGATCCGGAGGGGAGCGTCCTGGCCTCGGTTTTCCGTAGCCTAACACGCGCGTTCGGGGCCTACGCAAGCGCTACCGCCCGAGCAAATACCGCGTGGTGCGCCGCAATAACGGCGGATTTGATCATTTGGTGAAAACCGGCTTTTTCATCTCATCAAATCATCAAGCGACCGCGACGCGAAAACTCCGCCCGGATTCCCGCAAGCCCTTGCGGCATATGGGTTGGCGGCTCGTGGCACGGCCTTCGCTATATGTCTCCTCATCAAAAACAGCGCACGCCAGCCGGCGTGCAGCGCAACAGGAGCGAGACATGACCACGCCCGTCGTCCCATCCGCCTCGTCAGCTTCCCGCCGGTCGCAGCCTTACGTCCGCGTGACGTCACGCGACCCGCAATGGGTCGAGTTCGAGTTCTCGCTCGGCGACCCGGCGCTGTACGTAGAGCTGGTCATGCGCCCCGAGCAGTTCACCGCGTTCTGCACGGCGCAGTGCGCCATTACGGTGTCGCACCAGCTCGGCCGCGCGCTGGAACGCGAACGCGACAAATGGTGCGAGACCGTGGCCTGAAGCCACGGCAGCACGACATCCACCAGGGAGACAGGAGAGCCCACATCATGCAAATCGATATCCGCACGGACAGCGTCAGCCCGATCCGCCAGACCTTCGCCAACCTGGCACGCCGCCTCGGCGCCGACAAGCCGGCCACACGCTACCAGGAAGCGATGTACGACCTGCAGCCGGAAACCAGCTTCCACTACCGCCCGCTGTGGCAGCCGCAGTACGAGCTGTACGATGCGCGCCGCACACAGGTGGTCATGCAGGACTGGTACGCACTGAAGGACCCGCGCCAGTTCTATTACGGCAGCTACGTCAACGCCCGCGCCCGCCAGCAGGAGACGATGGAGAAGAACCTGGAGTTCGTGGAGAAGCGCGGCCTGCTGGCATCGCTGCCCGAACCGCTGCGCGAGCTGCTGACGATCGGCGTGGTGCCGCTGCGCCATGTCGAATGGGCCGCCAACATGAACAACGCCGCCATTACTGCTTATGGCTTCGGCTCCGCCATCACCGAAGCGGCGATGTTCCAGACCATGGACCGCCTCGGCATCGCGCAGTACCTGACCCGCATCGGCCTGCTGGTGGGCGACAAGGCGGCCGTCGATGCGGCCAAGGCGGCATGGATGGAAGACCTGGCGTGGCAGCCGCTGCGCCATGCGATCGAGGACCTGCTGGTGCGTGACGACTGGTTCGAGCTGCACGTGGCGCAGAACCTGGTGATGGACGGGCTGCTGTACCCGCTGATTTATCAGCGCCTGGATGCACGCCTGTCCGCCGAAAGCCCGGCGTTCTCGCTGGTCACCGACTTCATGAACGCCTGGTACGCCGAGACCGCGCGCTGGGTCGACGCCACGATCAAGACCGCGGCGCAGGAGTCGCCCGAGAACGCCAGCGTGATTGCCGGCTTTGCCTTCACGTGGCTCGACCGCTTCCACCACGCGCTGGCGCCGCTCGCACGCCGCCTGTTTGCCGGGGAGGCCGCGGCCGCGCTGGACGAGACAGTCGCCGCGCTGACGAAGCGGCTTGCCGGGCTGGGCCTGGTCCGTGCCACTGACGATACGCCGGCCAAAGCCGCTGCCTGACACCGAGGAGACCGCCATGACCGCACAGATCGTATTCATCGCCCTGCAGGCCAACGAAGAGATGCGTCCCGTCATCGACGCCATCGAGGCCGACAACCCGCATGCCACCGTCAACCGCTACCCGGCCATGGTCAAGATCGACGCGCCCGGGCGGCTCGAGATCAACCGCGCGAGCGTGGAAGAGCGCATGGGCCGCACATGGGACGTGCAGGAGCTGCAGCTCGGCCTGATCTCGCTGGCCGGCAACATCGACGAAACCGAAGACCAGTTCGTGCTGGCCTGGCACTGAGCCGGACATCGAACCGCAAATCGAACAGCACATACCAGGAGACAAGAACATGACCACCGCTACCGCCATCGCCTCCGCCGCGCGGCAGGCTGCCAGGCCCAAGCTGTCGCTCAAGGAGAAGTACGCGATCCTCACGCGTGACCTCGGCTGGGAAACCACTTACCAGTCGATGGATGCCGTATTCCCGCAAGACAAGTTCGAAGGCATCGTGATCCACGATTGGGACGGCTGGGAAGACCCGTTCCGCCTGACCATGGACGCGTACTGGAAATTCCAGTCCGAGAAGGAGCGCAAGCTGTACGCGATCATCGATGCGTTCCAGCAGAACAACGGCCAGCTCAACGTCACCGACGCGCGCTACGTGAACGCGCTCAAGCTGTTCCTGACCGGCGTGTCGCCACTGGAATATGCCGCGCACCGCGGCTTCGCGATGGCCGGCCGCACGCTGCGCGGCGTGGGTGCGAGGGTTGCGTGCCAGATGCAATCGGTCGACGAGCTGCGCCACTGCCAGACCCAGATCCACACCATCAGCCACTACAACAAGTACTTCAACGGCTTTGCCGACTGGCGCCACCTGCACGACCGGCTGTGGTACCTGTCGGTGCCCAAGTCGTATTTTGAAGATGCGATGACGGCAGGGCCGTTCGAGTTCATCACGGCGATTTCGTTCTCGTTCGAATACGTGCTGACCAACCTGCTGTTCATGCCGTTCATGTCGGGCGCGGCCTACAACGGCGACATGGCCACCGTGACGTTCGGCTTCTCGGCACAGTCGGACGAATCGCGCCACATGACGCTCGGGCTCGAAGTGGTCAAGTTCATGCTGGAACAGGACCCGGCCAACCGCCCGATCATCCAGAAGTGGATCGACAAGTGGTTCTGGCGCGGCTACCGGCTGCTCACGCTGGTCGCGATGATGATGGACTACATGCTGCCCAAGCGCGTGATGAGCTGGAAGGAAGCGTGGGAGATCTACTTCGAGCAGAACGGCGGCGCGCTGTTCGCCGACCTGGCGCGCTACGGCATCCGCATGCCGAAGTACCACGAGCAGGCCGCGAAGGAGAAGGACCACCTGTCGCACATCGCATGGTCGATCTTCTACAACTTCAACCATGCCGCCGCCTTCCACACATGGGTGCCGGAGCCGTCGGAAATGGAGTGGCTGGCAGAGAAGTATCCCGACAGCTTCGAAAAACACTACCGTCCGCGCTTCGACTACTGGAAACAGCAACAGGAAGCAGGGCAGCGCTGGGTCAACCCGGGCCTGCCGATGCTGTGCCAGGTGTGCCAGATCCCCATGGCCTTCACCGAGCCGGACGATCCCACGCAGATCTGCTACCGCGAGGCCGAGCACGACGGCGACCACTACCACTTCTGCTCCGACGGCTGCCGCGACATCTTCCTCGGCGAACCCGAGAAGTACGTGCAGGCGTGGCTGCCGGTGCACCAGATCTTCCAGGGCAATTGCGGCGGCGCCACGCTGCCCGAAGTGCTCGACTGGTACCACCTGCGTCCGGAAGACCGCGGCGACTATGCCGATTCGCAAGACCGTGCGAACTGGCAGCGCTGGACCGGGGCCCCGAGCACGCAGGCAGCGGAGCAGGGCGGCAACGCCTCGTGCTGCGATCACAAGCACGACTGAACAAGACACCGGAGACCACCATGCCAGTTATCGCACTGAACCCGGGGTACGCAGGCGAAACCCGCGACCGCGTCGAGAACTTCCACGGTAACCAGCTCGTGTATTTCGGCTGGGACCAGCATCTGCTGTTCTGCAGCCCGTTCACGCTGCCTCTGCCGCCCGACATGCCGTTCGGCGCCATGGTCAGCGATGTCATCGCGCCGCTGCTGGCGGCCCACCCCGAAGGCGCGGCAATCGACTGGACGCAGGTGCAGTGGCTGCGCGGCGGCGAACCCTTCGCGCCAGCTGCGAACGCCAGCCTGGCCGCCAACGGGCTCGGCCACAAGTCGCTGCTGCGCCTGCGCACGCCGGAACTCCGCGGCATTGCCGGCTCGTGCAACTGACCTGATGGAGGCTGTCATGACCTACCAACTGACCATCGAGCCCCTCGGGCAGACCATCGACATCGAGGAAGGCCAGACCGTGCTCGACGCCTGCCTGCGCGCCGGCGTGTGGCTGCCGCATGCCTGTGGCCACGGCCTGTGCGGGACCTGCAAGGTGCAGACCCTCGAAGGCGAACTCGATCACGGCGAAGCCTCGCCATTCGCGCTGATGGATTTCGAGCGCGAGGAAGCCAAGTGCCTGGCCTGCTGCGCCAGGCCAATGTCCGACATGGTGATCGAGGCCGATATCGAGCCCGATCCCGATGCACAGTGCCTGCCGCTGATGGATTTCACCGCGGAAGTCGTGCGCATCAAGGCGTTGACGCCGACCATCAAGGGCGTGTTCCTGCGCATCGAGGGCGAGTCGCTGCAGTTCCAGCCGGGCCAGTACGTCAATGTGTGGATCGGCAAGGAAGCCGCGCCACGCGCCTTCTCTGTCGCCAGTGCGCCGTCCGCGAACGAGATCGAGCTGAACATCCGGCTCGTGCCTGGCGGCAGTGCGACGACCTACGTGCACGAACAACTCGGCGTGGGCGAGCGCCTGCAGCTGTCGGGCCCGCTGGGCCGGTTCTTCGTGCGCAAGAGCGATCCGCGGCCGCTGGTGTTCATGGCGGGCGGCTCGGGACTGTCGAGCCCGCGTTCGATGATCCTGGACCTGCTGGAATCGGGTGACCAACGCGAGATCGTGCTGGTGCAGGGCGCACGCAATGCCGGCGAACTGTACTACCGCGATGCGTTCGAAACGATCGCGCGGCAGCACGACAACTTCACCTACCTGCCGGTGCTGTCGGGCGAGCCCGAGCAAAGCGACTGGGCCGGCGAGCGCGGCTACGTACACGACCTTGCGGGCCGGCACTTCAGCCACGACTTCCGCGGCTGGCGCGCTTACCTGTGCGGGCCGCCGCCGATGATCGAGGCATGCATCGCCACGCTGATGCAAGGCCGCCTGTTCGAGAAAGACATCTTCACCGAGAAGTTCCTGTCGGCAGCCGACGCGAGCCAGGCCACCCGCAGCCCGCTGTTCCGCTCGCTCTGACACCGCAGCACCTGCCACATCACCCACAAGGCCATAGGAGACAACCATGGACAAGATCGCCATCGATACCGTACTGAACCGCATCGAGGAAACCACGGGCCAGAACGCCAACCCGCGCATCGCCGCCATCGTGCACCGGATGGTGCGCGACCTGTTCTACATGATCGAGGACCTCGACATCCAGCCCGAGGAGTTCTGGGCCGGCCTCAACTACCTGGCCGAAGCAGGCCGCAGCGGCGAACTGGGGCTGATCGCCCCCGGGCTTGGCTTTGACCACTTCCTGGACCTGCGCATGGACGAAGCCGAGGCACGCGCCGGCATCGCCGGTGGCACGCCGCGCACGATCGAAGGGCCGCTCTATGTGGCAGGCGCACCCGTCGCGCAAGGCGAGGCACGCCTCGACGACGGCACCGACGACGGCGAGGTGCTGGTAATGGAAGGGCAGGTGTTCGACGGCGCCGGCAAACCGCTGGCCGGCGCGAACGTGGAAGTCTGGCATGCGAACTCGATGGGCAACTACTCCTATTTCGATCCGACCCAGAGCGCGTTCAACCTGCGCCGTACCATCGTGACCGACAGTGAAGGGCGCTACCGCCTGCGCAGCATCGTTCCCGTCGGCTACAGCGTGCCGCCGGATGGCGCCACCGAACGCCTGCTGAAGCAACTCGACCGCCACGGCACGCGGCCGGCCCACATCCACTTCTTCGTCTCGGCGCCGGGCCATCGCAAGCTGACCACGCAGATCAACATCGACGGCGACCCGTACCTGTGGGATGACTTCGCGTTCGCCACGCGCGAAGGGCTGGTGCCGCCGGTGACACGCGTCGACGACGCAGCAGCGATGCAGGCGCTGGGCGTCGACAAGCCGTTCTCGCTGATCCGGTTCAACTTCACGCTGCATGCCGACAAGGCTGAAGCGCCGCAGGCTGAGGTCGCGCGGCAGCGAGCGGCAATGCCTGCCTGAGGTAAGGCGCCAGCGTGCGCGCTAGCGGCATGCTGGTGCGTCCCAAGCCTATGCGGCGTGCATGTGTTGGTGCTGTGCCAACAGTGCGGAAGCGGTCGAAAGTCACTGACCGCCCGCGCTGCATGGCGTTTTCAGCACTAACCGCCGTATGAAGACATTCCGCCATTTCCAATGCGCCGTGCAAAGCACCAACGCGGGTGGCTGGCGGGAAACTTGCTTCTCCTCCTGTGTGACGCCACTTGCACAGTCTGGAGGTTCCATGCACGCACGCATTACCGCCCACAGGGGAATTCTGGTTGTCGAACTGGTGCAGAACCGAGCGACGGAGGAGGGCACCCGCTCTAACCTGGACAAGCTTCGCAGCCTGGGCACGATCATCCATGACACCCGCCGGCACCTCGGCGTTTCTGAGGAAGCGCTGTCGCTGCTCCGCGTAGTGAAACGCGGTCTTGAACGCATCGGCGATTTCGCGTGGTTCCGCAGCGACGACGGCACGGACCATTTCGCCTGGCTTGGCGGTCCGAAGCGGCTGGTCAACCCGAGTGAAGTTGCCACGGCACGGACCTACGAGATCCTTGCGCACCAGGTCATCCCCAACGAGGTTCCCGAAGGCGCAAGAGCGGCCATCGAAGCCAACTTCTGACGATTTCCGGGTAATCCCCGACTCCTGCCACGAGGCTGCGGCCTAAGGGAAATCCCCGGAAATGTGCGCCAAAAACTGGGGTATTCTGGTGCTTGGAAGTCACATCGCGGCTTACAGTGAGACAGATATCGGACCGGGCTTCCACGAGGGGACACCATGACATCCTTTTTCACGACTTTCACCGCGGGTGTTTCAATCGACAGACGCCCCGACCACTATCCGCCTGCGGCGCCGGAGCAGCCGGTGCAGCAAGCGCAGGCCGCCACGCCGGACGCGCGAGCGTCCCTGTTGACGGCAGCCAGACGCCGATTTGATGCACTGTGCGTCGTCTGGCGCAAGCTGCGCCTGTAGCGGCCAGCGTCTGCAGACGCCGTCATTCGTCCTTTGAAGTCGCCTCACCATGTGCTTGACTGTCAACAGTACAAGCGCTGACCGGCACTGATCCCGCTGCCCGTTGTCGCTTCCGGAGGGCGACGATGGAGCAACTGCTGGTTGATTCGGTTGTATTTCTTGCGGCGGCGCTGATTGCGGTGCCGCTGTCGGTACGCGCTGGCTTTGGCTCCGTCCTCGGGTACCTGATCGCAGGCGTCGTCATCGGGCCATGGGTCCTCAGGCTTGTGACCGATGTCGATTCGATCCTCGACATTTCCGAACTCGGCATTGTGCTGATGATGTTCATCATCGGCATCGAAATGGATCTCAAGAAGCTTTGGGCCATGCGCCGCGCCATCTTTGGCTACGGCGGCATCCAGGTCGCGCTATGCGCAGCGCTGCTCGCGGCCATCTTCACGATATTCGGTGCCCCGTGGCGCGTCGGTGTCGCCGCCGGCTTCGCGCTATCCCTGTCGTCGACCGCCATGGTGATTGCGATCCTGGAGCAGAACCGCGAGATGGATACGCCGGTGGGCCAGACCTGCTTTGGCATCCTGCTGTTTCAGGACATCGCCGCAATACCCATGATCGCGCTGCTGCCGCTGCTTGCCCCGACGCCGATCGAAGACAACGATCCGAGCGGCTGGTTGATGACGGCAAGGGCGCTGGCCATGCTGGCCGCCGTCGTCTTTGGCGGCCGCTTTATCCTGCAGCATGCGCTGCGCATCATCCAGCGAAGCGGTACCCGCGAGATTTTCACCATCTTCGCGCTGCTCTGGGTGATCGGCATTTCATTGCTGATGCATGTGGTGCACCTGTCCATGTCCCTTGGTGCCTTTGTCGCGGGAATGCTGCTCGCGGGCTCCGAATCGCGTCACGAAATCGAGGCTGACATGGCACCGTTCAAGGGCATCCTGCTCGGGCTCTTTTTCATTGCGGTGGGGATGTCGATCGACTTTCGCGTGCTGGCGGACAGGCCATGGCTGGTCGCGATGCTGGTCGTTGTGCTTGTCGGCGGCAAACTGCTGGCCCTGATGTTCCTGGCCAGCAAGATCAACCTGCCCCGCGAGCAGCGCATCTATTTCGCGATCCTGCTGTCGCAGGGCGGCGAGTTTGCCTTTGTCGTGACAGCTGCGGCACAGGCCGCGCGCTTGCTCGACAACGAGCAGTTGTCGATCGTCACGGTGGTTGTCGCGTTGTCGATGGCGACGACTCCGTTGCTGCTCCTTGCATTTCGGAAGCTGATAGCAGTGCAGCCGGCTTAGGTCACTGCACCACGCGGCACGCGTCGTCAGTAACTGCCCGCGCCTGAACTCGCTTTGGCCCCGGTATTTCCTCTAGCATGACGCGATGGAGGCCGGCGCATTCGTGCCGATCATCGATTGAAGCTCGTCAAGCTCGCCACGCTTGGCCAACTGCCTGATCCTGGCGGCGAACGGTTCGCAGGCGGGGTCCAGGGAGGCAACGTTCTCTGTCCAGTCCAGCAAGTCCGAGACAGCGCCGAGTTCAGCGAGCATGCGCGCTTCGTCCAGCAATCGCTTCGTGGGGGGCTTGAGCACCACGACCTCTGTTGCCGTGGAAGTCGGTGACTGGTCAGGACGGGAAAGATTCAGGAGGTTGGCGATCGTGTTGCGCAGGTCGGCGAGACTCACCGGCTTTTGCAGATATGCGTCAAAGTCCTCGCCGGTCATTGTGCGATGAAGCGGTACCGCTGACATCATGATCACCGGCAGGCGCGGGTCCCGGCCACGCGCCGCATGCAGTACCGCCTGACCGGAAGCGCCCGGCATCAACTGGTCTGTCACCACGAGCGAAATTGGCGCGCCTTCCGGGGACGCCAGGCGTTGCACGGCCGAAGCACCGTCGGCGAACACTTCCACCTCAAAATCAAGACTCAGCAAATCCCCGCGCAGAAGTTCGCGGATCTCGTCGGTATCTTCGGCCACGAGCACACGGTGCCCATGGCCGTCGATCTGGGGAAGGGCGGCGGCCGGCTCCTGCATGCGCACATTGCTGATCGCGGCTTCATCCGTCTCGTTGACGAGCAGTTCCATGACGACGGTGGTTCCCGCGCCAGGTACGCTCTCGAGGTGCAACGTCGCTCCCATCCGGCTGGTCCAGAGTTTGACGATGGAGAGTCCGAGACCAATCCCGGGCCGATGATCGCCCTGCAGTGCGCGCACGAACGGCTCGAAGATGCGTGCCTGGTCTTCGGTGGCAATGCCGCAGCCGCTGTCGGCCACGGAGATACACAGACTCCAGCGGCGGTGTGTCGTGTCGACCACGCGGCCAGTGACCGTCAGGCCAATCGTGCCGCGCTCAGTAAACTTGGCGGCGTTGTCGAGCAGATTGCCGAGCACCTGCTGCATGCGCCGATCGTCAAGCTCGATCACGGGCGGCAAGTCGCCGGCGATATCGACGGAGAATGCATTGCCGCCACGTACCGCGAGGGCAGCGCCGTGCTGCGCGACGGTGTCCAGCAGCGCATAGGTATAGACCGGCTGCGGAGAAAGCGCCTCTGCAGCCCGTCCGTTTGCGTAGTCGATCAGGTCGTTGACCATGCCGAGCATATGCGCTGCGCTACGGCGGATGATGCGTCCCCGTTCGGCATCCTCGCGGCCATCTGCCTGGATGAGGTCGGCGAAGCCGATGATCGACGTAAGCGGTGTACGAAGATCATGGCTGATCCGCGCGAGAAAATCGGTCTTGGCCCGGACCGCGTCATCGGCGCGGACGAGTGCTTCCCGCAGTTCGCGCGTGCGCGTTGCCACCGCCTGCTCCAGCTTTTCCCGAGTCGCCTCGCGCTCTGCCGCCAGCGCCTGTTGCGTACGCTGCTGCCTGAGGACCAGCTGCCGCGCCCTTCCGCCGATCACCAGCGAGAGCAGGACCAGAACGCCAATACTGTCCCAGATCTGAGCGGTGCCCGTGTACCACGCCGGGGAAGCCATTCCGGCGATGGTCGCCAGTCGTGCAAACAGCGTGGCGCAATCGGGCAGGAACGCAATGAGGATCAGGCGCGCATTCGGTATCCGTCGGCGGACTCCATCCGCAAAAGAGGCGATCCAGACCAGATTGCAGAGGAAGACGCCTTGCACCCCAAGCGCTGCGCTCGTTCGGTAGTCACCGAACGCTGCCCAGACAGCGGCGCCTGCAATCCCGACGATCACCGCCGAGTAGATCCATCGCCAAACCCGAAACCGTTCGAACCCGAGGAATGTCATCAGAAGGGAGGAGAACAGCGCGACGCTGGCGTTGCCGGCGATGCTCGGCAACCGTACCACCCATTCCCCCCCTTGACTGAGGCACAGCGCGTACAGAAGGCCTTCAAACGCCAGTTCATACACGACTTCGGCAATGACGGTTGCTGTCAGCAATACGAAGATCCGGTCGCGCCAGACCACTGCCAGTACCGCGGCAATGGCAGCCATCGCCAGCATCGCGCCCGTCAGCAGCATGTGGCCGGTTGTCTGCCACAACTGGGCGTCCTGAAATGCGCTCGGATGCCATACCTTAAGCGACAAGGTCAGGGCCGACCGGCTGCGTACACGGACCAGATATTGCAGCTGCTCGCCTGGTGCGAGCGTGACCGGGAATGCGATCTGTGCAGAATCGATCGGCCGCTCCGCCAGCGGTGCGCCCACCCCTGACCGATAGCGTTCCCTGGCGGTAAGGCGCGCGTCGTCGACGCTGTAGAACGACACGTCCTCCAGCCGGACAGGATTGACCGATACCCAACGTGTCACCGTCTGTGTGCCACGGTTGACAAACGTGCCCGCGATCCAGACCGCCGAGCGGGTAAAGCCGCGGGAAAGCGTGCGCGGCGTCGCAGGAAGCCAGTTCGATTGACGCAGGACCGCGCCCGCGTCCAGGCTGTTTGATGGATCATCGAACAGCAGGAGTTCCGTCCGCAACGCGTGTTCGGTATCTACCGTGGCGATGTCGACCGCTTGCGGCCAGGGTGCCTTGGCAGCCAGAGCATGATGCGTCCAGATCAGGGCCAGCAAGGCGAATATGAACGCACCGCATGCGCGGGAAAATGGCAGAGTCACTGACTTCATCGTAATGCGCTGTTGCGGTCTCGCGAATTCCGCATGTCGGTCGGAGATATGCCAAATCGCGCTTTGAATGCGGTCGAAAAGTTTGCACCGTTCGTGTACCCAACCCGCATGGCGATCGTCGCAATGTCACTATCGGTTTCAAGCAGCATGCGTTTCGACTCTCTCAAACGCTCTTCCCGGACGTAATCGAAAACCGTGAGGCCTGTGCAACGCTTCAGGGCAAGCGACAGTCGCCGCGCAGACGTGCTGGTCTGGCGCGCCAATGTTTCAACATCGGGAACATCGACGAAGTTTCCCAGTACGATGGCCCGTACCTGGCGAAAGAGGGCAACGTCAAGGCTCGTAGCTTCAGTGCCTGGCGTGGCGATTTCGACCATCGGCGCCGGAACGCTCGATTCCAGTTCGAGCGTCAGATGGATGGCGAGCCGCAGTCGTACTTCATCGAAGTGAAATGGCTTTGTGATGTAGTCGATCGCACCGGCCTCAAGCCCTGCGACACGTTCTTCGGGATGACAGGACGCCGTCAGGAAAATGACCGGAATCTCGCGCGTGGCCGGATCGTCCTTCAGTTGCCGGCAGGCCGACATCCCGTCGCAGCGGGGCATCGAGATATCCATCAGGATGAGATCGGGCCGGCATGCACGCGCCTTGTTCACGCCGTCCAGGCCGTCGCTCGCCATGTAGACGCGAAATCCCTGCTGACCCAGAAAATCGGCAAGCAGGCTGCGATCACTGGCGTGATCATCGACAACGAGGATACGAGTCATGGCGCGGAGGAACAATAGGCGAGTGACGGGACTGATGGCGGGACAGCGCCGGCAGCCCGTTCCCGAAACCGCGGATGACAGCGCGAGCCTGTGGCGACCGGCACGGAAGCCTGCTCGCTGGCGATTCGGTGCTGCAGCCAGCATAGAGGCCCGTACGATAGCGGATTGCCGGTCAGGCGAGCCGATGTGTCGCCGCATCTCGGAGAAAATGGTCATCTGAAAAACAATAATGACCGATTCGCAAAGGTCGCTGCACGATCAAGTCTCGACGTAATGCAGGCGAGATTCGTTCGGCGACATGCCGAATCGCCTCCGAAAGGCCGTCGAGAAGTTCTGCCGGGTCGTGTATCCGATATCACTGGCGATGGCTTGAATATCGATCGTTGTCCTGGTCAGCAGGCTC
The DNA here is from genome assembly GCF_905397435.1 of Cupriavidus numazuensis. Taxonomy (GTDB): domain Bacteria; phylum Pseudomonadota; class Gammaproteobacteria; order Burkholderiales; family Burkholderiaceae; genus Cupriavidus; species Cupriavidus numazuensis. The sequence continues at coordinate 20,382 of NZ_CAJPVI010000073.1, forward strand.
GCAGCGTATTGCATGCGTGCCTCGAACAGGAAATCCAGGACTGTAACGCCCGCACACCGCTTGAATGCCTGGTTCAGGCGCAACGTGTTCGTGCTGAGCGCCTCCGCAAGATTCGGAACTGCCGGTGTCTCATGAAGCCTCGATAGCAATCGGCGGCGCCCATCCCGGAACAAGTGCGAGTCCAGCGCATTGTTTCCCGCCATCTGGACGCCCGTGTCCCGGCTGTGGCGGCCTGCACGCGCATGGATGCTCAGGCGAAGCGCCACTTCCTTCAACTCGAACGGCTTGACTACATAATCGATCGCGCCCGACTGAAGGCCTTCGACACGCTCGGCCGGCTGACCGGCCGCGGTCAGGAAGATGATTGGAATCGTGCGCGTGTCCGATGCCGATTTCAGCAGTCGCGACGCCGTCAGTCCGTCGCAAACCGGCATGCTGACATCCATCAGGATCAGGTCCGGAAGAATCGCCAATGCCTTCCTGAAGCCGTCGTGGCCGTCTTCCGCCAGGTAGACGCGGCTGCCTTGGGTACCGAGGTATTCCGCCAACAGACGGCGATCGTCGGGATTGTCGTCGACAATCAGGATGCGCAGCCCCACAAGGGCATCGCAGTGCGCTTGTGCAACAGCGCTGGACATAACAACTCCGTCTTCGATATTGGGCAGAACGGGGAACAGGCGCTTGCCAGGGAGGCTGCGCACGTCCCGCACGGTCTTCTGCCGGTGAAACGCGAAAGCCTGAGTTATCGGACGAAACAGGCCGACCTTGAGGGCGCCGTCTGCCATAGCCCGCCAGGAAACTGGGGGCGCCGCCTAAAAAGCCCGCCGAGGGGCCCGCCGATACGACGCACCCGACACGTCATTCGTCAAGAGCCAGATCCGCGTTTAGTCAGCGTTTGCAGAAAAGTTTGCCTCGATCAAACTCTGGATGCAGTTGCGCAAAGGTGCGCACTTTCCAGCGAGAGTCCCGGTTCCTAGCATTGGCGCCTCATTCTTAAAACTACCGGGTCTCCGTCAATGAAACGGCCATCTTTGAATCACGTATTTCGATTGGTTTGGAACGCTGCCACGAGCAGCTGGGTGGCTGTTGCAGAGACGGCGAAGGGACGCGGCAAGCCGGGGCGCTCACGCCTGACACGCCTTGGGACAGTTGCCGCGATCTCGCTGACCTCGGCCGGTGGGTTGCATGCCGCCACGCAGACTGTCGTGGATGGCAATGGCGGAGGAGGCTGGATGGTCGGCGTTGGAGGCCAGGCGGCGCCGACGATCACAAGCAACGCTGTCTTTACCAATTTCGTCACGCAGGGTGGCGCAGGTAGCGGCGGCGGCGCGGGCCTGGGCGGGGTGTTCTTCGTCAACAGCGGCGGCAGCCTGACTCTCAACAACGTGAGTTTCGTGCAGAACGTCGCCAGGGGTGGCGACGGTGGCAGCACGCCTGACGTCACCGTCAACGCGCAATCCATTGCGCTGGCGGACAAGAATGCAACGGTGTCGTCGGTGACCGCGTTCCAGGTGACGCCGACACTGGTGAACAACAACGGCACGATCGTGGTGACAGGCGCGACCATGGGCTCGGCGAACCCGCTGGTCCAGTCTGGCGAGGTCGTCAGCATTGGTGGGACCGGCTCCGCCACCACCACGATCTCGAGCGTCAACGGCAATGCCGTCACATTTGCGCAGCCGATCGCCGTCGACAGCCAGTCGATCAAGTCGCTCACGAGCGCACAGCTGACGGCGGGCACCAACATCATCAGCGCGGCCAACTTTGGCGCGCTGGCCATCTCGGATGTCGCGGTCGGCATGTCGGTCCTGGGAACCGGCATCCCGCCGGGCACGATGATCACGGATGTGACGCGCGACCAGAATAACGTCGTCACCGGCATCACGTTGAGCAACGCCGTCACCGTGACCGGCAGCCAGGCGCTCAGCCTGGTCAACGTCACACAGTTTTCCGCATCGCAGTTCGCCGTTTCGGGCGGCGGGCAGGTCCTGACCCTGCCGGCGACTGGCCTGGGCCTGGCGGTCGGAATGACACTGACCGGCGATGGCATTCCGACCGGGACCAAGATCCTGGCGATCAACGGCAACCAGGTCACGCTGTCTCAGGCGATTTCGTCGACGGCCCTGCAATTCTCGGCCAGCCTGCCGGCGACTACGGTCGGCCAGACGACCATTCAGCTGACCGCAGTCGACAGCCACATGAAGGTAGGCCAGGTGGTGACGGGAACGGGCATTCCGCCCAACACCACCATTGTCGCCATCGACCCGACGACCGGCGTGGTGACGCTGAGCAACGCGCTTACCGGCAATCCCACGGCACTGACCATCCAGAGCATCACCGCGCAAGGCGCGCGCAGCCTGACGCTGACCAGCACTTCGGGCCTTCAGGTCGGGATGCAGGTGACCGGCGCGGGCATTCCCGACGGGACGACGATTACCAGTATCGCCGGCAACGTGGTCACCCTCAGCAACAACCTGACTCCCGGCGTCACGGTCACGGCCTTCCAGGCGAGCTCGCCCTATAGCGTGGGCGGATCGCTCAACAATATCGCGGCTACCGGTACGGTGGGCGCGAATGGCGGCAACGGTGTTTCCGGCCCGCAGGCCATCGTCTATGTGACCGATGGCGAAGGGCGAAGCGGCACCAATGGTGGTTCCGGCCAGAGCGGCAATGGCGCGGCTGGCGGCAAGGGCGGCAACGCCGGTTCCGGCAGCAACGGCATCCCGTTCAACTACGAGATGACCGATTCCGTCATCATGGCGACCGTTGACGCCGCCACCAACACGGCGGAGGCCGCGGCGGCACTCGCCACATTCCCGCCCGCGGCAGCCCTGTCGGCGGCGCACGTCGCCGCGGCGGCCAAATCGTATGTCGATCTCGGTATCGCGATCGCCAACCTGGCGCAATGGGGCGTCGATCTCTCCAACGGCACTGCCGGGCGTGGCGGCGACGGCGGCAGCGGTGGCAAAGGCGGCAATGGATCCACCTTCTACGGCGGCGGTGCCGGTGGCAGCGGCGGCAATGGCGGCAGCGGTGCGCTGAGCTTCACTGACGGCGGCAATGGCGGTGATGGCGGCAACGGTGGCGCAGGTGGCTTTGGTGCAGGCGGCGGCTCGGGCGGTGCAGCCGGGCAGGGCGGTGGCACTGGCAATGCAGCGGATGGCAGCGCGGGCGACGGCGGCAAGGCCGGTTTTGGCGGCGGCGTTGGCAGCAACGGTGACGGCGAGGAGGGCGGCGGCGGTTCGGGCTACGGCGGCGCCATCTTCGTGCGTGCGGGCGGCAGCCTGACGCTGACGGGCAACGTGCTGTTCCGGGACAACACCGTCCTTGCCGGCTCCAGCAACAATGGCGGGCAGGCAGGCCAGGCATCGGGCTCGGACATTTTCATGATGAAGGGATCCAGCGTGCTGCTGGCGCCAGGTGTCGGCAATACCATCCGGATCGAGGGACAGATCGCCGACGACAGCGCCGCGAGCATCGGGAGCGGCGGCTACGCACCCGGCGCGGGCGCCGACTTGCAGATCGGCGGCGGCGGTCTGGTGCAGCTTGCCGGCACGAACACTTACTCGGGGAAGACCATCCTGCAGGGCGGTACGCTCCAGGCGGACCTCGGGGTGGGGATCAATTCGGCAAGCAGCGTCGTATTCAACGGCGCCGGCACGCTTGGTTCCGGCCTTGCCACCAGCACTGTCGGCACCCTGCTGCTGAGTTCGGATGTGACCCAGCGCGCGGGATCGGCCGTGCCCGGCCAGTTCATCTGGAATGGCGCCGGCGGCTTTGCAGCCGGTACCGCCGACGGTATTACCGTGGCCTTTGGGCAGACCCCGACCGGCGCGAGGCAGACCCTGCAATGGGGAAGCTCCTATCTGTCGGCAAACTCGACGATGGTCTTTGGCTCGGAATACAGCCAGGGCTCGGTGCGGCTCAAGAACGACATCGACCTGGCGGGTAACCAGGGCAATATCGCTGTCTATGGGCAATATGCCGGTAGCCAGGGCATCCTGGCACCCGATGCGCGTTACACGGCATACATGGACGGCAATATCACCAACGGCAGCCTGAAGGTGGGAGCCGCCGGCTACAACGGTACGCTGTTCCTGACCGGCCAGAACCAGATCAGCTCGCTTGTGCTGAATGGCGGCCTGGTATCGACGATCGATAACCAGGCGAACATTGGCCATCTGATGCGGCCGGCTGGCGGTAGCGTCACGATCAACGGCGGCACGCTGGTCCTTGGCGGCGCGGAAACGATGACCACCGTGGACGTACAGGCCGGTGGCCAGATCGTCGCCGGCGCTACGCTGACGGCAGGGGATGTCAGCAATAGCGGTGTGATCTCGCTGGTCGATGGGGGCGCATTCCAGAGCGTAACCAACAATGCCGGAGCGACCTTTGCGACGGCCGGCTCCGTGACGGTGAGCGGCGCATTGACGAACGCTGCTACAGCCTCGGTGGTGCAATCGGGCGAAGTGGCTGCGGGCAGCGTCGTGAACAACGGCAGCTGGTCGGTCAGCGGCGCGCAGACGATCCAGACGCCTTCGCTGACCGGCAACGGCGTATTCGCGCTGGCCAATGCGGCTGACACGGTCACGATCGACCAGAGCGGCAACTCCACCTTCGGCGGGTCATTCACGGGCAATGGTGCCTTTGCCAAGGACGGTGCCGGCACGCTGACGCTGACGGGGGCAAGCACCAACGTGGGCGGCACCGTGGTGAACGCGGGCACGCTGGACACGACCGGCGGCGGCACCCTGGCGGATACCGGCGCGGTAACCATCGCCAGCGGCGCCACGTTCACGGCGGGCACGGCCGATATCATCGGCGCGGTGACCAACAACGGCACCTTCAACGTCAATGCGATACAAGCTGCGGCGTCGGTGACCAACAACGGTACGACCAACCTGAATGCCGACCTGGCAAGCGCAGGCCTGGTCACCAACAACGGCACCGTCAATGTGTCCGGAGACCGCTCCGTGGCGACGACCGGCCTGGCCGGTGGCACGTCGGGGGTCATCAACCTGGCGCAGAGCACCGATGCACTGCACCTGTACCAGAGCGGAGCAAGCACGTATGCAGGCGTCATCGCCGGCAGTGGCGCGCTCGAGAAGCTCGACACAGGCACGCTGACGCTGACCGGCGCCAATACCTACACCGGCGGCACGCTCGTGAGCGCGGGCAAGCTGGACACCACCGGCGGCGGTACGCTGGCAGATACCGGCGCGGTAACGATCGCCAGCGGCGCCACGTTCACGGCGGGCACGGCCGATACCATCGGCGTGGTGACCAACGACGGCACCGTCAACGTCAATGCGGCACAGACCATGGCGGCTGTGACCAACAACGGCGGTGCAGTCGTTGTGCAATCGAGCGAAGTGGCTGCGGGCGGCGTCGTGAACAACGGCAGCTGGTCGGTCAATGGCGCGCAGACGATCCATACCCCGACCCTGACTGGCAACGGCGTATTCGCGCTGGCCAATGCGGCTGACACGGTCACGATCGACCAGAGCGGCAACTCCACCTTTGCCGGGGCATTCACCGGCAATGGGGCCTTTGCCAAGGATGGTGCCGGCACGCTGACGCTGACGGGGGCGAGCACCAACCTGGGTGGCACCGTGGTGAGCGCGGGCACGCTGGACACGACCGGCGGCGGCACCCTGGCGGATACCGGCGCGGTAACCATCGCCAGCGGCGCCACGTTCACGGCAGGCACGGCCGATATCATCGGCGCGGTGACCAACCACGGCACCTTCAACGTCAATGCGGTACAAGCTGCGGCGTCGGTGACCAACAACGGTACGACCAACCTGAATGCCGATCTCGCAAGCGCGGGTACGGTCGCCAACAACGGCATTGTCAATGTGTCGGGCGACCGCTCCGTGGTAACGACCGGCCTGACTGGCGGTACGTCGGGCGTCATCAACCTGGCGCAGAGCACCGATGCGCTGCATCTGTACCAGAGCGGGGCAAGCACCTACGCGGGCGTCATTGCCGGCAGCGGCGCGCTGGAGAAGCTTGACGCAGGCACGCTGACGCTGACCGGCGCCAATACCTACACCGGCGGCACGCTCGTGAGCGCGGGCACGCTGGACACCACCGGTGGCGGTACCCTGGCGGACAACGGCGCGGTAACCATCGCCAGCGGCGCCACGTTCACGGCGGGCACCGCCGATACCATCGGCGTGGTGACCAACAGCGGCACCGTCAACGTCAATGCGGCACAGACCATGGCGGCTGTGACCAACAACGGCGGTGCAGTCGTTGTGCAATCGAGCGAAGTGGCAGCAGGCGGCGTCGTGAACAACGGCAGCTGGTCGGTCAATGGCGCGCAGACGATCCATACCCCGACCCTGACCGGCAACGGTGTATTCGCGCTGGCCAATGCAGGCGATGCGATCACGATCGACCAGAGCGGCAATTCCACGTTCAGCGGGGCATTCGCGGGCAACGGCGCCTTTGCCAAGGATGGTGCCGGCACGCTGACGCTGACGGGGGCGAGCACCAACCTGGGCGGCACCGTGGTGAGCGCGGGCACGCTGGACACGACCGGTGGCGGTACCCTGGCGGATACGGGTCCGGTGAAGATCGCCAGCGGCGCCACGTTCACGGCGGGCACGGCCGATACCATCGGCGCGGTGACCAACCACGGCACCTTCAACATCAATGCGGTACAAGTCGCGGCGTCGGTGACGAACAACGGCACGGCCAACCTGAACGCCGATCTGGGGAGCACGGGTACGATCACCAACAACGGCACCGTCAATGTGTCCGGCAACCGCGGTGTGGCGACGGCCGGCCTGACCGGTGGCACGTCGGGGATTGTCAATGTGCAGCCAGGCAGCGTCCTGCGGCTGACACAGAACGGTGACTCGGCCTATTCGGGTAGGATCGTCGGCGCCGGCTCGATGGTGAAGGAGGGCACCGGCACGCTCACGCTGTCCCGTCAGGCGGGAAGCCCCGCGGGCGCAGTGAATATCGGCGGCACGCTGATCATCAACCAGGGCGTGGTGGCGCTGGATGGCGACTCGATTCTCAGCGAGTCGATGAATGTCGCCGTCAACAGCAGCCAGCACGCTGTCGGCACGCTGAAACTGGTCAGCGGCAACGAGAGCATCAACGCACTGAGCGGGGCAGGGAACATCGATCTGGGATCGAATCGCCTGACCGTTCAGCAGGGCGGCGCCTTCTCCGGCACCGTGACCGGTTCCGGTGTATTCGATGTCCGCGGAGGCAACTTCAACGTCAACAACACGCTGGCGTCTACCGATCCGAACAGCGCGTTCACGCTGGGGGGCTCAGCAGGCCCGGTTTCCGCATCGGTCTCTGCGGGCAGCACGCTTTCGTTCCCGTTGATTCAGCTGAATCAGGATGCCACGCTGTCGGTGGCAGCGGGGAGCACGGCCAAGGCAGACACCATCGCACTCAACGCGAATTCGCTGCTTGAAGTGGGGGCACAGGCCAATGTCACCTCCGGTGCCGTCAATGTTTCCGACACCGCACGGCTCGATGTACAGGGCTCGCTTGCCGCCGGCACCATCTCCGTGGTCTCGAACAATCCGGGCACAGTGCCGACGCTGCACCTCGGCAATGCCGCCGACCCCTCGGTTCTGGGTACGGTGACCGCCTCGAATACGCAGATTGTCGGCGGTGTCCTGTCCGGAAATGGCTCGCTCTCGGGCAACCTGGTGATGGGGGCAAACTCGCTGCTGTCGCCCGGCAACTCTCCCGGCATGCTGCAAGTCGAGAACGTGACCCTGGCCAGCGGCTCGACCACCAAGATGGAGATCGCCAATGCTGCGCTCAACCGGGTCGCCGGCAAAGACTTCGATCAGGTGAAGGTGACCGGAGCGCTCAAGATCCAGGATGGCACGACGCTCAATATTGCCAACTACAACGGCGGTGCGGACGTGGCTTACGGCGAGGCAATCCAGCTGTTCGCCTACACGCCGGGGAAGCTGACCGGCGCATTCTCGACGGTGCAGAAGGACTATGGACAGGAGGCGTTGTTCAGCCTGGGCACGGGCAGTGTGGTCGGCCTGGGTAGCGCCGGCTTCAGTGGCTTCTATCAAGCGGTAGCCAAGACTGACAACGATCGCGCCATCCTGAGCGGACTGCAGGCGAACTCGTCGGGCAACGTCAAGCAGTTCTACGGTGGCAGCCTGCTCGACCGGATGGTATCGACGCTCGCAGCCGGTGGTAATACCGACACCGTGTTCGCCAAGTTCTCGCCGGAGGCGTACACAAGCCTGACCGAGCAAGGAAAACAGGCCTTGTTCTTCTCGCCAGGCTCGGACATTGCCGGTGACATCGGCAGGACGGAGCAGGGTATCCACGCCAGCGTATTCGGCGGCCGTCGCAATGCCGACAACGCAGGCTATGCCAGCTATGCGCTGAAGACCGATGGTCTGCAAGGCAGCTACACCGGCGTGCTGAAGAGCTCGGTATGGAAGGCGAACCTGGTGGTCGACGATGTTTCGACCAGCAGCAGCTATCTGAACGGCAGGTCCAACGGCGTGACCGGCTCGCTGTCGGGGGCCACGGAACTGCCAGGAGGACTGGGTCTGCATGCGCTGGCTCGCGCCGCATACAGCTACTATCGCAGCGATCTGACCCGCCAGACCGGCAATGGATCGGCCAAGGCTGATGGTGTGTCGTCCGATGCGTGGCTGGGTTCGGTCGGCCTGGCCTACGTGCTCAACGGTGCCAACCTGCGCCTGCAGACGACGCTGGAGGTCGCGCCGTACTCGGTCAAGACCAACGGATTCTCCGAAGTGAACTCGGCCTCGCCGTCCGATGCGCTGTCCGTGCAGCAGATGAAGCAGAGCGGCACAGCATTCGTGCTGGGCCTGGGTCTCAGCGGCAATCTGACGGACCGCTTTGGCTTCGACACCGGGTTCAAGGTCATCCGGGACAGCCGCGGCGATCATTCGGTGGCAGCCAGCCTCGTCACGGAAGGCGCGACCTTCACGGTGCACAACCCGGGCTTCGGCCAGACGCAGTTCAGTCTCAAGGGCGCGCTGAACTATCGCCTCGCAAGCGATATGCAAGTGGGCCTCGGCGCGTACTACTTCGGCGGAAGCGACGTGCAGGCGAAGTTGTCGTTCGACAAGCGCTTCTGATGGCCCTGGTAGCCCCCGTCCTGTGGGGGCTACCCAGGACCGGCACGCGGTTTGCCGCGGCAAAACCACGCAATCCTTCCGACTCCCTTTCCCCATATCGAGACGACGTGCCGAAGGAAGCACGCCGGTCCCGCCGGGCAGGGGAGGCCGGGCGGCCAGGGCAGACCCACAGCGGCGCAACGCAGCGAAACCTCACAGGCGCACTAAACTAGGCGCAGATGGGCAAAGGGGCTGCCATGACGACGCGTCCGGCAAACCGTGCTGATGGCCCTGCGTCCTGCATAGTAGGGGTGGGGGCGTCGGCCGGCAGCATCTCGGATCTGCAAACTCTTGTAGGTTCTGTACCTGCGGGTTCTGGATTGACCCTGGTGCTTGTGCAGCACATGGCGCCTGGACACCATCAGCAGCTTCTTCACTTGCTCTCCCGATGGTCCGTGCTGCCAGCGAGGCAGGCCCGGGACGGCGAACGCCTGCACGCCGATCATCTCTACGTGGCTAGTGCCGACGAAGTCCTCACGGTAGAAGGCGGCGTCTTCCGCTCAGCGCCTGCAGAAGGCGGGGACCGGCGTCCCGGCATCGACAGCATCGACGCGTTTCTAGAGAGTCTCGCCCGGGATTGTGGCCCTGCGGCGATCGCGGTCATCCTGTCCGGCACGGGAAAGGATGGTGCCGCCGGCGCATCGAGCGTCCTGCGCAATGGCGGAACCGTGATCGTGCAGGATCCGCTTACGGCCATGTATGACGGCATGCCGCACGCGGTTCTCGAGCGTGGCGCCGCTCACTACATTCTTCCGGTCAGTGCCATTGCCCCTCAGTTGCTGCGGTGCGCCTCGCCGGCATATCAGCCGCCCGCCAGACCTGCCGGTTCGATCGCTCGTACCGCCGATGCGCTTGACGGGATCGTCGGCATGATCCGGCAGCAGGAAGGACTCGATCTCAGCGCTTACAAGCCGTCGCCGCTGCTGTGGCGTATCCAGAAGCGCATGAACGCGCGCCAGGTGACCCTGCTGCGCGACTACGAAGCCCTCTTGCGAGCCGATCCCACGGAACTCCATACACTGGTTCGCCATCTGCCGATCCACGTCACCGCGTTCTTCCGCGACCCCGACGCATGGGACGTGCTGAGACGCGAAGTCATCCTGCCCCTCGCAGACAGGGGGCTGCCCCACGAACCTGTACGCGCATGGACGACGGCATGCGCGACGGGCGAAGAAGCCTACTCCATTGCCATGCTGCTCGCGGAATCGCTGGGCACTGGCCGGGACCGCCCCGGGTTTCAGGTCTTTGCGACTGACGCATCGGCAGAAATCGTCGCGCGAGCAAGTCACGGCGTATTTTCGGAGGAGACGATGCAGCAAGTCTCCGAAACGCGCCGGTCGGCGTTCTTCTACAGCGCGGACGGTGCGCTTCGCATCAAGCGCGAATTGCGGGAGCGCATGGTGTTCGCACCGCACGATCTCCTCGCCGATCCGCCGTTGCCCGATCTCGATATTGTCACGTGCCGCAACCTGTTCATCTATCTGAACACGGAAGCCGTTCAGCACATTCTTACCCAGCTCAACGCTGCGCTGCGCATAGGCGGCTATCTGTTCCTCGGCAACACGGAGGTGCTGCCGCCGCATCAGCAAGGCTTTGAAGCGGTCTCGGAGCGTTGCGGGCTCTACCGTAAATCGGGCCCCGCGTCGGGCGGCTATATCCGCATCACGATGCCGCGCGAGGTGCTGCATGATCGCGCAGCGGCATCTTCCAACGCCCACCGCGCGGCCATCGAGCACCTGGACCTGCCGTCGGTACTGATCGACCACGAGTTCCGCATCCTGCAGTTCTATGGTGACACCAGTGCCTACCTGCACCAGCCCGCAGGTCAGCCCACCCACAACCTGCTCGATCTGTCCGACCCCTACATCGTCGCCGACCTGAAAGCCGCCGCGGCCGAGGCTGTCGCCGGAAAGCGGTCCGTCACGCTGCACGGCATCCCGAATCGCACCACAGGCCGCTACTCCTCAAGCGTGCGAGTAACGGCGATGCGAGCCGCCGGCGGTGCCGCCGCGGTGAGATTGCTGGTGTCTTTCATCCCCGCCGAGCTCGACCTTACGGCGCAGCATGCGGACGATGGATCGCCATATCGCGGGCAAAGCCGCGATCGGGACGGCGGGGCGCAGGGAAGGGCGTTCCGCGTCTCTTATGCAGAACTGGACGCTTCCCGCGAAGAGCTTCAGGTTCTCAACGAAGAGCTGCACGTATCGAACGAACAACTCAAGGAAAAGCTCGCTGAACTTGAAATGCAGAGTCGCGTCCTGAGCGCCGGCGCGGTGATGACGCTGTTTCTCGACGACAGGCTGGGCATCCAGTGGTTCACGCCTGCGATCACCGCGCTGCTGCCGCTGAAACCTGTCGATGTTGGCCGCCGTATCACCGATCTCAACGCCAGATTCGACGATCCGGCACTCCTTGACGACGTCCGCTCCGTACTAAGAACCCATGAGCCACGCGAAGCGGAGATCAACGGCCATGACGACCGCTGGTATCTTCGGCGTGTTCGCCCATACCTCACGGCAGCAGGGGCAGTCCTTGGCGTGGCAATCACGTTCACGGACATCACGGAGCGCAGGAGCGCTGAGGAGGCGCTGCGTGAAAGCGCCGGGCGCAGCGAGTTTCTCGTCCGGCTTGCCGATGCGCTTCGGCCCCTGTCCGTCTCCGGCGACATGCAGCAAGTGGTGGCGCGCGTGCTGCGCGAGCGGCTGGACGCGTCCCGTGTCATGTGGGTCGAAGGCGGTGACGGCGCCGCGCTACGCATCGTGGCCATCAGCAACGCCCGGGACATGCCCGATCCCGATGGGCGCTATGCGATCGGTGGCAATGCGGCCCTTTTTCCGGGTGAGCTGCTGTCAGACCGGACACGCTGGAGCGACTGTACCGCTGGCGAAGGCGCCGAAGAGGCGGCACACAGCATGCTTGATCGCGGCATGGTAATTGGTGCGTGGGCCAACATACCCTTGCGGTACGCCGGACGCGTAACGGGCACGCTCATCGTGCACCACCGAGAATCCCACGTATGGTCGGCCGAGGAACTGACGTTCCTCGAACTTGTCGCCGAGCGGGCGTGGGCTGCCATTGAACGCGTGAGGGCGGAAGAAGAGGTTCACGCGCGCAATGCGGAGCTCGAACGCTTCAACAGGGTCGCGGTGGGCCGCGAGCTGCGAATGATCGAGCTGAAGGCGGAGGTCAACGTGCTGCGCGCGCGGCTTGGCGAAGCACCTGGCTATCCGTTGCAATTCAGCGCAACAGGAGGATCGGACGATGCCTGACGCACTGATCAACGGCGGCGAGATGGGAGCGCGTACACGCGAGTTCGACTGGTCGACGACGCCGCTCGGACCGCGCGAGCACTGGCCACAGAGCCTGAAGACGGCCGTGTCAATCATGCTGGGCTGCCAGTATCCGCTACTGATCTGGTGGGGGGCGGATCTGATCCACTTCTACAACGACGCTTACCTGCCGGTGCTCGGCAAGCGCCATCCAGGCGCGCTGGGCAGGCCCGCCCCGGAGGTCTGGGCAGAGGCGTGGCCGCTGGTCGGACCGCAAGCGGATGCGGTAATGCAGGAAGGGCGCTCGTACTGGAACGAGGAGCTGCTCATCGTCATGACGCGCAACGGCTATCCCGAGGAGGTCTTCATGACCTTCTCGTACGGGCCGATCATGGACGACGACGGCCGCGTGGGCGGCGTATTCTGCGCCTGCACGGAAGAGACACCGCGAGTCCTGGGCCGGCGGCGGCTGGCCACGCTGCAGGCGCTCGCCGATCGCTCGAACCAGGCGAAGGCCGACGTTGACGCATGCAAGGTCGCTGCTGCGGAACTGTCGCGCAATGCCAGCGACCTGCCGTTTGCCTTGCTCTACCTGTTGTCCGACGACGGCTGGTCGCTGCATCTCGCCGGGCATTCGGGCCTCGAGGCGGACACGCCCGCCAGCCCGTCAACCATAGATCTCGATACCATCGATGCACCGTGGCCGTTTCGCGAAGCGATGGAAGCGGGCAAGGCCGTGGCTGTCGACGACCTGATGGCGCGGTTCGGCCCGCTGCCGGGCGGCCCGTGGCCCGAGCCCACGCAGCAGGCGCTCGTCTTGCCTATGTCCAGGGCAGGGCAGCAGCGGTTGGCCGGCTTCCTGATCGCTGGCGTCAGTCCGCGACTGCCGCTGGACGAAGACTACCGCGCGTTCCTCGATCTCGTGGCGGCGCAATCGGCGACCGCGATCGCCAATGCGCGCGCCTACGAAGCCGAGCGCCAGCGCGCCGAAGCGCTCGCCGAAATCGATCGCACGAAGACGCTTTTCTTCGCCAACGTCAGCCACGAGTTCCGGACACCGCTGACCCTGATGCTCGGCCCACTCGAAGCGGTGCTGCACAACGCAGAGCCTCTTTCCCCGCCGCTGCGCGAAGACATCGAGATCGCGCACCGCAACGCGTTGCGCCTGCTCAAGCTGGTCAATACACTGCTCGACTTTTCGCGCATCGAGTCAGGGCGCGCACAGGCTTCGTTCGAGCCGGTCGACGTCGCAACATTCAGTGCGGAACTCGCGAGCAACTTCCGGTCGGCGATCGAGCGTGCGGGGATGCGCCTGGTGATCGATTGTCCGCCGCTCGCGGAGGCGGTGTGGATCGACCGGGACATGTGGGAAAAGATCGTACTTAACCTGCTGTCGAACGCATTCAAATTTACGTTCGATGGCCAGATCACCGTGCGAGTCTTCCCCGAGTCCAGCGATCGGCTCGTGCTGACTGTCAGCGATACCGGCACGGGTATTCCCGCGGCCGAGCTGCCTCGCCTGTTCGAACGTTTTCACCGCATCCGCGGCGCGCGCGCCCGCTCTCACGAAGGCTCGGGCATTGGCCTGGCGCTCGTGAAGGAACTGGTGAACCTGCATGGCGGCACCATCAATGTGAGCACAGTTCCCGACCAGGGCACGACGTTCGAGGTACGCATTCCCGTCGGTGCCTCGCGGCTGGTCGGACACGCCACGCTTGCGGATTCGCCGCGTCAGAACACGGCCATTGGCGCCGGTCCTTTCGTCGAGGAGGCGCTACGCTGGTTGCCGGATAACGCAGTTCCCGACACGCGTGCCGCTGATGATCACGGGCAAGCAGTCCCCGGCCATGCCGTCAACTGCCAGGAGAATTCCGGACGACGCGCCAGCATCCTGGTCGCCGACGACAATGCCGATATGCGCGACTACGTCAAACGCCTGCTCGCCGACGACTACGACGTCGAAACTGTGCAGGATGGCGATTCGGCGCTGCGGTTCGCGCTGGCGCATCCTCCTGATATCGCGATCGTCGACATCATGATGCCAGGCATGGATGGCCTGGAACTGCTGCGCGCGATGAGAGCCGATTCGCGAACGCGGCACATCCCCATGATCCTGCTGTCGGCGCGCGCCGGCGAAGAATCGAAAGTTGAAGGGCTCGACGCGGGCGCCGACGACTACCTCGTCAAGCCATTTGCCGCACGTGAACTGCGATCGCGCGTCAAGGCCCATGTCACCCTGGCCGAGGAGCGCCGCCGCGCGACAGCGGCGCTCAATGCCCGCCTCGGCGAGCTTCAGCGCGCCAACTCGGATATTCGCGATGCACGGCGCGCGACGCTTAACGTGCTGGAAGATGTTGTCGAAGCACGCAGTCGCGCGGAGCAACTATACGGGGAGTTGTGCGAACAGAACCGTTGGACCATCGGTCAGCGCGAGGCGCTCGAGGCGGCCGTAAACGGTGAACCGCTCGCGACTTCACTGGGTATTCTCACGCGTGTCGCCGTCGCCTCGCTGGGGGAGGGCACGCGCGCAGCCTTCTATCTCGCCGATGAGACGGGCAAGGTGCTGCATCACATCGTCGGCATGAGCGCCGACTACGCCGCGGCAGTCGACGCCTTCGCCATCGGACCGGAGTCGCTCGCATGCGGCCTGGCCACGCATACCGGCGAGGCCGTCATCACCGTCGATGTGCATAGCGATCCGCGTTGGGAGCCATGGAGATGGCTTGCTGACCGTTTCGGCTATCGCGGCTGCTGGAGCTTTCCGGTCGACTCGGCGGCGGGAAAGTTCATCGGATCGCTGGCGCTGTATCACCCTGAGCCTCGTGACGTGACAAGCCGCAACTGCGAGCTGGCGGCACTTCTTACCAGTACCGCGTCGATCGTGATATCGCGCCATAAGGAAGCGGAGAAACGGAAACTGGCTGAAACGGCGTTTCGCCGCACCGAGCACCCGTTGCGCGCCCGCGTGCCGGGGAGTTTCGATCGCGTCTACCGCATGAGCGCGGACTGGCGCGAACGATGGCATCTCGAGGCGAAAACATCGACACCTGAAGCCGCAGAGCGCGACCCGGCGTGGCTGAACCAGTCCATTCATCGCGACGACCGAAAAATGGTGATGGAAGCCATCGACCGCGCGACACGGAGCAAGTCGGTGCTCGAGCTCGAGCATCGCGTCGAGCGTCGGGACGGCACAACCGGCCGGGTTTTTTCCCGCGCGATCCCGGTGCTCGACGAATCCGGCGAGATCGTCGAATGGATCGGCACGGCGGCCGAGGTCAAGCCGACAGGACAAGGGGAATAGCTGGAAGCGGACATTCTGGGTGACATGTTGTGACCGCATTCTTGGCACCTGTGGCCTGGTGTTGCGCTGGGCTTTTCCCGCCTTGTTGTATTTCAGCGGGAAGGCGGCCCGAGTTTTCGACAGGCCCCCACTTTTTTTGGC
>NZ_CAJPVI010000074.1 GCF_905397435.1 Cupriavidus numazuensis
TGCCTGACTCGATTTCCACGTTGCGATTACTCATCGCCCGCGCGATCACCAGCAAGCTTCCGCGCTGTCCGTGTTGCTGGGATGTCAGGCTATATTTGTGACACAGTAAGATTAGCAGCCTCCTGCGGATCAGGGTAACCAAGCGACATGCCACACACCACGATCTCCCCGTCAGGGATTCCCAGCCGCGCGCGAATGACGCGGTGATAGCGTGCGAACGCCTGTTGTGCGCAGGTCTCAAGCCCGTGACCAAGCGCCGCGAGCATCACCGCCTGCAGAAACATGCCGAGATCCAGCCATGCCGCCTGCGCCTGGTCGCGTTCAATGGTGAAGAACAATCCCACGGGAGCGCCGAAGAACGCGTAGTTGCGGCCGTACTGGCGCGCCATGCCGGCAGTGTCACCCCGCGGAATGTCCAGCAGGCCGTACAGCGTCTTGCCCAGCGCGCGACGGCGGGACAGGTAGGGATCGCGCCAGGAAGGCGGGTAGTAGACATATTCCTCCTGATGGCCGCCGCCGCCCGCGTGGTGAAGCGCCAGCAGGTCTTTGCTGAGCCGCCGCCGGATCTCTCCGGTGCAGGCATACACGCGCCACGGCTGCGTATTGGAGGCGCTGGGGCTGCGCGCGGCGTCGGCCAGGATTGCCTGGACGGTTTGCAATGGCACCGGTGTGTTCAGGAAGCCACGTACGCTGCGGCGTGCATGCAGCGCGGCTCGGATGTCGGCGGCGTTCATGAGGCAAGGGCTTCGGTGCACGACGGCGCCGCTGTCGCGGAGGCGTCCGTACAGTGAATGGCCTGCGTGGCCAGCAGCTTGTCGATGTCCGCGCTGCTATAGCCCGCTGCGCGCAGCACGTCGCGCGTGTCCTGTCCGCATGCCGGCGCGGCGCGGGCCGGCAACGCGTTCTCCTGCGCGCTGTTGATCGGGAAGCCGGGCATGCGGATCGTGCCGAGCGTCGGATGCTCGGCATGACGGATCATGTGGTTGGCTGCCACTTGCGGATGCCGGGCAACATCGTCGTAATTGGCCACGCGTGAACACAGCACGTCAGCGGCCTCCAGTGCCTCGAGCCATGCATCGGTGCCGCGCGTTAAGAACGCCCGGGTCAGTGCTTCGACCATCGCACTTCGGTTGGCCACGCGCAGCGGCGACGTAGCAAAGCGCGGGTCGTCCGCCAGTTCGGGCACGCCCAGCAGGTCGCACAGGCGCTGCCAGCGGCCCGGCATATAGGCCGCGACCATGATCCACCCGTCCGCGGTCTCGAACGCCTGGTTTGGCGCGGAGTACGGCGCCGCGCTGCCGGCGCGCACCGGTAGTTCGCCGTCGGCGAAATAGCTCGTGATCGACGACTGCTGCAGCGCCAGCGCGGCGTTGAGCAAGTTGACATCGAGATGCCCGCCCTGTCCGTCGCGAGCCCGTTGCGCAAGCCGCGCCAGCACGCCGACGCAGGCGACATAGCCGGTCATGACATCCACTACGGGGGCCTGCACCTTGCACGGCTCGCCGCCGGGCACGCCGATCAGGCTCATCAGGCCCGAGTCGGCCTGGATGATGCCGTCCACGCCGGCGTGATCGGCAAACGGTCCTTCCTGGCCGTATGCGGAGATCGAGCAGTAGATCAACGACGGATGGCTGACGGACAGCTCGGCATAGCCCAGCCCCAGCCGCGCCATCACACCGGGGCGCATGCTCTCCACGACGATGTCGGCCTCCGCCACCAGCCGCCGGGCGACCTCCAGGCCGGCTTCGGACTTCAGGTCCAGCGCCACGCCGAGCTTGTTGCGGTTGAAACCGTGGAACAGCGCACTGTCGTCGCCGATCCATCCCGGCCCGAGGCCGCGGCCGAGTTCGCCGGCCGGCGGTTCAACCTTGATGACTTTCGCTCCCATGTCGGCGAGCAGCATGGTGCAAGTCGGGCCGGCGCCGATCTGCGTGAAATCGATGACGGTCAGGCCGTCCAGTGCGTTGCGCAGCATGTCAGTGCCCCGGTAAGGAAGA
This sequence comes from Cupriavidus numazuensis, assembly GCF_905397435.1. Lineage (GTDB taxonomy): Bacteria > Pseudomonadota > Gammaproteobacteria > Burkholderiales > Burkholderiaceae > Cupriavidus > Cupriavidus numazuensis. The sequence goes on from NZ_CAJPVI010000074.1 coordinate 1,998, forward strand.
CGATGGCAGGAAGGTGCGGGATGTGGAGTTGCTCGCGGCCGTCATAGGGCCACCTTGATGCCGTTGCCTTCGATCACGCGTTGCCAGCGCTGCAACTCCTTGCCGATGTACGCCTTGAGTTCGGTCGGCGATGAAGGCCGCGGTTCAAAGCCCTGCTGCGCGAGTTGCGCCGTCACGTCGGGCGATTTGAGTGCCGCCAGCAGCGCAGCATTGACCTTGTCGACCACCGCCTTTGGCGTTTGCGCCGGGGCGAGCAGGCTGTACCACAGTTCGGCGTCATAGCCCGTCATGCCGGCTTCGGCGAATGTGGGCAGGTCGGGCATCAGCGCGGTGCGCTTGCTGCCGGCGATGCCCAGCGCGCGCAGCTTGCCGGCGCGCACATACTGGATGGCCGACGCAAACGTGGCGAACGACGCCTGCACCTGCCCGCCCATCAGGTCGGTGATGGAGGGACCCGTGCCCTTGTACGGCACGTGCAGCAGCTCGGTCTTGTTCAGCCGCGCGAATACCTCGCCGGCCAGATGCTGCGGTGTGCCGTTGCCGGGGCTGCTGTAGCTGATCTTGCCCGGATTGGCGTGGGTGTAGGCGATGAAGTCCTTGAGCGTGCGGAACGGCTGGTCAGCGTTGACCACCAGCATGATCGGCACCGAGGCGATCAGGCCTACAGGCTCGAAGTCACGGTCGATCCGGAACGGCACCTTCATGCCGAGGAACGGGTTCATCGTGACCTGGCTCGACGCGATCACGAGCGTGTAGCCGTCCGGCACCGCATGCGCGACATAGTCGGCGCCGAGATTGCCGCCGGCGCCGGGCTTGTTCTCGATCACGATGGTCTGGCCGAGCAGCTTGCTCATGCGCGGCGCGATCGCCCGCGCGAGGATGTCGTTGCCGCCGCCGGGCGCGAACGGCACGACCAGCGTGATCGGCTTCTGTGCGGGATAGGGTGCCTGCGCGGCGGCAGGCGCCGGCATGGCAAGGTTCGCGGCCGCAAGGAGGCCGGCCAGCGCGGTGCGCGCGAGATGGGAAATGCGTGACATGCGTGTCTCCTGATGATGCTTTGTATCGGTGTGGCGTGCTCAGCGGCCCACGTATTGCGGCGGGCGCTTCTCCGCGAACGCCTGCCGGCCTTCGAGCCGGTCTGTCGTGTCGCGCAACACGCCCCAGTAGAGTTCCGTCAGCTGCTGCGCGTCGGCCTCGCCAAGATGAGGCGTCTGGCGCGACAGCTTCTTGATGGCCTGCACGGCGAGCGGTGCATTGCGTGCGATCCGGTCGGCCAGTCTGAGGGCGCGATCGATCAGCACCTCAGGCGCGACATGCTCCGTGACGAGCCCGATGCGTTGCGCCTGCTCCGCGTCGATGCGCTCGCCGGTGAGGGCCATCTGCATGGCGTGCGCCGACGGCACTGCCTTGAGCAAGCGGTGCAGGCCGGAGACCGCCGGAATCGAGCCGACGGAGGCTTCCGGCAAGCCGAAGGTCGCTGCCTCGGAAGCAAGGCGCAGGTCGCATTGCAGTGCGATCTCCAGGCCCGCGCCGAGACAATGGCCATTGACCGCCGCGATCAGCGGCTTCCACAGACCAAGGTCGGACAGGTCCATCAGCCGGATATACAGGCCGAGGTCGGCGGCCGGCTCGGGCGCCCGGAACAGCGCTTCGGCATACGTCGCGGGCGAGGTGCGCGTGCTCGACAGGTCGGCCCCCGCGCAGAACGCCCGAGTGCCGGCGCCGGTCAGCACGGCGGCGCGCACGTCGTCGCGGTCGCGTACTTCGGCCAGGTGGGCGCGCAGCGCGCGCAGGGCGGGTACGTCCAGCGCATTGAGCGCCTGCGGGCGGTCGATGGTCAGGACGGCCACCGCGCCGTTGATCTCCATGCGTACGGTCATGGCGGCCTCCTTACACGCTCGGCGACGACAGGCTGCGCCCGCCACACACATAGATCGTCTGACCGGTGACGTACGACGAACGTGGGTCCAGGAAGAAGCTCACCGCATTGGCGATGTCGTCCGCCGTGCCGATGCGCTGCACCGGCACCGATTTCTGCAGCTTGGCCTGTACTTCGGGCGCAAAGCCGCGGAACAGCGGGGTATCGACAATGCCGGGGGCCACCGCGTTGACCGTGATGCCCTTGGCCGCGAACTCGATCGCAAGCGAGCGTGTCAGGCTGACCACGCCGCCCTTTGCCGCAGAATAGTTGGCCTGGCCGAAGCCGCCCAGCCACGCGCGCGACGAGATGTTGACGACGCGGCCGTAGCCGCGCTCTACCATGCCGGGCAGCGCCGCGCGGCAGCACAGGAACTGCGAGCGCAGGTTGGTATCGATGACGAGATCCCAGTCTTCGTCGCGCATGGACAGGAAGCGCATATCGCGTACGGCGCCGGCGTTGTTGACGAGGCAGTCGATGCGGCCCGCCTGCGCCTGCACTTGGGCGAAGGCTTCGTTGACGGCGGCGGAGTCCGTCAGATCCGCAGCGGCGCCGATGACCTTGAGGCCTTCGGCGGCAAGTGTGGAGACGGCGTCATCGAGCGTGGCGGCGTCGCGGTCTAGCAGCGCGACGGTCAGGCCGCCGCGGGCCAGATGCGTGGCGATGCCGAGGCCGATGCCGCGGGCCGCGCCGGTGACCACGGCGACGTGGGTCGGATCAAAGTCTTGCGTGGTCATCTCAAACTCCCAGCAGGTGAACCGAAGACGCGGCGTGGTCCACGCCCGCAATGCCGCCACCGGTGCACTGGGTCAGCCCGACGCGCGCGTTGGCAACCTGCCTGTCGCCGGCACGTTCCTGCAGGTGCCACAGGATCTCGACCATCTGCGCCACGCCGGTGGCGCCGAGCGGATGGCCCTTGGCCAGCAGGCCGCCGCTCGGGTTGACCGGCACGCGGCCGCCAAGCTGCGTTGCGCCGGACTTCAGCAGCGCCACGGCTTCGCCATGCGGCGCCAGGCCCAGGGCTTCGTAGTACAGCAGTTCGGCAATGGTGAACGCGTCGTGCAGTTCGACCACGTCGACATCTTCCGGGCCCAGTCCGGCCTGTTCGTAAGCCTGTCGTGCGGCGCGTGCGGTGATTTCCGCATCAAGGATGTCGTCGTCGGCCTGCTCGCGGATGCCGGAGACCACGACCGACGCAAGCACTTTCACCGGCCGGTGGCGGGCCGGGCGCTTCGTGCTCAGCACCAGCGCCGCGGCGCCATCGACCTGCGACGGGCAGCATTGCAGCAGCGTCAGCGGGTCGGCGATCATGCGCGACGCCAGCACCTCTTCCACTGTGGTGCCAGTGCGCTGCTGCGCGTAAGGGTTCATCGAGCCGTTGTGGCGGTTTTTCACGGCCACTTCGGCGAGATCGGCCGGGCTCGCATCGCGCTCGTGCAGGAAACGCGTGCCGCGCATGGCATACACCGCCGGCAGGACCATCCCGGCCTTCGCGTAGAGGTCGGTCATGTGGTCATTGCGCTGCATCGGGATGGTGCCGCCGCCAAGCGCGGTGAGCTGCTCGATACCGAACACCAGCACCGTGTCGTACTGTCCGGCCAGCATCGCGTGGCGCGCCAGGTGCACGCCGGTGGCGCCGCTCGCGCAGGCATTCTCGACGTTGTAGACGGGGATGCCGCGAAAGCCCAGGTCGCGCACGATGAGCTGGCCGAGGATCATGCCGCCCAGCACATTGGCGCAGTAGATGGCCTGCACATCGGCCGGCTGCAAGCCGGCGTCGTCGAGTGCCTGGAGGATGGCCTGTTGCGCCAGTTCCGGTGCGAGCACGCCTGGGTGGCGGCCAAACGGCGTCATGGCGCCGCCGTGGATGTAGATCTCTTGCATCTTGCTTGCCTCGTGGGGGTCAGGCCAGAACGGCCTGGAAGACGTAACCGAATTCGGCGTCGGGTTGTGCGGTGTAGCGCTGGCCGATCGTGGGGCGGCTGGTGCCCTGCAGGCGACCGAAGATGCGCACGGGGCCGGGGAAATCGACATAGCCGAGCGCATAGGGCGTCAGGCCGCTCTTCGGGCTGGGATGGATGACGGTGTAGCTGTACACCGTGCCGGTACCGGTCACCGGCACGATGTCGTGGTGCGAAGCAAGTGGCGAGGCATCGGGCACGGCGGGGAACACGTACTCGCCGGTGGCGCGATCACGCGAGGCGAGCAGTTGAGGCTCGGGGCTTGGGCTCCACAGCGGGTAGGGAAGGTCTGGCACGGCGGTCTCCGGTTGTCGGGGGTTGGCTGGCCGTGCATCGGTGAACGCCCGGCCTTGTGCGTAATAGTTGTCGCCGGCGCGGTTCTGTACAAACGATTAATCCGGTGTGTTCGATTGAGCTTTTCTCAATCGAAAGGACGTGTGCGACCTTCGATATGCTTGGCATGGATTGCAAAGTCGCTGGCGCGCTTTGCATGGCTGGTTGCGCGGCAGGCCGCTAGTCTTGGGGTGCGACGATCGTCGAGGCGTGAAGCGGCTGGAGCCGGTAAGCCCACTCGCGCGTCGTCGCATTCCAATGTTTCTGGAAGGACGGAACCAGCATGACCTACTCGCTTTCGCGTGCTGACGTGGACAGCATTACCGATTCGGAACTGGCGCGCAGCACCACGAGGCTTCTGCCCCAATGGCAGGACATCCCCGACGACTTTCGCGACGGGAATGTCTACACCCGCATGGCCGAGGCGCGCCTGCTCGACTACCCGATGCCCGCGATCACGCTGACGTTCCTTCCGGGTTTCGACGACGCGGCGGCGTGCGCGGCGATCGACCGTTGCGTCGCCGCCCATCTGAAGGCATTCGATCCGGGGCACGAGCACCGCATCGCCGGTGTCGGCTACATGATCTCGAAGGTCTGCACGATCACGGGCGGCTGAGCGCGGCCGCCAGCTACGAAGGGACGAACGCGCTCCCACGAATGCTGGCGAGCGCCCGTGCGGCATTGAGGTAATGCGGAGGAAAAGGGCTGCCTGATGGCTTCAGAAGCCCGCCCGGGCAGGATCAGTCGGCGATCAGATTGATCTTCGACGCGAGCTTCTGCCAGCGGTCGATATCGCCGTTCACGAGTTTCTGGAACTCGGCCGGGGTGCTGGTCGTGGTGGCGAAGCCGAGCTGCGCGAGCGATGCCTTGATCTCGGGCTTGGCCACGGCCTTCGCGATTTCCGCGTTCAGCTTCTGCACGATGTCAGGCGGCGTATGCGCGGGCGCAAGAATGCCGAACCACTGGTCGACTTCGTAGCCCGTCACGCCCAGTTCGCTGACGGAGGGCACATCGGGCAGCAGCGGCGAACGCGACTTCGAAGTCACGGCCAGCGCGCGCAGCTTGTTGCTCTTGAGATAAGGCACCGTGTTGGGCAACGTATTGATGCTGACATCCGTCTGTCCGCCGAGCACGTCAGCGATGGCGGGAGCACAGCCCTTGTAGGGCACGTGCAGCATGTCGATCTTGGCGGACATCTTGAGCAGTTCGCCGGCCAGGTGCTGCGGCGTGCCGTTTCCGCACGAGGCATAGGTCGGCGGCGTGGCGCTCTTGCCTGCCGCGAGCAGGTCCTTGAACGTGCGCAGGCCGGAGTTCTGCGGGACGGAAATGACCGAGGGGACCGACGCGAAGGTGATGACGGCGTTGAAGTCATTCTTCGGGTCGAACGACAGCTTCTTGAAGACGCCCGGGTTGATGGCGAAGCTGCTGTTGACGATGAGCAGCGTATAGCCGTCGGCGGGGCTCTTGGCAACGAACTCTGCGCCGATGTTGCCGCTCGCGCCGGGACGGTTGTCGACGACAACAGGTTGCCCCAGGGTCTTGCTGAGGTCGGTGCCAATCAGCCGCGCGAGCGCGTCCGTGCCGCCGCCGGCCGGGAACGTGACGACCATGCGGATCGGCTTCTGGGGGAAAGTGCTCGCGATGTTGGCTTCGGCGCGTCCGGGCAGGGTGCCCAGGCTGCCTGCCACGAACAGCAGCGATGCAAGACTGCGGACGACGGTTAGGGGTCTCATTGATTTGCCTCGTCGGTTAGGGTGGGGGAAACAGGAAGCCAGGTCAATCGGGATCAATACGCACAGCCGTGGCATCTTCGCCAGCCGGGCGCGTCATGGCGACGGCCGTGGCGAGATCCGCGGCGGACTCGGCATGGATCCGGTACAGCGGCTCGCCGGCCGCAACGCGTTCGCCGATCGTGCAGAGCAGGTCGATGCCCGCACCGGCACGGCGCGGTGCGCCTGCGGCGCGTGCAATGCCGGAGATCTGCCAGCCGTTGATCGCCGCGACACGGCCCTCTGTCGGTGCAACGATCACGTGGGTATGCGCGCCCGGCGCCACCGGATCCGTCCGGATTCCCTGCGTGGCGACAATCCGTTCGAACGCGGCTTTGGCGCTACCTTCGTCCAGCAGCGCCGTTGCAATACGCATGCCTTGCGCCGCGGAGGCCACACGCGGATCGAAGGCGATGATCTCGCCGGCGAAGCGCAGTGCCTTTTCGCGCAGGTCCATGGGGGCGTCGGGGTGGTTCTCGAGCACTTGCCGCACATCGCGCACCTCGAGCGCGGGGCCGACGCCGCGGCCGATCGGCCGGGTGCCGTCCGTGGCCAGTGCGCGCACGTGAAGGCCCAGCCCTTTGCCAACTTCCTCGAACAACCCGGCCAGTGCGTCGGCGTCGCCACGTGCGGAAAGCTTGGTCTGCGGGCCGTAGGGGATATCGACGATGACGTGCGTGGCGCCGGCCGTGGCTTTCTTCGACAGGATGGAGGCCACTGCCCAGCGGCGCGAGTCGAGGCCGAGCGGCCGCGTGATCGCGTTCATCACGTCGTCGATGACCGAATGGTTCAGGCGCCCGTTCCACGCAATGCAGGCGCGCGCCTGGGCGACGCAGCGGCGCACATCGTCGTGGGTCAGGTCCACGCGCGCAACGGTCTCCATGGCGTCGGCGGTCCCGGCCGCCGAAGTGATCGCGCGCGAAGAGGTCTTCGGCATGGCCAGCCCGTATGCGGCGACGATCGGCACCACGATCAGCGTGATGCGGCTGCCCGGCACGCCGCCCATGGAATGCTTGTCCACGACGATCGGCTCGTCCCAGTCGATCCGCGGAGTAAAGCGGGTGCGCGCGCGGGCCAGCGCAACGACTTCGCGGTCGTCGAGCGAGCGTGTGGCGGCGGTCAGGAATGCCGTGAGTTCCTGCTCGGTGTAGCGGCCCGCGATGGCGTCGCGCAGGATGGCCTCGTAGGCGCCTTCGTCGAGCGACTGGCCGTCCAGTTTGGCCGCAAGGTGGCGGTGGCTTGCGGGCTGCGGTTGCGCACCTGCGCCATCCCGCAACGCATCGGTGAAGCGTGCCACGCCGAGATCGAGCGTGCTGTCATTCGACACCGTGACGCAGCGCACGCCATCAGGCATCGGCGGCGCCTGGCGTGCCACGCGGCGCATGACGTCGTCGCCCGATTCGCGGCCCCGCGCGGCAATCCGCTGCGCCAGCACGTCCTGCGGCGCCGTCACGTTCACCACGACGAAGCGGGGCAGTTGCCGGGCCAGCATGGCAATCACGCCGCGCGAGCCGTTGGCGACCACGTGCTTTCCCGTCTCCAGCAGCCCGACCAGCCACTGGGGCAGCCCGTAGCGCAACCCGTGCGCATGCCACGTGACGAGGAACTCGCCATTACGCTCGCGCTCGGCGAACTCGGCTTCGGCGACCCCTTCGTGGTCCTCGCCTGGCGATCCGGTCGGCCGCGTGATGATGCGCCGCGCAAACACGTACTCGTTGTTGTCGAGGGTCGCACGTGCACCGTCGATCAATGAGTCCTTGCCTGCCCCGCTAGGGCCCACCACAAGAAAAAACGTGCCGCTCTCTTTCATGATTACCTTAGACGTCGAAGATGTTTGGGTATGCTAGCACCCGGTTCCGGACTGTCAAGACAAGTTCGATGTCTAAGTTAATGCAAACAATGGGCCAGCTGCTGCAAATCCAGTGTGTACGCGGGATTTTCGTCGTTCTAGGGGAAAACACGGGGATGGTCGATGCGCGTTGCCGGTGCCCGGTGCATCAGCGTCGCGCATGCTGCACTGATGTAGTGACTGCTACATTGATCGGACAGTCGGGTATGACGAGAACAGCGCGGGCGATGTCGGGAAGCGCTATCATGTGCACCGCCCCGCTCGCGGCCACCATGGCCAGACCGGGATCGCATCGCTTCCCATGTCACCGCTATGGCCACGAAAAAGCAGGAATCCCCGGTCACGATCACGCCTTCCGATGAAATCGATGAAGAGCGCCTTGCACACCTGGTCAAGGACGCAGCACGCGCCTATATCCGCGCGCTGCAGCTGCGGCTCGCGCAGCATTCCGTGTCGTACGGGCACTGGACCATCCTGCGCATCCTGTGGCGGCACGATGGCCTGTCGCAGCGCGAACTGAGCGAGCGCGCCGGCGTGACGGAGCCCACCACGTTTTCTGCCGTCAAGGCGCTTGAAGCGCTGGGCTATGTGGAACGGATGCACCTGCCCGGGAACAACAAGAAGGTGCATGTGTTCCTGAGCAAGGCAGGGCGCGCGCTGCGGCGCAAGCTGGAGCCGCTGGCCGAAGAAGTCAACGCGATCAGCGTCGAAGGCGTGACGGAAGAGGACGTGATGACCACGCGCCGCGTGCTGATCTCGATCGCCGAGAAGCTGGTCGCCGACGAGGCTGCACTGGCGGAAAGCGGGCGCAGGGTGCCTTCGACGCAGGAAGTCGGGCGCCTGCTGGCCGATCTCTGACGCAGAAAGCGAAAATGAAAAAGCCCCTCGCCGGCAGGGGCCGGCGAGGGGTAAGTGCCCTCGGGTAGACGAGGAACAGTCTTGCGCGCGGGTCAGGCTTCGTCGAGGCCGATATCCACGGCCGGCGCCGATTGCGTGATCTTGCTGGTCGAGATGTAGTCGACGCCGGTTTCCGCCACCGCGCGGATCGTCTCCAGTCGAATGCCGCCCGACGCCTCGACCTTGGTCCGGCCGTTGACGATCTGCACGGCTTCTTTCATGTCGGGCAGCGACATGTTGTCGAGCATGATCACATCCACGCCGGCGTCCAGTGCTTCGCGCACCTGATCGAGTCGATCGCATTCGACTTCGAGCTTGGTCAATACCGGCAACTTCCTTCGCACACGCGCCACGGCCGCGGCAATGCTGCCGCAGACGGCAATGTGGTTGTCCTTGACCATCACGCCGTTGTCCAGGCTGAGCCGGTGGTTCAGGCCGCCGCCGCAGGTCACGGCGTGCTTCTCCAGCGCGCGCAGGCCCGGCGTGGTCTTGCGGCTATCGATCAGGCGGGCCTTGGTGTGCGCGATCTCCTCGGCATACCTTGCCGTCAGGTTGGCGATGCCGCACAGCCGCTGCATGATGTTGAGCGCCGTGCGTTCGGCGGTCAGCACGCTGCGCGCATTGCCGCTGACGTTGAGCAGCACCGCGCCTTTTTCGACCTTGTCGCCATCGGCCACGCGCACGTCGATCGAAAGGGTGGGGTCATAACGTGCAAAGATGCGTGCGGCCACGTCGATGCCGGCAATGATCATCGGCTCCCGCGCATTCATGCAGAACGTGCCGGTTTCGCCGGGCTCGATCATCGTCTGGACCGTCAGGTCGCAGATGCCGATGTCTTCGGTCAGCCAGAGATCGATGAGCTTGTCGGTGGAGAAAATGTCGTACATGTGTCGCTCCTGAGTGGTCGGTGGCTGTACTCAATAATCTTAGATATCGAAGTACATGGCGCAATACTAGCACCTGCGCGAATCATGTCAACAATAATTCGATGTCTAAGATTATCGGAGGGGTCAGCCGGAAGCCACCTTGCCGCGACGGTGGGAGGCGAGGGGTTGGGGTGCAACGCCCGCCAGCCGCACGAGCGCATCTTCCGAACCGCGGCTCGCTTCCACCACGAAATCGATGAAGCGCCGCACGCGCGCAGGGATCTGGCTGCGTTGCGGGTAATACATGTACAGGCCCACGCTGCTCGCGCTCAGTCCCGGCAGGATGGCCTTGAGCCGGCCCGCGAGCAGGTCCGCATGGACCGTGTACGCGCCAAGCTGGCCGATGCCGATGCCGGCGCGCACGGCTTCCACCTCGGTGTCGACATCATTGAACGTGGCGACGGCTGGCATCTCCTCGTAGACGAGGTTGCCGTCGACCTGCAATTCCCACGGCACCACGCGGCCGGTCACTGGCCGGCGAAAGCCCGTGCACGCGTGGCGCCGCAGCGCTTCCAGCGTCGTGGGCTCGCCATGCGTCCCCAGGTAGTCCGGCGCCGCGCAGATCACCAGCGGCAGGTCGCACAGGCGCCGCGCGACGAGATTCTGCGCGGGACTGGTGCCGGCGCGGAAACCGATGTCGATCTGCGCCTCGACGAGATCGGTGAACAGGTCGCTCAGGACCACGTCGAAGGTAATGCCCGGCCAGCTCTCGCGGAATGCGCGAATCAGCGGCACCAGCACGCGACTGCCGATCGACGGCGGCGCGGTGACACGGATCAGGCCGTCGTCCTCGCTGAGGCTGCTGCGCACCTGCTCCAGCGCTTCATCGAGCAGCCGCACGCCGGGCGCCGCGAGTTCGAATAGCCTCGCGCCTTCGGTGGTCAGGCTGAGCTTGCGCGTGGTCCGGTGCAGCAGCCTGACGCCAAGCTCGGCCTCAAGCGCGCGCACGGCCTTGCTGACGGCCTGTGGCGTGACGCCGGCCTCCACGGCAGCGCGATGGAAACTGCCGGCGCGCACCACGCCAAGGAAGAAAGTCAGGACACGGGCCTTGTCCATGATCGGAGCAATCAGTGGGAAACGGGGCCCATTATCGTTCGAACGGTGCGGACGATGCTCGCGTATGGTCGCGAGCGTGCCGCGGCCATACGCGCAGAGCGGAAGCGGTCAGGCCCCGGTATCGACCTGCGCCTTGTGCTTGGCCGCCATCTTGTCCTGTTGCCCGGGCGGCACGCCCTCATAGTGGCTGAACTGGATGGTGTAGCTGCCGTGGCCGCCGGTCAGGCTGTTGAGGCGCGACTGGTAGTCGTTCAGCTCCGACAGCGGCACCTTGCCGGCGACGATCACCGTATTGGCCGCACCGGTACGCGTGCCGTGGACCTGGCCGCGCTTGGACGAGAGATCGCCGATCACGTCGCCCATGGAAGAGTCGGGCATCATGACTTCGATATCGACCACCGGTTCCAGCACGCTGGGCCTGGCCTTGAGCACGGCATCGACAAAGGCCTTGCGCCCCGCTGTGGCGAATGCCACTTCCTTGGAATCGACCGGATGGCTCTTGCCGTCTAGCACCGTGACACGCACGTCCTGCATCGGGAAGCCGGCCAGCGGCCCGCATTCCAGTGCCTGGCGGATGCCTTTTTCCACGGCAGGAATGAATTGCCCCGGAATCGCGCCGCCCTTGACCGCGTCGACGAACTCGAAGCCGGTGCCGCGCGGCAGCGGGTCCACGCGCAGCATCACCTCGCCAAACTGGCCTGCACCGCCGGTCTGCTTCTTGTGGCGGTGATGGCCTTCGGCGGAGCCGCCAATGGTTTCGCGATAGGCAATGCGCGGCGGGCGCGTGACCACTTCCAGCTTGTACTGCTCGGTCAGCCGCTCCAGCACGCAGCGCAAGTGGAACTCGCCGAGCCCGAGCAGCACTGTCTCGTTGGTGCCGGGCGGATGTTCGACACGCAGGCAAGGGTCTTCGGCGGACAGCTTGTGCAGGACTTCGGCCATGCGCTGCTCGTTACCGCGTCGCGCAGGTTCGATGGCAAGGCCATAGATCGGCGTCGGGAATTCGAGTGGGATCAGGTGGATATTGCCGTCCTCGGTGGCATCATGCAGCACCGCATCGAAGCCGATCTCGTCGATCTTGGCTACCGCGCAGATGTCGCCGGGGCCGGCGCGAGGCACTTCCTCGTGCTCCTTGCCCTGCAGCAACAGCAAATGCGCGACCTTGAACGGCTGGCGCGCATCGCCGATGTAGAGCTGACTGTCGCGCGTGACCGTGCCCTGGTGGATGCGGAACACCGCCATCTTGCCGACGTACGGGTCCATCACGATCTTGAAGACGTGCGCCAGCACGTGCTTGTCGGGCACAGGCTCAGCGCGCACTTCCTTCTTGCGTTCGGCGCCGTCGCTGCCTTCGCCGACACTGCGGTAGAACATCGGCGGATTGCCTTCGGTCGGGTTCGGCAGCAGCCGCACGAACGCGTCGAGCAATTCGGGCACGCCCGCGCCAGTGGCGGCCGAGGTGAAGCAGATCGGCACCAGATGCCCTTCGCGCAGCGCGCGTTCGAACGGCGCGTGCAGTTGCTCGGGCTGGATTGCCTCGCCTTGTTCGAGGTAAAGCTCCATCAGCTCCGGATCGATTTCGATCACCTGGTCGACCAGCGCGTCATGCGCGGCCGGCACGCTCAGGAAATCCGCTTCCCCGGCGGGGTTGAAGAAGCAGTCCACCACCTGGCTGCCGCCTGCAGCCGGCAGGTTGATCGGCAGGCATTCCTTGCCGAACGCTTCCTGGATGTCCGCCAGCAGCGCGGGCAGGTTGACCTTCTCGCCATCGATACCGTTGACGATGATCATCCGGCACAACTTGCGCGCCTGGGCCCACGCCATGGCGCGCCGCGTGGTCATCTCGATGCCGGTCTGGGCATTGATGACGATGGCAGCCGTTTCCACAGCAGGCAGGGCGCTGATGGCCTGGCCGGAAAAATCGGGGTACCCCGGGGTGTCAATCAGGTAGATGCGGGTGTTGCGGAAATCGACGTGCAGGACTGCGGAGGTGAGGGAGTGGTGGTATTTGCGTTCGAGGGGGTCAAAGTCGCTGACCGTGGAACCCCGCTCTACGCTGCCTGGGGCATGCAATGCGCCCCCCCTGTGCAGCAGCGCCTCGGCTAGCGAGGTCTTGCCGCACCCCGCGTGGCCCAGCAGGGCAATGGTACGAATTGCGTCGGGACTATAGTGCATGGCAGCTCTCGTCCGGCAATGGCAGTCAGGCCATTATTGGCGAAAATTGCCGGAAGCACCATATGCGGAAACCCGCCAATGGGGCGGGAGCAGACAAAGGCGTTCCGTCCTGTGCACCCGAGGTGTGGCCCAAAGCGAGGCCGGCAGGCATGCTGCGATGCAGCGAAGCCTGCCGGTTTCCGGCGTTACAGCTCGTCTTTCAGGTGGTACCAGTGGTACAGGAAGCGCTGGCCAAAGCGGCGGAACGGCGCAAACATCTGCGATTCCACCATCTCGCGCACGTTCGGGAACGGCAGTGACGAGCGGAAGATCGGGAGCGGCGGCAGCGAGTCGCCTTTCCCGGCAATCAACGCGGCGAGCCGTTTGCCGGCCTGCGCGGAATACATCACGCCATTGCCGCCATAGCCCATCGCGTAGTAGATCGACTGCGTCGGATCGGGCTGCGTGATGCGGGGCATCATGTCATGGCTCACGTCGACCCAGCCCCACCACGAGTAGTCGATCTGGATGCCGCGCAACGACGGAAACTTGCGGTACATGTCGTCGATGAGCTTCTGGCGGTACTGGTCTTGCGGTGCATCATGACCGGTGATCGCACTGCGGCTGCCGATCTGCAGGCGGCCGTCGGGCATCAGGCGATAGTAGTGGCGCAGGATGCGCGTGTCGGTGATGACCTGGTGCGTGCGGAAATTGCACGCTTCGATCTCGGCGGGCGTCAGCACGCGTGTGACGATCGAGTTCGACAGGATCGGGAACAGCCGGTTCTTGAGCTGTGGGTGCAGCGACTGCGAGGTGTAGCCGCCGGTGGCCACGCCAACGGCGCGGGCGCGCACGATGCCGCCGGGCGTGCGCAGGTAATGCACGCCGTTGCGTGTCTCCCAGCCGGTCACAGGGCTCGACGGATGTACCTTGACACCCAACTCGCGCGCGCGGCGAAGGTAGCCGAATGCGAGCTTGCCGGCGTGGATGCCGATGCCTTCGGGCTCGTGCATGGCGCCCGCGGCTTCCTTGTCATCGACATACTCGCGGCGCACGGTGTCGGCATCGAAGATGCGCGCGTCGTACTTGAAGATATCGCGCAGCACCTTCGCTTCCTTTTCGAGCGCGGGCATGGCCTTGGCGCGGTGCGCGATATACAGGTGGCCACCGGGCTGCGGATCGCAGTCGATGTCCTTGATCAGGCTCTTGAAGGTCTGCATGCCGTCGCAAACCTCTTCATGCAGGCGCAACGCGGTATCCAGGCCATAGCGCTGGATCCATTGCGAGCGCTTGAGTCGGCCCGACGCGCATTGCGCCTGGCCGCCGTTGCGCGTGCTGCAGCCCCAGCTCACCCGGTTGGCTTCGAGCACCGTGGCCTTGATGCCGTGTTCCTGCGCCAGGAAGATGGCGCTGGTCAGGCCCGTGAAGCCCGAGCCGATGATGGCGACGTCGACGTCGATGTCATGCGTGATCGGGCCGTCATCGGCAGGCGGCTCGCCAGCCGTGCCGATCCAGTAGGTCGGCGCATACTCGCGGCCCTGGCCCGGCGTGGGCGTGCGCAGCGGGTCGTAGGCGGGGTCATACGGCCGCGACGGCGCGGTGGCATGGCCGCCGGTCAGGATATTGCGGGTGGCTACAGCTTCCATGGCGCGTCTCCGGTGCTCAGGCCGCGTTGATTACCGGCGGACGGTCCTTGCGGTACGCATTCTTCACCGCGATCTTGCCGTCGTGGAACGTGAACACGTCCACCATGCGCGCTTCGATGCGCGCGCCGTCTGCACGCGTGCCGCGGAACGTCGATTCGCTGACGCCGCGGTCGCCCGACACGAAATGCTCGCCTTCAGTCCACGATGCATCGGGAAAGGTCTGCCAGGCCAGCATGAAGCCCTCGCGCACGGCATCGCGGCCGACGAAGCTGCGGCCGAGCAAGTCGGCGCCCGCCACGCCGTGGAACGCGCAGTCGTCGGCCATGAAGCTCATCAGCGCGTCGATGTCGTGGCGGTTCCAGGCGTCGTTGAAGGCTTGCAGGAGGTCGGTGCCGACCGGGGTGGTGCTGGGCTTGCTCATAGGGGTCTCCGTGGTATTACTGGCATTGCGTGTCGATGCGACAGCGGGAGCCGCGCATCGACCATGACTCGAGGATAGGGAGACCGCGCGTTGCGCTGTAGGACCAGTTGGCGGGAATCGCTTGGGCCAGCAGTGGGCGGGCTGCGGATGTGCCCGGCAAAGGACCACAGGCAGGGCCAAAAATGCAGAAAGGGCTACTGCGCGGAGCGCGGTAGCCCTTCTTGCCTCGGTGCCAGAGCGGCGGCTCAGGCAGCCGATGCGCCCCGTGCGGGGATGGCCGCGTGCAGTTCGCGTGCCACGCTGGCCAGCACACGGATACCGGGCTCAATGCGTTCCGGCGAGATCGACGAATAGCCGAGCCGGAAGCCGTTGCGCGGCGCTGGCTCCCCCATGAAGAACACGCTGCCGGGCTCGATCAGCACGCCCTGCAGTTCCGCGAGGCGCGCGAGCGCATCGGCATCGAGCCAGGGCGGTCCTTCGATCCAGCACGACGCACCACCGGCGATCGGCACGGGGCGGAACTCGGGCATATGGGCCGCCAGCGCGGCCAGTACGGTCTCGGCACGCGCACGGTGTGCAGCGGACAGGCGCCGCAGATGCGCGTCATAGTGGCCCAGCGACAAGAACAGCGAGAACGCGCGCTGGATATAGGCGGACGGATGCCGCAGCATCAGCCGGCGTGCGCCGCGCAGTTCGGCGATCAGCTCGGCCGGGCCGACGATGTAGCCGATGCGCAGCCCCGGCGCGAGGCTCTTGGACAGGCTGCCGACGTAGATCACGCGGTTGTTGCGGTCCAGGCTTTTCAGCGTCGGCGTCGGGTCGCCTTCGAAGCGGCTCTCGCTTTCGTAATCATCCTCGATCAGCACGAAATCCGCTTCTTCGGCCTGCCGCAGCAGCGCCTGCCGGCGCGCCAGCGGCATGGTGACCGTGGTGGGGCACTGGTGGCTCGGCGTGACGTAGACGTAGTCGCACGCGCGCAGCGCATCGGAGGGGATCACGCCTTCGGCATCGATCGGCAGTGGAATCAGCTTCGAGGTATGGCGGCCGAAGATATTGCGCGCGTCCGGGTAGCCCGGCTCCTCGATGCCGACTGGTGTATCTGGGCTAGCCAGCAAATCGGACAGCAGGTAGAGCGCCTGCTGCGCGCCAACGGTAATCACGATCTCGTCGGCGCCGGCCCACACGCCGCGGCGCGGCAGCACGCGTGTGCGGATCTGCTGCACGAGCGATTCGTCGTCGCGCACGATCATGTCCTGCGCCCATTCGTGGATATCGAGCACGCTCAGGGCTTTCAGGCAGCACTCGCGCCAGTCGGCGGTGGGGAAGAGGACGGGGTCGTACTGGCCGTAGATGAACGGGTACGGATAGTCGCGCCAGTTGTGGCGCTTGACGATATTGCGCTGGTGGGTGGGACGGAACACGAAGCGGCGGTCCCAGTCAGGCCGCGCGCTGCCATGCGTGTCGGGTTGCGGCGTGCCGCGCAGCGATGCCACGCCGCTGACGCGCGTGCCAAGGATGTCCGGATTGACGAAATAGCCGCTGCGTTCGCGGGAGATCAGATAGCCCTCGTCCACGAGCTGCTGGTAGGCCAGCACCACCGTATTGCGGGCCACGCGCAGCTGAGCGGACATCTCGCGGCTGCTCGGCAGCGGGACGCCCTGCGGGAGCTGTTCATCCAGGATCGCAGAGACCAGCATCTGGCGGATCTTGCCTTGCAGGCTCAGGCCAGAGTGGGCGTGCTGCTGGAAGAGCTGGTCCCACATGGGGGGCGTCAGCTTGGAGGTCATAGGGATGAGGGGCTTGGGTTTGTCGTTGTTTTGGGGTGTCGTTCTTGGCAGGCGCTGCTGTTTCGCCGGCGTAGCCGGCGAGTCACTTTTTGTCCGAGCGACAAAAAGTAACCAAAAAACGCGTCGCCTGGCGGCTGGCCATCAATTCCACGGCGGCAGACGTTCAAACGGCTTTGGTCTCCGTCCTGGTGGTCGGCCGTTCGACCCTGCTAACGCTATGTGAGTCAGAACCTGTGCCTACGCGGCACGGCTTTTGTACGATCCCCAAGACGAACTCGGGTACAGCGTTTCAACAGCGTCAGCGGTAGGACGCCTACGGCTGCGCTACGCGCACGTCCTAGTCTGGATGCCGGCTCATCAACGGCGCGAACGCCCGAGGTAGTTTGGTCTACTTTGCATGCGCGGGTTCGTCCTTCGGCGCGATTCGCCCCTGGGCCTTCGTGCCAAGACTGGGGCTCTGCGCGTAGCGCAGCCGAAGGCGTTCACACGATATCGGTGGTAGCAGGGGCCACGAACTCCCAGGGGCTCGTTCAATCACCGCTGTTATTCCCGACCACGGTGGCGCTCCACGCGGCAGGCAGCGGAAGGTTCCTCTGAAGCCCTTACCCGTACAACACCCTCAGCACACTACGATAAAGATTCGCCCCCTTGGGGCAACCAAAACGCGTTTTTGCCTACTTTTGTCGCTCGGACAAAAGTAGGTCGCCGGCTACGCCGGCGAAACAACCGTGCCCGCCAAGAACGACCAATCAAACTTCACACGGGCACGGAAGACAAAGAGTACCCCATCCCCACCCCCTTGCCCATCCTCACTCAATACTCATTCAAATCCGCCCGAGGCATCTCCGCTAGCGGCACGACCTGCTGGACGCCACGCCGAAACAGATGCCGAACGATATAAGCCGAAATCAAAAGCCCAAGGCTTGCCACCCCCAGCGCCAGCGGCGTCCGCTGATCCGGAATAAACGCCATCGCCACCACGATTGCCAGCATCCCGAAGATCGCGAACCACGTCAGATACGGATAGCACCACATGCGTACCTTGAGCAGATGGGGCGCTTCGCGCTCGAGTCGTGCGCGCAGCCGCAGCTGCGACACCGCGATCAGGATGTAGACGAAGATGGCAACTGTGCCATAGGAGTTGACCAGGAAGGCGAAGACCTTGTCCGGCGACACATACGACATGATCACCGCTCCGTAACCGAACAGCGTGGCCACCAAGATGGCGCGCGTGGGTACGCCGTTGCGGCTGACGCGGGCGAGGGAACGCGGTGCGTCGCCCCGCTTCGTCAGCGCGAACAGCATGCGCGACGAGGCATACAGGCCGGAGTTGAGCGCCGACAGCACGGCGGTCAGCACGATCGCGTTCATGATCTGCGCGGCTGCGGGAATTCCCATGACGTTGAGCGCGCTGACGTACGGCGTGGCGATGCTAGTGGCATTCCACGGCACCAGGCAGACCACCAGCAACACCGAACCCACGTAGAACACCAGTACACGCGTGATGACCGAGTTCGTGGCGCGGGCCACTGCCTTCTGCGGCTCGGCGGTTTCCGCTGCGGCGATCGTGACGATCTCGGCGCCAAAGTAGAAGCCTGTCGCCGCCACCGCGCCGGTCAGCACCGGCACGATGCCGTTCGGCATGAAGCCGCCGTTCGCGGTCAGGTTGGCCACGTTCATGCCGTGGGCGCCGGGCGCGAGGCCCAGCACGTACACGCCTGCCACGAACAGGAACACCATGATCGCCGCGACCTTGATCGACGCGAACCAGAACTCGAACTCGCCGAAGGACTTCACCGAGATCAGGTTGGTCAGCGTCAGCATGATCAGCAGCACGAGGCTGATGATCCAGTTGGGCACGTCCGGCAGCCAGTAGCGCACCAGGTCAGCCCCCGCCACGGCTTCGAGCGCTACGACGATCACCCAGAAGTACCAGTACATCCACCCGGTCAGGAAGCTGGCCAGATTGCCGACGGCCGGCCGGTCGCTCCAGGCTTCGCGTGCATATTCATAGAACGAGCCGCCGCCCGGCATGGCGCAGGCCAGTTCGCCGAGCATGCGCATTACCAACACGACAAGCAGGCCGGTGATCAGAAAGGAAAGGACCGCGGCAGGCCCTGCGGATTTGATGACGACGCCACTGCCGACAAAGAGGCCGGCGCCGATGACGCCACCCAGGGCGATCATGGTCATGTGCCGCTGCTTGAGGCCGTGCGATAGCCCTGAGGAGGGCTGCGGTGTTTGGGTCATGTTGTGTCTCCTGTACTGCTGACTGCTGTACTGTCAGCCGCCACGGCGTCTTTCTCTGTAATAGTCGGCCCTGCGCTTGGTTGCAGGCCGGTGCCGTGGTCGGTTCACCCCGTTTGGTACGAAAAGGGGCGCTGGCATCATCCATCCATTGATTTGTGTCTCCGAGTCGCCTTGTAAAACGGAACAGATTGTTCCGATAAATGTATTTGTACCCGGAATGTAGGTCCTCCTGAGCCGAAGGTCAACCCGGAATTTCAGGAATTGATATGATTTGTATCTGAAACTGAAACTTGACTATGATGGGAGCCAGGCATGAACGAATTGCGTCTTGCCAAGAGCGATGCCAGGCCTGACGGCGACACGCCGGCGCTGCGTCTCTTTGGCCTGCTGGAAGTCATTGCCACAAAGGATCACCCCTTCAACCTGCAGGCGCTGGTGGAGGAAACCGGACTGCCCAAGCCCACGCTGCACCGCATGCTGCAGCAGCTCGAGGCGGCCGGCATGGTCCAGCGCAACGGCGATGGCCGCCACTACGGCACCGGCCTGCGCCTGCGGCGGCTGGCGGAAAACCTGTTGCTGAACAACACCTCGCACGGCGCGCGCCACATGGTGCTGCGCAAGCTGGTGGAAGAGGTCGGCGAAAGCTGCAACCTGACCGCGTTTTCGAGCGGCGAAGTGCTGTACCTGGATCGCGTGGAAACGGCGGCGCCGCTGCGGTTCTACCTGCACCCGGGCTCGCGCGTGCCGGCGCACTGTTCGGCCACGGGCAAGCTGTTCCTGGCGCAACTGACGCCGGCACAGCGCCAGCGCCTGCTCGCGCATGCTGAGCTGGAACGCTACACGGCCAACACGCTGACCGACCACGTGGAGCTGGAAGCGGAGATCGAGCGCGTGAAGCGCGACGGCTACGCGATGGATGACGAGGAATTCCTGCCCGGCCTGCTGTGCATCGGCGTGCTGGTGCCGGCGGTGGACGGCGGGAAATCCAACCTGGGGCTGGCGTTGCAGGCCCCGGTGATGCGCGTGACGCACGAAAAGGCGCTGCAGATGCTGCCTGCGCTGCAGCGCGCGGCCAGGGCGCTGGCGGCCATCGAGGCCGAGAGCGGTACCGCCTGGGGCGGCGCGGACGAGGACGAGTAGCGGCGGATCGCGCAGGCTCCCGGCTTGTCTGCTGTCCGCCACAAGAAGGACACAAGCAAGGCAAGCAAGAGGAGCAAGACGTGACGCAGAAGGAATTTGGCAGGCCGGACCGCATGGTGCCGGTGCGCAGCCTGTTCGGCATCGATTCCGGCCTGATGGTGCCGGCGTTCAGCGAACGCGATGACCACGTGCCGGAGATCGACCCGGCCTACCGTTTCCAGCCCGAGGTGACGCTGGCCATCCTGTCGGGCTTCATGCGCGACCGGCGCGTGATGGTGCAAGGACTGCACGGCACCGGCAAGTCGACGCATATCGAGCAGGTCGCCGCGCGGCTGAACTGGCCTTGCGTGCGCGTGAACCTCGATGGTCACATCAGCCGGCTCGATTTGGTCGGCAAGGATGCGATCGTCATCCGTGACGGGCAGCAGATCACCGAATTCCAGGAAGGCATCGTGCCGTGGGCGCTGCAGCGTCCCGTGGCGCTGATCTTTGACGAATACGATGCCGGCCGGCCCGACGTGATGTTCGTGATCCAGCGCATCCTTGAGCGCGACGGCAAGTTCACGCTGCTGGACCAGAACCGCGTGATTCATCCGCATCCGTCGTTCCGTCTATTTGCGACGTCGAACACGGTTGGACTCGGCAACCTCAACGGCCTGTACCACGGCACCCAGCTCCTGAACCACGCGCAAATCGACCGCTGGAATGTGGTGGCCACGCTCGACTACCTGCCGCATGCGGAAGAGACCGGCATCGTGCTGGCGCGCGTGCCGGAACTCGACAACGCCGAGGGCCGCGAACTGGTCGATGCCATGGTGGCGCTGGCCACGTTCACGCGGCGCGGGTTTGCCGCCGGCGATGTCTCGGCGCTGATGTCGCCGCGCACGGTGATCAGCTGGGCCGAGAACTGCCAGATCTTCCGCGATCCGGCGCTCGCGTTCCGCCTGACCTTCCTGAACAAATGCGACGAGGCCGAGCGGCCCGTGGTGGCGGAGTACTACCAGCGCTGCTTCGGCAACTTGCCAGGCGAAGCGGCGGGGCAGGCGGCTCAGTCGGAGCCGGCGCAATGAGCGCCGCGGCGGCCGCGCAGCGGCTGCGTCGGCGACAGCGCCAGGATGCGTTGTCGGGTGCGGCCGTGCGCGCGCTCACCGGCGATGCGGCGCTGCACTTTCGCGACGGCCGGTTGTGGCGCGAGATGCGGCCGGTGCCGCAGCATGCGCCGCATCTGCGCACCGATCCGGACACCGACAGCGCGGCCTGCCTGCGCGGCGCCGCTGATGGTGCCGCGCTGCGCCACACGCATTCCGATGCCACTTTGCACCGCGGCCTCTGCCCGGACGATCCCGTCGAGCGATTGCTGTTCGAAATGCTCGAGCACCTGCGCTGCGAGACGCGCGTGCCGCGCGGCATGGCCGGCGTCGAAGCCAACCTGCGTCATCGTTTCCTGGCGTGGTCGCGCGCGTTTCATCGCTCAGGCCTGACCGAAGGCCAGCTCGGCATCCTGCTCTACACGGTGGCGCAGATTGCATGGTCGCGCCTCAGCGGCGAGCCCGTGCTCGATGAAACCGAGGATCTGATCGAGGCCACGCGCGCCGCGATCGTGCCCGTGCTGGGCACATCGCTCGCAGGCTTGCGCGCGCATCGCCATGACCAGGCGGCGTTCGCCGCGCACGCGCTGGCACTGGCCCGCGCGGTGGCGCAGATGGTGCGCAGCGAAGCGCCGAATGCGGGCGAGGACGATGACAACGCCGCGTCCGCTGCGCGCGCCGGGTTTGCGCTGTGGCTCGATTTCGAAGAAGAGCAGCCGGAGAAGTTCGCCGTCGCTGACAGCGGCCACAGCCGCGTGCTGGCCGAAGCGAAAGACGGCTACCGCGTCTTCACCACGCGCTACGACCGCGAGGTGCGCGCCGCCACGCTGGTGCGGCGTGCCTTGCTCGACGAATACCGCACGCAGCTTGACGCGCGCATCGCACGTGCCGGCGTCAACGTGGCCCGCCTGGCGAGACGGCTGCGTGCCGCGCTGGCGTTGCCGCGCATGGATGGCTGGTCCTTTGGCGAGGAAAGCGGGCGTATCGATGGTCGCCGCCTCGCACAGCTCGTCAGCTCGCCGGCCGAGCGGCGCCTGTTCCGGCTGGAAGCGCACCGGGCCCATGCCGATTGCGTGGTCGGCTTCCTGGTGGACTGCTCGGGATCGATGAAGGCAAGGGCCGAGCCGCTGACGCTGATGCTGGATCTGCTTACCCGCGCGCTCGACGAGGCAGGTGTTGCCACGGAGGTTCTTGGATTCACGACCGGCGCCTGGAATGGCGGCCGCGCCCGCGCCGACTGGCTCGCGCGCGGCCGGCCCGCGCATCCGGGCCGGCTCAACGAGACCTGTCACATGGTGTTCAAGGACGCCACGCGAAGCTGGCGCCGATCCCGCACCGACATCACGGCGCTGCTCAAGCCCGACCTGTTCCGCGAAGGTGTCGACGGCGAGGCGGTGGAGTGGGCTTGCGCGCGCCTGCATGCCGCCGGCAAGACACGCCGCATCCTGGTGGTGGTGTCGGACGGCAGCCCGATGGATACGGCCACAGGGCAGGCCAACGATGGCTGCTATCTCGACAATCACCTGAAGGCCGTGGTCGCGCGGCACGCGGCGCTGCGCGACGTGGAGGTGCTAGGCCTGGGAGTCGGGCTGGATCTCAGCCCGTACTACCGGCACACGCTGGCGCTGGACCTGTCGCAGCCGGTGGATATGGCGATGCTCGATGAGGTGGCGGACTTGCTGGCGGCGCGGCGGCGTTAAGCCACCCGCACCGATGGGGCTCAGGCGCTCGACGAACACTCGCTCTGCGGGGCGGGGGTATTCGCACCCGCCTGCGCAGGGCCGCGCGCCATCTCACGCGGCTGCCACGACACGGCAATATCGCCGCCGATAAACGTCTGGCAAGCCAGGCGGAAGCCGCTGGCAAGCTCCTCCTCCGTCAGCAGCTTCTTTTCCTTCGGCTTGACCGCGTCCGTATGCTCGTGGCCCGTTTCGATGCGGCATTTGCAGGTGCCGCACAGGCCGCCGCCGCACTTGAACGGAATGCCGCCCTGTTCGCGCAGGGACACGCGCAGCAGGTTGCTGTCGGGCGGTGCGCTGACCGTCTTGCCGTGGTTGGTGAGGAAGGTAATCTGAATCATGGCGATGAAGGTTTTGTGCGCCGGAATGGCCGCGTGCTCAGGACTGTCCGCCAACGCTGACGGGCGTGCGCACGAGGGCGATGTCCATCGTGCCAAATTGCGCCAGCTCGCGTAGCGCCGAGCGAGCCGCATCCAGCGTGTCGTACTTTTCAAGGAACTTGGTCGGCACCAGGTTGACGATGCCGGGCGGCGTTTCTTCCTGCACCCGTACCTTGGTGTCGGCCGCCAGTTCTGCAATGACGAAGCGCGCCGTGCGCTTGCCATAGAAGACGTAGTCGTACGCCTCCACCGCTGTCATGCCATCGGTGGGCTCGGTGCGAAACTGGCCGGGGCGGCTCGTGAGCAGGACGAACATGTCAGGCATCCACGCTGTCGGCGATGACAGCAACGGTGCCGGCGGGGGCAGTTGCCGGAGCGGGCAGGTCGTCCTGTGCGAGCTCGATGTCATGCTCGATCCACAGCTGGCAGGCAAGGCGATAACCCTGTTCAAGCCGATCGCCGAGTTGCTTCTTTTCCTTCCAGTTGGGCGGCGGCAGGTGCTCGGCACCGGCGATCACGCGGCATGCGCATTTGGAGCACTTGCCCATGCCGCACTCGTAGCGCAGGTTGGGATAGGGGAACTGGCGGATGCCCGCGCGGACGACAAGGTTGGTCTGGGGTTTGACCTCGTCGGTGTAGGTCTGGCCCTGCTTGTGGAAGGTGACTGTCGGCATAGTGCGGATCCTGCGGATTCAGAATGAGTTCGGAAACGTCTTGAAGCGCCTGCAGCCGCTTACGACCACAGCAGCATCGCGGCTATGGTCGAGCAGGTCAGCCCGATCAGCACCGGAATCAGCAGCGCGCGTACCGCTTCGAGCACCGGCACCCGGGCAAAGCCGGCCACCGCGATCAGCGACGACCACGCCACCAGCGTGCCGCCACCGGTCCAGACAGCGCCCATCTGGCCAACCGCGGCCAGCGTGGCCGGGTCGAAGCCGACCACCGGGCCCAGCGCACCGGCCAGCGTGCCGGTCAGCGGCAGACCCGCAAAGCCCGAGCCGTCGATGCCGGTGATCATGCCGACCAGCAGCACGCCGAAGGCGACCAGCACGTGGTTGTCCGGGATGGTGTGCTGGTAGGCCTGGATCAGTTCGAACAGCAGGCTCGGCGCCTTGCCCGGCGGCAGGCCGAGGACCTGCGCGGCGGTCTCGCCGGCACCGATGAAGAAGAAGCCCGCGATCGGCAGCACCGAGCCCATCGCCTTGAAGGCGAACACGAAGCCGTCGGTGATGTGTTCCGGGCAGACATCGAGCATGCGGCGCGGGCCTTCCGCGGCCAGCGTGGCCAGCATCATCAGCACGGCGGCGACACCGCCGACCAGCGCGGCTGCGTCGCCGCCCTTGAGGTCCTGCACGCCAGTGCCGAGCTTGGGCAGCACCATGATCGCGACCACTGCGAGGAAGGCGATCGGCGTGACGATGGCGAAGCATTTCGACCACTTCACGCGGCGCCGGGCCACCATCGACAGGCTGGCTTCGATGTTGCTGTCCGTGGCCAGCGGTTCGGCGTGGGCGGTGCCGCGCGCAATTTCGGCCTTGTCGAAGGTGCCGCTGCCCTCGACGTGCCCGGCTTGCGCCGCGGTACCGCCGGCGCGCGCTTGCCAGCGGTCGAGCAGGGCGCCGCTGGCCGGCACGATGTGTTTGCGCATGGTCAGGTAGGCCAGGCACAGCGCAATGGAGCCGGTGATGATCGACAGCGCCAGCGCGCGGTCAGCGACCACCGCAGCGCTCACCGCCGCACCAGCGGCTTTGGCGCTGATGCCGGGCGCCACGCCGATCACATAGTCCGACGACAGCGCCATGCCCTGGCCCGCGATGGCGATGGCCATCGCACCGGCCAGCGGCGGCAGCCCTGCGGCGATGGCCGCCGGCAGCAGGATGGCCGACACCAGCGGCACGGCCGGCGTCGGCCAGAAGAACAGCGAGATGACGTAGGTGATGCCCGCCAGGATGAAGAAGGCCGAGTGCCCGTTCTTCATCACCATGCGGAAGGGCTCGACCATGCGGATGTCCGAGCGCAGCGTCTTGAGCGCGTTGAGCAGAGCGGTCATGAACGCGATCACCAGGAAGATATTGAACAGTTCCTTCGCGGCAACCAGGCTGGCGGAGAACACACCAGCCAGCGCCGACACCGGGCTGCCAGTCAGCGCAAAGATCACAAGAGCGGTGCCCACGATCGAAGGCACCACGACATTGGCACGCAGAATCATCGTCAGCACGATGACTGCTACCCCTGCCAGATATATCCAGTGCGCTGCACCGATCACGACTTGTTGCGACATGAAAACTCCCTGGGGGCCGAGGGGTTGTGGGGGCCGGTTCTCGTCGGAGCGCGAATCGGTGTTGGTATACTATATTCCGAATTGGGCAGACGCCAAGCAGATTTTTATCGGGACTTACGCGAATCCCAATACAGTGCAAGATACTGCGACGTCGCACAGTTGTTGGGATTGTGGCCCCTGGGGCGCCCTCTTCGTGGTGCATGGATCGTCTGTGCCATTTGCTCGTCGGTATTCATTTATGTAGACTGTATACCGTTATGCGATGGGCCGCAGCAACCTGCCTCGCGTACCAGCATGAGGCGTGCCTGGAACGCGACCCCGGTCTTCCGTCCTGTCATTTTGACGACCCCAACTCAACCAGCGGAGCCCCCATGCAGCACATCACAGACGCGATGATCGACGCTCACGTCAGCCCCGAAGACGCCCGGCAAATCATGGAAGCGGCCTTCTCCAGCTTCGGCCGGGGCGATGCGGCAATGCAGGAGCGCATCCGCACCGAGGCCGGCGGCGTCAAGCTGTCCACGCTGGGCGCGGTGATCCCGCAGCAGGGTTTTGCAGGCGCCAAGGTCTACACCACCATTAACGGCCAGTTCTCCTTTGTCATTCTGATCTTCTCGACGGAAGACGGCCGCCCGCTGGCATCGTTCGACGCCGGCGCCATCACGCGCCTGCGCACTGCCGCGTGCACCACACTCGCGGCGCAGCGGCTCGCGCGGCCAGGTGCGCGCACGCTGGCGCTGTTCGGCGCCGGCACGCAGGGCGCGCAGCACGCTCGCCAGCTCAGCGCGACGCTGGGGCTGGAGCGCATCCTCGTATCAGATCCGCATGCGGATGCCGACATGCCTGCGCGCCTGTCGGCGCAGTGCGGCATTCCAGTTGTACTGACGGATCCCGATGCCGCCGTGGCCGAGGCCGACATCGTCGTCACCGCGTCGCGCGCCACCACGCCGCTGTTCGCGGGTGCGTCGCTGCGGCCGGGCACGTTCGTGGCCGCCATTGGCTCCAGCCTGCCGCATGCGCGCGAACTCGATGACGCGGCGCTGCGTCGCGCCGCCGCCGTGGTGGTCGAGTGGCGCCCGCAATCCACGCGCGAGGCCGGCGACATCGTACTGGCCGATCCGCAGGTGCTGCCGACGGAAAAGATCGTCGAACTCGGCGACGTCGTGCTCGGCAAGGTCTCGCCGCGGCAATGCGACGACGACATCGTCATCTACAAGTCCGTGGGTGTCGGCCTGGAGGACATTGCGTTGGCCGGTTTTGCGTGGTCGCGCATTGCCGGCGCAGCGGAGCTGCGCGTCGCCTGATTAATTTGCCGCTCTTGCCGGGTAAACCCCGGCGTGACGAGTCAACGAAGCGCTTGCCGTCCCGCATAAACTGTATATAGTATACAAACATGCCGATGCGATCGATTCCAGCGATCCAAGGCATCCCGACCCACCGAATCGCCCCACATCCGCCAACAGGAGCCTCCGCCATGGCCGAACTGATGAACCGTGAAGCATTCCGAGCCGCCCTTGAAGAAGCCATCAAGGGCAAGAGCGCCAACAAGGCGCCGTTCAGCGTGGCCTGGGCCAGCGGCAAGCTGACCCGCGCCCATCTCGCACGCTGGGCAGAGAACCACTATCACTATGTTGGTCCGTTCGCGGATTACCTCGGTTACATCTATGCGCGTACGCCGGACCGGTATACCGAGGCCAAGGATTTCCTGCTCGCCAACATGTACGAGGAAGAAATCGGCGGCGACCGCCATACGGACCTGCTGATCCGCTTCGCGGAAGCTTGCGGCACCACGCGCGAACGCGTGATCGACCCGGACAACATGTCGCCGACCACGCGCGGCCTGCAGAGCTGGTGCTACGCAGTGGCCATGCGCGAAGACCCGATCGTGGCCGTGGCCGGCCTGGTAGTTGGGCTGGAATCGCAGGTGCCGTCGATCTATCGCAAACAGACTCCGACGCTGCGCGACAAGTACCAGTTCACCGACGAGGAAGTCGAGTTCTTCGATCTGCATATCGTCTCGGACGAGATCCACGGCGAGCGCGGCTACCAGATCGTGCTCGAGCATGCCAACACGCCCGAGCTGCAGCAGCGCTGCCTGAAGATCTGCGAGATCGGCGCGCAGATGCGGCTGCTGTACACGACGGCGCTTTACCACGATTACGTCGAGCACGAACTGCCGCTGCCCGAACTCGAGATGGCTGCCTGAGCGGCGCCGCCCAACCCGGACCGACGATGAACGTATTCCTCAACCATATCGACGGCGAATGGACGGCCTGCCAGTCGGGCCGCACGTTCGACAACGTCAACCCTGCCGACACCGGCGACATCGTGGGCCGCTTCCAGGCGTCTTCAGCGGTGGACGCGCAGGCAGCGGTGGCCGCTGCGGCTGCAGCGTTCGCTGGCTGGAGAAAGACACCGATCGGCAAGCGCGCCGCTGTGCTCAACCGCGCCGCCGATCATCTGGAAGCCAATGCCGACAGCATCGCCGCCGAGCTGACCCGCGAAGAGGGCAAGGCGCTGTCGCTGGCCCGCGACGAAGTCCTGCGCTCGGCCCAGACGCTGCGTTTCTACGCGGTGGAAGGGCAGACCTTCTCCGGCGAGGTGTTCCCGAACGACGATCCGGAGCAGCTCGTCTTCAGCCAGCGCGAGCCGCTGGGTGTGGTGACGGTGATCGCGCCGTGGAATTTCCCGGTGTCGATCCCGGCCCGCAAGATCGCCCCTGCACTGGTGACAGGAAATACGGTGGTGTTCAAGCCGTCATCCGAGGCGCCGCTGTCGGGCTACCGTCTGGCGGAGGCGCTGATCAAGGCCGGACTGCCCAAGGGCGTGCTGAACTTCATCACCGGCAGCGCGGCCGAGATCGGTGCGACGATCACCGAGGCGCCGGTCGTTCGCGCGATCTCGTTCACTGGCTCTTCACGCGCCGGCGAGCAGATTCACCGCGCCGTGCCGCTGACCACGCGTACGCAGATGGAGCTGGGTGGCAAGAACCCGCTGATCGTGATGGAGGATGCAGACCTCGACCGCGCGGTGGACCTGACCATCAAGGGCGGTTTCTCGCTGTCCGGGCAGGCATGCACCGGCACCAGCCGCGTGCTGGTGGCGGAATCGGTCAAGGCTGCCTACACCGAGCGATTGCTGGCAAAGGTCGCCACGCTCAAGGTCGGCAGCGGCATGACGGCCGGGATGGACTTGGGGCCGCTGGCTTCGCTGAAGCAACTCGAAACCGTGCTGCGCTATATCGACATCGGCAAGTCCGAAGCGACATTGCTGTGCGGCGGAGAACGGCTGACCGGCGGCGAGTTCGACAAGGGCTACTACGTCGCGCCAACGGTGTTCACGGACGTGACGCAGCAGATGCGCATCGCGCGCGAGGAAATCTTCGGGCCGGTGATTGCCATCCTCGGCTTCACCGACTACGCCGACGCCATCGCCAAAGCGAACGATACCGAGTACGGCCTGGCCGCGGCCATCGTCACCAGCAATCCGCGCTACATCCACCACTTCGCCAGCGACATCGAGGCGGGCACGGTCAAGATCAACCGCACCACCACGGGCAACCTGGTCAACGCGCCGTTCGGCGGGCTCAAGCGGTCGAGCACCTCGACCTTCCGCGAATCGGGCCGCACCGGGCTGGAGTTCTATACGCAGGTCAAGACGGTCTATCGGGGCGCCTGAGCCCGGCCGTCGCAAGGAGTCATCAACATGAAGAAAGCCATCAAGCTGGAACTGCGCGAGGCGCGCCACATGGTTGCCGCGGCCATTCGCCGCTCCGAGGAAATCGGTGTGCTCGAGTCGATCTGCGTGGTCGACGAGGGCGGATATCCGCTCGTGCTGGAGCGCATGGACGGCGCGCGTATCACCGGGCCGCAGATTGCGTGGAACAAGGCATTCACGGCCGCCGGCCACAAGCGCTCGACGCATCTGTTCACCACGCCGCCGAACGGGCCGGCGCTGCCGGGCAACGAGGCGTTCGGCATCCAGTGGAGCTTCGAGGGCAAGTTCGCCGCGTTCGTGGGCGGCTTCCCGATCGTCGTGAATGACGAGGTGATCGGCGGCATCGGCCTGTCCGGCGGCAACGGCGAGCAGGACACGCAGGCCGGCGTGGCGGCGCTGCAGGCGCTGGCCGAACTGCTCGTGCCGCAGGACCTGAAGGTGCTGGTGCAGGCCGATATCAAGAAGTAACGCAGTCATCCTTGCGCGGAGGTTCCATGTCGTACCGCATCCAGATCGCCGAGACGCAGCAGGTCTTTTTTGTCGAACGCGGCGAGACGCTGCTGCAGGCCGCCGGGCGTGCGGATATCTCGCTGCCGCATGACTGTCAGCTCGGCGGCTGTGGCACTTGCCGCATCCGGCTGCTGGACGGGCAGGTGCGGTATGACGAGGAACCGTTCGGCCTTGCGCCGGACGAGGCCGCCGCAGGCTATGCGCTGGCCTGTCAGGCGCAACCGCTGGCCGACCTGGTCATCAGCACCGCGCGCGACGATGAAGCGTGCGCCGAGCCGGCGCGCCATCAGGCCATTGTGCGCGGCGTGCGCCCGTTGTCTTCGGACGTACTGCATGTCGAGCTTGAGGTGCCCGATGCCGGTACGCTTGCGTATCGCCCGGGCCAGTACCTGAAGCTCGTGACGGGTGACGGCCTCGCGCGCAGCTTTTCGATGGCGTCGGTGCCAAGCGAAGGGCGGGTCGACCTGCATGTGCGGCGCATCCCGGGCGGCGCTTTTACCGACGGCATCCTGCCGCGGCTGAAGGCCGGTGACGCGGTCGATGTCGAGCTGCCGCTCGGCACCTTTTTCTATCGGGCGAAAGACTATCGGCCATTGCTGATGGTGGCCACCGGCACGGGGCTGGCGCCGATCAAGGCGATCCTCGAATCGCTGATGGACGATCCCGATTGTCCGCCCGTGTCGCTCTACTGGGGCATGCGCCAGCCTGAAGATCTCTACCTGCACGCGGACATCCCTGCATGGGGCGACCGGCTCTATGACTTCCAGTACGTGCCGGTGCTGTCGCGCGCCGGCGATGACTGGCAGGGCCGGCGTGGCTACGTGCACGACGCGGCGCTGGCCGACCTGGGCGATCTCAGCGAGCACGCCATCTACCTGTGCGGGTCGCCGAACATGATCCGTGACGCTCGCGCCGCATTCATTGCGCAGGGGGCGAGTCCCGACCATCTCTACTCGGACAGTTTCACGTTCCAGCGCGATTGATAAGACATGGCGGTATACAGCAGGAGGCGTGGTATACAATGACGGCCAGTCCGTCCGCCTTCGCTCCCGCGCATCCATGGCCCTCTCTTCGTCCACTGCCCCGACTGCTCCGACTGCCGAGCCTCTCAGCCTCGGTGCCAGCCATTCGCCGCTGTTCGCCCTTGTCACCGACAAGCTGCGCGAGGGCATCCTGAACGGCAGGTTCGCGCCGGGCGAACGGCTGGTGGAAAACAAGCTGTCGACCGAACTCGGGGTGTCGCGTATTCCGGTGCGCGAGGCGCTGCGAGCGCTGGCCAGCGAAGGCCTGGTACTGATCGAGCCGCGCCGCGGCGCATCGGTGGCGAGCCTGTCGCCGGTGATCGCGCGCGAGATGGTCGAGGTACGTGCCACGCTGGAAGGTCTCAACGCCAAGCTGGCTGCGCAGCGCCGCGACCCGGCGCTGGTTGCCGAACTGGAAACCGTGCTGCGGCAGGGCATGGACGCCGCTGCGCAGGGCCGCGCGGATGAACTGCTTTCGCTGAATTCCCGTTTCCACGAGGTGCTGGGTACGATCGCCGCCAACAGCGTGCTGCAGGAAATGATGCGCTCGCTGCGCGAGCGCACCGCCGTGCTGTTCGGGCCTGCCAACGTGGTCCGTGCACGGCAGAACTGGGACGAGCATGCGCAGATCCTGCAGGCGGTGATTGCGGGGGATGCTGATCTTGCTGCCTTGCTGGCGGCGCGGCATGTTTATAGTGCTGCCAAGGCGGCGGATTTGCCGGTTGAAGGGCAGGGTGGTGGGGGGCAGGTGCAGGTGGCTTGAAGGGTTTGTCTGAGGGTTTGGGTTCTTCGCTGAATTGCGGGTGTCGTGCTTGGCGGGCGCTGCTGTTTTGCCGGCGTAGCCGGCGGGTTCTGGTTGAGACCGAGGTATCGCTCTTGGCATGCGCCGCTGTTTCGCCGGCGTAGCCGGCGAGTCACTTTTTGTCCGAGCGACAAAAAGTAACCAAAAAGCGCGTCGTTGCCGCTGGCCATCAATTCCACGGCGGCAGTCGTTCAAACGGCTTTGGACGCCTGCGATGGTGGTCAGTGGTTCGAACCTGCTACGCCATGTGAGTCAGAACCTGTGCCTCGCGCGGCACGGCTTTTGGACGATCCCCAAGACGGACTCGGGTACAGCGTTTCAATAGCGGCAGCGGTGGGACGCCTTCGGCTGCGCTGCGCGCACGTCGCAGTCTGGGTGCGATCTCATCAACGTCGCTGACGCTCGAGGGCTGTATTTCTTCTCCCTCTCTCTACTTCGCGCATGCAATACGCGGGCCTCGTTACCGAGGCGTGGTTTGCCCTGGCCCTGCGTGCCCAGACTAGAGCTCTGCGCGCAGCGCAGCCGAAGGCGATCACACGATATCGCTCGCAGCAGGGGCCACGAACGCTTGCAGGGCTCGTTCAATCAGCGCTGTATTCCCACTCACGGTGGTGC
>NZ_CAJPVI010000075.1 GCF_905397435.1 Cupriavidus numazuensis
AAAACCCACAACAAAACGCAACGGCGAAAGATACCATAAAAGCACATTTACGTTGTGGTAACTGAAGTCTCCAGACCGTCCTGCACGCAACACCTCAGAACATACCAACAGATGGCAACAACAACATTGTGTCAAAAAGCAAACATTCGTTGAAGGGCGGCTTGGTGCGTCGCAGCAAGACGTGTATAGTGAAGTCTGTCTCCTCCACCACCTCGGTGGATTCCAACCCGCGCAGAACACTGCGCGGGTTTTTTTTGCCCAAATTTCGGCATAAGCCCCCGCTCTCATTGGATTTAGTGGCAAGACGTGCCGGCGGCCGGGATATGCACCGCTTCGGCTGCGATTGCCGGCAGTGGTGGCAACAGTGTCGTAGATCATTGCAGACAAGGGATGGATTCGCGATTTTGTTGCATCGCAGCACACGCTGCCGTAGAGTGGCCACAGCACCCCGCTCACGCCTATGCCGGTCGTACCCCTATTGCTTCGCTATTGGCCTGACGCCGCGCTGATCCGCCGCGGCGTGATCTATGCCGGCTCATTTCTAGCCCTCGCCGGCATGGGCGGGCTCAGCGGGCAGGCAATCTACCTCTGGGCCGCGACCGCCTCCATCTGGACATGCCTCGCCGACCGGGAAGGCACTGCCGCTCAACGTCTGGCGAGCCTTGGCGCAGTCGGCATCGGCGGTTCAGTCGCGAGTGCGCTCGGTGCCGCGGTGGCCTTCAGCCCGCTTGCCGCTGTAGCCGTCGTGCTGGTCGCAGGCTTGGCCGTCGGCTTTGCGGAAGCGCGTGGCCCCGCTGCGGCGATCGCGGCCAAGCTGCTCTATGTGGTGCTGATCGCCGCCTGCCTGCAGCCTGCCACAAGCCACGACATCGTGGCCCACATGCTGGATTCCGGGCTAGGCTACCTGCGGGGCGGGGCATTCGCGTGCCTGGTTTGCCTCGCGCTGATTCCCTCGCGCCGCGATATGCGTCCGCGCCCTGAGACCGAAGCAGTCTATGCCGCGCTACAACGCTTCGCCTCGGCACTCGCCCACGGCGGCGACGTACCCACCCTGACCGCCTGCAAGCAGGACATCCGCAACCGAATCGAAGCGGCACGGCGCGCCATCCATGC
This sequence comes from Cupriavidus numazuensis, assembly GCF_905397435.1. Lineage (GTDB taxonomy): Bacteria > Pseudomonadota > Gammaproteobacteria > Burkholderiales > Burkholderiaceae > Cupriavidus > Cupriavidus numazuensis. Next base: position 1,114 of record NZ_CAJPVI010000075.1, read on the forward strand.
CCGACGCAACCTGCGGGAGGCTTACGCGCTGCCCCACTTCGCCTATGTCATCGGGATCGCGGACGCCCTGTTCGGCCTGCTGATCGTCGCGACGGAACTGCGCGAGCGCGCCGGCCCCGCGCACCGCCTGCCGCTGCGGCACATCGCGCGCTGCGTGGCCGATGCGCACGAGCAGGTCAGCCACGCGATGGCCCAGCATGCCGCGGACCTGCCATCCTTGGGCGCGGCACTCCGGCATGAGATTCGGCGGCTGGTTGCGCCGGTGCCCAACGCCAGTGCGCCGCCGCCTTACCAGTCAGCGCTGGCGGCCCTGGCACGGCACCCGGACTTCGACCGCTGGCGCGCCGGGTTCGCCTGGCCGCGCCGCGGCCTGTGGCATGTGGTGGACCGCCTGCGCGGCGCGCTCCGCGAACATACCGCCCGAGACGCATTGGCCGGCCGCCATGCAATCCGTCTGGCCCTCGGCGGCTGCCTGAGCCTGCTGCCCGCGCAGTGGTGGCATGTGGATCACGGCTACTGGGTCGCCGTCACGGTCATCATGGTGTTAAGCCCCCAGTTTCAGACCACACGTCAGATCTCGCTCAAGCGCTTTGGCGGATCGCTCGCCGGGGCACTGCTCGCGTGCGTGATTGGCCTGTCGCATCCCGCGCCGGCGGCAGCGCTGGGCATCAGCGCCGTGTTCCTGGCCGGCGCGTACGCGAGCCGGCTCGCGGCGCAGCCCGCCGGCTTTGCGTTCTGCCTGACGCCGGCGGTCATCCTGTTCTCATGGATCGGGGCACCTGCGGTCGACAGCAGTCACTTTGCCGCCTTGCGCGGCATCGATACGGCACTGGGGTGCCTGATCGCCCTGGCGAGCTATTACGTGCTGGCGCCGCGTGTGGAGCGTTCGCGCATGTTCCGACACGCTTTCGACGCGCTCGCCGTCAATGCCGTCTACCTGCGTGCCGCATTTGCCGCAGCCCGCTCGGGCGCGGCTGGCACCGCGCGGCTGGAAGCCCTGCGGATTTCGGCCGGCCGGGCATCGACCCGCGCAGAACGCACGCGGGAAGAACATGGCCGTGGGCTGACGCCTGATGCGGCACAGGCCTATGCGCAGCTGCACGCTACCGCACGCCGCATGGCGGCGTTGGCTGGCGTGGTGCGGGCCGGCGCAGAGTCGGGTTCGTTCGACGAGCTTCCGCGCGCGCCGATGCAAGCCGCCCTGGCGGCTCTGGAGGTCCGGCTCGCGGAGGTCGCAGTGCGTCCTGGATATGAGACCGGAGAGACCGGCGGGACCGGCGCCCATTCGGAGCACGAGGCACCGGCAGGCAAGCTTGCCCCAGCGCTGCCTTTCGAACGCTTCCTGGCCGAACAGGCGGACTACGCCGACGCTCACATTGCCGCCGCTCATACCGTCGCCAAGGCGCTGCAAAGGCCCGGATCAGTTGCTGCGCCGCTCGGCTACGCGCGGGGTGTGTAAGGGCAACCCACTGCCACAGCCGGGCATTTGATCTGGCCACCTTTACCGCCCCAGCCGATGTCCTAGAATGTCTTCATTCGTTCGTCGACCGCACGAGGGGTACGCCATGTCCGCTGTCTCGTTTCCTCGCGCCAATCCGACCTACTGCGCGGCCAGCCTGAGGCTGTCTTGCCCCGCAACGGTCAACGGCAGCCCCACCCAGTATTCCGTCACCGCTGAAGCGCTGGAGGCGCACTTCGGAGCGCGCTCTCCGCGTGAAGAAGACTTGCTGGCGGCCTTCGCCAGCAACCGCCAGCGTATCGAGCAACTGGCGGAAAGCCTGTTCGAGCTGACTGAGGCCCGCGAAATCGTGCTGCGCAGCGGACACTTCCGCTTCGCCGGGTAACCTCCCAGGCCGTCGTTCAGATCAGTCCGCAGCGCCTTCGCCGCGCACCAGCAGCACCGGCATGGTGGACTGCCGGATCAACGCCTCGGCCACGCTGCCCAGCACCAGCCTGCGCACACCGCGCCGACCGTGCGTGCCGATCACGAGCAGGTCGGCGCCCCATTGGCGGGCAGCCTCGTTGATGGACGCCCCGATGTCCCCGGGAACCGGGGCCTCGCTGACGAGCCGGGTTTCGTGTTTTACATTGGCGGCAGCCAGGCGGCTGGCCGCCTCTTCGAGCGCGCGCTGCCCGCTCTCGACGAACGCCTTCTGGATCTGGCTCGGATCGTAGAAGCCGGCATCGAAGAGCGGCGTCGCGTTGTCCACAACATAGAGCGCGAGCACCGTCGCGCTGCCCGGGCCCGCGACCCGTACCGCCTCATCCAGCGCAAGGGTCGACGTGCTGCTGCCGTCCACCGCCACCACGATCTTGTTGTACGCCGCGCCAGTCATCTTCGTTACCTCCGTAGACAGGAAAAGGGGATGGCGGCCCAAGGGCCGCCAGGACCATACTACACGTGCTGCCAGCGGCACGTGGCGCGGCCAGTCGGCTCAATACCTCGTGTGCTAGATTAGGCGCAACCTTGCAACGGTGGAAATGACAAGTGTGGCGGGATTCGGATGGACTCCCTGATCACGGCCGCGGCCCGCGCGCTTGCGGCCGGTGACCCGCTCGGCGCGCTGAACCGCATCGCCTTGCGCGACGACGCTCCCGCACTCGCGCTGCGCGGGATCGCGATGGCGCAGCTCGGCGATTTGTCGCTCGCGAAGGCGCTGTTGCGCAACGCCGCACGTGCGTTCGGCCCGAAGGAAACCATGGCCCGTGCGCGCTGCGTCGTCGCTGAAGCCGAGATCGCGCTGGTTTCGCGCGACCTGCACTGGCCTGTGAAGGCGCTCGACGCCGCGCGGGCAACGCTGGAAGCGCACGGTGACCGCGCCAACGCCGCGCATGCGCGCTATCTGCAGGTCCGCCGCATGGTGCTGATCGGCCAGCTCGAAGCGGCCGACCAGTTGCTTGCCGGCCTTGACCCCGCCGCACCTCTTCCGCCTGCCCTGCGCGCCGCGCACGAACTCGCCGTCGCCGGCATCGCTATCCGGCGACTGCGGACCGGTGTGGCGCGCACCGCGCTCGCCCGGGCCCGGGATGCAGCCCATCAGGCTGGTATCCCCACGCTGGTGGCGGAGGTCGAAGCCGCGTCCGGTGTCCTCGATACAGCAGCCGCGCGCATGATCTCGCGCGGCGGCGAACGGCTGCTCATGCTAGATGAAGTGGAAGCACTGCTGTCATCCGGGACGCTGGTTGTCGACGCATGCCGCCTGGTCGTGCGTGACGCCGTCAACGTGGTCGCGCTGGCACGGCGGCCGGTCTTGTTCTCGCTAGCCCGCATGCTCGCCGAGGCATGGCCGGACGACGTGCCGCGCGACGCGCTCATCGCGCGCGCGTTCCGGATGAAATTCGCCGATGCCTCGCATCGCGCGCGCCTGCGCGTCGAAATCGGCCGGCTGCGCACGGCACTCGGACTGCTCGCCGACGTCACCGCGACCGGACGCGGCTACGCGCTGGCGCCCCGCGGCACGCACGGGGTCGCTGTGCTGGCGCTGCCGGTCGAAGACGCCTATGCCACCGTGCTCGCCTGCCTCGCGGACGGCGAGTCGTGGTCAAGCTCGGCCCTGGCACTGGCGCTCGGCGCGAGCCAGCGCACCATGCAACGCGCGCTCGACGCTCTGGCGGCTGCCGGCAAGGTCCAGCCAGTCGGCCATGGGCGGGCACGCCGCTGGATCACGCCGCCGATACCCGGATTCGCGACGACCTTGTTACTCCCTGCGCCGCTGCCCGGTGGCTAGCATGGAACGCACATCAACCCGTGACGAGGACATGAACATGAAGCGATCAGCAGCGGAAGTCATTCGTGAATACGGCCCCTTCGCCGGCGTGGACGCCATCCATGGCGTCACCTACGACGGGCGCCAGGTGTGGTTTGGCTCCGGGGACAGGCTCAACGCGCTCGATCCGGAGAGCGGGCAGACAGTGCGCACCATCGAGGTCCCCGCGCACGCGGGGACGGCGTTCGACGGCCGGTACCTTTACCAGATCTCCGAAAGCCGCATCCAGAAGATCGATCCGCAGACCGGCCGTGTACTCACTACGATTCCGGCCCCGGGCGGTGGCGGCGACTCCGGGATGGCGTGGGCCGAAGGTTCGCTCTGGGTGGGGCAGTACCGCGAACGGAAGATCCATCAGATCGACCCCGAAACCGGCAAGGTGCTTCGCACGATCGAGTCCAACCGCTTCGTGACCGGGGTTACCTGGATCGATGGCGAACTGTGGCATGGGACATGGGAAGGCGAAGAGAGCGATTTGCGGCGCATCGACCCGCGCTCAGGCGAGGTCCTGGAACGGCTGGACATGCCTGCGGGGGTCGCGGTGTCGGGGCTTGAGTCGGATGGCGCGGATCAGTTCTTCTGCGGCGGCGGAAGCAGCGGCAAGCTCAGGGCCGTGCGCCGTCCACGGAAAGACGCCTCACAGACTTGATCGGCAACTCCGGGAACGGCGGGCCCTATCGCGAAGTCAGCCGCATCTGCGCGAGCAGCGGCAGATGATCGGATGCAAGTCGAGCCAGCGGACTGCGGTGGCTCGACACCGCGACGAGGTGCGCGCGCGGCGACGTCCAGATGCGGTCGAGCGCCAGTACCGGGCAGCGTGACGGAAACGTCGACACATGCGGCGTGCGTTCGAAATAGGCATGCAGCCAGCGCAACGGCCGACCCCACAAGAACCATTCGTTGACATCGCCGAGCAGGATGGTCGGCTGGGCGGGCACTTCGGCCAGCGCCGTCAACAGGCGGCGCACCTGTGCGCGGCGTTCGCTGGGTAGCAGGCCCAGGTGCGTGGCGATCACGCGCAGCGCGAACGTGCCGGCTTCGATCGCGTCGCATTGCAGCTGTGCATCGATGGCGCCGCGCGGTTCGCGCCCTTTCACGCTAAGGTCGATGTGCCGCACGCTCAGCGGCGCATAGCGTGTCAGCAAGGCATTGCCATAGTCGCCATCGGCACGCACCAGTGTCGGTCCCGGTATCGCATGCAGCCCCGTATGCTGCGACAAGAAGCCGAGCATATCGAAGCCGGTGGCGCGGGTTTCCACTTCCTGCAGCGCGACCAGGTCGGCCCGCAATTCGCGCAAGACTTCGCAGATGCGCTTGGGCACGAAATGTCCGTCGATGCCGACGCCGCCGTGGATGTTGTAGCTTGCCACCGCGATCTCGGCATGCCGGGCGGCCAGCGGTGCCTCTGGCGCGTTCACTGCGTTCTCTCGTTCGGCGCGGTGCGCACACCGCACGGATGGCGCTTGCCTGCGTCATGTGGCCGGCGCGCGTGTGTGGCCCGGCGGCGGCGCTGGCGCCTTCGGCGCAGCAACACCCATACGCACAGAGGCGCCAGCAGCGCCAGTGCGAGCCATGCAAACGTCAGCGTGCCCGGATTGCGCGCGACAGCGGCAATGCGGTCGACCAGCGACGCCGAGACGACGATGCCGGGCGTCATGCCGATGGCCGTCCCCAGCAGGCAATCGCGCAGGCGGATGCGCGATGCGCCCACGACGACATTGACCAGCGTGAACGGCGCGACAGGCACCAGTCTCAGCGCCACCATCGCGAGCACGCCGTGCTGGCCCACGCGCTGGCTGAGTCGGTTCAGCCGCCGGCCGCCGAAGCGCTGCACGGCGTTGCGACCGAGCAGGCGCCCCGCCGTGTAGCCCGCCGCAGCGCTCAGCACGGTTCCGGCCAGCGCCATCGCGCCCCCGTACAGCGGCCCGAATACCACCACTGTCACCACGATCAGCACGGTCACCGGGATCAGCATCAACCCGCCGACGACATAGGCGCACATCATCACAAGCGGCGCGAGTGGCATCTCGTCCACGCGCTCCATGAAGACCAGCAGGTGACGGAAATCGGCCCATTCGCGCAGCGGCGTATAGCGCCACGCAAACGCCACGCCGGCAAGCACCAGCAAAAACCCCACGAGCATCGCCACGTGGCTTGCGGCGCGCGGGCGCGCATCGTGGCCGATGAACTCGGCCATGACCTGATCGGGATCGATCGGCTCCATCGGGTCGAGCAGCGTGGCGTCGGGCAACGCCGCGTCGACCTCGTCGGGGACACTTGGCATGAAGGGCACCAGGGTCCGCTCTCCCGACCGTTGCAGCGCGCGCAGCGCATCGTTGAGCCGCGGGTGCTCGGTCAACGCCTGATTCAGCGTGTCGGGCGAGACCGCGAGGTGTTCGCACAGCAAGCGGTCGCGCATGGCGCGGATCGATGCGGCGATGCGTGCGTCGCCGTTCGATTCGATCACGAGATTGCATTCGGTATCGAGTCCGAAAGACCGGTTGCTCAGGTTCGCGGAGCCGATCATGAGCAGGCGGTCATCAACGACCATCACCTTGCTGTGGACATTGACGCAGGCATCGCCCAAGCCCGGCACGTGCGGGCAGTACAGCCGGAAGCGACCGTGCGAGTCTGCCGCGTGCAATGTCCGGCACTGGCGCGCGCGCAGCACGCCCATGCTCGCTTCCTCGAGCCAGCCGCTTTCCGTCCGGCGCGACACGAGTGCGATGTCGGGGCTGTCCGGTTCGCGCAACCGGGCTGCGAAGGCGTCGGCGATCAGGGCGGAACTGAAGTACTGGTTTTCGAGGTACAGGCTGTCGCGCGCGGCGGCGATCGCATCGGTATGGAGTTCGCGGATCTCGCTGACGGCGGGCGCGTCATCGCGCGCCGGATAGGTGCGGCTGATGCCGACCCGTACATCGGTGGCGTCCGGTGACACCCGGCTCGGCCACGGGTCTGCGCCCGTCGCGGCTGGCATGCGTGGATGACGACCCGTCGCACGCAGCCATCGCTCCGCGGCAAGATCGCCGAGCGCGCGCGCCGCGTCGCCGTCCACCATGCACTGGACGTCGTGGAACGGCGCGTACGGCTTTCCATCCGGATCGATCCGCCGCGGCTCGTCGGCGCGGTGCTCGGGCGTGTCCCAGCGGCGGATCGTCAGGTCCAGTCCGCCAACGAACGCCAGCGCGTGGTCGATGACCACCACCTTCTGGTGATGCGACGCCCCTGGCGGATGATTGCCGTCCAGGCAGAACGACAGGCGCCGGTGCGCCTCCCAGTGCTGCCGTGCTGCGGGCAGGAATTCGCGCTCGAACGCGAACACCATGGCGAAATCCCAGCTCAGCACGTAAATGTGCAGGTCGGGTCGCCGCTTGCACAACGCATTGAGGAAATCGCGAAGCTCGGCCGGCAATCCATCATCCGGCCTCTCCTGCGTCAGGCGTGTGCGGCTGTCGATATCCCATCCGAGGATATAGATGGTTTGCTCGGCACGTGCCAATGCCTCCCGCAGCGCGGTGAAATAGGCGTCCGCATCGACCAGCATTGCCAGGCGCGTGCAGGGTTCCACGCGCCAGCAGTTGTGTCCGGGACGCAGCAGCGAGGCTTGGGCATCTTGTGTCATGGCGAAAGGTAGACCGCGCAAGTTTCGTACCGGGCGGCCGGCCCTGAATCGCCGCGGCCAACGCGTGGCATGTCGCGTACGCCTTACTTGGGAGTGCAAAAGTTGCAAACACGGCGCTAGCGCGCTGTTGCACTCGCAACGCCAACCGGTTCATGTGGCAAAAGGAACAGCCAGATCCGCGCCATGCCGTTTAATTGACCGACCGGTCGGCTTATATATAATGAGGCCGAACCACAGGCGCAAAGCCGGCCGCCAGAGCCGGGACAGCCGCTGCCAAAGGAGGCTCCTATGTACACGCAGAGTCTGGACTTGCCCGGCAATCCCGCTTCGGTGACCGCAGCCGGGGACGACGCCAGCCGTCAGGCGGCGTTCGATGCACGCATGGCCGCCGACAACAAGATCGAGCCGCAGGACTGGATGCCCCAGGCCTATCGCAAGACGCTGGTCCGGCAGATTTCCCAGCACGCGCACTCCGAAATCGTCGGCATGCTGCCCGAGGGCAACTGGATCAGCCGCGCACCGTCGCTCAAGCGCAAGGCCATCCTGCTGGCCAAGGTGCAGGACGAAGGCGGCCACGGCCTCTATCTGTATTCCGCCGCGGAGACGCTCAATACGTCGCGCGACGAGATGGTCGACGCGCTGCACACGGGCCGTGCCAAATACTCGTCGATCTTCAACTACCCGACGCTGACCTGGGCCGATGTCGGCGTGATCGGCTGGCTTGTCGACGGCGCGGCGATCATGAACCAGATCCCGCTGTGCCGCTGCTCGTATGGCCCGTACGCCCGCGCCATGATCCGGATCTGCAAGGAAGAGTCGTTCCACCAGCGCCAGGGTTTCGACGCGCTGCTGGCGATGATGCGCGGCACCGACGCCCAGCGCGAGATGGTGCAGGACGCAGTCGACCGCTGGTGGTTCCCGGTGCTGATGATGTTCGGCCCGCCCGATTCGGCATCCACCAACAGCGCACAGACCATGGCGTGGGGCATCAAGCGCATCTCGAACGACGACCTGCGCCAGAAATTCGTCGATGCCACGGTCGAACAGGCCAAGGTGCTGGGCGTCACGCTGCCCGATCCCGGCCTGCAATGGAATGTCGAGCGCGGCCACTACGACTACAGCCCGCTGGACTGGGATGAGTTCTGGCGCGTGATCAATGGCGATGGCCCGTGCAATCGCGAACGTTTGGCGACGCGCGTGAAAGCCCACGAGGACGGCGCCTGGGTGCGCGAAGCCGCGCTGGCCCACGCCGCCAAGCAAGCCGCGCGCGAGACGCAGCGCGAAGCCGCCTGACGCAAAGGACAAGGAGACAAGCATGACGCAGAAGGAATGGCCGCTGTGGGAAGTGTTCGTGCGCAGCAAGCAGGGGTTGGAGCACAAGCATTGCGGCAGCCTGCATGCCGCCGATGCCCAGCAGGCGCTGCATATGGCGCGCGACGTCTATACGCGTCGCCAGGAAGGTGTGTCGATCTGGGTGGTGCCGTCCACCGCGATCACCGCGAGCGCGCCCGAGGAAAAGCCGGAGCTGTTCGACCCCATGGCCGACAAGATCTACCGGCATCCGACGTTTTACCAGCTGCCCGACGAAGTCAACCATATGTAAGGGCCCGGCACCATGACGACCCCGACGTCCGACCCCGCGCTGTCGCATCTGCCGCCTGAGCGCACGGCCGCGCTGCGCTACGTGCTGCGGCTAGCCGACAACGCGCTGATCCTGGGCCAGCGCAATGCCGAATGGTGCGGCCATGGCCCGGTGCTGGAAGAAGACATCGCCCTGGCGAATATCAGCCTGGACCTGATCGGCCAGGCGCGGTTGCTCTATGCCCATGCCGGCGAGCTTGAAGGCGCGCTGACCGGCAGGCCGCGCCATGAGGACAATTACGCGTACTGGCGCGGCGAACGCGAATTTTGCAACTGGACGCTGGCCGAACTGCCGCACAGCGGGCCGCTGGCAGGCACCGCCAGCAGCGACCGCGACTACGCCGTCACTATCACGCGCAACTTCCTGTACAGCGCGCTGATGGTCGAACTGTGGAACGTGCTGCAGGCGAGTACCGATGCGGAGTTGGCCGCCATCGCGGCGAAATCGATCAAGGAAGCGCGCTATCACCTGCATCACGCAGCCGGCTGGGTGGTACGCCTCGGCGATGGCACCGAGGCTTCGCACCTGCGCATGCAGCGCGCGCTCGATCACCTGATGCCGTACATGAACGAATGCTTCGCCGGCGACGACGTGGAGCAGCTCGCCGCCGCGCAGGGCGTGGCGGTGCCAACCGCCGACCTGCGCGACGCATGGGAAGCCACAGTCGACGAAACCCTCGCGGAAGCCACGCTGGAAAAGCCGGTGCCGAGCGCCTTTCTTTCGACTGGCAAGCATGGACTGCATTCGGAACACATGAGCTATCTGCTGGCCGAGATGCAGAGCCTGGCGCGCGCCCATCCCGGCGCGCAGTGGTAGCAGTGGCAACCGACATGAACACCGTTGCGCTTTCCGACGCAGAACGAACCACGCGCGCGTGGGCCGCGCTGGAGTCCGTGCCCGACCCGGAAATCCCGGTGGTATCGATCCGCGATCTCGGCATCCTGCGGGACATCGCCATCGCCGACGGCGCCACGCTCGAAGTCACGATCACGCCGACGTATTCGGGCTGCCCGGCCATGTCGCAGATCGCCGAGGACATCGGCCAGGCGCTCGACGCAGCAGGACTCGGGCCCTGGCGCATCCGCACAACGCTGTCACCGGCGTGGACAACCGACTGGATCAGCGACGCTGCACGCGAACGCCTGCGCGAATTCGGCATTGCGCCGCCGCGGCAGTGCGACGCGGCACCCGCCACGCGGCCGTTGCACTTCGTGCCGCGCGCAGCCCGTGCCGGTGCGCCGGATACCGTCGCCTGCCCGCGCTGCGGCAGCCGCCATACGCAGGAAATCTCGCGCTTCGCATCGACGGCTTGCAAGGCGCTTTACCGCTGCCTCGATTGCCGCGAACCGTTCGACTACTTCAAACCCTACTAACCTTTACCAACCCCGCCGTCCCGAGCGAGCTGCCATGACCCCACAGTTCCATCCGCTGCGCGTGGCGCAGGTGCGCCCCGAGACGGCCGACACGATTTCCATCGCGTTCGAAGTACCCGAGACTCTGCGGGACGCCTACCGCTTCACGCAGGGCCAGTTTTTGACGCTCAAGGCCCCGGTCGACGGCCAGGATCTGCGCCGCTCGTACTCGATCTGCTGCGGCATGCAGGACTATGCCGAGCGCGGCGAGTTGCGCGTGGCGGTAAAACTGGTCGAGGACGGCGTGTTTTCCAGCCACCTCCATGACACGCTGGCCCCGGGGCAGCTCGTCGACGTGATGACGCCGGACGGCCGCTTCTATGTACCGCTCGATGCGGGCGCTGCACGCCACTATGTTGCCTTTGCCGCGGGCAGCGGCATCACGCCGGTGCTGTCGCTGATCCGCACCACGCTGGCGGCCGAGCCGCAGAGCCGCTTCACGCTGGTCTATGGCAACCGCAATGTCGACAGCATCATCTTCTCCGAAGCGCTCGAAGACCTGAAGAACCAGTACCTTTCGCGCTTCACGCTGTACCACGTGCTGTCGCGCCAGCCGCAGGAAGTCGACCTTCTGCACGGGCGCCTGGACCACGCCCGGGTCACGGCCTTCCTGCAGACGCTGATCCCGGTGGACGGCATCGACGCCGCGTTCGTGTGCGGACCGGCCTCGATGATCGACGAGGTCGAAGCCGCGCTGCGCGATGCCGGGCTGGATCCGCACCGGATCCACGCCGAACGGTTCGGCGTGCCGGTCGACCGCCAGAAGCGCGCACCCGCCCACGCCCATGCCGACCACGCCGGCACGGCCGAGCTGGTCGTGGTGCTCGATGGCAAGCAGCACACCATGCGCCTGCCGATGGAGGACGGCAAAGTGCTCGACACGGCGCTGGCCGCCGGGCTGGACCTGCCCTATGCATGCAAGGGCGGCGTGTGTTGCACCTGCCGGGCCAAGGTGCTGGAAGGCCAGGTCGAGATGGAAAAGAACTACACGCTGGAGCCGTGGGAAATGGAAAAGGGCTTCGTGCTGACCTGCCAGGCGCGTGCGCTTACGCCCCGCGTGGTGGTCAGCTACGACGAACGCTGAACCATAGGCGCTGAACGTGCGCCGGGCCGCGCGCGGTGCCCGGCACGCCCGGCTGGCCAAGTCGCGCCGTGATTACAATGGGAGGGGAGCGCGTTGCAGACGCCTGGAGGTGACTGACAACCGTCCCACGCATATACAATCACGGCCATGCAATATATCCACGTCGTCAACGGCGATGTCGCCGGTAATACCCTGCGCCAGGCGCTGGCCCAGGCTGCCCGGCCCGACCCCGTGGTCGTACTGCGCGACGACCTTGCCGTGGGCCCGCTCGTGGACGTCGACAGCACCGGGTCGATCCGCTCCGGTTTCTGGCAACGCGTGGCCCCGCACACCGACATCGACTTCGCCGCCGAAATGCGCCAGGCGCTCGACCAGCTCCAGAAGCTGCGCCAGAGCGACATGGAAATCGCGATCTGGCACGGCCAGAGCGCGGCCGACCAGCTCATGCTGCGCCGGGTCGTGTTCCACCTTTACCAGGCGCCCCAGCGCATTAATGAAGTCGCGATGGACTTGCGCGAGCTGGAGCTGCCGCCGCAGGCAGGGCTGGCGGCCATCGGCATGTATTCGCCGGCACGGCTGGCGCGGCGCTTTTCGACCATCGCGCCGGTTTCGGTGCTACGCCTGGGCCGGCTGGGCTACGAATGGCAGCAGAACGTGCGCGAGAACGCCGACGTGCGGCTGTGGAAGGGCAATACGCTGGTGCCGGCGGCCTACCACAGCATCGATGACATCATCATGGAACGCGCGCCGTCCGAGTGGACGCCTGCGGCCGAGGTGGTGGGCAGCGTGATGGGCGCTATCGAAGGCCTGCTGGCCAGCGACTGGTTCGTGTTCTGGCGCTGCCGCGAGCTGATCTCCATGGGACGCATGGTCCTGCGCGGCAACGCCGATTCGCTCGACACCTGCGAGCTGCGCCGGCACGTGATTGCCAGCGCGGAATAGCCGAATAGCGGAACAGCCCGCTCCTTCTTTTTTCCCCTTCCCGGACACTCCCTGCCGGAACGACATGGCGCGAACCAAGGCACCCGATTTCGAAGCACAGCGCGAGCAGATCCTGGAACTGGCGGCGGCGGCCTTTGCCAACAGCAGCTACCCGAGTACCTCGATGGCCGACCTGGCCGCCGCGTGCGGCACCTCGAAAGCGCGCCTGTACCACTATTACGAGAGCAAGGAAGCGATCCTGTTCGACCTGCTGGACCGCTACACGCGCCGGCTGATGCTGATCGTCACCGAGGTCGAGGCCGACTCCGAGCGCCAGGGCCGCACCGACCGCGAGAGCTTCTCCAGCCTGATCCGCGCGTTCCTGGCCGAGTACGAGAACTCGCAGACGCGCCATATCGCGCTAATCAACGACGTCAAATTCCTGGCCGAGGAGCAGCGCGATCTCATCCTCGGCCGCGAGCGCGACGTGGTCGCGGCGTTCTCGCGCATGCTGCGGCGCGCCTACCCGGAACGCGTCACGCGCGAAAACCAGACTGCCCTGACCATGACCGTGTTCGGCATGATCAACTGGACCTTCACCTGGCTCAAGCCGGGCGGCAAGCTGTCCTACGCCGCGTTCGCCGACATGGTGGTGGACCTGCTCGAAGGCGGCCTGCCGGGCAAGGCCGCCGCGCCCGCGGAAGTGCTGGCGCGGCGCTGAACGCGGGCCAGCGCTTCCCTCAGGACCATTCGGCCTCTTCGCGCTGGCGCCGCTGTTCGCGGTCCTGGCGGAACATCTCCTGCAGTTCGTCGCGCGCCTGGCGCGCCAGCGACACCAGCTTCTTCTGGTCCGTGTAATGCGGATAGAAGCGGTCGATGGCCTGGATGTTGTGCCGGCGGAAACGCATGGCCACATTGCGAGCCTCGGCCGGGTCGAAGCCCAGCCCTTCCAGTACGCGGCGGCCCAGCATCAGCGAACCCTCGAACATCTCGCGCTCGAACAGGTTCACGCCGCGGTCCTTGAGCTGGTAGATGTGCGAGACATGGCGCGCGCGCGCATAAATCTGCAGATCCGGATAGCGCTCACGCACGCGGTCAATCAGTTGCAGGCTGTCGTCCATGCCGTCGATGGCCACGATCAGGATGCGTGCCTTGGCAATGCCGGCCGCTTCGAGCAGGTCCAGCCGGGTGGCGTCGCCATAGAAGATCTTGAACCCGTACTGGCGCAGGAATTCGATCTGATCGGGATCGTGGTCCAGCACGGTCACGCCGACGCCCTGGGCGTACAGCAAGCGGCCGATGATCTGCCCGAAACGCCCGAAGCCGGCGATCATCACCGGGTTGTCCTGCGGCGTGATGGCCTCATCCTCACGGCGCCTGGGCGCACCCATGCGCGGCGCCACCAGGCGGTCATAGGCCAGCAGCAGCAAGGGCGTGGCCACCATCGACAAGGCCACGATCAGCACCAGCAGCGCCTCGGTCTCGCGCGGCAGCAGGCCCGCCGTGCCGGCCACGCCGAACACGACGAAGGCGAACTCGCCGCCCTGGGAGATCAGCAGCGCGAACAGCAGCCGCTGTCCGCGCGCGATCTCGAAATAGCGGGCCAGGAACATCAGTACCGCGGTCTTGGCGACCACGAACACAGCCACCAGTCCCAGCACGGTGCCCGGCGCGCGCGCCAGCACCGCGAAGTCGATCGACATCCCGACTGCCATGAAGAACATGCCGAGTAGCAGGCCCTTGAACGGTTCCAGGTCGGCCTCGAGCGCATGGCGATACTCGGAATCGGCCAGCAGCACGCCGGCGACGAAAGTCCCCAGCGCCATCGACAGGCCCACCGCATCCATCATCAGCGCAATGCCTACCACCAGCAGCAGCGCGAACGCGGTGAACATCTCGCGCATATCGGTCCGTGCGATGAAACGCAAGGCCGGACGGACGAGGTAGCGCCCGCCGAAGACCACGGCGGCAATCACCGCCACGGCCTTGGCCGCGGACTGCCAGCCACCGCCGCCGGCGTCGGCCGCGCTCTCGGCCGCCAGCAGCGGCAGCAGCGCGATCATCGGAATCGCCGCGATGTCCTGGAAAAGCAGGATGCCGAAGCTCGCCCCGCCCGCAGGCGTGCCGAACAGGTTGCGCTCGCCCAGCGTGGCCAGCGCAATGGCCGTGGATGACAGCGCCAGCCCGAGCCCCGCCACCAGCGCCACCGGCCACGGCGCGCCGACCAGCGCCGCGAGGATGCCGATCACCAGCGCGCACGCCGCCAGCTGGATGCCGCCATAGCCGAAGATGCTCCGCCGCAGCGCCCACAGCTTGCGTGGCTCCAGTTCGAGGCCGATCACGAACATCATCAGCACCACGCCGAATTCCGAGAAGTGCAGGATCGACTCGACATTGGTCACCAGACGCAGCGCGAACGGGCCGATGGCTGCGCCGGCAAGCAGGTAGCCCAGCACCGCGCCAAGCCCGGTGCGGCGCGCGATTGGCACGGCCACCACGGCCGCCACCAGGAACACCACCAGTGCGATCAGGAAATCATGCTGGTTCATCCGCGCACCTCCGCGCCTGCCGCTTCCTGGCTATCCCCGTGGGCGCCAATGCGCCTGCAGACGTGCGCGATGTGCTCGGCCAGGACCTGGGCGTTGGTGTTGTCGGCGTCGTGCAGGACCAGCGGCGGCAGCCAATCCATGCCGCACAACCGCGCGGTCTGCTCCAGCGGCAGCAGGAATGCTTCGATCGGATGGCCGTGGTTGCCTTCCGGCCCATAGGAATCGAAGGTTCCGCCGGTGCTCGCCACGGCGAGCATGGATTTGCCGCGCAGGCCCGTGCCGCCGGGACCATAGGCCCAGCCGTATTCGAGCACTTCATCGAGCCAGAGCTTGAGCAGCGGTGGCACGTTGTACCAGTGCACGGGGTACTGCAGCACTACCGTGTCCGCGGCAGCCAGCGCGCGCTGCTCGGCCACGACGTCGATGTCGTAATCGACATAGCGGCGATAGAGGTCGCGCACATCGACGTGCGGCTGCGAGGCGAGCGCCTCTGCCAACGGGCGATTGACCCGTGAATGGCCTGGCGTGGGATGCGCATAAATCACAACAATCGGAGATTCGCTTTTCGTCACGGCGGTTTAGTCCGAAATTTCAGGCGTACCCATCGCAGCGGGGGCGCTGCGACAGAACGGAATGCGGCGTTGCAGCAAATCCACAAACGGACAGTCGCAACAATTGATCACATTTTCTCAAGTTTTTGATTTCAATGAAGGTTTTCATAGAAATTAGGTTCGCCTAGGCCTGCTGCGACGCGGGAAGCTTACGCCGAACTGACAGTTCCGCTACAATACTTTTCGAATTGCATCAATATAGTGTTTGCCCTAATCTGGCGCACAGTGATGCGAAAAGTGCCTGGACGAATACCACAGCGGTGCTATTTTTATCGCTGATTGCACCGGATTGCACCGGGAAGGAAACATCGTGAATCCGCTCGAACTGAGCAAGGCCGTCGGCGCAGTTACCGACGAAGATCTGCGCAAGGCAGCCGAAGCCGCACAGGCCGCACAGCGCGCCACCGTTCTGGTGCGCGAGCTGGCCGCCCATCACCGCTCGCGCCTGCTGAAGCATTTCCTCGCCCTGGGCGAGGAGGATCGCCTGCTCCGTTTTGGCCAATCCGTGGGCAACCACGTGATCGAAGCGTATGTCGACAGCATCGACTTCGACCATGATTCCGTGTTCGGCGTGTATGACGAGAAGCTCGAACTGGTCGGCGTCGGCCACTTCGCCAACCTGCGCGACAACGCGCAGGGCCGCGTGGCGGAATTCGGCGTATCGGTGTCGAAGAGCGCGCGCGGGCGCGGCATCGGCAGCGCGCTGTTCGAGCGTGCCGCCATCCACGGCCGCAACACCAGCGTGCGCACGCTCTATATGCACTGCCTGTCGCGCAATGCGGCCATGATGCATATCGCCAAGAAGGCCGGCATGAAGGTGCAGTACGCGTACGGCGAAGCCGATGCCTACCTGGAACTGCCGCCCGCGGACACCATGAGCCGCCTGACCGAGGCGCTGGACGAGCAGGTCGCCGACCTGGACTATCTGGTGCGCCGCAACCTGCGCGACGCGCGCCGCTTTGGGCTGCGCTTCTGGCGCTCGATGGTGCCGCAGAAGCACACCGCCTGATAAGGCTGCGGCCCGGCCTGACACCGGCCCCACGCCAGACGGCGCATCGTGACGATGCGCCGTTTTTGTTCTGGGCTGCCGTTCAGCCGCCAGCCACGGGCAATGCCGTGGTGTCCTTGATGCTTTCCAGCGCAAAGCTGGAGCGGACGTCGATTACGGACGGGTGCGCCAGCAACTGCTCCTGCATGAAGCGCGCAAAGTGCTCCATGTCTTCGACATAGACCTTGAGCAGCAGGTCCATTTCGCCCGTCATCGCATGACAGGCCGCGACTTCCGGCCAAGTGCCGATAGCCGCGCGGAACAGGTCCAGCGGCGCCTTGCCCTTTGGCGCGCCACCGTGCTTTTCCAGCCGCACGTTGATATAGGCCAGGAGGCCCAGGCCGATCTTGCCGGGCTCGAGCAGCGCCGCGTACTGGCGGATCACACCGATCTCCTCAAGCCTGCGGATACGCCGCAGGCAGGGACTCGGCGACAGGTTCACGCGCTCGGCCACCTCCAGGTTGGTCAACCGGCCGTTGGTCTGCAGGACCTCGAGGATCTTCCGGTCGATCTTATCCAACTCCACCTTGCTCACGATTTCGTTGCTCCGCAATATGTTTATTGGCAATTTTTTTGCGCAAATTTAGCAAGTTGTGCACAAGTACGCAATTTTTTGTGGCAGCCACCCCGGTTTGACGTCGTATTCATCACTCCTTGAGCGAAATCAGGCGCCGGGAAAGCGGATTTGCCGGTAGTCCGTTCGACGTGGGAGAAGGCAAGGATGGTGCCAAGCCCGCTGCACAGGCAGCGGGCATTCTACGGTTGTTCGGCCGTTTTCCGGCGAAAATGCCGGCGCCTACGCCGCTGAGGCCCAAAAAGAAACGCGCGACCCGTGAAGGTCGCGCGTTCGTCTCGGCCAGCGTCCCGGTCATTCCGGGACGAGTCAACCGGTTCAGCCGCCGCTGCTGGAAGGAGCTCCCGGTGCGGCTGGCGCGCCAGGGCCGCGCGGCATGCGCTGCATGCGTTCCTGGTGCATCTTCTGCATGCCGGCCTTGATTTCGTCCTGCGTCAGCTTGCCATCATGGTTCGCATCGAGCTGGTCGAAACGTTGCGCCAGGCGCGGCATCCCTGCCTTGGCCTCGTCCTTGGTCAGCGCGCCATCGCCGTTCTTGTCAGCGGCCTTGAACTTGGCATCGAATTCCTTCTGCATCTCGGCGCGACGCTGTTCCATCGACGCCTTGCGGTAGGCCGCCATCTCGTTCTTGTCGAGCTTGCCGTCGTGGTTGGTATCGATGCGGTTGAAGAGCGCGTCGGCCTCGGCCTTGGAAATCGCGCCGTCGCCGTCGGTGTCGACCGACTTCATCCACATCCCACCGCCATGGTCCATGTGGTGGTGCATCCCGCCACGCTGAGCCGGCGCTGGCGCAGGCGCGGTTGTAGCGGCTTGGGCAAACGCGCCGCCGGCGACGAGGAACGCGGCGGAAGCGGCCAGGAATTGCTTGAGAATTTGCGGCTTGGATTTGCCTTGCATGTCGTGCTCCTTTTCATCACGTGGGCATGTACGGATTAGAACGCGGACGATGCGGGGAAGTTGGCGGTTTTAATACGATGTTACGCGGCTCACAGAATGGGCTGGCGGCCGTAAGCGATCGCAAGGGATCACGAATATTGGACGAGACACTGGTTGCCGGTCCGGCCGGATTCAGTTCTTCGGCACAAGCGGCTCCGCCATTGGCGCGGCCGGCGCCATGGCAGGCTGGAGCTGGCGCGGATCGACTTCCTGCGCCTGCGGTTGCGCCCCCGGGGGCTGCATGGTGGCAGACGCTGGCGGCTGCACAGGTTGTGCAGGTGGCTGGCTGACAGCTGGCGCGGGCGGTGTCATCGGCGTAGCAAGCGGCGCAGCGGCGCCGGAGGGCGGCGTCGCCGGCAGCGATGGCAGGCCCGAACGCGCAGCGCCGGCCTGCACCGGCAGCGCGATTTCCTGACGAACGCCATTGCGCTCGATCACCACGGAACGGCCGTGGATCTCCACCAGGCGAATTTGCGCGGAGAGCGCCGTGCCGGCGCGCACAGCCTTGGGCGGCCCGCCGTCCAGCGACACGATGGCAGCGCCGGCGCCGTCGGCCACATCCGCCACGACCCCGATCAGTTGCACGTCGCGAACGCCGCCCTGCGCCGAGCCGCCAAACAGCGTGGCCACAGCGCCGGTCTCCACGGCCTCGGTCTGCGCCACGCGGGCGGACTGCGGCACCGGAATCGTGCGCATCGCGCTGAAGGTCAGCGCCCAGCGTGTCGCCAGTGCGCACAGCGCGATGAAGAGAACCAGACTGGCTGCGCGCGGCAACCAGGCCGCGGCATCGAGACGGAAGGCGGGCCGGATAGAGAGTTGCACGGAATCAGGGATACGCTCGACAAGGAACGCGCCAAGCGTACCAGACCCCTATGACCGTGTCTGTGACGGCTTACAACAGGTCGTCGAGCAGATCCGGGCCGAACACTTCGCGGTGAATATGCCCGACCGGCACGCCGGCGCTGATCAGCGCGTGCCGCTGCGCCTGCATGAAACCGAGCGGTCCGCACAGGTGGAAGTCGCCGTCGATAAACAGGCGGTTATCGGCGGCATCGAGCAGCGCGGCGACCGGCATGGTGCCCGCGTGGTCGTAGTCGCGGCCCGCGACATCGGCGGCTTGCGGCTGTTCATAGCTGACATGGGTACGCAGTTGCGGCAGGCGCTCCCTGGCCCAGGCCACGTCGGCACGGTGGGCGTGGTGGCGGCCGTCGCGTGCCGCATGGGCGAACAGGATCTCGCGCTTGGAGCCTTGCGCGGCCAGCGTGCGCAGCACCGACAGCATCGGCGTAATGCCGATACCGGCCGACAGCAGCACGATCGGGCGGTGGCCATCCAGGCGCGGCGCGAAGTCGCCAAACGGCGCGCTGACGGACAGTTCGGTGCCGACCTGCGCATTGGCATGCAGCCAGTTGGAGACGGCGCCGGCCGGCGTGGCGTGATCGCCGTCCTCGCGCTTGACCGAGATCTGCCACGTCGGCAGGCTGCGCTCCGCGGACAGCGAGTACTGGCGCTGCTGGCGGTTGCCATCGTCGAGCGCAACCTCGACGCTGATGTACTGGCCCGGGCGGAAATCGCGCAGCGGCTGGCCATCCACGGCCGACAGCGTCAGCGCGACCACGGTGTCGCTCTGCACTTCGCGGCGGTCGACCCGCACGGCGATGCGTTCGCCGGCAGCCATGCCGGTGCTCTGGTACAGGCGCGCTTCGGCGGCGATCAGCTCGCCGGCCAGCAGCCAGTAGGCTTCGTCCCAGGCGGCAATCAGTTCGGGCGTGGCGGCTTCGCCGAGCACGGCCGAGATGGCGCCCAGCAGGTGCCGGCCAACGATCGGGTAGTGCGCGGGCTTCAGGCCCACGGCTGCATGCTTGTGGACGATGCGTTCGACCACCGGCGCAAGCGCGTTGGCGTTGTCGATATTGGCAGCGTAGGCAAACACCGCAGAGGCGAGCGACTGCTGCTGCGAACCGTTGGCCTGGTTGCCCATATTGAAGAGCTGGGTCAGTTCAGGCCGCGCAGCGAGCATCTCGCGGTAGAAATGGGTGGTGATGGCGAGGCCATGTTCACGCAGCACCGGTACGCTGGCATCGATATAGGGGCGGGAAGCAGCAGACAACATCAGGCAAGGCTCCGTTTTAAATCATGCAAATAAAATGCATGTTTTTACTCACAACAAAGCCGGCGCACGTGTAACGCCAGAACAGCGGCTCAAAGCGTGCCGTTCAGGCCGTACGCCGGCTCACAAAATCGCGATGCAGCCGGATGATCGACTCGGCAGTCTGGCTGCCGGTCACATCCGCCAGGGTGACCGTATCAAGCGAGCGATAGAACGCCTGCTCTGCCTCGTCCAGCGCCCGGCGCAGCCGGCAGTTGCCATTCAGCGCACAGGGCGGGTTGTCGCAGTCGATGACCGGCTTGTGCCCTTCCAGCTCGCGCAGGATCGTGCCAATCGTGAGCTCGCCGGCCTGCGGCCCGAGTTCCAGGCCACCGTGGCGGCCGCGCGTGGCGGTGATCCAGCCCAGCTTCGACAAGCGTGCCGCCACCTTCACCAGGTGGTGGTGCGAAATGTCGAACTGCTGCCCCACTTCGGCAATGGTGATGGGTCGGCTGCCGTCGGCGCGCGCGACGTACATCAGCAGCCGCAGCGCGTAGTCGGAGAAGCGGGTCAGTTGCATCGTGGTGACATCTTAGATAAGCAGTATTTCAAATGCAAGTTTTATTGTGCGACGCGGAATGTCGTGACGCAAATCAGACTACGGCCGGCGAGAATTCCTCGCCACAAAAAACAGTCATGGGGTGGCGGTTATACTGGCTGTCGAACGCCGGGTGCGTGGCCAGCGGCCCGCCCCGCTATCCAGCACGAGGTCCAGACACGATGCGCAGATTCGCACCCCTATTCGCCAGTACCCGCTCCACACGTTCGCCCCGCTCTCACGCCAATCGCGGCAGCCGCGGCTTCACCCTGATCGAAATCATGGTGGTGATCGTCATCCTGGGGGTGCTTGCGGCATTGGTGGTGCCGAAGATCATGAGCCGCCCCGATGAGGCCCGTATCGTCGCGGCGCGCCAGGACATCTCGTCGATCATGCAGGCGCTCAAGCTCTACCGGCTCGACAACAGCCGCTATCCCACGACCGAACAAGGCCTGGCCGCGCTGGTGGCCAAGCCGACCACCGAGCCTGTGCCGAACAACTGGAAGGGCGGCGGCTACCTGGAAAAGCTGCCCAAGGACCCGTGGGGCCATCCGTACCAGTACCTGAACCCCGGCGTGCGCGGCGAGATCGACGTCTTCAGCTTTGGTGCCGACGGCCAGGCCGGTGGCAACGGCAATGACGCCGACATCGGCAACTGGGAATAACGCCGCACCGGCAATATGAAACCGGCCCCGCGCCGCCGCGCCGCCGCTTGCCGGCCACGGGGCTTCACGCTGCTCGAACTGCTGGTGGTCATGGTGATCGCCGGCATTGTCATTTCCCTCGTCGCGGTCAACGCGTCGCCCAATGAGCGCGGACGCCTGCTGGACGACGGCCAGCGCATCGCGCGGCTGTTCGAGCTGGCACAGGAAGAAGCCCAGCTCGGCGCCCGCCCCATCGCCTGGGAAGGCAGCCCCGGCGGCTGGCGCTTCCTCGAATCCACGCCGAACGGCTGGATCCCCATGCGTACCGATGTATTCGCGCCAGGCCAGTGGCGCCTGCAACCAGATCAGGTGATCGTCGCCGAAGGCGGCCGCAACGCCGGGACGGGCGGCCCGCCGCGCCTGGTCTTCGGCCGCGAACTGATCGACGGCCCGCAGCGGGTGGTACTGGTACGCGGCGATATCCGCGTCGATATCACCGGCGACGGTGGCGGCCGCTACTTTGCCAGCACGCCATGATCGCGCGCACGCATCGTCGCCGTCAGAGGCACGGCTTCACTCTTATTGAAGTGCTGGTGGCGCTGACAATCCTGGCCGTGGCGCTGACGGCTGCCATGCGGGCCATGGGGAGCATGGTCGATGCCAGCGCGTCATTGCAGGCGCGCATGCTGGCCGAGTTCAGCGCCGAGAACCATCTTGCCACGCTGCGACTGTCCAAGACCTGGCCCGAGCCCGGCGTGAGCGGCTATGCCTGCCCGCAGGGCGGCACGCCGCTCTACTGCGAACAGAGTGTCTCCGGCACGCCCAACCCCGCGTTCCGGCGCGTGGAAGTCGCGGTCTATCCGTCGGCCGCCGACCGCTCGGTGCGGCTGGCCTGGCTGGTCACCATCATTCCCAATGAAACGCGCAACCTGCTCTGACCGCCGCACGGCCCGGCGCGGCTTCACGCTGCTGGAAATGCTCGTGGCCATCACGCTGCTGGCGGTCATGGCCGCGATCGGCTGGCGCGCGCTGGACAGCATGACGCGCAGCCGCGAACGCCTGACCGACCACGACGCCAGGCTTGATGCGCTAAAGGTGCTCTACGGGCAGTTCCAGTCCGACTGCGAACACCTGTCCGACCCCAGCCTGCTCCAGGCCAGCCCGGTCGAGGTCGCGCCCGGCCAGGTGTTGATGGTGCGCGACCGCCGCGAAGAGAACCAGCCGCCGATGTGGCAGGCGCTGAGCTACCGGCTGGAGGGTAGCGCCCTGGTACGCCTCGCCGCGCCGCCGGTGGACAGCCGCGCCGCCGTGCAGTCCACCCTGCTTTCACTGCGCCAGGCCGGCCGGCAAAACAATGTGCAGGCACGCCAGGTACTTGCCGACGTAGACAGTCTCGGCGCGCGGGTATGGATCGATCCGGCGGGCTGGCTGGCCGACAACGGGCGCATCCGCGGCGCGCTGTTCAATCCTGCCGGCGCCAGCGCCGTGGCGGCGACCGCTACGGCCAGTACCACCAGCGTGGCCGTTCGCGCCGTCGAGCTGTCCATCCAGGCCCGCATGGGCGACGGCGATTCGCCGCGCGATTTCCGCAAGATCTGCATGACCGGCCTGTGACCATGCGCCGACGCCCCCTGCCTCCGTCCCGACGCCGCATGCGCGGTGCCGCTGTGGTCACCGCGCTGCTGATGGTCACGCTCGCCGTGGTCGTGGTTTCCGGCATGCTGTGGCGCCAGCAGGTGCAGATCCGCTCGATCGAGAACCAGCGGCTACTCGCCCAGGCCACGTGGATCGAGCGCGCGGCCGTGGACTGGGCCCGGCTCATCCTGCGTGATGACCAGCGCCGCACCAGCGTCGACGAACTGGGCGAGCCGTGGGCCGTGCCGATCGCGGAGACGCGCCTGTCGGATTTCCTCGGCGCCGCGCTGCGCACCGACCAGGCCGGCGAGACGTCGTTCCTATCGGGCCGCATCCTGGACGCCCAGGCCCGCTTCAACCTGACCAACCTGGTGCTGTGGACGGCCACGCCGACACAGGGCCGCGCGGCCACGGTCGATCCGGCCGCGCTGGCGGCCTACCGCCGCCTGCTGCAGACCGTGGGCCTGAACCCGTCGCTGGCCGAAACCACCGGCCGCTATATGCTGCGCGCCGCGCAAGGCGGCACCGACGGCCAGCCGGCGCCGCGCCCGCCGGACAGCGCCCAGAGCCTGCTGGCGATCCCGGGCTACACGCCCGAAATGGTCACGGCGCTGGAACCGTTCATCATCGTGCTGCCGGAGCGCACGATGGTCAACGCCAATACGGCGGAGCCCGAAGTGCTATCGGCGGTCATCGCCAACCTGGCGCTGGACCGCGCGCGCGAACTGGTGCGCGAACGCGATCGCGCGTACTTCAACAATGTCGGCGACCTGCAGACCAAGCTGAGCAGCGTGGCGCCGCAGGCCGACACCGGCAATCTTTCCTCCATGCTGGACGTGCGCTCGCACTATTTCCTGATCTATGGCCTGGTGCGCCATGAGCGCGCCAGCCGGCTGCAGGTATCGCTGGTCTACCGGGGCGAGGTGCTGGGTAACGCCAACACCACCCGTGTGCTGTGGATCCACGACACCGACCGCCTGCCCGACATGCGATGAGCCATAGCGCAGATTTGCGTGCCCTGCGGCACGCTGCTTCCGCCATTGCCGGCCCGGCTACAGGGGGAGAATGCTATTGACGCGGTTTAGTCACACAGGCAAGGTATGCTGCGGCGCTGCCGCAATCGTGGCGCCACGCCGAGCGGCGCCTCCCTGCCAGTCCGTGTCCGCAGCCGGCACCTCCGCGCCCAGGCCATTCCGCTGCCCCGGCAATCCGCCCCCAGCACGGTTCCACAGACGTCAAAGCTAGGAAATCTTGAGCACCACCCTGTACGTTCGCCTGCCGCATCGGCCGCATGACCAACCGCAACCGTGGCACTTCGGTGCCCTGCCGTTCGCGCTGGTACGCGACTCCGGCATGCCGGCTGCCCGGCGCTCCGACGCCGCGCAGGCGCCGGAAGTGTTGCGCGAAGGCCACGCCCAGATCGCCGCGCTGCCGCCCGCCGAGCGCCTGGTGCTGATCCTTGCCGCCAGTGACGTACTGCTCACCACCGCCACGGTGCCGCCGCTGCCGCCGGCGCGGTTGAAACAGGCACTGCCCAATCTGGTGGAAGACGCCCTGGCCACCGACGCGCAGCCCTGCCACATTGGCGTGGGCCCAGCGCTGGACGGCGAGCCGGCGCGGCCCGCACGCGGCCCGCGCCGCCGCCTGCTGATGGTGGCCGACCGGGCCTGGCTGCGCGCGGTACTCGACGGCTTTGCCGAACATCGCCACCGCCGCCGCCATATCCTGCCGGCGCAGATGTGCCTGCCGCTAACCGCGCCAGCTGTTAGCGCCGATGCCACCGATAGCGGCAACGCCGCGGCGCAACCCGCCACGCTGGTTGTAGAGGCATCGGCCACTTCGCTGGTACAGGCCGAAGGCATGGTCGAACCGACGCTGGCGCCCGGGAACGCGCCCGCCAGCGGCCAATGGCAACTCACGGTGCGCACCGGCCGCCATGAAGGCTATGGCCTGCTGCTCGGCACCGATGCGCTTGCCGCCTGGCAGGCGCTGGCGCCGGATGGCTTCTGGCATGGCGACGCCAACGCCGTGGCCAACGCGCCGGTACCGGCGTTGCGACGGGCCAGTGCGGCCGACTGGCGCATGTGGATCGCCGGCGCGCAACGCTGCCTGCAGGAACCCGGCCTCGATCTCGCCCAGTTCGAATTTGCCCAGGGACGCGCCGACCGCTGGAACCTGCTGGCCTGGCGCCTGCCGCTTGCGCTGGCTGCCGGCATCGTGCTGGTCCAGCTTCTTGGCATGAACATCCACTGGCTGATGCTGCACCGTGAACAGCAGCGCCTGGAAACCGCGCAGCTGCAGACGCTGCACACCGCGTTTCCGCAGATCCAGACCGTGCTCGATGCCCCGCTGCAGATGCGCCGCCAGGTGGAACAGCTCCGGCTGGCCAGCGGGCGCAGCACGCCTGACGATTTCCTGCCGCTGGCCGACCGCTTTGCGCAGGCCGCGCGCCAGCTGCCGCCCGATGGCCTGCAGGCGCTCGAGTACCGCAGCCGCACGCTGGTTGCCACGCTCAAGCCCGGCACCGATACCGCGGCGCTGCGCGGGGCCGCGCGCCAGGCCGGCCTGCAGATGGAAGAAGACAAGACGGCGGATGCCACGCGCGCCGTCGGACCGGCCGGCTCGCGCTGGGTCATCAAGCCAGGCCTGTGAACCGAACCATGAGTCCGAGCAAAGACAATCTCCGCACCCAGACACCGCACGCTGCCGCGGCGCCTGGCCGCCCTTCGGCCCGCGCCACGCTGGCGCGCCTCAAGCCGCGCGTGCCGCAGGCCTGGCGCGATCAGTTCGACGCCTTCTGGTCGGCGCGCAACCCGCGCGAGCAAGCCATACTCGGTGGCGGCGCAGCGGTACTGGGCCTGGTACTGATCTACAGCGTGCTGTGGGAGCCGGCGGCCGACGGCCGCGCGCGCCTGTCGCGCAGCCTCCCGGTGATGCGCGCGGACCTGGCGGAAATGGAAACGCTGGCGCAGGAAGCGCGCGGCCTGAACGCGAGCCCGGCGCCAGCACTGCGCGGCGACGCGCTCACGCAGGCCTTGCAGGAGAGCCTCGGCAAGTACGGTCTGAAGGCGACTCGGCTGGCCGCCGGTGCCGACAACAGCGTGCAGGTGCAGCTCGACAAGGCGCCGTTCGGCGCGGTCGCGGGCTGGCTGCAGGACGTGCGCCAGCAGCAGCGCCTGAAGGTGACGGACGCACGCATTGTCTATGTAGGCGCCACCGCGCTGGTCAATGTCAGCGCGACCCTGCAGGGTCCGGGCGGCCGCAGCTGATGGTACGGCTGGAGTCGCTGCGGCTGCCCCGGCGCAAGCTGCGCCGCCCGGCTGGCTGGCGTCGCGCGGGCTGGCTGCTGCTGGGCCTGGCCACGGCCGGCATCACCGTGCTGGCCATGCTGCCGGCTGCGTGGATTGCCGACACGGTGGCTGCCCGCACGCAGCGGCGCGTGCTGCTGGCCGATGCCGCGGGCTCGCTGTGGCACGGCAGCGCCACGCTGGCGCTGTCGGCCGGCACAGGCAGCCAGACCGCGACGGTGTTGCCGGGCCGGCTGCAATGGTCCGTGGCCTTTTGGCCGCTGCTGACCGGCTCCGCGCGCATGGTGCTCACGCATACCGAGGCCATGCCGGCCCCGGTAAGACTGACCGTCACGCCGGGCGGCTGGACCGCGCAGGCGGGCGCCATCCGCCTGCCGGCCGCGCTGCTCGAAGGCGTGGGCGCGCCATTCAACACGCTGCGCCCGGACGGCCTCATGAGGGCGGACTGGTCGGCATTGCAGGGCAAATTTGCGGGCGGGCTGCTGTACGGGCATATCACGCTGCGCATCGAACAAGTGTCGTCGGCGGTGAGCCGCCTGCGTCCGCTGGGCAGCTACCGCGCCGAGATCGACTGGAACGGCGCCGATGGCAAGCTCGCGCTGAGCACCATCGCCGGACCGCTGCATCTTGATGGCAGCGGCACGCTGGGCCGGCAGGCGCGCTTTGAAGGCACGGCCAATGCCGAGCCCGATGCCGCCACGCAGCTGGTCAGCCTGCTGAGCCTGCTGGGACGACGAGAGAACAATGTGACAAGGCTGCGCTTCTGATGCCAGGCAGCGCCAGGAGCCGACCGGAACCAAACATGAAAACCGAAGCCACCCGACCCTTCTTCCAGACCGCCAGTGCCCGTGCCGTGGCCCTGCTGTGCGGCCTTTCGCTGCTGGCGCCGACGCCGCTATGGGCGCAGCAGCCCGCCAGCCCGGGCGCGCCGCCGGATATCACGCCGCGCAACCGGGACCAGGTGGTGCTGAACTTCGTCAACGCCGACCTCGATTCCGTCGTCAAGGCCGTAGGCCAGGCCACCGGCAAGAATTTCGTGATCGACCCGCGCGTGAAGGGCACCGTCAACCTGGTCACCGAACAGCCGGTTTCCCGCGCCCAGGCGCTCGAAACGCTGGGGTCGGTACTGCGCATGCAGGGCTACGCGATGGTGGAAAGCAATGGCTTCACCAAGGTCGTGCCCGAAGCGGACGCCAAGCTGCAGGGGTCCCCGATCGTGGTCGGCGGCGGTGGCGGGCGCGGCGACCAGGTGGTGACGCAGGTGTTCCGCCTGAACTACGAGTCGGCCAACAACCTGGTGCCGGTGCTGCGGCCGATGATCGCGCCCAACAACACCATCACCGCCTACCCGGCCAACAACACGCTGGTGATCACGGACTATGCCGAGAACCTGCGCCGCCTCGGCCGCATCATCGCCGCGATCGATGCGCCGGCCTCGGGCGAAGTCGAACTGGTACCGCTGAAGAACGCCATCGCCAGCGACACGGCGCTGGTACTGCAGAAGCTGCTCGACCCGGCATCGGCCACGGCCGGCGCGGGCGGTGGCGGCGCAGCCGTCGACAGCAGCCTGCGCACGACTGTGGTGGCCGAGCCGCGCAGCAACTCGCTGATGATCCGCGCCTCGAGCCGCGCGCGCCTGCAGCAGGCACGCACGCTCATCGAAAAGCTCGACCAGCCTTATGCGCGTCCCGGCAATATCTGGGTCGTGCCGCTCAAGAATGCCGACGCGGTCAAGCTGGCCGCCACGCTGCGCGCCATCGTCGCCGCGGACAGCAGCTTTGCCACGAGCACGCAACCAGGCGCTGCGGGCGCGGCAGGGGCCGGCGGCCTGACCAACGTTTCGACGCCGACCGGCGGCCAGTACACCGGCGGCACCACCGCCAGCCAGGCCGGGATGCGTTCCACCGGCACCAGCGGATCGAGCACGGGCGGCGGTGCCTATGGCAATTCGGCGTTCGCGGCATCGTTCAACCCGAACACCCAGCCGACCACGGGCGGCATCATCCAGGCCGATCCGTCCACCAATGCCCTGATCATCACGGCCACCGAACCGGTGTACCGCAACCTGCGCGCGGTGATCGAGGACCTCGACGCGCGCCGCGCGCAGGTCTACATCGAATCGATGATCGTGGAAGTCACCGCCACGCAGGCGAGCGAACTCGGCATCCAGTGGCAAGGGCTGATCAGCTCCGGCAGCGGCAACAACAACGTGTTCGCCGGCACTAACTTCGGCACCGGCGGACAGAACATCCTGAACCTGACGCTGGCGGGTGCGCTCTACAACGCCAACCACACCGCAGGCATCGCTGCCGGGCAGGCACTGGTGCCGGACCTCGGCGGCCTGAACCTCGGCATCGTCAACAAGGCGCTGGGCCTGGGCGCGCTGCTGCGCGCGCTGGGCAGCAACGGCAGCGTGAACCTGCTCTCGACGCCGAACCTGATTACGCTCGAAAACGAGGAAGCCAAGATCCTGATCGGCCAGAACATTCCGATCACGACCGGCTCCTATGCGCAGACCGGCGGCGCGGCCTCGGTCACGCCGTTCCAGACCTTCGACCGCAAGGACGTCGGCATCACGCTACGCGTGCGGCCGCAGATCACTGACGGCGGCCTGGTCAAGATGCAGATCTTCCAGGAGTCGTCGTCGGTGGTGCCGGGCACGCTGGCGCAGGTGCAGGGTCCGACCACCAATGTGCGCTCGATCGAAACCAACGTGCTCGTCGACGATGGCCAGATCATCGTGCTGGGCGGCCTGATCGAGGACTCCTACGGCGACGGCGTGCAGAAGGTGCCGC
This sequence comes from Cupriavidus numazuensis, assembly GCF_905397435.1. Lineage (GTDB taxonomy): Bacteria > Pseudomonadota > Gammaproteobacteria > Burkholderiales > Burkholderiaceae > Cupriavidus > Cupriavidus numazuensis. Next base: position 30,349 of record NZ_CAJPVI010000075.1, read on the forward strand.
TGCTGGGCGATATCCCGTGGATCGGCGGCCTGTTCCGCTATGAGAACAAGAACCGCTCCAAGACCAACCTGCTGGTGTTCCTGCGCCCGTATGTGATGCGTACGTCCGGCGCGGCCGACCGCCTGACGCAGGACCGCTACGACTACATGCGCGCGCAGCAGACCGGCTTCGTCTCGCCTAACATCATGGTGCGCGACGCCAACACGCCGGTGCTGCCACCGGCAGATGCGCCGACCACGCCGTTCGTCGACCCGCGTGGCAACGGGCCAGTGCAGAGTCCGCTGCCGTTGCCGCAATCCGTGCCGCAGACGGCACCAGGACAGCAGCCGCAGCCGGTACTGCAACCGCAACCGCTCACGCAGCAAGGCAATCCCGGTACGCTCGCCGGCTCGGCATCGCCGGATGCCGGCCGCCGTAACTGAGCCTGACCATGGCAAGCGAAGTCCAAGCCGCCCCTGATAGCCAGGATATCCACGAGCCGCCGTCACCGATGGCGGCGCGCCTGGTGTCGTACAGCTTTGCGCGTGAAGCGCCTCTGCTGATCGCGCACCAGCGCGCCGACGGCCTTGAAGTCTGGGTCAGCCGTGCCACGTCGCCCGCCGCGCTTGCGGAAGTGGCACGCGTGCACGGCGCGCTGCGCCTGCGCGTGATGGAACCCGATGCGCTCGAACGCGCCATGTCCGACGCGTACAACCGCCAGGACGGCAGCGCCGCGCAGGTGGTTGGCGAAGTCGAAGGCGAAGTCGACCTGTCGCGCCTGATGCAGGACATTCCCGCCGTGGAAGACCTGCTCGAGTCCGAAGACGACGCGCCGATCATCCGCATGATCAATGCGCTGCTCACGCAGGCCGCGCGTGAAGGCGCGTCGGATATCCACATCGAGCCGTTCGAATCGGCGTCGGTCGTGCGTTTCCGCGTCGATGGCACGCTGCGCGACGTGGTGCGTCCGAAGAAGGCGCTACACGGTGCGCTGATTTCGCGCATCAAGATCATGGCGCAGCTCGACATTGCCGAGAAGCGCCTGCCGCAGGACGGCCGCATCACGCTGCGCGTGGGCGGCCGCCCGGTGGACGTGCGCGTGTCCACGCTGCCGACCGGCCATGGCGAGCGCGCCGTACTGCGTCTGCTGGACAAAGAGGCGGGCCGCCTCGACCTGGCCAAGCTCGGCATGTCGCCGCGCACGCTGGGCGGCTTCGACGAGCTGATCCGCCAGCCGCACGGCATCGTGCTTGTCACCGGGCCGACCGGCTCGGGCAAGACCACCACGCTGTACGCAGCGCTCTCGCGGCTGGACGCGCGCTCCACCAACATCATGACGGTGGAAGATCCGATCGAATACGACCTCGACGGCATCGGCCAGACGCAGGTCAACGCACGTATCGACATGACCTTCGCCAAGGCCCTGCGCGCGATTCTGCGGCAGGATCCGGACGTGGTGATGATCGGTGAAATCCGCGACCTGGAGACCGCGCAGATCGCGGTGCAGGCCTCGCTGACGGGCCACCTTGTGCTGGCCACGCTGCACACCAATGACTCGGCCTCGGCGATCACGCGGCTTGTGGACATGGGCATCGAGCCGTTCCTGCTGTCGTCGTCGCTGCTGGGCGTGCTGGCGCAGCGGCTGGTACGCCGGCTGTGTCCGCATTGCAAGCGCGAGGAAGTCATCGAAGTCACCGCCAGCGACGCCGAAACGCTGCATACGCAAGGCAAGCCGCTGCAGCATGTGTGGCATCCGGTCGGCTGCGACAAGTGCGCGAATTCGGGCTACCAGGGCCGCATGGGCGTGTACGAGCTGCTGACCGTCGACGACGAGATCCGCACGATGATCCATCGCCAGCAGCCCGAGTCGGAGATCAAGCAGGTCGCGCTCGCGCATGGCATGCAGACCATGCGCGGCGATGCGCAGCGCTGGATCGACACCGGCGCCACTGCGCTCGAAGAAGTGCTGCGCGTCACGCGCGACTGACGGAACGCCGCCATGCCCGCCTTCCGCTACGAAGCCGCCGACGCGCTCGGCAAGACCGACCGCGGCGTCATCGAGGCCGACAGCCCGCGGCAAGCGCGTTCGCAGCTGCGTGCGCGCGGGCTGACGCCGCTGACGGTCGATCCGCTGGCCGGCGCCGGCCAGGCTCCGCGCAGCGGATCCCAGCTGTTCACGCGCCGGTTCTCCACGCAGGAACAGGCGCTGTTCACGCGCCAGCTCGCCAGCCTGATCGTTTCCGGCCTGCCGCTCGACGAAGCGCTCGGCGCACTGGCCGACCAGGCCGAGCGGCCGTATGTGCACGAGCTTCTCGCCGGCATCCGCGCCGAAGTCATGGGCGGCAGCTCGCTGTCGGTGGCACTGGCCCAGCATCCGCGCGATTTTCCCGATATCTACCGTGCGCTGGTCTCCGCTGGCGAACACTCCGGCCACCTCGGGCTGGTGCTGGAGCGGCTGGCCGGCTACATCGAATCGCGCAATGCGCTGACCTCCAAGATCCGGCTCGCCTTCACCTATCCGGCCATCGTCACGGTGGTGGCGTTTGCGATCGTGATCTTCCTGCTGTCTTACGTAGTGCCGCAGGTAGTCAGCGTGTTTGCCAACACCAAGCAGAAGCTGCCGACGCTGACGATCATCATGCTGGCGCTGTCGGATTTCGTGCGGAACTGGTGGTGGGCGGCGCTGGCGGTGATCGCTGTGATCGCCATGTTCGTGCGCAGCCTGCTCAAGCAGCCCGCTGTGCGGCTCGAATGGCACCGCTGGCTGCTGACAGCGCCACTGATCGGCAAGCTGACCCGTGGCTACAACACCGCGCGCTTCGCCGGCACGCTGGCGATTCTGGTGTCAGCGGGGGTGCCGATCCTGCGGAGCTTGCAGGCGGCTGGGGAGACGCTGACCAACGAGGCGCTACGGGCCAATGTGGAAGATGCAACCACGCGGGTGCGTGAAGGCGCGTCGCTGGCGCGGGCCCTGGCGGCCCAGAACCAGTTTCCGCCTGTGCTGGTGCATTTGATTCGCTCTGGCGAGGCGACGGGGAATTTGCCTGTGATGCTGGATCGTGCCGCGCAGGGTGAGGCGCAGGAACTGGAGCGGCGGACGCTGTTTCTTACCAGTCTGCTGGAGCCGCTGTTGATTTTGACGATGGGTGTTGTGGTGCTGCTGATTGTTTTGGCGGTGCTGATGCCGATTATTGAGATTAATCAGTTGGTGAGGTAGGGATTTGGCTGGGGGGGGTGCTTGGCATGCGTGGCTGTTTCGCCGGCGTAGCCGGCGGGGCTTCTCGTTAGGGGTGGGTTATCGTGCTTGGCGGACGCCGCGGTTTCGCCGGCGTAGCCGGCGAGTCACTTTTGTCCGAGCGACAAAAGTAACCAAAAACGCGTTTTGGTTGCCCCAAAGGGGCGAATTTTTATCGTAGTGGGCCAGGGGTGTTGTACGGGTATGGGCTTCAGAGTCAGTCAGGCTGCCTGCCGCGTGGTGCACGACCGTGAGAGGAATTACCGCGCTGATTGAACGAGCCCTGCAAGCGTCTGTGGCCCCTGCTGCTACCGATATCGTGTGATCGCCTTCGGCTGCGCTACGCGCAGTGCCCTAGTCTGAGGTCGCCAGCCCAGGGCAAACCACGCCTCGGTGACGAGGCCCGCGCATGCGCGAAGTGGAGAGAGGGAGAGAAGTCAGACCCTCGGGCGCCAAGGGTATTGATGAGCTTGCATCCCGACTAGGACGTGCGCGCAGCGCAGCCGAAGGCGTCCCACCGCTGGCGCTGTTGAAACGCTGTACCCGAGTCCGTCTTGGGGATCGTCCAAAAGCCGTGCCGCGTCAGGCACAGGTTCTGACTCACATGGCGTAGCAGGTTGGAACGGCCGACCACCATCGCAGGCGTCCAAAGCCGTTTGAACCACTGCCGCCGTGGAATTGATGGCCAGCGGCAA
>NZ_CAJPVI010000076.1 GCF_905397435.1 Cupriavidus numazuensis
ACGTTTTGCTGTGCGAGCACTGATAACTTTTGAAGCTCCGAAGTCCGAAGACTTCGTGCGTCCGCTACCCAGCGCCCACACTTATCGGTTGTTTGGTTGTTAAAGAACCCGCCCTTTCAGGCCACGCTACCGGCTTTGCCGTTTGCGTCGCTGCGTCAGCAGCAGAGAAACGAGATTATGCAGAACTTTCTTCGTTTCGTCAACTGGGTCAGCATCTTTTTTTGCCTCCGTTCGTCGCGCTAAACACCTCGCTCCGCACCACCCAATCGCCCCGCAACCCTGGCCAGCCCTGCTTTGCAGCGCCGCGTTGTGTTGCGAGGGGGCGAATATTACGGCAGCAAACTGCCCTTGGCAAGCGCTTTTTAAGAACGGTCCCACACCGCCCTGCCAGCCCACTTAGAATCTGCCCATGCAGGACATTTCCCCTCCCCCCTCTGATCGCCCGTCAGGAGAGACCCGCTTCGCCGATGCCCAGGCACTGGCGGCCGCGCTGTCGCGCCCCATCGTATTCGTGGATCTGGAAACCACTGGTGCCGATGCCCAGCACGACCGGATCACCGAGATCGGCGTTGTCGAAGTCGGTCCCGAAGGCATCCAGGAATGGGACACGCTACTTGATCCCGGCATCAGTATCCCCCCATTCATCCAGCGCCTGACGGGCATCACCGACGAGACCGTCCAAGGCCAGCCCACTTTTGCCTCGATCGCTGAAGCCCTTGCCGAGCGCCTGCAGGGCCGGCTTTTCGTCGCCCACAACGCGCGCTTCGACTACGGATTCCTGAAGAACGAGTTCCGCCGCGCCGGGCTGACCTTCCGCGCGGACGTGCTGTGCACGGTCAGGCTGTCACGCTCGCTGTTCCCTTCAGCGGCACGGCATGGCCTTGATGCGATCATCGCGCGGTTCGGCTTGCAGCCCCGAGCGCGCCACCGGGCACTGGCCGATGCCGAGTTGCTGTGGCAGTTCTGGCAGAAGATCCATGCGCTCTATTCTGTGGAACTGATCGATGCGGCAACGGGTGCCCTGGTCAAGCGTGCCAGCCTGCCTGCAGGCCTCGAAGAAACCGCGCTTGACGACGTGCCCGATACCGCCGGTGTCTATCTGTTCTACGGCGACAACGACGCCCCGCTCTATATAGGCAAGAGCGTGCATCTGCGACAACGGATCGGCGCACATTTTTCGGGCGACTACCGGCTAGGAAAGGACATGCGCCTGGCCCGCCTGGTGCGACGCGTGGAATGGCGTGAGACCGGCGGAGAGATCGGTGCCCTGCTGCTCGAGGCAAGCCTGGTAAAAGCCATGCAGCCGCTCCACAACCAGATGCTGCGCGGGAGCGCGCGGCTGTACACCTGGGAACTGCCGCCGGAACTCCCTGTGCCGCGCCTGCGCTCGGACGACGATACTGATTTCAGCCGGCGCGGCAATCTGTATGGCGCGTTCGCCAGCCGTGGCGCAGCGCAAGCGTGGCTGCGCCGGCTGGCCGATGAGCATCGGCTTTGCCAGGCGACCCTAGCCCTGGAAAAGACCGCGCGCGCGGGCAATCCCTGCTTCGCGCGGCAGCTCCACCGCTGCGAGGGCGCCTGTGTGGGCGAAGAGGCGTCGCCAAGCCACCGAGCGAGAATCGCGACGGCCATGGCGGAGGCGCAGCTCAAACGCTGGCCATTTGACGGTCCGGCCGCCTGGCCGGAAGTCTCGGGGACGCAAACCTGGTGGCATGTTGCGGAGGACTGGTGCTATCTGGGGTCGGCGCAGACGCTGGAAGACGTCACAACCCTGCTTGCCGCGCCGGCACGCTTCGACCTGGATACCTACCAGATCCTGGCTTCGCGGCTGGAGCAGTGGATGCCCCATGCCGTGCCGCTGACATCGACACGCAGCTTCGAGCTGGCCTTCTGCGAAGCACCTGCGGCTGACGACCGAAGCCCGCCGAACCTGCCACATGGGCACGGACGAAGCAAGGCGCCGGTGCGGCGGCAGCCGTCGCCTGGCTTGTTTGATGACTGATTGGCCGAAGTTCCCAGGCTTGGGTGCGCCACCACGCATAGCCGGCTTGCACCGGCCGGAGCGGCTCCGCTAGCCTTCACTGAGGGGCCTGGCGCCCTGATGTGCAGCCGCGGAGTCGCCCATGCCGGCCTCATGTTTCCTTGCTCTTGTCCGGCGCGCCCGCCGGGCTGCGATCGTTCGCAAAGCACCCGCAGCGGCGGCGGCGTTTGCCATGGCATTGACAGGTGCATGCGCCAGCATCGAAAGCAGCACGATGCAGGACCTGCTCGACTCGTGGAAGGGCGTACCGATCGACGATGCCAAGGCTCAGTGGGGACCGCCCCAGACTGTCCAGGCGGTCCCGGGCGGCACGGCGTACATCTGGCAAGACATTGTGCCGCAGCCTGTCAAGCCACCGACTACGGAAGCGCGCGATGCAGGCGTGGAAGCCCCGCGCCCGCCGGGCCGCTGCGAACGCCGCCTGGTAGCAGGGCCCGACGACGCTGTCATGTGGGGAGAATGGCGCGGCGACGCTTGCTGTGTCACCACGCTCGTCGGCTATTGCGCCGGGCTCAAGCACCGCACCCGCCAGTGAGAGGACCCACTTGCGCAAACCCGGGCGCCACCCGGCTCAGTCGATCTTGGCGCCCGACACCTTCACAGCCTGTCCCCAGCGCTTCTGCTCCGCCATGATCGTGGCCGTAAAGGCCTCGGGCGACTGCCAGGCAGGCTCGGCACCCTGCTGCTCCAGCTTGGCCTTCGTATCCGGATCGGACAATACCTTGTGCAAGGCGTCCGACAGGCGCGTCACGATTTCCTTGGGTGTGCCTGCGGGCGCCAGCATGCCGTAGAAGCCCACCACCTCGAACCCCTTCAGGCCGCCTTCCTCCATGGTCGGTACGTCAGGCAGCGCCGGCGAACGCTGCTTCGAGGTCACGGCCAGCGCCCGTACCTTGCCCGCCTTGATGTATTGCGTGAACAGCGGGATCGAATCGGCCATCATCTGCGCCTGCCCGCCCATCACGTCGGTCAGTGCCGGCGCACTGCCCTTGTACGGGATATGCACGATGAACGTGCCGGACGCCTGCTTGAACATTTCCGGCATCAGGTGAGAAATGCCGCCGTTGCCGCCCGAGGCAAAGTTCAGCTTGCCCGGATTGGCCTTGGCATAGGAAATGAATTCCTTGAGGTTGCGCGCCGGCACATTGTTGTTCACCACCATCACCAGCGGGATCAGTGCGGTGCGCGCCACGGGAGCGAAATCCTTCGGCATGCTGTATTGCAGCCGCGGATACAGCGAATTGTTGATCGCCATCTGCCCGGTGTTGGCCAGCAACAGGGTGTAGCCGTCCGGGGCCGACTTGGCGACGTTGTCCGACCCGATATTGCCTGCAGCGCCGGCCTTGTAGTCGAGCACGATCGTCTGCCCCAGCATCGGCTGCAGCTTTTCCGCAAGCAGACGCGCATGCGTGTCGACCGGACCGCCCGGAGGGAAGGCCACCACGAGCCGGATCGGTTTCTCAGGCCACGCCGCGTGCACTGTGCCGGCGGCAATGACCAGCGGCGCCGCTGCCAAGGCGATCAGCGCGCGCCGGATACGATTCGGACGGCATTGTGGCTCGTTCTTCGACGTCTTCATGTCTCGTTTCTCCTTGTCTGAGCCTGACCGCCCCCCTGAGCATGGGTGGGCATTCGACCATGGCCATCCGCTATTGTGACGTTTTTATGACATTTATGTGTCTTCCCGTATGTGTTGCCCTTTGCCGGGATTGCCGCAAAGGGCAATCTCCCGCCTTCAACACACACCGGGTCGGCGATATAGCCGTCGCCATGGCAAGTGACGCGGCAGGCCGAAATGCAAGGAACGCTTGACGTCCCGGCCACCGAGCCCGTATGGTTCAAAACCGAATCATAATTCGAATTATTCAAATACAAACTATGCGAGACATGACAACAGGAGACGCGTTTCCCACTTCCTCCTTCCCCCGCGTGGAGACCCCCTCGATCCTGCAGCCGCCGCGCCAGCGCCGCGCACGCGAGACCGAACAGGCACTGCTCAGCGCCGGCCGCGAACTGCTCGCGCAGCGTGACTTTGCAGCGGTATCCGTGGCGCAGATCGCCGCGGCGTGCCAGGTGTCCGTCGGTGCCTTCTATGGCCGCTTCCGCGACAAGATGGCCTACTTCGAGGCGCTGCGCACGCTGGTGATCGAAGAAACCGCCGAGTCGGTCGACCGCTACCTTGTGCAGCAGCGCTGGGAGGACACACCGACGCGCACAGTGCTGGAAAAGGCCATGCGCTTTGTGGTGCTCGGCGTCATTGCGAACCGTGGCGTCATTCGCGCTTCGCTCCGGCACGCCTCGACGCGGCCAGAGGAATGGCTGCCGCACCGCCAGAACGGTGATGCCGTGGTCGAACGCATGGTAGTGCTGCTGGTGCCCCGCCTCTCCCTGCCCGCCGCCGAAGCCGAACAGCGTGTGCGCTTTGCCATGCAGGCGGTGTTCAGCATGCTCGTCAACGCAGTGCTCAACGACACCGGGCCGTTTCATCTCGAAGACGCGCGACTCCCCGGCGAAATGAGCCGGATGCTCATGGGCTACCTGGGCGTGGAAGACACCCCAGCCTGACGATCCGGATGCGGATACGTACCGCCGGCCGCAGGTAATGCAGGCCGGCGATAGCCGCTATGAATTTGCCCGTGCCTTGCTTTGACGGCGCGTGCATGGCCTCTAAAATCCGCTGACACACTTGCCGGGCCGCAGGGCGCGTCGCGCCCTTCCAGGAATGGATCCGCGGCTTTGCGGCAAACCGAACCGAGACCATCCATGGCAACCCTTTTCCTTGTCCGACACGGACAGGCCTCGTTTGGCGCGGCCAACTATGACTGCCTCTCCGAGACAGGCCGGCAGCAGGCGCGCTGGCTGGGCGAGTATTTCCGCGATCGCGGCATCAGCCTGAAGCGCGTCGTCGCCGGCACGCTGGTGCGCCAGCAGGACACGGCTTCAGAGATTCTCTCCGCCATGGGTGTCGCCGCCTCCACCATTGAATCGCACCCCGGTCTCAATGAATACGATGGCGAAGCGCTCTACCGGTCCTACACGGGCGGCGCCGACCATCGCGCCCACCAGAACGGCGACTACAACGATTACTGGCGCACGTTCCGCGCTGCGTACCACGCCTGGACCCAGGACAGTCTGGCCGATATGCCGGAGTCGTGGACGGAGTTCGGTGCGCGCATTCATGGCGCACTGACGCATGCGTGCGAAGGTACCGCCCGTGAGGATGCCATCCTCGTGGTCAGTTCAGGCGGCGCTATTGGCCGCGCTGCCGCGGACTTGCTGGGCGCCCCCGCTCAGACGGCCATTGAACTGAACCTTCAGTTCCGCAATACCGGCTTCTGCGAAATCATCGTCGGCCGCGGCACGCGGCGCCTGCTGAGCTTCAACAGCGTGCCCCACCTGGAACTGCCGGATCGCCGTAGCGCGCAAACGTTCGCCTGAAAACCGGCGCATACGCCGCCAGTGGATGTTTGGATTGGATCCCGGGAATCCGGGTTGAGATCGGAGCGTGTCGCCGGCTGCTGGCGCGGGCACTTTGACATGCCCGCGCCGCCGGTCCTTCTCCCTTTACCCCTCTCTGCCGGCGTTCTTGCAACGCCAGCCTGAACAGTAGCGTTGCCACTTGCCGTGGTCAGCGCCGTCCGGCGACTGGCGCAGGCACTTTGACATGCCTGCGCCGCCGGTACTGCTCCCTTTACCTCTTTTGCTCCGCCGTGGTCGCGGATGCCGGTTGCCCGGCGCGAATTACAACCGTTCGATGATGGTGACGTTGGCCAGCCCACCGCCTTCGCACATGGTCTGCAATCCATAACGCTTGCCATGTGTATGCAGGCTGTGGATCAGCGTGGTCATCAGCTTCGCGCCCGAGCCGCCCAGCGGGTGGCCCAGCGCGATCGCGCCGCCGTGGATGTTGAGGCGTTCCGGATCGGCACCGGTGGCCTTCAGCCACGCGAGCGGCACCGGCGCGAAGGCCTCGTTCACCTCGAACAGGTCGATGTCGTTGATGCTCATGCCCGCCTTCTTCAGCGCATGCTGCGTGGCCGGCAGCGGTGCTTCGAGCATGATCACCGGATCGTGGCCGATCACGGTCATGTGGTGCACGCGCGCCAGCGGCTTGACGCCAAGTTTCTTCAGGCCCGCTTCGTTGACGACCATCAGGCCTGCGGCGCCGTCGCAGATCTGGCTGGCAGTGGCAGCGGTCACGCGGCCACCCTCGGCGATCAGCTTGACGCTGCCGATCGATTCCAGCGTGGCGTCTGCGCGAATGCCTTCATCGGCGGTATGCATCTCGCCATTGCGGGTGCCGTCGGCCAGACGGACTTCCACCGGCACGATCTCGGCATTGAAACGGCCTGCACGGGTCGCCGCGACAGCACGCTGGTGGCTCTGCAGCGCATAGCGGTCCAGATCCTCTCGCGAGAAGCCGTAGTTGCGCGCGATCATCTCGGCGCCAGTGAACTGACTGAACTGCACGCCCGGGTAACGCTGCTCGACGTTCGGGCTCTTCGGCACGCCGAAGCCATTCTTGGCCGGCAGTTGCGACGACAGCCCCATCGGCACGCGCGTCATGCTTTCCACACCGGCGGCGATGACAATGTCCATGGCGCCCGACATCACGGCCTGCGCAGCAAAGTGCAGCGCCTGCTGCGACGAACCGCACTGGCGGTCGACCGAGGTGCCCGGCACGCTTTCGGGCAGGCGCGACGCCAGGATGGCGTTGCGCGCCACGTTGCCGGCCTGCTCGCCGACCTGGCTCACGCAACCCATGATCACGTCTTCGATCAGCGCGGGATCGGCACCGGTGCGATCGAGCAGGGCGTTCAGCACCTCTGCCGCCAGATCAGCCGGATGCCAGCCGGCCAGCTTGCCGCCCTTGCGTCCGCCTGCGGTACGTACCGCGCCAACGATGTATGCCTCTGCCATGTGATCTCCTTGAACGGTGCCGGCGACAAGGGCCAGCCATAAAACGTGGATGCACGTATTCTGCTGAGGCGGAACGGCGCGCGCGTCGTCGAAAGCGACGAAACGCGCGCCCGGCTCAGGTGCGCGGCCCGAGCACCGCAAAAATCGCGGTCGCGCGCAGCAGGCAGCGCTCGCCGCTCATCACGCGGCAGGTGCCGTAGCGCAAGCGCGAGCCGAGCTTGTCGAACTCCACGCGCGCCTCCAGCCAGTCGCCGACGCGTGCGGCATCCAGGTAGTCGAGGCTCAGGTTGACCGTGACGGCGTTGTTCTTCCGTTCGGTCTCGATCTGCATCATCATGCCGATCGCCGTGTCGGCCAGCGTCGCGAGCATGCCGCCGTGCGGTATGCCGAGGTTGTTCAGGTGATGTTCGCCAACGCGCACCGCCAGGGTACGCTGCGGCACATTCACATAAAGCTGGCCAAAGTGTCCCATGTAGCCGTCGAGCTGGCGCAGGGCCACGAAGCCTTCAGGCACGGCCTCGGTGGGGGCGCCGGCCATCACATCCTCGCCGGTCGCCATGGCAGCAATATCCGCTTCCGCCATGGCTTCAGCCGAAATAGCGCGTGGCGGCGCCGAGTTGTTCGCGACACTCCGCCACCATGCGCGCGACCAGCTCTTCGCAACTCGGCACATCGTCGATCAGGCCCACGCACTGGCCCGCGCTGACGATGCCGCCATCGGGCTCGCCGGATGCCAGTGCCGCCTTGCCACGCTGGCCCGTGACCAGGTGCCGCACTTCCTCGAACTGTGCACCGCCCGGGCGGCGTTCGATGCTGACCACCTCGTCGGACACCGCGTTCTTCAGCACGCGCGCGGTGTTGTGCATGGTGCGGAAGATCAGGTTGGTATCGCGCTCGCTGGCGGCAACCAGCGCCTGCTTGATGTTGTCGTGGATCGGCGCTTCCTGCGTGGCGCAGAAGCGCGTGCCCATGTTCACGCCCTCGGCACCCAGCACCAGTGCCGCTGCCATACCGCGGCCGTCGGCAATGCCGCCCGAGGCAATGACAGGAATCTTCAGCTTGCGTGCCGCCAGCGGAATCAGCACCATGCCCGGAACGTCGTCCTCGCCCGGGTGGCCCGCGCACTCGAAGCCATCGATCGACACGGCGTCCACACCCAGCCGCTCGGCCGACAGCGCATGGCGGATCGCCACGCACTTGTGGATCACCTTCATGCCGGCGGCCTTGGCGCGCGCAATGTGCTCCTTGGGATTGTTGCCGGCGGTTTCCAGCACCTTGACGCCGCTTTCGATGATCACGTCGAGGTAGCGCGCGTACGGCGGCGGATTGATCGAGGGCAGCAGCGTGAGGTTGACGCCGAACGGACGGTCCGTCATCTCGCGGCAGCGACGGATTTCTTCGGCCAGTGCCTCCGGCGTCGGCTGCGTCAGCGCGGTCAGGATACCCAGGCCGCCCGCATTGGAGACAGCGGCTGCCATCTCGGCGTAACCAACCCATTGCATGCCGCCCTGGATGATCGGGTAACGGATACCCAGCATTTCGGTGATACGTGTCTTCATGGTTGTCCTTGTTTTCAGCCGCGCGCCTTGCCGCCTTGGGCAGGCTGCGCCACGCAGTGGCAGTCTAAGATGTCGCCGTGCGCGCCAGCTTCGTCGGAAGCGACGATTGCGGGAGACGCATTCTGCACTAGTGTGGACCGAATCACCCCGCCCGCCCGACTACCATGACCCAATCGAACCCCACCTTCGAGACCTTGCGCTATGCCGTGGAAGACGGCGTCGCAACCATCACACTGCACCGGCCCGAGCAGCTCAACGCGTTCACGGGCCAGATGATGCAGGACCTGATCGCCGCCTTTGATGCCACCGATGCCGACGACAATGTGCGCGCGGTCATCGTCACCGGATCCGGCCGCGCCTTCTGCGCCGGCGCGGACCTGTCAGCCGGCGGCGCCACCTTCGATTTCGAGAAGCGCTATGGCGCGAAGCCCGAAGCGGCCCACCGCGACGGCGGCGGCCGGGTGTCGCTGCGCATCTTCCGCAGCCTGAAACCGGTGATTGCGGCCGTGAATGGCGCCGCAGTCGGCGTCGGCGTGACCATGCAACTGCCCATGGACATCCGACTGGCGTCCACCGACGCCAAGTTCGGTTTCGTGTTCGCGCGGCGCGGCATCACGCCCGAAGCCGCGTCGTCGTGGTTCCTGTCGCGCGTCGTGGGAATCTCGACTGCGCTCGAATGGTGCTACACGGGCCGTGTGTTCTCGGCGCAGGAAGCGCTCGAGCGTGGCCTGGTGCGCTCGCTCCACGCGCCCGAGGACCTCCTGCCCGCCGCGCGCGCGATTGCACGGGAAATCGCCGACAACGCTGCGCCTGTCTCCGTCGCCATCTCGCGCCAGTTGATCTGGCGCATGGCCGGTGCCAGCCACCCGATGGAGGCACACAAGCTCGACAGCCGCGCGATCCAGTCGCGCGGCCGCTCTGCCGACGTCAAGGAAGGCGTCAGCGCCTTCCTGGAAAAGCGCCCTGCCGCTTTCCCTGAACGCGTGTCGCAAGACATGCCGGACTTCTTCGACTGGGGCGGCGAGCCGCCGTTCGCCTGAGCAGGAGCCGACATGAAAGTCAGTCAAGCGGTCGACACCCGCAAATCCGTGCGCGGCTTCTTGCCCAAACCCATCGATCCCGACACCATCCGCCGCGTGCTCGCCGCCGCTGCACGCGCGCCTTCTGGCGGCAACCTCCAGCCATGGCATATCCATGTGGTCGGCGGCGAAGCGATGGATCGGCTCATGGGCATCATGCGCCAGCGCGTGGCGGAAGCGCCAGGCGGCGAAGAGCGCGAGTACGACATCTATCCGCGCGAACTCGTGTCGCCTTACCGCGACCGGCGTTTCGAAGTCGGCGAAGCGCTGTACCACAGTCTGGGCATCCCGCGTGAAGACAAGCAGCGCCGCCTCGCCCAGTTCGCCAACAACTTCGCGTTCTTCGGCGCGCCGCTGGCACTGTTCTGCAGCGTTGACCGCCGCATGGGCCCGCCCCAATGGTCGGACCTGGGCATGTACCTGCAGACCGTGATGCTGCTGCTGCGCGAAGAAGGTCTCGACAGTTGCGCGCAGGAATGCTGGGCGATCTATCCGCAGACCATTGGCGATTTCCTGTCGCTGCCGCCGGAGCGGATGCTCTTTACCGGCATGGCGATCGGATACGAGGATCCCGAAGCCCCCGCCAACCAGCTTCGCGCACCGCGCGCGCCGCTGGAAGCGTTCACCGAATTCATGGGCATCTGAACAATGGCGCGCCGCCCTGGCGCGCCTTCACAACAAGCCGAGTTGCCGCGCGATGGCCACCGCCTGCGTGCGGTTGCTCGCATGCAGTTTGGCGCTGATATTGCGCAGGTGCGTGCGTACGGTGGTTTCCGAGACAAACAACCGCTGCGCCATGGCCACGTTGGAAAAGCCTTCGGCCAGCAGTTGCAGTACCTTCTGCTCCTTGGGCGTCAGCGGTTCCACGAGCGGCGCCGGCGCGGCCTGGCCTGACGGCGCCGCGTCCGGCCCCTGACCGCAGGCGTCAAGCAGCCGCTCCACGTACGCCGACGGCAGGTTGCCCCCCTGCCTTGTGCAGGCTTGCGCCACCAGGCGGCGCACCTCGTCGCCCTCATCGGCAAAGATGCGGATAAATCCTTCGGCCGCACCGAAGCGCAATGCCTCGGCCATGACCACGAGCGCCTGCGCGCCATCTCCCGTACGCTGATACGCCTGCGCCAGCAGGATGCGCAGCTTGAGCGCGCGCCGCATAAGCTGGTTGGACACGGCTGCCGCCAGTTCGCGCTCCACCGCCTCGCGCACCTGCGCGGTGGGCTCGACATGCAAGGCCAGCCGCAGACGCCCAACGGTGATGTCTTCGACATCGCTCGCAAAAGAGCTGACGCCAGGCCGCGTGCGCCACAGCGCGGGATCGCCCGCGCGCTGCAAGGCCTCTTCTGCGGCATGCCGATTGCCCTGGCGCAAGGCCAGCCGCGCGCGCTCGAGCATAGCGGACATGACGAGCCGGGTCAGGCCGCGGTGGTGGCCGAGATGCTCGAGCGCGGCCAGCCATTCGTGGGCCTGATCGACTTCGCCGCGCTCGAACGCAATGCGCGCCAGCACGAGATGCCCGGTGATGATCTGGTCGGCCAGCCCAAGGTCGCGCGACAGCGGCAGGTACACATTGAGCAGCCGGCCCGAGCGGTCCGAATCGCCGGTTTCGTACAGCCCTTCGGCCAGCAGGATGCACGCCATGGCATTGCCATTGGTCGGACCGAAACGGTTCGGCAGCATGGTGCGCGCGGCAATGCGGAAGCGCCCCAGCGCTTGCTGCAGCCGTCCCTGGCGAAGGTCGATCAGCCCTTCGACCGATTCGGAGAATATCTTGTTGAAGTTGCTGTCCGACCCGCGCACAGCCTGGCGCGCCACGGCGAGCAGACGGCGCGCTTCGACATAGTCGCCGCTGACCGCGGCGAGCCGCGCCATCGAAGTGGCGAGGATCGCGTCGGGAAAGGCGTAGCCCATCGGCAAGGGCGGCAGTTCATTGCGGGCAAACGCGCGCGCTTCATCGAAGCGGTCCATCATGTTGAGCAGCATGTGCCGCAGCGCGCGCACATGCGCGAGCAGCTCGCCCGTCGCATCATCGGTGGACGAGGCCTGCAGCAGCGCGATGGCCTCGGCAGGGCCGCGCGTGAACGACACCGCCCACGCACGCGCGATCTGCAGCTTCGGCCAGCGCGCCAGCTCAGCCGGCGGCACCATCTCCAGCCAGCGCGTGAGCAGCCGCATGCGGCCTTGCGCCAGCAGGCCGGCCGCGGCGCTGTCGAGCAGTTGCAGTGCGTAATCCACGGCACCCGCTGCAATCGCATGCTCGATGGCCGGCACCGGACGGCCCTGGCCTTCGTACCAGCGCGACGCCGCCATGTGGAGTTCGGCCACGGCCTGCGGCATGGTCTGCGTCAGTTGCCCGCGCAGGAAGCTCGAAAACAGGCTGTGATAGCGATACCACTGCTGTGGCTGCTCGCCGGTGCCGCGCTCGCCGTAACGCTCGCTCTCGAGCGGCAGCAGGAACAGATTGGCGCGCTCGAGCCACGCCAGGATATCGGCACTGTTGCCGGCCGGCGCGTCGCCATCGGCCGCGGCAGGCGGCTGCGGTCCGCACTGGTACAGCGCGTCGCACAGCGGCCCGCACAACTGGTCCAGGATTGACGTGCGCAGCAGGAAATCGCGCACGGGCTCGGGCAGATGGTGAAAGACGTCTTCGACCAGGTAGTCGGCGATGGCCGCGTTCGAGCCCGAGAATCCGGCGATGAACGTCTCCGGCTGGGCACGCCGCTCCATGGAAACCGAAGCCAGCCAAAGCGCAGTGGGCCACCCTTCTGTGCGACGGTGCAGCGCGCTGATGGCAGCCTGCTCGAGCTTCAGGCCGCGTGCGTGGCGCAGGAACGATTCGGTTTCGCTGGCGCTGAAGCGCAGCTGCGCGGGTTCGATCTCGAGCAATTCGCCGCGTGCACGCAGGCGTCCGAGGCCAGTTTCCGGCACCCAGCGCGTGCCAACCACCGCGCGTGCGCCCGGCGGCAGGCTCTCGACGAGTTGCCAGACCAGCCCGACGACAGCCGGGTTCTGCAGCGCCTCGAAGTCGTCGAGGAACAGCGTGAAGGCGCCATGGTGCCGGGCCACGCGGTCCATCAGTGCGAGCGCCTGCTCGCCGGCATCGGTACCCGCATGGTCGGAAGGACGCTTGGGAGCCCCCTCCAAAACCGGGGAAAGCGCCACTTCGAGGGAACCGAGGAAACGCGTGGCGTCATTGTCAGCGCGGTCCAGCGTCAGCCAGACCGTCGGTACGCCCGCCGCTTCGAGCCGGGCCCGGCATTGCAGCATGGTCGTGGTCTTGCCGAAGCCTGCTGGCGCGCGCACCAGCACGAGCCGCACGAAACCGGCCGCGCAGATGGTGTCGCAGATGGCCGACCGCTCCACCTGGTAGGGGGTCAGCAGGGGCGGCCGCAGCTTCGCCGCCAGGGCGCCAGTGCCCGTGCCCGGCATCGCGCGCCGGGCAGTCTCCTCGTTGCTCGCCATTGGCAAATTGTGCTCCGCATCCGGGTCCGCCTTGCCCTGCGCCGCGATGCGCGCCGGCATGACGGCGCGGCCGTGCCTGTGAATGAACAGGGAATTATGGCGTAAACCGACGTTCGCGTCGGCAAGCGTGCTGCGGCAGCGCCGCCGGGATATCAGACCAGCTTGCTGGCGTGGCCCGCCCAGTAGCGGTCGCGCAGCACGCGCTTGAGCAGCTTGCCGGTCGGCAGGCGCGGCAGCTCGGCTTCGAAATCCACGGTGCGCGGACACTTGATGCCGGACAGGTTCTCGCGGCAGAACGCGATCAGCTCCTCGGCCAGTGCCGGTCCCGCGTCCGCCATGCTGGCCGGCTGCACCACGGCCTTGACCTCCTCTCCGAAATCCTCGTTCGGCACGCCGATCACGGCCACGTCCATGACCTTCGGGTGGGTCATCAGCAGGTTCTCGGCCTCCTGCGGGTAGATGTTCACGCCGCCCGAGATGATCATGTTGGCCTTGCGGTCGGTCAGGTAGAGGTAGCCGTCATCGTCGACGTAACCGATATCGCCGATGGTGCTCCAGTCCGCATGTTCGGGATGGCGCGACTCCGCGGTCTTGGCCGGGTCGTTGTGGTAGACGAACTGGCGCCCTTCGGCAAAGTAGATGGTGCCTGGCTGACCGGCAGGCATCGGCGCGCCGTCGGCGTCGCAGATGCGCAGCTTGCCGATCATGGCGCGCCCCACCGTGCCCTTGCGCTCCACCCACTCTCGCGAACTGACCACCGTCACGCCATTGCCCTCGGTGCCGGCGTAGTACTCCCACACCACGGGCCCCCACCAATCGATCATTTCCTCCTTGACCTGAACCGGGCACGGCGCCGCCGCATGGATGGCCACCTGCAGCGACGACACGTCATAGCCGCCGCGGGTCTCGGCCGGCAGTTTGAGCATGCGCGAGAACATGGTCGGCACCACCTGCGTATGCGTGATCCGGTGTTCCTGCACGAGCCGCAGGAACTCCTCGGCGTCGAAGTGTTCCATCACGATCGACGTGCCGCCCAGCGCCTGCACCGACATGTTGTAGCGCAGCGGCGCGGCGTGGTACAGCGGCGCCGGCGACAGGTAGCGCATGTCCGGCCCGAAGCCATACAGCTTCTGGCACAGCGCGGTCAGCGAGGTGGGCGTGTCGATCTGCGGGCTGGCGGGCGGCGCATAGACGCCCTTGGGGCGTCCGGTCGTGCCTGACGAATACAGCATGTCGCCGCCCGTGGTTTCACCCTCGATGCGCCAGGCCGGATATTGCGCGAGCGTGGTCTCGTAAGGCGTGTAGCCGGGCAAGGTGCCGTTGAGCATCAGATAGCCCTTCAGACCCGGCACCTGCTCCGCCAAGGCCGCCGCAATGTCCGCTTGCGCGCGCGACGTGATGAGCATCTGCGCGCCGCTGTCCCGGACGATGTAGGCGGCGTCGGCCACGTTCAGGCGCGTGCTCAGGCAGATAAACGTAATGCCGCTGCGTTGCGCGCCCCAGCACAGCTCGAACAGCCGTGGATGGTTCTCGATCAGGAACGCCACGCGGTCGCCGGCCTGCAGGCCGTGGTCGCGATAGAGACGGGCCACCTGGTTGGAGCGCTCATCCAGTTCGCGGTAGGTCACCACGGTACCGTCGCCCATGATGACGGCCGGCTTGTCTGGGGTGCGCTGCGCGTGGACGTACGGGTGCATGGCGTGGTCTCCTGTTGTTCGAATGGATGCCGCCGCGTGCGGGCGGTCGGGCTGGGTGCATTCTGGTAACCACCGCGAGACTCGGACATCGTCGGAAACGACGAAGGTCCCTATCCGGTTATGCCGCAGTGCGGCAAGCACCGCCGCACCGATGCTCGTCGGATTCGACGATGCGCCCGCGTCAGGCTTGCCCCGAAGATGGCCGGCGCAGCACGTCCCGGGCCAACGCGCCCTTCCCATTCCGTGCATTCCCTTGCAGAAAGGAGCCGAGGTGGATTTCCAGTTCAGCGAAGAACAATCGATGCTGCGCGACACGCTCGCGCGGTACCTGGCCGACCACTATGACTTCGAAGCGCGCCGCGCCGCCGAGCGTTCGGATGCCGGGTGGCGCCCCGGCTGCTGGCGAGCGTTCGCGCGCGAACTCGGCATGCTTGGCGCGGGATTTCCGGAGGCGCTGGGCGGCCTTGGCGGCGGCGCACCCGAACACTTGATCGTCATGGAACAATTCGGCCGGCACCTTGTGCTCGAACCGTACCTGTCGACGGTCGTACTTGGCGGCGGCGCGCTGGTGCATGGCAGCAAGGCGCTGGCAGAGCAGTGGGTACCGGCCATCATCGGTGGAGAAGCCATCGTCGGATGGGCTCATGCCGAACCGGCCAGCCGCTATTGCCGGCACGACGTACAGGCCAGCGCCACGCGCGACAGCCGCGGTTATGTCCTGAGCGGCCACAAATCCGTGGTTGCGGGCGCGCCCTTCGCCACGCATTTCGTCGTCAGTGCCCGTACCAGCGGCAAGCGGCGCGACACCGACGGCGTCACGCTGTACTGGGTGCCGCGCGACACGCCGGGCGTGACGCTGCGCGAGTACCCGACCATCGACGGCAACCGCGCCGCCGAAGTGCTGTTCGACCAGGCCCGGGTCCCGGCCAGCCATGTGATCGGCACAGAAGGACAAGCACTGCCGCTGATCGAGCAGCTCAGCGATGCCGCGCTCGTGGGCCTGAGCGCGGAAGCCAACGGTGCCATGGCGCGCATGCTCGCGGACACGATCGACTATGCGCGCCAGCGCAAGCAGTTCGGCGTGGCCATTGGCAGCTTCCAGGTCCTCCAGCACCGCATGGCCGATATGGCGATGCAGCTCGAGCAATCCGTGGCGCTGACGCAGGTCGCGGCGATGCAGGCCACGGCGCCGGAGCGCGAGCGAGCGCTGGCTGCTTGCGCGGCCAAGGCGCAGGCGGGCCAGGCCGGCCGCTTCATCGGCCAGGCTGCGGTGCAGATCCACGGCGGCATGGGCGTGACCGATGAGCTCGCGGTGGGGCACTACTTCAAGCGCGTGACGGCCATCGACCTGCAGTTCGGCTCGGCCGAACACCACCTGGGCCGCTACGCCGACCTGCTCTATCCGGCCGCAGCCTGACGCTGCGCCGCACGACACCTAGCATCCTTCAGAGAGGCCCCCGATGCATCTCGAATTCTCCGAGCAAGACCTGCAGTTCCGCAACGAAGTGCGCGCCTGGATTGACGAGGCGTTCGACGCCGAACTACGCACCATGATGGCGCAATCCAAGAATGGCTACCTGGACAAGGCCGGACAGGTACGCTGGCAGAAAGCGCTGCATGCGCGCGGCTGGGCCGCGCCGAACTGGCCCGAAGCCTATGGCGGCCCGGGCTGGACGCCCACGCAGCGCCACATTTTCCAGTCCGAGCTCGCCGCGGCCGGCTGCCCGCCGGTGTCGCCGATGGGCCTGAAAATGGTGGCGCCCGTGATCATGAAGTACGGCACCGACGCGCAGAAGGCGCGGTTCCTGCCGCCGATCCTCAAATCGGATGTCTGGTGGTGCCAGGGCTATTCGGAGCCCAATTCGGGTTCCGACCTGGCGTCGCTGCAGCTGCGTGCCGACCTGTCCACGGACGGCGAGGGCCCGCACTACGTGCTCAACGGCTCCAAGATCTGGACCACGCATGCGCAGTGGGCCGACTGGATGTTCTGCCTGGTGCGCACCAGCCGTGATGCGCGCCGCCAGGAAGGTATCTCGTTCGTGCTCGTGGACATGCGCACGCCCGGCATCACGGTTGCGCCGCTGCCCACGCTCGACGGTCCCGTCCCGGGTCAGCAGGAAGTCAACCAGGTGTTCTTCGACAATGTGCGCGTCCCGGTGGAGAACCGCATTGGCGAGGAAGGCATGGGCTGGACGTATGCCAAGTACCTGCTTGAATTCGAGCGCGGCGGCACCTACGGCCCGACGTTGAGCAAACAGCTCGCGAAGGTGGCGGCCATCGCCGCCGACCAGTCCGGCGATGACGGCAGGACGTTGCTTGAAGATGCGGGCTTCCGCCGCAAGCTGGCCCAGCTCCATCTGCGCGCAGCGGGGCTGCAGGCCGTGGAGCTGAAGCTGTTCAGCGGTGTGGAATCCGGCAAGTCGATCGGCGCCGCGTCGAGCATGCTCAAGCTGCTCGGAACGGAGGCCATGCAGGCCATCAGCGAACTGGCGGTGGAAGCTGCCGGACCTGCAGCGCTGCCGTTCGTCCAGGACACCTGGGCCGAAGTCCAGGGGCGCGAAGCCCCTTCGCGCGTCGGGCCGGACTACGCCGCCGTGCTGGCGCCGCGCTATTTCAACTACCGCAAGGCATCGATCTACGGTGGGTCCAACGAGATCCAGCGCAATATCATTGCCAAGCTGATGCTCGGCCTGTAGCGCGGCACGACACCGGTCGATAGGGCACTTGTTTGGCGCCATGACCGGGAATTTGGGGAAGGAATGCGGGAAAGAGACTAAAGGAAAAGGCAGACAGAAGCCCGCTGAAAGCGGGCTTCTGCTCATGCTACGGGCCTGATCAACTACGCATTGCGCGGACACCCCGCCATCATCGCAATACTCCCTCCGTCCTCCGGACGCTGCCCGTCCGCCGCAGCCTTGCACCGCGACTTCAGCACTTCCGGCCTTCAATGCGCGGGCTTGCTTGCCCCGTCTGCCCGGCCGGTCGTCACTGCAGGGCGAATTCTGCGTGAAACGGCACTTCGCGGAAAGAGTAAAACTACTCAACCTTGCACGCTGGCACGGCCGCATAGGTTTTTGCGGACCTAACTCATTTGAGGTGTTCTGCACGCCCAGCCTTGCGCCGCCGCGCCCGGATTGCGGATCATCACTGCCGCTGTCTCTTGCGAACGATTTCGATTTGCAGCGGCATCGCACGTACACTCCGCGCCTCTTTCTGCATTCGCGCCAGCCCCGTCGGGCAAGGCGCCACAGAACGCGCGATTTTTTTGTAACGGCGGGCTTCCGGCAGCACTGGCCGGCCTGTCCAGTGATTGCCCCAGCGCGGGAAGTACAGCAAAATTTCTGGCTTTCCCGGATATCGGCAGGACAGCGTCGCCGTTTGAACCTGCCTGCTGTCTTGTGCCCGGCCCAGTGCGGGGCCTGGCAGTCCGGACCCGACCAGTGGTATGGCATCAGCAGAAGGAGTAAGTACCCGTGTCGGGTAACCCATCCATCGTCTACGTTCTTGATGACGACGAGATCGTCTTGTGGCTCTATCGGGAACTGCTTCAGCACCACGGCGTGGTCCTGAGGCCGTTTACGTCGCCGCGGGCGTTTCTCGACAGCTACGCACCCAGTCCGTGCGAATGCCTGGTCTGCGACCTGCGCATGCCGGAACTCTGCGGCCTTGGCGTTCAGAACGAACTGCTTTCCACCGGCGACTGCCTGCCCATCATCTTCGTGTCCGGGCACGCGGAAGTGTCCTCGGTGGTGGAAGCGATGCGCGTGGGCGCGTTCGACTTTCTGGAAAAGCCTGTGGACGGCGAACGCCTGGTGCAGACCGTTCAGGCCGCCCTGGAGCACAGCCGCGGCTTGCATGCCCGGCGGCTGGCCATGAGCGAGCGCCGCAAGCGGCTGGCCACGCTCACGCCGAAAGAGCGCGAGATTGCCGAACACGTCGCCAGCGGCAAGTCCAGCCGCCAGATCTCCGAAGCGCTGAACATCAGCGTGCGCACGGTGGAGAACCATCGCGCCCGCGTGACCGAAAAACTCTGCATCACGTCCGTGGCCGAACTCGTGCGGCTGCTGTACGACCTGCCTGATCCTGGCGTCTGAGACGCCGCCCCTCATTCCATGCGTTTGCGAAGCCTGTGGCCTGGCGTGGGCCGCATTTTCACGTCCGAAGGCCGTACGGCCGTTGCGGTAACGGCCGCCGCCATTTTCCTGCTGCTGTTGCTGAGCGCCCGCGTGCTCGGCACGCTGCACAACGAACAGCGGCGACAAGTCGAGGAAGACACGCGCGCCAGGCTGAGCACCGTACTGCGCATGATCGACATGCTGCAGGCAGACGCCGAAACCCGCATCCGTACGATCGCCGAGAACCCGCAGCAGATCGCGCTGGCCAGGCAACTCGCAGCCACTCCCGACGATGCGGCGTTGCGCGCCGCATATAACGACTGGATCACACCGTTGTTCCAAAGCCGCGGATTCGAAGGCTACACGCTGCTGACCCCCGGCCGTACCGTCGTCGCGACCACGAACCGGTACTACGTTGGCCGGCGCGCTGACAACATCCCTGCGCTGACCGAAGCGCTGGACCGCGTCATGTCCACCCCGGTCGCCACGACGCGGCCCATCATCGCCGACGTGCCGATTCGCGTGGGCAGCGCCGAGATGCCGCCCGGCACGCTCTACCAGCTCATCTGCACGCGAATCGGCCAGGGGCCGGAAACCATTGGCTTGCTGTGCCTGCGGCTCGATTCCGAACAGCGGCTCTTCTCCGTCCTGCGCTCGGTATGGAGCGGCAAAACCGGCAAGGCTTATGTCATCGACCCGGACGGCCGGATCCTGTCACCGCTGCCCAATGAACAAGGCAGGCTCCCGGAAACGCCGCCGGCACGCATTCCGCCGCAAGCCGCCGAAGGCAGCGGGGGCGCGCTGACGGCAATGGCCGCTACGCTGCTCGCCAGACAGCCGGACGATACCGGCCTGCTCGAGAACTACCTCGACTTCCATGGCCGGCGCGTGATCGGCATTGGCCATTGGCGTCCGGAGTCCGGCATGGGCGTTGTGGTCGAGCGGGACGTCGACGAGGTGTACCAGACCTACAACGTCGCGCAGAAGGCCATTACCAGCCTGGCTATCTTCGCCACCTGCCTGCTCATGGCGATGACCGCACTGCACTGGCGCAGCCGCCGGGCCGAGCGCGAGCACGAAGAGCGCTGGCGCGCCTTCCGCCAGAATGTGCCGGCCGGTCTCGCTTTCATGACACCCACCGGCACGCTGGTCATGGCCAACCGCGCCTATTGCGAGATTACGGGCACGGAACTGGCCAGCGTGCTTGGCCGCAATGCGTGGGCGGAGCAGCCCAATGTGCGGGTTGCCGAGATCTGCCAGCGTGTCCATGAAGCGGTCTTGCGCACCGGCCAGGCGCAGAGCGAAGTGCAGGCGCTGGAAGTCGCGCCGGGCGTGCGGCGCATCTACCGCCTCGGCAAGTTTCCCGTGCGCAGCCGGGACGAGACGCGAACCATCGGCGTGGGTCTGGTCATTACCGACATCACGGAGCAGGAAACCACGCGCGAAGCGCTCGAGCAGCTGACCAGCACGCTGGAACTCAGGGTTGCCGAACGCACGCGCCAGCTAGACCAGGCACGCGAATCCGCCGAAGCCGCCGCGCGCGCCAAGGCCCAGTTCCTGGCCAATATGAGCCATGAGATCCGCACTCCGCTCAACGGCATCATCGGCATGAGCCATCTCGCAGCCAGGGAACGCAACCATCACAAGCTGAGGCACTATCTCGCGCGCATTAGCGGGTCTTGCCAGAACCTGCTGCGCATCGTCAACGATATCCTGGACTTCTCGCGCGCGGAGGCCGGCAAACTGGCCATCGCGCCAGCGCCGTTCGAGCTCCCGGTGCTGCTTGACCACGTTATCGGGCTGGTCCGCGAACAGGCACGCAAGGATGCGGTCGCGCTCGACACCGAACTCGATCCGGCCATGCCGCGCTACCTCGTCGGAGACGCGCTGCGGATCGGCCAGATCCTGATCAACCTGCTCGGCAATGCGCTCAAATTCACGGAGCGCGGCCACGTCACGCTGCGCGTGCATTGCCTTCGCGAGCAGAACGGCACGGCCACCGTGCGCTTCGAGGTGGAAGACACCGGCATCGGCATCGCGCCGGACGCGCTTCCCACGCTGTTCCAGCCGTTCGAACAGGTCGATGGCTCCGCCGCGCGCCGCTTCGCGGGCACCGGCCTGGGCCTGGCGATCAGCCGGCATATTGCCGACCTGATGCGTGGGCGCATGACCGTGCGCAGCCAGCCCGGCGTGGGCAGCGTATTCGCGCTGGAACTGACGCTGCCCGTCGACACAGCGCAGCCACAGGACAGCGGCACGCTTCATGATGCCCACGCGGCCAGCCCCGGGGCCGACCTTGCCGAAGGCACGCTGCGCGGCCGTTCGGTCCTGGTGGTCGAAGACAACCCGGTCAACCAGGAGGTGGCCAAGGCCATCCTGGAAGACGCAGGCATGCACGTCACCGTGGCCGGGGACGCCCCGCATGCCCTGCACTTGCTGGATGCCGTCGATGTCGACATCGTGCTGATGGATGTGCAGATGCCGTTCCTCGATGGGCTGGAAGCTACACAGCGTATTCGTCGTCATCCGCGGCATGCCAGCCTGCCTGTGGTGGCCCTGACCGCGAGCGCGCTGGAAGCCGACCGACAGCGCTGCCTGGACGCCGGCATGGATGAATACGTTTCCAAGCCGATCGAGCCTGCCGTGCTGTACCGGACCCTCGCTCGCGTGCTGGCCGCGAGGCCGGCGCCCTTCGCCGATAGCATGCCCGGTACATCCGACGGCGACGAGACCGTGGCAGCGCTGCGTACCGTGCCCGGGCTGGACGTGGACGGCGGCATCCGCCGCCTCGCCGGGCGGGCGCAACTCTATGCCGCGCTCGTCCAGCGCGTCGCCACCGAGCGTGCCGACTTTCCCCAACGCCTGCGACACGCGCTTGGCGACCAGGACCTTGCTGCGGCGGGCCAGCTTGCCCATGCCATGTGCGGCATTTTGGGAACTCTTGGCGCGGGCGACCTGACCGACATGCTCCGGCAGCTTGAACGGCAGTGCGCGCACGGCACCGTCGACGCGGCCCTGGCGCACAGGATCGAACAACGCTCCACAACACTCCTGGCCGCCATGACGGCGGTATCGGCTACACCAGTCACAGACTGAGGCGCCCCCCGGGCGCCTCATGCATCTCACCGTTTTCCCCCGGCTCAAATCGAATTCCGACACTGCTTGACGCCCGGCTTTTCTCGCGCATAAACTTTTATGAACGATACGTTCAATTTTGAACACAAAGCCACCAACCGCTGATGCAAGGAATCGGCGGATGGCGCCCCCACCCACTGGCAGAAAGCAGGCAGACAACATGACTTCACTGAAGATCGGCATCAACGGCGCTGGTATCGGCGGCCTCGCGGCGGCAATCGCGCTGCGCAAGCTCGGCATGGATGTGACCGTGTACGAACAGGCCGCGCGATTTGCGCGCGTCGGCGCCGACATCAACCTGACTCCGAACGCCGTGCGCGCGCTCGATGGCCTCGGTGTCGGCGAGGCGTTGCGCGAAACCGCGGCACGGCCGACCCATCGCATCAGCCGCACCTGGGATACCGGCGAGGAAACGTCGCGCCTGCCCATGTCGGACGAAGCCGAACAGCGTTACGGCGCGCCGCAGCTGACCATGCACCGCGCCGACCTGATGACCGCGCTCGAAGGCGCCCTGCCCGCTGCCAACGTCAAGCTCGGCCACAAGGCCGTGGCGATCGAGCGCAATGACGGCGGCATCACCGTGCGCTTTGCCGACGGCGGCGAAGACAAGGTCGATGTGCTGGTCGGCGCGGACGGCATCCACTCGATGATCCGTACGGCGCTGTTCGGCCAGGAAAGCCCGATCTTCACCGGCGTCGTCGCATACCGCGCCGTGGTACCCGCAGAGCGTCTGGCCGGCGTGCCCAATCTCAATGCCTTCACCAAGTGGTGGGGCACGGACCCGACTTCGCAGATCGTCACGTTCCCGCTCAATCGCGGGCGCGATATCTTCATCTTCGCGACGGTGGCGCAAGAAAGCTGGCGCAACGAGTCGTGGACCACGCCGGGCCGCGTGGAAGACTTGCGGAGCGCTTATGCGAGATTCCACCCCGAGGCACGCGCGCTGCTCGATGCCTGCGACGACGTGCTGATCTCCGCGCTGTACGTGCGCGATCCGCTGCCGGCGTGGTCGGACGGCCATGTCACGCTGATGGGCGATGCCTGCCATCCGATGATGCCGTTCATGGCACAGGGCGCAGGTATGGCGATCGAAGATGGTGTGGTGCTTGCGCGCTGCCTGGCCGATGCGGCGCAGGACGACTACGCAGCGGTGCCTGCGGCGCTGGCCCGTTACCAGCGCGCACGCCATGAACGCACGAGCCGCATCCAGATCGGCTCGCGCAGCAATGCGTGGCTCAAGGAAGGCGGCAATGCGGACTGGGTGTACGATTACGACGCTTGGAGCGTTGCGCTGGGTTGATTCCCTGTCCACAAGCTGAACAGCCTGATGTCGCCAGTGCCGAAGTCCACGACAAAACTCGAAGGCCAGGCTGTTTGCTCCCCTCTCCCGCTTGCGGGAGAGGGGCTGGGGGAGAGGGTAGGCGTCTGGCAAGAATCGCGACGCCTCACTCCGTGGGGACTCTTGCCCTCTCCCCCGCCCCTCTCCCATAAATGGGAGAGGGGAGACAACATTCGCGGTGTTCAACGTTGTCAGTTGTTTCACGGCCGCACTTCGCGGCCGTTTGCCTTTTCCCTGTGACCATGCCGAAGCCTAGCCCCGATATCGACAACAACGCCGACACCGACGACGCCAAAGACCAGCAACTGGTCTCCCCCGTCATCCGCGGCCTGCGGCTGCTTCGCTTCATTGCCGAAGGCGGCTCGACCGCCAATCTCAGCGAAGTCGGCCGGCGCATCGACGTCAACCGTGTCACGGTGATGCGGCTGCTCGCGACGCTAGAGCACGAAGGCATGCTGGAACGCCTGCCGCAGGGCGGGCATGAGATCGGATTCGGGTTCCTGAAGCTGGCTTCGCGCGTGCTGGCAGCCAACGACCTGACCACATTCGCACGGCGCGTGCTCGCGCGGCTCAGCGGATCGCTGCAGCTATCGGCCTACCTCGTCGTGCGCGATGGCGGCCATGCGCTCTATCTGCTGCGCGATATGCCTAACACCTCGCTGGTCAGCAATATCCAGGTCGGCAGCCGCGTGGCCGCGCACCTCACCACGCCGGGTCGGATGCTGATCGCCGATCTGCCACCTGAAGAACTGCGCGCCTTGCTTGGCGATGACCCGCTGCCTACCGTGACCGGCCAGAGCCCGGCCACGCATGCGCGGCTGGCCGATATTCTGGCCGCCGACCGAGAACGCGGCTGCGCATGGAGCTTTTCCGCGTTTGAAGCAGGTATCGATTCGTGCGGAGCGCCTGTACGCGATGCCAGCGGAGAAGTGATCGCCGCGATCAGCGTGGCGGGTCCGCAGCAGCGCTTCGAAACCGACAGCACGCTGCGCGAGCGCGTCGAGCGCGAGGTCAAGGCCGCGGCACGCGACCTGTCAGCATTGCTCGGCGACCGCGCCAGCAGCGGCCGTCAGCGCTAGCGCAGCTGGCCGTTATTCGGCCTTGATGTCGTATTCGCGGATCAGCTTCGCCCACGCGGCAGTTTCTTCTCGGATGCGTGCGGCGAGCGCGTCAGGCGTGCTGGCCACTGGCTCCATGCCTTGACGCTGAAGGTCGGCCCGTACGGCAGCGGTGCCCAGCAATGCGCGCACCTCGGTGGCGAGGCCGTCGACGGCCGCTGCCGGTGTCGCACGCGGCACCAGCAGCGCATACCACGAACTGACATCGATACCTGTCACGCCCTGCTCGGCCAGCGACGGCACGCCGGGCGCCGCCGGCGAACGCTTCGACTGCGTCACCGCCAGCGCGCGCAGCTTGCCTGACTGGATGAACGGCGCGAGCGTCGGCCACGTACCGAGCAGCACCGGCACCTGCCCGCCCACCACGTCATTGAGCGCCTGCGTCGTGCCCTTGTATGGCACATGCATCAGCGTCACGTTGGCCTTGTGCCGGAACAGCTCGCCCGCCAGATGCAGGCCACTGCCGACACCGGGGCTCGCATAACCCATCGGTGAACCCGCCTGCGCCGCTTGCCGCGCGAGCCCGATCAGTTCCTGCACGGATTTCGCCTTGACCGCTGGATGCACGGCCAGCACGTTAGGCGAACTCGCGAGCAGCGACACCGGCCGGAAATCGCGCTCGACCTGATAGGACAGCGCCGGGAACAGCGTCGGGTTGATGGTCAGGTTGCCGGCAGGCACCACGAGCAGCGTGCAGCCATCGCCCGCGGCGCGGCGTACGGCGTCGATGCCGATATTGCCGTTTGCACCGGGCTTGTTGTCGACGATGTAGGGAACGTCCGCGTGCCGCTGCTGCAGCCCGTGCGAAAGCGTTCGCGCCAGTTGGTCAGCGGGGCCGCCGGCCGGGAACGGGACGACGATGCGCACATTGGCGCAGGCGGCCTCGGCATGCTGGGTGACCATGCCGGCCGTTGCCAGCAGGGTTGCAGCCACGGTGGTGAGCCACCGGCGCTTGGTATGGATAGCGGGCATCTTGTTGTGGGGGCTGGTGTTGCTGTGCTGCATTGTCTGAGTGCTTCAGCCCAGGCCAAAAGGCCGGGGCGGTTCGGGCGGACGGTAGTCGAGCAGCCGCGACAGTTCCGCAGCGGCGTTCCTGACCATTTCCACCATGGTGTCCAGTTGATCCGGATCGATGCGTGAAGCGGGAATGGTTGCCCCGAGCGCTGCGACCACCTTGCCGGTGCGGTCGCGCACGGGTGCCGCGATGGTCGAGATGCTGGCCTCGAAGAAACCTTCCTGCAGCACATAGCCGCGTTCACGGTCACGCTGGACCATGTCGTAGAGTTCCTCGACCGTGCGCGGCGTGCTTTCCGAGAACACTTCGAGTTGTGATTCGGGATACAGTGCGCGCAGTTCGTCGAGCGACAGGTCTTCGAGCAGTACGCGTCCGAGCACCGTCGCATGCGCCGGCAAGCGCGTCCCGACGTTGACCGTGCTGGCAAACGGGCGCGGTGCCACGGACTTGGCCACATAGACAATCGAGCGACCGTCGCGCACGACCAGATTGCACGGATAGTGGATTTCGTCGCGCAGGCGGTCCAGCAACGGGCGGCCAAGCTCGGTCAGTTCCAGGGAGGCCAGGTAATCGAAGCCAAGCCGCAGCACCGCCATGCCGAGCCGGAATTCCCGGCCGCCATCGGTGCGCTCGACAAAGCCCATCATCTCGAGCGTAGCCAGCAGCCGGAAAACCGTCGAGCGCGGCACCTTCAGGCGCCGCGCCAGCTCAGCGGCCGACAGCGTGCGCTCGCGGCTGCTGAATTCCCCCAGCAACCGCAGGCCGCGCTCCAGCCCGGGCACGATGTACTTGTCCTGGGCGTCTTCGGGCGGCGATTCGGTGGTCATGGTCTGTCTCTGCTATGGCGAGTTTTGGCGTTCTGGACGTGCTTCGGGTGCTTTGCGGGGCGGTTTCCCGCTGCCGCATGCATCCGTAACTGTCCCATATATCACGCCTGAGCCCCGTCGGGTACCCGTCACGCCGACAAACCCCGCGTGGCGGCAGGTTGTTCGCCCGCCACCACACGTTCCCCCGCCCTTACTTCAGATAGTCCCGCAGCCAAGCCGCGCACTGCTCGCCATGCTGGGCCGGCCAGCGCACGACGATGGTCTCGTCGCGGCGGCGCAGTTCCACGCAGATGTCCGAGACCGGGCCGCGCTGCACCGGTGCGCGCCCCAGCAGCCGCGACAGGAAGCCGCCGTTGCCGCCGCCGTGGCCGTTACCGTTCCAGACCGGCGCGCTCGCCGCGTGTCCGTTGTGCGCGGCGACCGATGCAGGCGCCGCCGCCGGCATGGCAGCAGGTGCCGTTGCGGCCGGCGTCGCAGCCGGAACCGCTGCCGCCACGGCCTGCCCGGCCTGCGGCGACAACCGCGCGAGCAGGTTGGCGCCGAACTCGTCCCACATCCGGTCAGCCTTGGTCTTCATCACGCTCAGGCCGAAGGTGCCGAGCCGCCCCAGCACATCGACCTGTACCTTGATGCGCAACTGCGTCGAGCCATCTTCCTGCTCCGTCAGGAACATCTCGCTCGTCTGCCGCAGCGAACTCGCCACCGAGGCATCCTCCCCGGTCCCTTCGGTACGCAGGTAGTGCGGCGCGCGCGTCTCGACGATCTTCGTATGCAGGCGGAAGCGTGCGTTGATGAACGCGATCTTCACCGCCATATGCGCGATGTACTCGACATCGCTGATGACCTCGATCGATTCCATGCCGGGCACGCAAGCGCCCATCACGTTCGGGTCGAGCATCAGTTCCCACACGCGTGCCGGCGGCGCCGCGGTGACCAGGGTCTTTTCAATTTCCACGCATTTTCTCCGCGGCGGACAGGATGGATTCGACGATGCCGACATAGCCCGTGCAGCGGCACAGGTTGCCGTTCAGACCGTGGCGGACTTCCTCTTCCGTTGGGTTGGGATTGTTGGCCAGCAGCGCGCACGACGTCATCAGGAAGCCCGGCGTGCAGTAGCCGCACTGCAGTCCGCCGCATTCCATGAAGCACTGCTGCAGCGGGTGCAGTTCACCGTCGGCGGCCAGGCCTTCGACGGTCATCACGTGGCGGCCGCGGACCTGTGAGGCCAGCATCAGGCAGGACTTGACGGCCTCGCCGTCGACCAGCACCGTGCAGGCGCCGCAGATGCCGGTCTCGCAGCCGCGCTTGGTGCCGGTCAGGTTCAGGTCGTCGCGCAGCAGGTCGGACAGCATGCGCCGCGCGGGGACCTCGACGGTATGTTCTTCACCGTTGACGGTGACATCGATGGTGACTTTGTTCATGGGCAACTCCTCAGTCCGCAGCCACGCCGAACAGCTCGGCGATGGTGCGGCGTGCGACCGTGCACACGATATGGCGGCGGAAATCCTCCGTGCCGCGCATGTCCGATACCGCGTTGATGTCAGCGGCGACAATGTCAGCAGCTTCGGCCGCCAGCTCTGCAGTCACGGTCTTGCCGGACAGCAGCGACTCGGCGCGGTGCAGGCGGGCCGGGATGGGCGTGGATGCACCGACCGCCAGACGCGCGTCCAAGCAGAAATCGCCCTCGCGCCGCACCGACAGTGCCACGCTGGCGAGCGGCCGGTGTTCCGCGGCGGTGCGCAGGAAGCGCGCATAGCGTCCGTCCGCGCCGGCTGCCGGCGCAGGCAAGCGGATCTCGGTCACGATCTCACCGGGAGTCAGTGCGGTGACGTAGTAATCGACGAGGAAATCCTCGATCGCCAGCACACGTTCACCGCCCGGGCCGCTCAGCACGATCTGCGCGCCGAGCGCCATCAGGCAGCCCGGCGGATCGGTGGCCGGATCGGCATAGCAAAGGTTGCCGCCGATCGTGCCCTGGTTGCGCACCTGTGGATTCGCCACGCGCGAAGCCATGCTCGCCAGCATCGGGTAATGCGCCTGCACGACGGGCGAACGCGCGACCTCTGCATGCAGGGTCAGCGCGCCGATGCGCAGCCCCTGCTTCGGATCGAACGTGATGCCGCGCAGCGCATCGAGCCCGCCAAGATAGACCACATGGCTCGGCGTCACCATGCGCTGGCGCATGCCAAGCATCAGCGCCGTACCGCCCGCGTACGCGCGGCAGTTGTCGCCGAGGTCGGCCAGCATGCGGCTCGCTTCGCCGACCGTGGCCGGCTCCAGGAATTCGAAATCACGCATGGGCGCTCTCCTTCTCCATCTCTTCGCGCTCGCGCAATGCAGCCAGCACCTTCTCGGGCGTGATCGGCAGCGAATGAATGCGTATGCCGATGGCGTGATGCACCGCGTTGGCAATCGCCGCTGCGCCGGGCAGGATCGCCGTCTCGCTCGCGCCCTTGGCGCCGAACGGGCCGTTGGGATCGTTCGACTCGACGAGGTCCGTGCGCAGCATCGGCAGCGCATCGGCCGTGGCCATGGTGTAGTCGGCGAAGTTGCCGTTCTGCAGGCGACCGTCTTCGTAGCGCAGGTGCTCGTAGAGCGTCCAGCCGATGGCCTGCACCGTAGCACCGTGCGTCTGGCCGTGCACCGCAAGCGGGTTGATGGCTTTGCCGCAGTCATCGGCGACAAAGCTGTCGATCACGGTCACGCGGCCCGTGCAGGTATCGACCTCCACTTCCACCGCCTGCGCCGCGAACGAATAGGCGGGCGCGATGTTGCCGTAGTAGTTGGCGTCATGCATCACCGTGGGCGCGTCATAGGTGGCGCGCACATGGATGCCTTCGCCGCCGTGGCGGAAGATATGGAGCCGTGCGATTTCTGCGAGCGTGGCCGACTTGTCCGGCTGGCCCGGCACGCTGATGCGGCCATCGGCAAACACCAAGCTTTCCACATCGACGCCGAACTTTTCGGCCGCCAGCCCCATCACCTTCTGCTTCGCTTCACGCGCCGCACGCAGCACGGCGTTGCCCGAGATGATCGTCACGCGCGACGCGAGCGACCCGAGGCAGAACGGCGAGGTATCGGTATCCGGCGCCATCACGGTCACGTGCGACAGCGGAATCCCCATCTCCTGTGCGCAGATCTGGCTCAGCATGGTGTTGGCGCCCTGCCCCATGTCGCATTCGCTGGTCTGCAGCATCACGCGGCCATCTTCGTTGAGCTTGAGCAGGATGGTCGAGCCATCCCAGTTGCCGAGCGTGCGGTTGCCGCTGACGTGCATCGCCGCCGCAATGCCCACGCCGCGCCGGCGCGTGCCGGTGCCGCGCGGCGCTTCGCGCTTGGCGTCCCAGCCGATTGCCTTGCGCGTCATCTCCAGGCATTCCTGCATGCCCGTGCTGCCAATCTGCCAGCCATGCACGCTGGTCTCGCCGCGGCCGATCGCATTGCGCTTGTGTACTTCAATCGGGTCCATGCCGATCATCCCGGCCAGCACCGTCAGGTGGCAGTTCAGCGGGAACAGCATCTGCTGCCCGCCGAAGCCGCGGAACGCACCGCGCGGCGGGTTGTTCGTGTACGCGAGCACCGCATGCGATCGCACATTGGTCACGCGATGCATGTTGTCGCTGCGCATGGCGCTGACGTGCATGACGTCGCCGGCCAGGCCCGCATACGCGCCGCACTCGGCCGTGATGCGCACATCCTTGGCCACGATCATGCCGTCGGCGGACAGCCCGATGCGCAGCCACACCTTTGCCGGCACGCTCGCGCGCGCGCCCTGGAAATCTTCGAGGCGATTGTTGACCATCCGCACCGGACGATTGAGCTTCGTCGCCAGGAACGCGCAGATCAGGCTGTTGTTCTCCTCGACGATCTTCGCGCCGAAGCCGCCGCCCGTGGTCGCCTGCACCACGCGGATCGTCGATGCCGGCCGATCCAGCGCCTCGGCCAATCGGCTGCGCGCGAGGAACACCGACTGCGTCGACGCGTACACCGTCAGGCGCCCGTTGCCGTCCTGCGTCGCGACCGACGCCATCGGCTCCAGATAGCCCGGGTACTGCGAATGCATGTCGTACGTGGCCTCGTACACCGCGGCGGCCTCGGCAAAGCCGGCCTCAACATCGCCGCGCTCGATATGCATCTCATGGCCGATATTGCTTGTGCCGGCATGGACTTCCAACGCCCCGTCGGCCAGTGCGGCCTCGGGGCTCAGCAGCGCAGGCAGTTCCTCGTACTCGACGCGGATCAGGTCGAGTGCATCGCGCGCGATTTCCTCGCTGACCGCGACCACGGCCGCCACTTCCTCGCCGACGTGGCGCACCACGCCGACAGCGAGGACGCGCTGCTCCTTGCGGTGCGGCCCCCACAGGCGCGTGGGCGTATCGCGCCCGGTCACCACCAGCTTGACACCGGGCAGCGCCTTCGCCGCCGCGGTGTCAATGCCGACGATGCGCGCATGCGGGTGCGGGCTGCGCAGCACCTTCGCATGCAGCATGCCGGGCAGCTTGATATCGCCGGCATACTGCGCGCGTCCCATGACCTTCTCCCGCGCGGTCACCTGCGGCGTGGACGCTCCCACGATGGACTGGCTCATGCCCGCCTCCTGCGTCTTGTGTTGCATGGATCTGCTGCGCCTTGCGTCATTCCGCCGAGATGCCCATGTCGCGGATCACCTTGCCAAGGCGCTCGTAATCCGAAGCGTTTACCTTGTCGAGCGCAGCGGGCGCACCGCCGACCGGAATCGCGCCGAACGTGGCCATCTTCTCGGTGACGTCCGGCAGCCGGATCACTTCGTTGAGCTGCTCGTTGAGCACCTTCACGATCTCGGCGGGCGTGCCCTTGGGCGCCATCACGCCGTGCCAGGCGCCGACCACCACGTCCTTGTAGCCAAGCTCGGCCAGCGTCGGCACATTGGGCAGCAGCGCCGAGCGCTTGGCGTCGGTGATAGCCAGCGGAATCAGCCTGCCGGTGTTGATGTACTGCGCGACCGGACCCAGCGTCACGTACGCGAAGCTCACGTGGCCGGCGACCACGTCATTGACGGCCGGCGCCACGCCCTTGTACGGCACGTGCTGGATCTTCACGCCCGCGGCGCGATTCAGCATCTCGCCGGCGATGTGCATCGGCGAACCGGCGCCCGGGCTGCCGTAGGTGAAGTTCTTGCCCGCCTTGGCCGCGGCGATCATCTCGGGAACCGTCTTGACGCCAGCCGCCGGGTTGGCCACCAGCAGCACCGCCTGCACCGCGGTCTGGATCACGGGCGTGAAGCCATGCAGCGGGTCATAGCTCGATGCCGGCGCGAGCTTGAGCACCATCGGCGCGAGCGTGAACGGGTTCGGCGTATAGAGCAGCGTGTAGCCATCGGCCGGCGCACGACTCACGAAGGAAGTCCCGACCACGCCAGCGGCGCCCGGCCGGTTCTCCACGATCACCGGCTGCTTGAGGCGGGCCGACAGCTTGTCGGCGTACAGGCGCGCCATGGCGTCGGTATCGCCGCCCGGCGGATAGGCGACCACCATAGTCACGGTCTTGGTCGGATAGGCAGCGGCAGCGGCCGTGCTGCCCTCGGCTAGCACCAGCGCTGCCATGGCAGTGGCAGCAAGGAAAAGTCGGCGGTCTCGTTTCATCAACAGCTCCTGTGGGGGCGCTTCGCGGCGGGAGTCGGGTCGGTTGTACTCAACGCGAAGACAGGGTTGGCTCGATGGAAAACACCTCTACGAGTGTTTCATTAGCAAAACGTATGTTCACATCAGGAACATGCATACATGCTAGGTCGCGTTTGTTGACTACTCAACTTACGTTAATCACTGATTGACAATGTGAGAATTATGTTTTCCAAAACGCATATGGCGGAAGCGCCGTATCCGCGGACATCGTGTCCGCCTGTGAGACAATCTGGCGCCCTTCACGCCGCTTGGGCGCCTGCTCCGGCACCGCACAGCGTCCTCGAACCGTCTCAACCGGAAGGAATTCATGACCCGAAACACCGGGCCTGCAACAGGCCCGCAGGCTCAGCCGCCCCGCACTGCAGACGACAGCCCCTGGACCGACCTGGACGAGGCCGGCAACGGCCTGACGGTGGACAACTTCCTGACCACCATGCTGAGCCAGCTCATCACGCGGCTGCGGAGCACGGTGACGCAGCCCTATGCCGAGCAATTCGGCCTGACCGTGCCGGAGTGGCGCATCCTGGCGCTGCTGGCGCATGCGCGGAAGTTGCCGTTCTCGGAACTCGTGGTGCAGTCCACATCGGACAAGGCGCTGGTCAGCCGCACGCTGCGGCTACTGGAGGAGCGCGGGCTGGTGCATCTGGAGACAGAGGGGAATACGCCGCGCAAGAAACTCATCTGCAGCGTGACGGATGCCGGGATTGCCCTGCATGACGAGGTAATGCCACTCGCGCGACGCGGGCAGGCGGAGGTGATTCGGCAGTTGGAGCCCGAGGAGCGGCGGGCGGTTTATCTGGGGTTGAGGAAGTTGTTGAAGGGGCAGGGATAGGGGCGTTCCTGACGGACGCCCCTCAGGACCGGCGGTGGCTACGCTGCCGCCGCGGCTTCGATCCCCTCGCCTACTTCGCTGATCCGGTCTGCAAGCAGAGCGAGGGAGGCCTGGCACAGGGCTCGCAGTGCGTCGGTGCTTGCTGAACGCAGGGCCACGGTGCCTTCGTCTTGGGCGTCGCAATCGCTTTGGGCGAGCAGCGTCAGTGCGCATGCCGCGCCGCGTACGACTGAGGTGGCCTGATCCAACAAATTAAGCAACACAAGCTGCCGAGGAATTGGCAATGCATCCTTTCGGGCTGCGCGCAGGGTTTCAGGGCTGAAGTGTGAGATTGGCTCGTCGAGCCTTGGGGCGATGAAGGAATCGGAATCGACCGCAGATCGATGCATGCTGGCGGCCCGATCATTGATGGTTTGTGGCATTGCTGACCTCATTGATGTATGAGCGAAGGACCACCACTCATTCTCACGTGAGGTGGCGGGCCTGACGACGGGGGTGAGAAACCGGACGCCACGGAAACCGGCCCAGCCGAAGCTGGCCCCGCCCGGCCCGCCATAAAGCAATTGCGTGCACAAGCGCATCAAAAAGCGAATGATCGCTCTCGCCATCATTCGCCGTACCGGGAACCGGGTTCTCACACCCGACTCCTGCTGTTTCAGGAGCTCGGCCAGTCTAGAGAAGACTGACGTTCACACTCAAGGTGCGGATTGTGAAAGATTGATGCGGGAAGTCAATCGTTGAATGCTGGGTAATTCAAGCGAGGGACATGGGGGGGCGCGCCGAAGAGAAATTCAACACCCATTTCCGCGGAAGGCCGAGACCAGCCAGAGGACTAAACCGCTCGCGCGGTAACCCTCCGGCCAAGCGCGAAGTGACTCAACCGCCAGCGCTGTTTCCTATGTTGAGGACCGAGGCAATTCGCCTCGAGCCTCGACAGGAGC
>NZ_CAJPVI010000077.1 GCF_905397435.1 Cupriavidus numazuensis
CATGGTGATTGGAGGAATCGATGAACGGCACAACCACAAAGGCTATCTAAGCCTCAAAGTGTTACCCATGTGAGTGAACTCGTTTGTTACCCATGTGGTTGCTCCGTACATACGTGGTCAATCCAGAGCTCATTGCCATTGAGACATCAGAGGTCCGCTGGACTGCCTGCCGCGTAGATGATTAGGATGGGACAGCGCGTACGAGCGAACCCGGATTACGGAGTGGTCCCTTCTAACAACGCCTCACGGGGACGCCTTCGGCTGCGCTACGCGCGCTCGGAGTAAGACCGCTGAGGTCTAGTCCTAACCTCGCCTCAGTGACGAAGCCTTGGGCGCATTGCATGCGCCTAGAGACAGGAAATCAGGAACAGGAACAGGAACAGGAACAGGAACAGGAACAGGAACAGGAACAGGAACAGGAACAGGAACAGGAACAGGAACAGGAACTGGAACAGGAACAGGAACTGGAACTGGAACTGGAACTGGAACGGGGACTCGTGCGCCAGCGACGCTGATGAGCTTGCCCCCAGACGACGACGTGCGCGCAGCGCAGCCGAAGGCGTCCCACCACTGATCTGGTTGAAACGCTGTACCCGAGTCCGTCTTGGGGATCGTCCAAAAGTCGTGCCGCGCGAGGCACAGGTTCTGACTCACATGGCGTAGCAGGGTGGAACGGCTGACCACCATCGCAGGCGTCCAAAGCCGTTTGAACCCCTGCCGCCGTGGAATTGATGGCCAGCGGCAACGACGCGCTTTTCTGCCTACTCTTTTGTCGCTCGGACAAAAGAGTAGGTCGCCGGCTACGCCGGCGAAACAGCGGCGCATGCCAAGCACGACACCCCAATCCCACCCCCAAACCCCCGCCGGCTACGCCGGCGAAACAGCGGCGCCAGTCAAGAGCGATACCTCAATCCCACCCACAGAACCCCCGCCGGCTACGCCGGTGAGCCAACAGCGCATGCCAAGCGCCATCCTTGCGCCGTGACCTCAAAGAACAGCCGCCGCTACTGCGCCGCCAATGAAGCCTGCCCGCCGGCCTCCGCGTCGTACTGATCGTACTTGTGTATCTGCGCCCTCAGGCGATGCAGCAGCCGATCGGCCGCCGGAGAGAGCTGGCGGCCGACACGTGTGACGAGGTGAGCCTCGGAACTCTGGAGCAGGCGATTGTCCACGGGAAGGGCCACCAGCTCGCCTGCCGCCAGTTCCGGTGCAATCGCGATGGGGGCGAGCAGCGTGAATCCCAGATTGCTCTTGGCAAAGAGCTTCAGGACGGTGACCGAATTGGTCGTGATGGCAGGGGAGAACCTGACCTTGTCGAGCAGCATGGCGGCGTCGACCAGCCGCCGCGTACCGTGTTCGGGATGTGTCAGGACCATTGGGTAGGGCAGAAGATCGTGAAGCGTGACCGACTTCACCTTGCCAATCAGCGGGAATTCCGGCGAGACGATGGCATGCATCGGCTGGCGCGATCCCGCGCGGCTCACGATCCTGCTGTCGGATGACGGGTTGAAGACCAGGCCTATGTCCGCTTCATCTTCCGACACCCTGCGCATGACCTCGTTGGTGCTGCACAGGTCGAGCGTGATCGAAATCTCGGGGTACGCTTCACAGAACTGCTTGATGGGGCCGCTGACCATGGTGGAGGCAAAGCCTTCGCCCATCACCACGGCGATCGTGCCGCGGCGAAGCCCCTGGAGTTCCTGGAGCTTGGCAACCAGATCGCCCTGATGGGAACGCTGCTGCCGGAAGTACTCGATAAGCAGGGCGCCCGCCTCGGTGGGCCGGACACCGCGCTTGTTGCGTTCCACCAGCGCGATGGCGAGTTCCTCTTCCAGCAAGGCGATCTGCCGGCTGACGGCCGAGGGTGCTACATCAAGATAGTCAGCCGCCGCGCGTACCGTGCCGCATCGTACGGCTTCATACAGATAGCCTATGCGGCTTTCGTTGATTGGGCCTGCCATTCCGTCTTCCCGATCCGAGCAATGCCGTCGATGGCCAATGGCGGATTCTCGCACTCCCGTCCCCCAACGTGCAATGCTCGTACCGATCGGCAGGCGCGGCGGTGTCCGGACCGTCACCAGCTTAATGCGCCAGAACAAGATCCGCGGCCTTTTCGCCGATCATGATCGACGCAGCGTTGGTATTGGGCGAACACATCGTCGGCATGACCGAAGAGTCCACCACGCGCAGGCCGCTGAGGCCGTGGACTTTCAACTCGGGATCCACCACCGCCATCGCATCCAGGCCCATCTTGCAGGTGCCGATCGGATGCCAGCTGGTCTGGCCGGATTTCCTGATGTACGCGAGCAGGGCCTGGTCATCCTGCACATCGATGCCGGGGCGCGTCTCGCGTGCCACGAAATCGGCCAGGCTCGATTGCCGGGCGATCTTGCGCGTCATGTGCAGCGCTTCGAGCATGGCCTGGATGTCGGTGTCGCTGCTCAGGTAGCGCGGCTCGATCACGGGCGCATCGAGGGGATTGCTGCTGCGGATATGCAGATGGCCGCGCGACTCGGGGCGCAACTGGAAGAAGCCGAGGTTGAAGCCCGGGAAGGCGTCCAGACCGAAGCCCTTGCCCGCATACCGGTCCGCGCCACTGATATGGGCGATCTGGATCTTGACGCTTGGACGCTGGTCGCCGGACCGCGAACGCGCCAGCGCATGGGCCGATACTGATGGCGTCGCCATC
This sequence comes from Cupriavidus numazuensis, assembly GCF_905397435.1. GTDB lineage: Bacteria > Pseudomonadota > Gammaproteobacteria > Burkholderiales > Burkholderiaceae > Cupriavidus > Cupriavidus numazuensis. The sequence continues at coordinate 2,690 of NZ_CAJPVI010000077.1, forward strand.
AGCCCGCGGCCGGTCAGCAGGTAGCGCAGTCCCATCCAGCCCTGCCGCAACGGGCTTTGCATGATTTCGTTCAGCGTGACCGAACGCGTGCAGGCATAGGTGATGCGCGACTGGAGGTGATCGATCAGGTTCTCGCCGACGCCGGGCAGGTGGTGGCGGACGGGAATGCCCAAGGCCTGCAGGCGCTCTGCGTCGCCAATGCCGGACAACTCCAGCAGCTGCGGCGACTTGATCGGGCCGGCGCTCACGATGACCTCGCGTGCAGCCATGGCCTGCCGAAGCTGGCCGCCCTGCATGTACTCGACGCCGGTTGCGCGCTTGCCGTCAAACAGCAGCCGGGTCGCCAGCGCCTCGGTGGCCAAGTGCAGGTTTGGTTGAGGGCGGCCACGCAGGTAGCCGACCGCCGTGCTGCAACGCCGCCCCCCGCCCGTGGAGAGCTGCAGGTAGCTGACGCCTTCGTAGGCCGCGCCGTTGTAGTCCTCCGTAGCAGGGATGCCGGCGTCCTGGCAGGCGCTGATAAAGGCATTGCTCAGGGGATTGGGGCATACCTGCGAGACCGAGGACACCTGGATCGGGCCGCCACGGCCGCGGTATGCTTCCTCGCCGAAGGCGACCGATTCCAGCTTCCTGAAGTAGGGCAGCAAGGACGCATAGTCCCATCCGCGATTGCCGAGGCTGGCCCAGTGGTCGAACTCCGCAGGCTCGCCGCGCACGTAGATCATGCCGTTGACCGAACTGGAGCCGCCGGGCATGCGGCCCCTGGGCCAGTAGATGCTCTGGTTGGCCAGCTGCCGCTGCGGTTCCGTGGAGAACTGCCAGACATACTTGCTGTTCTGCAGGATCTTGGCGACCCCGATCGGAACGGTGACCCAGAAGTCCCGCTGGCGCGGAGCGCCGGCTTCCAGCAGCAGGACCTTCCCTGCATTGCGCTCAGCCAGTCGGGTGGCCAGGGTCGCGCCGGACGAGCCGGCGCCGATTACCACGTAATCGAAAGTCTCGGTGTGTTCCATGCTCATGACCGGCTTGGCATTCAGGCGCGGCCAATCGCAGTGACTGCCGAAGCGGCGGTCTGGACCCAGACGCTTTTGGCCTGGGTGTACTCGTAGAGGGCTTCAATGCCGCTGGTACGTCCGTAGCCGCTGTTCTTGTAGCCGCCAAATGGCGAGCTGACATGGACGGCCCTGTATCCGTTGATCCAGAACGTACCCGCATCCACTTGCCCGGCCACCCGGTGCGCGCGTGCGACGTCATTGGTCCAGACTGCGCCGGCGAGGCCGAATTCGCTGTCATTGGCAATGGCAATCGCCTCGTCCTCGGTATCGAAGGGAATTGCCGCGATGACGGGGCCGAATACCTCCGTGCGGGCGATGTCCATCTGGTTCGAGACACCGGCGAAGAGCGTCGGCGGAACAAAGTAGCCGCGGTCCCCGAAGCTGGTCGTGCCGGCGGCGAGTTGCGCGCCTTCTTCGACGCCGCGGGCAATCATCCGCTTGATGTGCTCGTACTGATTCCGGTTGTTGATCGGGCCGATTTCCGTGGACGCTTCGAGCGGGTGGCCAAGCCGCAGCTTGCGCGCGCCTTCGGCCACCTTGTCGACGACTTGCTCATAGACCTTTCGCTGGATCAGCAGGCGTGAACCGGCGGTGCAGCTCTGGCCGGCGCCGGAGAACACAGCCGCCTGGGCCCCGATTGCGGCAAGGTCGAGGTTGGCGTCATCGAAAACGATATTGGCCGACTTTCCACCCAGTTCGAGGATGCACGGAATGACGCGCTTGGCGGCGGCTTCTGCAATACGTATCCCGGTTGCGGGAGATCCCACGAAGACCACCTTCTTCACGACATCGTCGGCGATGGCCGCCTGGCCGGTGGTATGGCCATAGCCCGCGAGCACATTGATCAGGCCGACAGGTACGCCAGCCTGTTCGGCGAGCGCCGCCACAGCGAGCGACGAGAACGGCGTCAGCTCGGAAGGCTTGAGCAAGACGGCATTGCCGACGGCAACGGTCGGGGCCACCTGCCAGCCGAACGACAGGATGGGAATGTTCCAGGGGGCGATGTGCAGGATCGTGCCAAAGGGCTCGCGGCGCGTGTAGTTCAGGTGCGTGGTGGGAACTGGGATGACATCGCCATAAAACTTGTCCGCCCAGCCTGCATAGAACTCGAACATTTCCGCGACCATCTCCACCTCGCGGCGGCTGTCGCGAATGGGCTTGCCCTGTGACATCGATTCCAGCACGGCAAGCGATTCATTGTGCTCGCGCACCTTGGCGGCGACCGCGTAGAGGATGCGGCCGCGCGCGGCGTGCGTCAGGCTCCACCAGCGCTTTTGTGCTTCGCGCGCGGCGATGCAGGCCTGCTGCGCCACCTCGGGGCCGGCATCGCGATAGCTCAGGCTTTCTTCGCCCGTGGCCGGATCGAACAGCTGGATGTCTTGGCCGGTTCCCGCGACAAGCCTGCCGCCGACATAGGATCCGATTTCCGTAGCGTCCGGGAAGAACGCCGCAAATGCGCCGATCAGGGTTCCTGCTTTCGATTGTTCCATCACCGCTCCGGTCAGGGGAAAGTTGGTCGTGATGCAGCACTGGCTTTGGCGTCGTCATCGGCAGTGCTGCTCGTCCGGGGCAGTATGGTTTGCGGCTTTGCGCTCAACAATCAGATCGGATGCGCGATCGTGTTCTAACAATGAGAACACGCGCGCCGATGTGCCAATGCGGGCCCATGGCAGCGCGTGGAGGGAAGTCGGGGAATGGAACGAAGCGGCGCATGACCCACAGGCGGTCATGTGGCCAGGCGATGGCCTGCAGTGTGGGGAAAGCGGACGGACAGGCCGGAATCCGGCCCCTTCACCCTTAGAGTTCCAGAACGAGCCGGGTACCCGGCAATGCACGCGAGCAGCACGTCATCATCTTCGTGTTCGCCTCGCGCTCGCCGCGCGTGAGCACGACGTCGCGATGGTCGACGCTGCCCGCGAGCACGCGCACCTCGCATGAGCCGCACAGGCCTTCCTCGCAATCGCTCTGGATGTCGATGCCGGCGCAGCGCAGCGTGGTCAGCAGGGTCTGGTCGGCGGGCACCGTGACGGTCAGTCCCGAGTCCTTCAGCTCCACCTCGAACGGCTGCTCCTTCGACGGATCGAGCGTGCCCAGTGTCGTCGCGAAATGTTCGACGCGCAGCGCGTCATCCGGCCAGCCGGTGCAGGCCTGTTCCAGCGCCTCCACCATGCGCGCCGGGCCGCAGGCGTAGATCTGCGCGCTGCGGTCGGTGCGTGCCAGCAGCGCGTCGAGGTCGTTGCGGCCGCCTTCTTCCTTGATGTGAAGGTGCAGGCGCTCGCCATGCAGCGCGCGCAGCTCGTCGATCATCGCCATGCCGGCACGCGTGCGCCCGCTGTAGTGGATCTCGTAGTCGATGCCCAGCGCGAGCGCGCGCCGCGCCATCGCGCTGACCGGCGTGATGCCGATGCCGCCGGCAATGAAGATCGCCTTGCGGCAGCCTTCGTCCATGCGGAAATGGTTGCGCGGACCACGGATCTTCAGGCGGTCGCCGGGCTTCACGTGATCGTGGATCCAGGCCGAGCCGCCACGGCTTTCCGCCTCGCGCAGCACGGCGATCTCGAGCACGCCGGTCTCGGCCGGATCGCCGCACAGCGAATACTGGCGCGACAGGCCCGTATCGCCGCAATCGACATCGATATGCGAGCCCGGCGACCAGCGCGGCATCGGCTTGCCATCGGGCGATGCGAGCCGCAGCCGCACGATGCCATCGGCAGCCGTCGTGACGCTCTGCACGATCACCGGCCGGCTGATGGCTTGCCCGGAGGGCTCACCAATGCGCACCGGCGTCTGCTGCGCGAGCAACTCAGGTTGCGTGCGTTCCGGGTTCTGCGCCGGGTCCCATTCGACCCACAGGTGCTCGGGGCCGCGGAACGAGGTGTTGGGCAGATACGTGAACGCCTGCTGCGACAGCCGCATATGCGGCAGCCGGCGCGTCAGTTCCTCCAGGAAGATCTGCATCTCCATGCGGGCCAGGTTCTTGCCCATGCACTGGTGCGAGCCGTAGCCGAAGGTGAGCTGGTCGGCGGCATTCTCGCGGCGGATATCGAACAGGTCGGCATCGGCGAAGTGCGCCTCGTCATGGTTCGCGGACGAGGTCACGATCAGCAGTTTCGATCCGGCCGCGATGGGGATGCCACCGACTTCGGTATCGCGTGTGGCCACGCGCCGCCATGCGGCCACCGAGCCGTTGTGGCGCAGGCATTCCTCGACCGCGTTGGGGATCAGCGCGGGGTCCTCGCAGATCTCGCGCCAGACGTCCGGATGCTGCAGCAGCAGCTTGATGGCGTTGGCGCTGGCATTCGCGGTGGTTTCGTGTGCGGCGACAATGCCGGCCATCATCATCGAATGCAGGTAGGAATCGGTGACGACCTCGGGCAGTTCCTTCTGCTTGCGGATGCCGTACTGCATCCAGCCTGGCGCGGACGGATCCGCGCGCATCTTGTCGAGGATGCGGCCGGCGAGCTGCCAGAAGTTGCCGACCGCGTGCGCCACCGCGACCTGCTCTTCCGCCTTCGGCCGGCCCCAGGTGTTGACCGTATGAGCGATTGAATACTGGCGCAGCAGGTCCATGTCTTCCTCGGGCACGCCGAGGAAGTGCAGGGCGACCGTCAGCGGCACTTCCCACAGCATCTGGTCGACCAGGTCAGCCTTGCCGTCGTCGATGAAGCGATCCACGTACTCGCGCGCCAGCTTGCGCACCAGCGGTTCGTGGTGCTTGAGCTGCTCGGGCGTGAACGGCTCCATCAGCGCGCGGCGGCGCGGCATGTGGGCGGGCTCGTCCTCGTTGACCAGCGTGCGGTTCATCGCGTAGCCGTAAGAGGCCAGCACGGCATTGGCCTCGGGGCCGGTCGGCGTGATCTTCTCCAGCGCGATGGCGGGGCTGAAGGTCAGGTTGTCGCGGAAGACCGCCTTGATGTCGTCATAGCGCGTCACCACCCAGTAGCCGAGCTGCGGGCTGTAGAACACCGGCTCCTGCTCGCGCGACCAGCGCACGTACTCGGGCGGGTCCTGCTGGTAGCCGTCGCCGAACGGATCGAATGCCGCAGCCTGCGCGCTGACCGGGCAGCCGTTCGGCGCGGCTGCAGCGGGTTGCGCGCCATGGCTGAACGGACACTTCTGCATAAGGGAGTCCGTGGAGTTCGGGGTGGCTGCGGTCATGGGTATGGCTCCAACAAAGGCAATGCGGACAGCGGCTGGTGCTTGGTCTCAGTCCAGCGTGATCTTCAGGTCGCGGATGAGCTTCTGCCAGCGCGCGGTTTCGCTGCGCAGCAGGTCATTGAACTGCTGCGGCGAATTACCGACCGGCTCGACGCCGAAATCGACCAGGCGCTTGTTCACGCCCGGTTCCTTCAGCGCGGCCACGACCTGGCGATTCAGCGTGGTGATGACATCGGGCGGGGTGGCGGCCGGCACGACCATGCCGACCAGCGCGGCGGCTTCCACGTTCTTGTAGCCGACCTCGGCAAAGGTCGGCACGTCGGGAAGCTGCGGCAGGCGCGTGGCGTTGGCCACGGCCAGCGGCCGGACCTTGCCGCCCTTGATGAAGCCGGCGCCGGCGGCGAAGTCGACCATCATCGCCGGGATCTGGCCAGCCGCCACGTCGGACAGCGCGGGCGCGGCGCCGCGGTAAGGCGCATGGGTCATGGTCAGCCCCGCCTCGACCTTCAGCAATTCCATGGCGAGGTGGTGCGGGCTGCCGGCGCCGGCCGATCCATAGTTGATACCGCCCGGCTTGGCCTTGGTCTGCGCGATGAATTCCTGCACCGTGTGCGCCGTGCTGCCCGGGCCGACCACCAGGATCATCGGAAAGCGGCCAAGCAGCGTCACCGGCGCCAGGTCCTTGGGCTGGTAGCTCAGCGTCTTGTAGAGCGCGGGGTTGAACACCAGCGTGCCGTTGTCGGCGGACAGCACCGTGTAGCCATCCGCCGCGGCGCGCGCCGTCTCGGTCGCGCCAATGGCGGTATTGCCGCCGGGCTTGTTATCCACGACTACCGGCTGCCCCACCTTGGCCGACAACCCCTGCCCGATGGTGCGCGCCAGGAAATCCGAGCCACCACCCGCGGCATACGGCACGACCCAGCGGATCGGCTTGCTCGGGTAGGTATCGGCGGCCAGCGCGGCGCCGGTGGAGATGGCTGCCAGCGTTGCCGCGACAAAGGCGAGGCGAAGGGAAGTCCTGAGGGGCGTCATGTTGTCTCCGGTGTTGTGGTACTTCGTTTTGCGTAAATCATATACGCATTGCGTAAAAATGAGATGAGGGTTAACCTCGAATGCAAAGGAGTCGGCGAACCGATAAACAGACGGTCCCCGGGGAGAATGTGATGCGCGAAGAACGAAACGACGAGAAGGCGCCCGCCCGCGGCGAACGGCGCCGGCGGGTGCAGTCGGCAGTCACCGGCATGGCCGTGCTCAAGGGACTGGCCAGAATGGGCGGCAGGGCGACTCTGACGGCGCTGGCCGCCCATATCGACGAAAGCCCGGCCAAGGTGCACCGTTATCTGGTGAGCCTGGTCGAGGAAGGGCTGGTTGCCCAGGACGCCGGTGGCCAGCAGTACCAGCTCGGCGTGGAAGCACTGCACATCGGCCTGGCGGCCATGCGGCAGGCCGATCCGATACGGCTCGCGGAGGCATCGCTGATTCGCGTGCGCGAGCGGCACGAGGTCACCTGCTTTATCGCCGTCATGGGCAACAAGGGGCCGACCATTGTGCGTTTCGAGGAACCGGGGCTGCCGGTGACCGTGAACGTGCGGGTGGGGTCGGTCATGCCCTTGCTATGGAGCGCCACCGGTCGGGTCTTTCTGGGATTGCTCGACGAGCGGGAAGTCCTGGCGCTGGCCCGCGCGGAACTGGCGGCGGCGGCGCCGGACCTGCGCGCCATGCTGGCGGCCGATGACCCGATCGGCCAACTGCGGAGGGATGTCCGGACTGCCGGCTGTGCGGCGGTACGCGATGTGAACCTGAAGGGCATCAGCGCTGTTTCCGCGCCGGTGTTCGACTACACGGGCAGACTCAGTGCGGTGCTGACGGCGCTTGGCGCTACCGGCGGATTTGATCCGGATATCGATGGACCGATCGGCAGGGTGGTGAGGGAGGAGGCGGCGGCGGTCAGCGCGCAGCTTGGATATGTGGCGACCTGATCTTCGTGCCCGGACAGGCCGACCAACGTATCACGCAGCATCGTCACGATAACGCTGTCATTCCTTGCGGGCGCTCGCCGTCTGCGCAGACTTCTGCGGATTCGGTACGCTGTGCTGCGGCGCCGCCTGCGTGATTGGTTCCGGCTTCATGCCTGCCAGTTGCAGCACATTGTCGGTCGCGTCGATCTTCACCGGATCGGTCTTTTTCCATTGCTGCCTGGGGATGATGAGTTTCCATGTCCCGGTCTTGCCCGTATCGCGGAAGAACGCAGCCACGCCGACGTACTCGGTGGCCTCGTTCATGGGCTCGCTGATGCTCGCAGCGGCGTCAGGCCTCAGCACGACATCCCTGGTGGCAAGCAAATCCATCTTCAGCATGTCGAGGTCATTTGCTTGGAGCTGTTCGTAGCTGAGCTGTTCGAACGTTTGCGGCGTCTTCAACTGGTAGACCCGCACGACGGTCGACAGCGATCGTCCAGCGCCACTTGCATTCAACGACGACCGGCTGACGAGGTCGATGTTCATGGTCTTGACCTGCGTCGTGAACATCCACTTCGCCGCATCCACTGTGCCGTCCTTCACGGCCTGCCCCACGCCGCAGCCAGTTAAAAGGGTGAAGCCCAGTGCCGCGATGCAGCTTTGCAATTGCCACCTCATCGTGTTGATCCTCTGTGTTTTCATGTTGCTGTGTTCCATCGGCGTGCGACCTCAGTGTGGTCCGGACACCGGCGCCGCATGGCCCGTCCAGGTGCCCAGTTTCACGCGCGTCACCGGATCATCGACCGGTGCATCAGATTCACCTGTGTCCCGCCTCAATTGCGTAGTCAAGCCGAGGCTGGCTTCGTTCGAGTTCAACGCGGGCGGTGGCATCAATGAACGTCTCACATGCATTTCCAGGTGGGCATGCGCTGCATAGCCCAGGTAGAAGCGCAGCACGCCCATCACCTCCTGATGGAGGCGTCGGCCCGGCATCAGCCCGAGTACCGACTCGCGCCGGTTCGGGTTGATCACCACGCGTACGGTGTTGGTGCGGTCAAGGAAGCCGCGTCCGAGCACGCAGTTCTCCCCCAGCGGCTGCTGTTCATGCGTATCCAGACGTACCCACACAGGATGGAATTCCGTAACTGTGATCGTGGCATCCGGCACTGCATGCTGCAGCACGCCTGCGAGCCCCTCTTCCGTACGCGTACGCTGGCTGGCGAGTCCCAGCATCGACAGGAGCTTGCGCGTCGGCACCGATTGCTCGACCGACGACTGGCCGATGCCGAGTCCCAGCAGGCTAAGCAGATAGCGCGACACCTTGTCTTCGCCGCCGGTGCGAAAGCCCACCGGATAGCGATACTTGCGTCCCACGCGGTAGAACTGCGTGGTGATGCGATGGTGGAACAGGTCGAGGAACGCGGCCAAGGGTTCCGCGCCGTCCCGGCGCTGGGCAATCTCGTCCACAAAGTAGGACGGCATGCGCGCATCGACGCCGTAGAGGCCCAGGAAAGTTGTCCGAAGCACCGGCGGCAAGGCGGGTTGGTCCGCGTCGCGCTCGACGCGATCGATCTCCCGGCCCGGGAATCCGAGCTGTCCGGATGAACGGAACCGTACCGGCTCGTCAGCAGGCGAATCGGTGGTGCCCAGCGGTGGGCGCTCCGGTGCGGCCAGCTCGATCAGCTCGCACAGCCGGAAAAAATTCATCCGCGGCGCATCGGCAAGCAACGCCGGCAGCAGGCTACCGGTATCCATGACGCACTTCTCAGCGGAGCTCAAAACGGGGCCCCCTCACCTTTGCTATCGGGCCATTCGAGCCGCTTGCCACTCGGCTGCGAGACAACGACCAGGCGGGTGTACAGGTTCAGGGTGGCATAGAGCGCCAGGAAGCGGTTCAGCATTTCGCCGAACAATTCCACATCGCCGTCGCCGGCGAAGCGGGTGCTGTCCAGGCTCACCTCGATTTCCACTCCGCGCTGCAGTCCGCCCTTCACCAGTTTCTGCAGCGGGCGATGGCGGACGTCGGTGATGGCATCGATCCTGCGTCGGTTCAGCTCGCCATCGGTCCAGTCGTAGAGCGCCAGACTGCCACGCAGCACCTCGGCATCGAGCATGGACAGATAATTGGGCGCCAGGTGAGACAGCACGCGCCAATGAAATCGGTCGCCGGTCGGCGGGTACACCGGCAAGGTGGGCGCCGTCAGGTTGCGCACGGCGCCGATATTGGTGAAGCCGCCGCGCATGTGGGTGATGCCGGCCTCGCGCAGCCCCTTTCTCGGCAGCATGCCGTTCGTACCGGTGACCGACAGAGACAGGGTTTCCTGCGGCAACGTGTCCTGCTGCTCCCAGGCATGCCCGCCGAGCACCAGCCAGGTATCGAAGCGCCCGGACGGCCCCCTTCGCACACGCGTATGAAAGTAGCGCTCGGGCATGTCATGGCGCAGCATCCCGCCCCGGTGCCGGAAAGCAGCGAATGGCGCGTACTCGAAGCGCTCGCCGGTCGCTGCCTCGAAGCCGCGCACGGTATCGACCGAGTAGGCCTCGACATGCTGACCGTGTTGTTCCATGGCCCGCACCCGGTATTCGGTCTCATGGTGGGTGACCGTGACCGGATCGGCCTCCAGCTCGAACAGGTTGATGATCGGCGTGCAGAAAAGCCGGATGTTCTCGGCCGAGAAGCGCATGTCATCCGGAAAGGGCTTCGCGAGCACGACTTCGACGTCGAAGTGCGGAACATCTGACGGGATCGCCGCCATGTCGAGCCCGAGCAGGTCCACGAACATGAACTTCTCGGGGAACGTGAAGTACTCCAGCAACAGCTGGTAGCCGCCGAAGGCATTGTCGGGCTTGGGCCAGAGCCGCTCGCTGGCGCCGAATCCCACCGGCTCCAGGCGCAGGCCGGCCATGGACTGCGGCGTGCCGGGCCGGTCGGTCGGGTAGCCGGGAATGCGTACGTGCATGGCCAGCGGTTGCGCGGTAAGCGCCGCGTAGAGCGCCAGTGCCACGGGACGATCCGCATGCAGGTAAAACCGCAGCCGGGGCACCTTCAGCTGTTCCTGCCGCGACTGGGCCTGCCGGGCCAGGCGCAGGCGAATGACGGAGCGGCCGTCCTCGCGTGCGTAGGTACCCGCTTCGGCCACGCTCAGCGGGTACAGATCGACCGGCTGGGTTGTCCGGTAGATGCATTCCACGCTGTCCCCGGTGCCTTGCTGTGACCCCAGCGGGACCGGATCGGAAACAGCCTCCAGCCCGGCCGCCAGGGTCTCGTGACCTTGCAGCACGCCGGGGCTCGGGATCAGTTCCAGGATCGACAGCGACGGGATCATGCGCAGGTAGTGCGGCCACAGCATGCTGACCAGGCCTTCCGTCAGTTCCGGCAACTCGTCGTCGAGCTTGTGGCGCAGCCGGCCCATCAGGAAGGCGAAGCCCTCGAACAGACGTTCGACGTGGGGATCGCGGTCGCCGATGCGGTCGATATTGAGCATCCGGGCCCGGTCGGGGAAAGCCTGGGCGAACTCCTTGCCGGCCTCGCGCAGGTAACGCATCTCGGCCTCGTAGTAGCGCAGGATGTCGTTGTCTTGGGTGGGGTGATTCATGGGAATGTGAGTGGTCTTGCCGTTCAGGCCATGGCGACGGCGCGGGCCGGGTCGATGGCGGTCAACTCGCCCATCAGGGCATCGATGCGCTGCGCCAGCGCGGGCTTGTCGGCATCCTTGCGCGTCAGGCGGGATCTCAGCAGCCGTACCAATTGATGCTTGACCTCGAACGCAAGCGACGGCTCCCAGGTTGCCAGCCGGTAGTGCCGCGCGCTGTGGTCCAGCGCGGCGAGCAGGTGCAGGGCCGTATCCGCCCGTTCTGCACGCTCCGCAACGCGTGCCATGACCAACTGGCGCACAAAGCGGTCGCGCTCGCCATCCGACGTGGGCAGGCCCTGCAGCCACGACAGGGCCGTATCGAGGCTTTGCTGTGCGGCCAGTTCGGTGGCCTGGGCCTCCGTTTCCGCCCAATCCGTGCTGGCCGAATCCACTGCCACGGGGGCTACCGCTTCACCGCGTTCGATATCGCGCACGGTGGCATGGCGGGCGATCCATTCCAGCGTAGTGTCGTCCGCGAACGGCGTGCCATCGGCAAAGGCAAGTTGATCGAGGCCCGGCAGCCGCTCCAGCATCAGCGCGCAATCGGTGGCCAGCAGGTCGCGCACGCGTGCGTACTGGCCGCGGGCCTGGTCCTGGGCGGCGAAGGCGTAGTACTGCAGATCGAGCCAGAAGTGATTGGCCCCCTCGGCAAAGGCCTGCTCGACCCGGTCGAGCAGTTCCGGCCACTGCCTCTGCAGGACCAGCCGCTTCATGTGGGCGCGTAGTTCGGCACGCGGTGCCACGAGCCGCGTCCTGCCACCCGCCTCGTGTGGCGGGACTTCGGTCAGCGTGTCCCAGCGTACGCAACGCATCAGGCGGTAGGCAGCGAGATAGCCTTCCGGCTGTTCGCGCAGGAACTGCGCCATCTGGCGCGCGCCGTCCAGAAGCTCCCGCGTGGAGGTCACCTTGGCCGAGGCGAGCGTCGTCGCGATTGCCGGCGCCTTGACGGGCACTGCGTGACTATCGCTATCCGCGGCTGATGGAGACTCAACCCGGCCCTCGAACCGGCGAAATAGCGTATCCAGCGCGGGACGGGCCGCTTCCGGCCACTGTGCGGTGCGCTCCTGCATCAGCGCCAGCGCCGACAGGGTGCGCTCCAGGTAAGTCCCGGTCAGTCCCGAGACGCGGTCGAGGCGATCCGTGAAGGTCGCGCCAGCGAGCCACTCCAGCGCGGCCTTGCGGCTTTCCGCGCGGGCGGGCAGCAACTGTTCCCCGAACCGGTCGATCAGGGCCGACAGCAGTTCAAAGGCCGAGGCCACGCCTTCCGCCCCATCCCGCCGCATGCGGCCGTAGGCGTAGTAGGCCGCCAGTCGAACGTCCTTGGCGCTGGCCTTGAGCAACCGCTCTGCCGAGTCGATGATCAGGGTATCGTTGATGTCCGACAGCCTGGCGACTTCCTCCTTGATGGCGAGGAAATCGTCGTCATAGCCGGGGTCATCGCCGACCGGCGCCTCGGGGCGGATAGGCTGCAGCCAGGGTTCCCAGCGCACCTGCGTGGAACGTGCGAGGTCCGTGGGCGTGCGCGAGCCGAACAGCGCATTGAGAAGATGGTTGAACATAGGCGCTACTTGCGTGTTGTCGATGCCAAGCGTCCGGCAGGTTCCTTAGCGGCGAAGATCCGGGAAGGGAGCACGAATCCGCGCAGCCATAGCATTTCCAGCGGACCCTGACTCACGTCCGTGCGCAACTGATAGCTGATCGGATAGGCAAGGTCCGCCGACGCTGGCCGCTTTGCATCGCGTGCAATGAGGGCAGCGGCATCGGCCTGCACGGCATCTCCGCCCGCACCGGGCTTGCCCGTGCCAGTGCCCGCCCTTTGGTCCCCAGTGTCCGCGCTGGCTTGCCAGGTCAGCTGAAACGTCGCACTGTCGATTGGCACGACACGCGCGCGTTCCAGCATCCGCACCCAGCCCCAAGGCCCGCTGAACTCGTAGTTCTTGTTGGTGCCGGCCTTCTCGGTTTGCCATTGCAGCCTGGTGCCGGGCTCCTGCAGGTTGCTGGCCGGCCATGTCATGAATTGCCAGGCCTCGCGCTGGTTGTAGTAGTGCAGCTTCTGGTTGTCCACGGTCAGCAGCGTGTCCGTCAGGCCGGGCGTCGGAATCGGCTTGAGCTGGAAGCGATACGCGGGCTCGCCCTGCGCCAGCAGGTGGGCGGCAATATGCTGCAGCGTATTGATGCCCTTGAGAAAGGCGGGATCGAAGGTCATGGCCTGTCCTGCGGTGGCCGAGGGTACCCATTGATCCCCCTGCAACTCGAGCACGCCAGCAAGGTTCGTTGCCAGAAAGGCGTGGATCAGACCGCCTTGCGGGCGCAGGAAGCGCGCCAGTTCCGGCAGCGAGGCGTCATTGGCGGTGTCGGCGAACGGGTAGCGTCCTGCAAACGACCGGCCCCACGCCATCGCAATGTTCTGGCGCCATGCATCGTCCAGGCTTGCCTGGGCAGGCAGCAGGACCGCCTGAGTGGCCTGCGCGATCGGGCGCACGAACAGGGCGTCTCCCATGCCAGCCCATTGGTTGCCGAGGCTGGCCGCGATCAGCTGAGCATAGGCCTGGGTATCGGCCAGCTCCGAGCCCTTGCCTTGAAACAAGGCTTGGGCCATCTGGCGCGCCTGGGCATCGCCATCACTACTGGTGCTGATCTGCTGCAGGCGCAGCCGCAAGGCCGTCGCGCGATCCAGATAACGTTGCAGACTCAGGTCGCCCTGGTTGCCTTGGAGGCCCTGGCCGGGCTGGCCCACCAGCCGCAGCACTGGACCGAACGCGATCCCGAGCGGGCCGGCAGGGTCGGCATTGGCGACCTCCGGTACCTCGGTCTTCTTGCCGATCAGGTCGCGGGCCTTGTTGACCAGCGTGTCCGACAGCGAATCCTTGCGCGCCCCGGCGCCACCCTGGTACTCCAGCGACTTCATCAGCGCGATCACCGGCGACTGGCGCGCGTCGGCCAGGAGCTTGAGCTGGTCGATGACGGCAGGCAGCGTCGCCGCCGGCTCCCATTGCGCGCTGTTCATGAACTGCTGCCAATGGTCGGCGTACTCGGCGAAATACTGCTCGGTCAGGGCGGCCTGAAGGTCCTTGCCGGAACCTGAGTCGGCATCCGGCTGTGGCGGCTTGCCTCCCGTCAGCACCCAGTCGCTGGCGACTTGCTTGCGCTTGGCCGCTTGCTCGATGGCCGCTGCTACGTAGCCCTCATAGGCCTGCCGGGTGAAGACGCCGGGCACCAGCGCGACAGCGCGCAGCAACCCGCGCGGGTCCGTGCCGGCGGTCAGTGACGCCAGGGTCTGGTCGGGGTACTTGTTGCCAGCGCCGTTGATGATGCCCTGATAAATGGTGTCCTGGGCATTGCGCTCCCCGATCACCGCCAGCAGGGTCTGCCGTGCACCGGTCACCAGCTCGGCACGGGGCTCGATGCGCCAGTCCGGGTTGGCCTTCAGGTGTTCGGCGTAGAACCTGGCGAACCGCTCGGCCAGGTCCTGCTTCTGTCCAGGGGGAATCCTCGCGTCGGTGGTCCAGTGCTGCGCCAGTTGCTGCGCAAGGAATGCAGCATCCACTCGCTCCGGGTGGGCGAGCATTAGGTAGGCCTTGAGAGTGTCGTGTCCCTGCAGTGCCCACTTGCTGGTTTCTTCATTCAGGCCGCTGGTCTGCAGTTGCGACAGGTCGACCAGGGTCGCTTCCAGGTCCTGTGTCGCCGGCGCGACTAGGATGTCGCGGCTGGCCTTTGCGTAAGGTTTCCACAGCGCGGCCAGTACGTCGGCATCGCGGTTCAGGCCGAAGCGGGTGAAGAGCGGCGCGTGGTGTTGGACGCGGTACTCGTAGCGCTGGATTTGCTGTTGCAGGGTGTCCAGCGCCTGCAGGCGCGCGGCGGTGTTGGGCGCGGACTGAATGTCGTGCGCTGCTTGCTGGGCCATATGAAAATCGCGCCCATTCTCCAGCCCCGAGACCAGCATGCCGGCGGTCCACACGCCAACGGCGACCAACGCCAAGCCAGCGCATAGGGTGAGCGGATGCCATCCAGTTCGTCGCCCAGGTTGACGTTGTGCGGCTTCCCCCAGGTATTGCCAGAGCGGAAGGTCGGCACCTCGGTTGGCAGGCTCTTTTGCCTGCATAGGCACGGCATAGGGCGCAAAGGCTATACCACGAATAGGCAGTCGTCGATGTGCCGCGCCGGTCAATGTCCCAAGCCAGTGAGACAGTGCCTGCCCTCTGGTGTCTAGTTCCCGCGAGACGTTCCCTAAGTAGCGCTCGCCTCCGTTCTCGATCAGTTGCGGAATGCTGCGCTGTGCCAGGTCGGTCCGTAGCCTTTGCAGAGCATTGGCAATGGACGCCTCGTCGGCCTGTTTCGGAAACTCGCAGGCAATGACAGGGACAGTGTCATGGGAGATCTGACCGGTACGGGAGACATCGAGCGCATAGACCGGCGCGGAATAACGGAGCAGCTCCGTTATGCGGCTCAACCGAACGCGGTAAGCCTGCATGCCACTGCGTTCTGTCGATACCGGCGCATCGCCATTGATAACCGCAATCACGCTATCGACCGGACGGCGCCACCGCAACCTCCTTAGTTGCTTCAGCCATGTCCCATCGGGTTGGCCATTCTGTGTGCCTTTGCAGTACAACAAGACCACATCGTCTGTCACGAGCCAACCAGGGTCGGCCAAGTCGGGCACCAGTTGCTGAACGGATTCGTCGTCGCCTGTAATCAACAGCCATGGCTGGCGATAGCGCCAGAGCCATCCATTCCTGTGTCGCAACTCAGTCGACAGGGACCGTCGCAGGGGCGCCCATGCGGAGGTCTGGGACGAGCCTGATCCTGTTCTGTCGATTGGCGCAATACGCTGTGCGCGTAGCACGTCAGCGACCGCTCGCGCTGCCTTGCGATACTCCACAGCAGACAGTAACGGCATTGCAATTAGCAGGAGCGCCCCCACACCCAACACCCAGGCCATAGCTCGCCCGAGACTCCGGGGCGTTGTCAGGCCAATAGAGGGACCAAGCAGATAGATCAGCGTGCACAGGAGCGCGCAGATGAAAAATAGCGCCCATACCAGCCCATAGGGCAATCCCGCCCTTGGGGAGGCGCTCGGCGGTGTCGGAACGTTCATGACTTACCGAATCTCGAAGTGACCGCCGCCACGCGAAGCATCTTTTCCCGCTGACCGACAATCAGTTGTGACAATTGCGTCAAGCGTGCTTGCTCGGCCGCCAACGCTACGCCTAGCCAATCTGCGGCGGCGCCCGCATGACCCAGGGCAGCATCCACGTCGAGCATTTGGCTCGCGTCCTTCCCGGCGTTCGTCCACGCGGTCGTGGCAGCTGCATTGCCTGTGCTTTCGACACCCGAAACCCACATGGAGGCGGCGCCATCGACTGTGATCGCTCCCCATTGCAGAGCACTCTCGAAGGCGTTGCTGGCATCTTCAAATGCCGCTTGCGCGGGACGGTGCACGACAATTCCCTGTGCCTGTCCCATACGGGTCGCGGCGGCCTCGGAGGCAAACAGTAGGGCAACTCCGGCTTCCGTACTCCCGGCCGGGGGCACATCGTGCAGTTCAACGGACACCAGAAGCAAGGCCGCCCTTTCGCTTGCACCCGCATCGTCAAGCCAGGCATCAATATCCATCAAGCCCTGAGTCGATACGGATGGCCCGTCTGTTCGGCGATCCAATCCAGAACTCGCCCACGCGCGCCGCCAGGTCTCAAGTGCATCAGCTACTTCCACGACTGAAGGAAGAGCTAGGACGACGCCCAGGATCAATCGATCGGGAAGCGCCCGGATCGCCTCGACTGTTCTGTCGATCAGATCTAGGTAGAGAGTCTCCAGTCGCTCAAGAGCCGGAAGATGTTCTCCCCCTGCTGGCTCATCTAACTCCGCAAGACGCGAATGCTGAATGTGCGCCTGCGCAGCGTCCACGTATGAGGTTTCCAACGCGCTTTCTCGCTCCGCGATGCGCTCGGCAACGAAATCGATCCCAAGGGCTGTAGCGTAGGCACATTCGATCAAGTACAAGGGGCGCTGCCCGTGACCCATCGCAATATGGAGCCCTTCCGCCCGCATATCGTTATGTATCTGCGCGCTCGTCTTAGCATGCTCGTATAGCCCAAGCCGTAGGGAAAGCAAGGACGCGAAGGCGAGCGCCGGAACGGCGAGCAGCCAGGCCCAGAACGTAACGTCATGAATTGACCTGTCTGCCGGCCAAAGCCAAAGTGTCAGGCCAGCACCGGCCCCCATCGTGAAGACGAAAACAATCAGCCAAACGACGGTTGATGGTCCCCGATCTTGACAAGTGACTTGTGCTGGCAATCTGGATAAGTCCACCGGCATTAGGCGATACCCGTGTCCGGTGAAGAAGAAATTAGCGTGCAGCCACAGGCCGCTCTATGCCCATGAAATGAGACTGGGAGACCATCGTCGGTAAACGAGCCATCGCCCTCGATGATGACGTTTTCGCCGTGGGTGGGGCACGATACCCGGTCCCCCTTGCGAGCCACAGCAATCCCGTCGACTTCCATCGTTCCTGACCCGGTAAGCACTACGCCGCCATGGGAATTTTTGTCGCCTTTCCTGATGATTCCACTCATTTCTCTACCCAAGTTGATCGTCAACCCGCTATGGAAGAATTTCCTATTTCATGCCGCTCACTTTCGTCTGTGCATGACAGCAGGCTAGCAGCGCTAGTGTCTCTTGCGAAGCGACGACACAATCGCGTCTGCCATTTGCTTGAATTCATCCTTGGTCAATGGAGGAATCTTCTTCTGCCTGGCGACATCGGATCGTTGAATGACATAGACGTCGATCGAGTCCCACGCACCTTGCGGGTTGGCGATGGCTCGGAAACCATAGTCGATATTTCCATTTGGCCTCGTAATCTCGACAAGGCTACTGTAGCCCTCATAGTTCGCCATTTTGACCGCTGGAAACGGCCATTTCAGCGCGCGCACCTGTTTGATGCCAGGTTGCTGCTCCCAGAACACCTTGAGGCGATCCCGAATAAGTTCCCGATTTTCCTTTTCAGTCCGCTGCACGGTGGGGTCATCGCCGGCATCCGATATGAATACTTCAATGTCTGGATGTGCTTCGAGCACGCCTGATTCCAGAATTCGCTCATATCTCCCGCGATTCGTTGTCTCGATAAATGAAAAAGGAAGGCAAAGGCCCATACCGCTTGGAACCTCGAACAGTTCCCTAGGCCGGAACAGCTTGACTTTTTCCTCGAAGGTCAACTCACCAGCTTCCGCTTTTCCTTGTTGTGCTCCGGCGAGGCTGTAAACGCGATTTGATAGGTAGAAGTGACCGTAGATCAAGCGGCCGAATGTGCGCCCAATCGACTCGGGTGTATGAAGCGGATATGACTTGATGCTATCAGCAAACGCTTTCGCCTCGGCACTCCGCTCCAAGCGGGAATATATACGCGCATCCCTTAATGCACGTCGTATTATTTTCTCATATGCCTCATACAATTCCCCCTCAAGCTTTCTGAACTCATCTACGGTAACGCGTGATCCCGACGCTACCGGAAGGTCAAATCCTTGGTTATTTCCATTGACAATAACACCCACCGGATAGCTAAGATATTGCTCGGTAGGTTTGAAATCAGCAGGCAAATCGACACTGTGCAGCCCAACACATTCAGTTCTCCACCCAACCGGCGTCGCGGATGACGTCGGACTTTGCGCCATACAGCCCGCAGCCAACAGCAATGGCACACAAAGCGCAAATTTCGCATCTCTTAATGTCCGTGAAATCTTCATGCTGCGCCTCCACCACGTTCCGATTCAATAATGGCCAATACAACTTCCTCTTGACTTCCCGGGATGGTATTCTCCGCAGGGCGATCGGGCTTTGCCTCTGTTACGAGAGTATTATTCAGTCTCATGTCATTATTTTCTCCCCTAGTCCAAGCATAGGGTAGCGCCACGGCAAATCCCTTTACCCCTTCCAGGTCCGATCCCCCATTCGATCCCACAACCTTGCCCTTCCAAAAGCCGCCATCGAACGGCATTTGACTGACCGCTGATTGTGCGGCTGCCTTATCCGTGATTCGATTGAAAACGGGCCATATTGAAGCGTCACGTCTATTATTCTCTTCAAATGGACCAAAGTTTCTTGGAATATGAAGAAATGCTTTTTCATAAAGGTCTGCATTGTTGTCGGAAACCTCTTGAATGGATTTCCAGCTACTCGGACTACCAGGCTTTAAAATAGCATTCTTCAATGCACTAGCGGGCTTGACGCCGTTTCCATTTTCGGTCAAATGTACTCCGAAGATTTTTTCCCACGTGGAAACACGCAGCTTGTGCGCTAGATTCCTTGTCAGTCGTGGCTTGCCATCTCCCAATACATCCTTGTGGTCCTGCTGCGTATCAATGAGCAGCACCCCGAGTTCGGAATCCCGGTCCCCCAACAGGCTCCGATCATTGATGTTGGCGCTACCGAGAAGGACGTAACGATCGTCAACGATCATTAACTTGGAGTGCACATACACTTGCTCCGTCACCGGACGCCCATTTAGCTGGGTCCAGCTTCGCAGGTTTAGCAACGTGACAAACTTGAAGCACTCGTCGATCTCGATGTCTGCATATTTCAGGGTCACCTCACTTTCCTTGTGCAGGGCTTCCTTCAGTGCAGCCAGCTCTTTTCCGGTCTTGCACTGACCCTTCCTTGCATCAAATTCCCGCTTGGCCCATAGGTGTCGCCGAATCCGGTTCATCAAGCTGAATCGGCCAAAGACAAGGGTCTGCATGGTCCAGTGAACCTGGGTCGCAACGGCGCCGTCGTTCAGCTTTCCCTCGGGGTGCACAGGCAGCGTGATATACACGTGAAAGGGCTCCCCATGAGGATCAAAAATGGCACGCTTGATACGGTCACCCAAACATTGGCAAATGTTGTTCTGAATATTGTCATCGCCGCCGCTGTTCAAAGCCCGGGTCCCGTACTGGGATACCGAGCTGTGCATGATTTCACCGGGCCCAGCGTATCCTGGGCCCGGTGGCGGACTCGGGTCCCAATCCGATTGAGCACCATTCATTTGTCCAGCGGAACCGACACGCACCTGCGCGTCGCTGAAGTTGGAGACGAAGAACTGGTTTTCGATGTAGATGAAGTGCGTGCTATGCTCAATCAGCAACTGCATTGCCTGCAAATGGTCGCTCTGTACCGTACCTGTGTCGCACATTTCTCCAGGCGCACTGCGAAGAACCTGAACAATGCATCCTCCCTTACCTTGTGTCGGCTTGGACGCCGGTGCCAGTCGCAAGGAAGTTCGCTTCGTACCCCGATTCCAGCGAGAGACGAAGTTGCGGGTGAGTTCCTGTACAGCCGGCCCCGTGATTCTGACCTCCACGTCATTCCATGGCTGACGCGGTTGTCTCAAGGGATCAAGTCCTTCGGATGTCGTTGACAGCGGGAAGCCTGGCTTGTCCATGGCAACGCTTGATGCATAGGGGACCTGATAAGCCCCCCGCTCGATGGCTTCCCTGGCTATTCTGGCGTTTGTCTTGACCAAATAGGGAATGCCTACGTTCTCGTCCCATCCACCCGCCATGAGGTCCGGGTCGACAACTTCCGTACCGCCGCTCGCAACGTTGCCAACGGGCGCAACGCAGGCGTTGTAGCGATTGAGTCCTTTGCGGCCGTCAGCATCGGCACGCAAATTGAAATGCGTATCATCGTAGCGACCATAGGCGAGATCGATGCCCCCGACATAACCGATTTTTCGATCAATGACCACCTGCTTTTGATGATGGCTATAGAACGCAGTGTTTGTCGGAGCAACGGACGCCGCGAGGTGAACAAATACCTGTTCCCGCTTTAACGTCGTATTAATGCTCTCTAGGGCATTCTTTGTCTGATCGTCAAACGTCTGCACCGGGGGGGAATCATTCCACGGCATGACATAGACCTTCAGGCTGGGGTTGGCCTTGGCAGCGGACAGCAGCACGTCATACAGACGCTTGCCCGGGGCGAGCTGTGCATCCCAGTTGACTTGCCAGCCAGCGATGTAGACGCTCTCCTTGGCAGCCCCAATGTCGACAATAAGTTCGGCGAAATAGTCCTTCCCACACACGTAGTACTTGACGTCGTTACCTTCCAGTGGCTGAGAGAAGCCATTGACAACTTGGAGAGACCCGGTCACGGCGGCCGTGTAGGGGGTACCATCTGTTCCGATGATCTGATGAACCTGGCGCTTCTTTCCTTTGCCATCGGGCATGACTTACGCTCCCTTGATCCTGTTGAGGGCGGCCTTGCCGCCGATGTTGAGTAGAGCCGCGATCTGCTCGCCGGCCGGCCCGGCAATGTCCGCTCCGTTCACGCTGTGCATGCTGTCCGTGTAGCCCATCGCATTGAGGGTGCGTTCGTAGGCTTGGTGGGCGCTCCAGTCGGACGACTCTTGGTCGAGTACCAGTTCATGGGCACGTCCATTAGCAACGATCCAGATGTGATTGGGTCTTTCGTCGTATGCCGCCTTAAGCTTCTCCATGTCAGCTGCAACAAGCGGTAGCATTCCCGCCGCGTTCACCGTGCCCGTCAACAATGGCTCAAAGCCGAGAACAGCTTCTTCGGCGCTCTCCGCCTGCACGATTGACCACGGTGTATGAGCGAGATAACCGCCTTGCTCGCCCGGAATGTCTGGCATCATCAGACTGAACTTCGCTGCGGTCGCGGGCAACGCTGTGCGCGGCAGTGTCGGCAGCCTCAAGTTCAGGCTGGCCGGACCGGTCTTCTTGAAGGTCGCGCACTTGAACTTGAGATCGCCAGGGCAGGCGATCTCAATGTTCCCGTTCTCCAGTTTGATGTAAGCGCCTCCACTGGCCAACGTGACTGACTTTTCACCGAGGGCTAGCACCTGACCTTCCACGCTGGCGACCTTCACATCCTTCTTGCCTGTCAAGGTCAGTTCATCATCCTGGGCCTGCACTTCCACCTTGCCTTTCGCAGCAAACAGCTTCATGCCAAGCTTCTTGGCAAACAGTGACACGGCTTCCCCCGCCGCCAGCGTGATCGTCTTGATTACGCCGATATCGGCGTTGCCACCCGCCGTTGCGAATAGATTTCCCGTTGCTGATACTTGCAGGTGACCTCCGCTCGTCAACGCCATCCCTGCCGGTGCAGTAGCCAGGAGACCCGCGCCTCTCAACTCCATCAAAGTCTGCTCGAACAGTTGCTTTTGCTTCTCGAATTCGGCGGCGTGCGCCTGCGCAGCCTGAGCAGCCTTCGCCATCGCTTGCATGTGATCAAGGGCGAGATTCAACTGCTTTTCCGCTCCCTGCATATCCAACTGCTTTCCTGTGGCGGCGGGCCGGTCTTCCGCCGAGATCAGCAGGCCTTTGCCCCCACGTACGGCGCCCCATCCGGACGTGCGTAGCTCGAAGCCGTCGCCGCGTTTCTGCTTCTTTCCGTCAACCAGGTAGCCCAGATTGAGTTGGGTCTTGCCGCCATACTCGGTCGAGAGCTTGATGCTCTCCTGACCTTCCCAGTCCTCCATGCGCAGCTTGTTGTTGCTCTGCGTGCGGATGACATTGCGCGACAGCCACCGGTCTTCGGTGGTGATGTGGTCGCCCTGCTGGCTGTTGTGGTGGGCGGCGGCGATATACGGCTTGTTTAGGTTCCCGTCGGTGAAGGCGATGGCGACCTCGGTGCCGTCCAACAGCGGGAAGTGGAAGCCGGTCTGGAACCCGCCTGCGAAGGGCTTGGCGAGGCGCAGCGGCACGCTCTCGCCGCCGGAAGGCCATTCCTCGAAGTCCAGGTCGAAGCGGACCGTGTAATGGCCATCCTGGGTCAGGTAGGCGTACTTGTACTTGTTCGGTGACGTGACGCGTGCACTGAGCGTGCCGGCTATGCGCGGCCAGTTCGCTTCGTCCAGCGGCAGGCGGAAGCGCCGGTCGGACGGAATGGACTTGAAGGAATTGCGGTAGGCCTGATCGCGCGCGCCGCTGTGCGTGACCTCGGTGATCACCTGACCGTTGGGCGCATCGGGGAGCGCAAGGTTCAGGCGCAGGATGCGCGCCGGGCGCAACTCCAGCACGTTGCTCTCGCCCTCGTAGACGACTTGCCCGGCTATGGCCGCCTCGTGGCGCAACTGCGCTTCCCACTTGGCGCTGTCCTGATCCAGGTGGTGCGTGCCATAGAAGTATGGCTGCCCGTAGGTCGTGCGGTCCTTGCGCGCGATGTTCGCCTCGGCCTGGAAGCGCTCGTAGGCTTGCGCCGGGTTGCGGTCAGCGGCCCGGACCGATTGCGCCACCGTCCTGGCGACGGTCTTGATGGCATAGACGGCTTCCACCCCGGATTCCAGCCCGGCCGTCTCCTGATACGGTGGCCGCAGTTCCGGCTGGTAGAGGTAGTGGTCGATATCGTCCGCCACCACCCAGTTTTCCCCGAATTTTCCCGGCACAAAGTAGCTGTACAGCCCTTCCTGCTCCATCAGCAGGCGGATGTAGTCCCAGTCGGACATCTGGTACTGGAGTCGGAACTTGTGCTGCGGATACTGGCGGCGCGTCTTGAAGGCGAACTGGTGCCCCTTGAGGTCGTGCCGGCGCAGGATGGCCTCGATGATCTGCGGCGCGGTCTTGTGCTGATAGACACGGCTGGCATGCGTGAGCCGCAAGCGCGCCACAAGAGGCTCCACGACCATTTCATAGGCGGCGAAGTCGCGCGTCTGCCTGGTCTTGGCGAAGCGGGTAATGCAGCCGGCAAACCGGCGAGGCTCGTCACCGTCGGCGGCGTCGATGACGAACGCCGCATCGCGCCCAAGATAGTCCGCGCGGTCCAGTTCCAGCGGATGCGTCAGCTGCACGGTCACCACATAGGGTTCACCCAGGCGCTCCACGGCCTCGAACGACACCACTGAAAGCGCGGCGGCAGTGGGCGCGCTGGGGACCTCCAGGAAATACGCCTGTCGACCGGCAATTCCCTTGAGCAGGTCGCTCCCAGTCGCCTTTAGTTCCTCCGCCACACCAGCCATCGTTCCTTTGCTCCGTTCTCAACGTGATCGAACCCTGCCGTAGAGCGGCAATTCGTGCGTTCTCACGTTCTCCTCGGGCGGACGGTACGCTAGTTTCTTACGGACGCAGACATATCTAAGACAAATTTCGATTTAAATCAATGATCCGCCCATTCATCTTTTAATTTAGGAAATTTCATATATTTTCCGCTGACCTGCCATGTTACTTATCACAGCGGATCGCCCGCGCCGGACTTCAGCATATGGATCTGGTTTCATGATCCAAGCAACTTTTGAATCAGAGATAAGAGGGAGAAAAGATGGCTGAAAGTTTCCAGAATGAAGTGCCCAAAGCACGGATCAACATCAAGCTGGACCTGCATACCGGCGGTGCGCAGAAGAAGGTCGAGTTGCCGCTCAAGATGCTGGTGATGGGCGACTACAGCAATGGACAGGACACCCGCGCCCTTGCCGAGCGCGAGAAGGTATCGATCAACAAGAACAACTTCAATTCCGTCCTCGCCGATTTCAATCCCAAGGCCAGGATTGCAGTCGGAAACACGCTGGCCGGCGATGGCTCGGAACTGCCAGTCGACCTTGACTTCAAGTCCATGGACGACTTCAAACCGGAAGTTGTGGCTGGCCGCGTACCCGAGTTGCGGGCGTTGATGGCCGCGCGTAACCTGCTGCGCGACCTCAAGTCGAATCTGCTCGACAACGCGATGTTTCGCCGCGAGCTGGAAAAGATCCTCAAGGATCCGTCCCTGTCCGAGCGCCTGCGTGCCGATCTGCAAAGGATTGGCGAGAACGCCCCGACCGCCCAGTAATCAGCCTATTTAGGATTGAATCCCATGGCCAAACAAGAGATTTCTGCACTCGCTCACAGCGAGGTTGACACCGTTGTGCTGGACGCGCCTGGCAAGACCCTCTACGAATCCCTTTGCGAAAAGATCAACCTGACCCCGGTCAGGAGCGCACGTCCGGTGGAATCCTTCCAGAGCCCCGAGGCGCTGTCCGATTCATCGCTGGATGAGCGTGTCGCCCAAGCGATGAACGTGTTCCTGAAGATGATCCAGGATTCATCGCAGCAGGTGGACCGGCTCGACAAGAGCCTGCTGGATTTTCATATCGCACACCTGGACGAGCAGATCAGCCGCCAGCTCGATGCGATCATGCATCACGAAACATTCCAGCAGATCGAGTCGGCCTGGCGCGGGCTGAAGTTCCTGGTCGACCGCACGGACTTCCGCAAGAACGTCAAGATCGAGGTGCTGGATGCTTCCAAGGAAGCATTGCGGCAGGACTTCGAAGACACGCCGGAGGTGATCCAGAGCGGTCTGTACCTGCATACGTATATCCAGGAATACGACACGCCGGGCGGCGAGCCGATCGGCTCGATCATCTCGAACTACGCGTTCGATCGCAGCCCCCATGACATCGCACTGCTGCGCAATATCTCGAAGGTTTCGGCGGCAGCCCACATGCCGTTCATTGGATCGGTGTCACCGAAGTTCTTTGGCAAGGACTCGATGGAGGACGTGGCCAGCATTCGCGACATCGGCAACTATTTCGACCGTGCCGAATACCTGAAGTGGAAGAGCTTCCGCGATTCGGACGATGCCCGCTACATCGGCCTGACGCTGCCGCGCTTCCTCGCACGTTTGCCCTATGGCCCCGAAACGGTGCCCGTGCGCGCCTTCAACTATACCGAGGCCGTCAAGGGCCCCGATCACAATCGCTACCTGTGGGCCAATGCCTCGTTCGCCTTTGCCGCGAACATGGTGCAGAGCTTCATCAAAAACGGCTGGTGTGTGCAGATTCGCGGACCGCAGGCCGGCGGTCTGGTCGAGGACCTGCCGATTCACCTGTATGACTTGGGGACCGGTAACCAGGCCAAGATCCCGACCGAGGTGCTGATCCCGGAAACGCGCGAGTTCGAGTTCGCCAACCTGGGCTTCATCCCGCTGTCGTACTACAAGAACCACGACTTCGCTTGCTTCTTTTCGGCGCACTCCACGCAGAAACCGGCGCTCTATGACACCAGCGAGGCCACCGCCAACAGCCGGGTCAATGCGCGCCTGCCATACATCTTCCTGCTGTCACGGATCGCCCACTACCTGAAGTTGATTCAGCGCGAGAACATCGGCACCACCAAGGACAGGCGCCTGCTGGAGCTGGAGCTGAACACGTGGGTCAAAACGCTGGTGACAGAAATGACCGATCCGGGCGACGAGCTGCAGGCCTCGCATCCGCTGCGCGAGGCGAAGGTGATTGTCGAGGATATCGAGGACAACCCGGGCTTCTTCCGCGTCAAGCTCTTCATCGTGCCGCACTTCCAGATCGAGGGCATGGACATCAACCTGTCGCTGGTGTCGCAGATGCCGAAGGCGAAGAACTGAGTGCACTGAACCGGTTCGCCAGCACCGCTGCACATTGCGTGGAGGAAAGTCCTCCATGCAATGCGCAGCCTCAGCCACGATGACGCGCCTCAGACTGCGCGGCGATTGATCACACATGAAGATAACGAGACCGCTGTGGGCACAAGGCATTTTCATGACTCCACAGCATTTTCAGCAGCAAGCGCTGTGGGAGCGCCATACCGACGAGCTGGTTGCGCGCATTGCGTGTCCCGAGCCGTGGGGCACCGTTCGCGTCGCGCTCGACCCGCAAGCGCTATCCATCCACCGACTGGCCGTCAATGCCTTGACTGTGCGCCTGCCCGACGGAACGGTGATTGACACGGAAACCGCGGACCGCACGCCAGCGGCACGTGATCTCGCCGATGTGCCGACCAGTGTCGATGCCGCAGTCGTACTGGTCGGCCTGCCGCTGGTCGACGCCCAGGGTGGCAACTGCATGGAGGACGGCGAGCGTCCCGCCCGGCCACGACGCTTCGTGCGCGAGTATCTGTCAGTGGCCGATCTGCATGGCGAAGGCAAGGAAGAGATTAGCGTCGAGCGGCACGCGCTCGCACTGCTCTTCGATTTCGAGGCGCACGGCGACTATGTGACCTGCCCGATCGCCCGGCTGATCCGCACGCCGCACGGGCGATTTGAACTCGACCCGACATTCGTGCCGCCGTGCTTGTTTGTTGCTGCGAGCGATAGGCTTACCGAGCGGATGAAGCGGCTCTCGGAGATCCTTGCCGCCAAGAGTGCGAGCCTGGCCGTGCGCCGAAGGGAGCGCTCGGACCAGATTGCCGACTTCGCCGTGGCA
Organism: Cupriavidus numazuensis; assembly: GCF_905397435.1. Taxonomy (GTDB): domain Bacteria; phylum Pseudomonadota; class Gammaproteobacteria; order Burkholderiales; family Burkholderiaceae; genus Cupriavidus; species Cupriavidus numazuensis. The sequence goes on from NZ_CAJPVI010000077.1 coordinate 29,643, forward strand.
GATGTGGCGCTCTTCTGGCTGCTGCATAGCGTCAACAGCAGTTGGCCGGATCTGGCGCGCCTGTGTGCAGCGCCGCAGCAACATCCGGAACGACTCTATGGCGTGCTCGCCCGCCTGGCCGGGGCGCTGCTGACTTTCTCGACCACCGAGACATTGCAGGCCATTCCTGCTTACAACCACTTGGCGCCAGAACCGGTATTCGCGGAACTGGAATCGCTCATCCGCACGCTGCTCGACACAGTCATCCCGTCGCGGGTGGTTCCCGTTGCGCTGGAACGAACAAGGCCCACGGCCTGGGTCGGCAAGATCCTCGACGAGCGGCTGGTAGAAGGCGCCGAGTATTACTTGTCCGTCCAGGCAGGCTTGCCCGCTCACACACTGCTCGAACAGCTGCCTCGCCTGTGCAAGGCAGGTGCGCCAGACGAGGTCGAACAGATCGTCAACTCAGCGCTGCCGGGTATTCCTTTGCGCACCATGTCTCGCCTTCCCGCAGCGATTCCGGTCCGTGTCGAAAATCAGTACTTCGCACTGGACAGCGCGCATCCGGCCTTCCAGCGCATGCTGGCCGCGCGCGCGTGCCAGTTCTATGTTCCGGCCTCCGTGCCGGACGTATCGCTTGAACTTTTTGCGGTATTGCCGGCATGACGACGCTTACTACCATTCTGCCTCTCGCCCTGCGCGACACGGCCTTGACCGTTACGGAACTTGCCGGCGAAGCCAAGCCGGAGACTTTCGAGACCTTCCGGACCAGGTGCCTTGAGCACTTGAGCCGCCTGCGTGAAGAGTTCCACGCGGCCGGGCATTCGACGGCCGTGGTCGAGGATGCGGCCTACGCCCAATGCGCGTTGCTGGACGAGGTGGCTTTGCGCAGTCTGCAAGCCAAGGAACGTGATGCCTGGGAACGTGAACCTCTGCAGGTCAAGGAGTTCCAGAGCCATGACGCTGGCGAGGAACTGATTGCCCGCATCGAGCGCCGATTGGCCGAACCCCAGCCGGTGTTGCCCCTGCTGGCCGTCTTTTACACCGTGCTGGGGCTGGGCTTCCAGGGCAAGTTCACGCTGGATGGCACCGGCGCCCGCGAGCGGCTGATGCGTGCCATCGACGAGCGCCTGGAGCGTGGCGGCGTTCAAAGGAACACGGGGCCGGTGATCGTTACCAGTGGACAGGCAAGCGGATGGCGAGGCCTGTCGCCATTGGCCTGGGTGGGCATCGCCCTGGCTGGTGCGGCTCTGGTCTATGTGGCGCTGGACCGATGGCTGGCCGTGTCGATCGCCCAGCTCGGTGGCTGAAAGGGTGTTCGTGACAGGCTATCCCTATCGCACGCTTTTCAGTTGGGTCGCGGCGCTCGCGCTGGCCTGGCTGGCGCTCAGCTCTCCCTGGGCGATGACCTGGAACCTGCTGCTGGCCGGGCTCGTCATCGTGCTGGCGCTTGTGACTATCGTGCTTGCGACGCGGCGTGCGCATGCCCGCAGCCAGGCGTCGCGGGCCGTGCTGGAGGCCATCCACGTGTCGTTGGACACGCTTCCGGGAGACATTCGCCAAAACACGCCGATCGTGCTGACCGTGGGCGACAGCGTGCCCGCGCTGGCGTTTGGCGAACCGCTGGTCCGGATGACGGACACCACGATCTGGGTGCGCGTCGACGAGCCCACCAGGCTGGCCTACGTGGCCGACGCGCTCAAGCGCTGGCGCGAGGGCCAGGGGCCCGATGCCGTCGCCTGCCTGGTAGGCGCGGATCAGGCACGCGATCCCGCTACGCTCAGCGCCGGACTCAGGCGTTGGCGTGCTGCTATCGGCGAGGCCAGTCATGCCGTCGGTTATCCGCTGCCCGTCTGCGTCGCCGTGTACGCGGAAGAAGCCGGCGGCCCGCCCGATGACTGCCCGTGGTTTGGCATCTCTGGCGGGAGCCTGCCCGCGGGAGAAGCGCTGTGCGACCAGCTGGCCGACCGCCTTGCACAGTATCCGCAGGTGGCAGCGCCCGTTGACCGTGCGGAGCGCATGGGGCGCGCCGCACGCCTGGATGCGCTCGTCAGGTGGGCGTCCGGCACATTGTTGCCGGCCTTGCGGGATGACGGGCGGGACTCAGGGCGAAGCGGTCGGCCGGTTCGCGTGGCGGCCTTCGGCGTGACTGCCGTGAAAGGCATCCCGGCTCCTGATTCGCTCTACGCCCGTTTCGTGACGCAGCTCACCGGATTGGTAACGCCAGCACGGGAAGGGAATAGGGCGTCCTATCCATTGCCGGATGCGTTGATCCGTGGCATTGCCGTGCAGCCAGTGCGGCGCGCCTTGCCGAGCGCGTTGGCACACGCCTTTGCCTGGCTGGCCCTGGGCTTCTGCGCGGCCGCAGCCGCGTCGGCCTGGCAGAACCGCGTATTGGTGGCCCGCGTCTTTGGCGACATGGCCCACTACCGCACCATCAGCGCGGAGCACGACGCCGCACGCGTTGACGCGTTGCAGGCGCTCAAGCGCGATCGAGATGAACTCGAGCAGTATCAGAGCGCTGGCGTGCCGCCACGGCTCGGGCTGGGCTTCTATCGGGGCGCGAACCTGCTGGCCCCCGTCAACGCCCTGATCGCAGGCTATCAGCCGCCAGCACCACCGCCTTCGACCATCGAACTGAACAGCCTCTCGCTGTTCAAGAGCGGCAGCGCGGCGCTCAATCCCGGGTCCAACCGCGTCCTGATCGGCGCGCTGGAGCTGATCAAGGCTCACCCGGACAAGCGCGTGCTGGTCGCTGGACACACCGACGCCGTAGGCGCCGCCCAATCAAACCTCAAGCTGTCCGAGGCACGTGCCGCCTCGGTGCGCGACTGGCTCGCCGATGCGGCCGGTCTGCCGGTGACGCACTTCGCAATCCAGGGCTATGGCGACACCCGTCCCAAGGCACCCAACGATACGGAAGCCGGACGTTCGGCCAACCGCCGTGTCGAGATTACCCTCGTCCCAGATTGCCGCGATGACCGTCGCGGCGTTCAGGCAACTTTGGGCCAGTCGGCCTGTTCATTCCAGCAAAAGGAGTAGGAAGCAATGGCAATTCCCGCATATATGTGGATCAAGGACGACGGCGGAGCCGATATCAAGGGCTCGGTCACCGTGTCCGGCCGCGAGGGCAGCGTCGAAGTCGTCGCCTTCGACCACGCCGTCAACATCCCAACCGACTCGAACACCGGCAAGCTGACCGGCACCCGCGTGCACAAGCCGATCGTGTTCACTAAGGAAACGGACGCCTCGACCCCCTACCTGTACAAGGCGGTCACCAGCGGACAGACGCTGAAGTCGATTGAAATCAAGTGGTACAAGATCGATGACGCCGGCAAGGAGAAGGAGTACTTCAACACCAAGCTGGAAAACGTCAAGGTGGTCGGCGTGACGCCGAAGATGCTGGACATCAAGAACCCGGCCTACGAAAAGCACAACCATCTCGAGGACATCGAGCTGCGCTACGAGAAGATCACCTGGTCGTATAAGGACGGCAACATCATCCACGCCGACAGCTGGAACGAGCGCTCATAAGCGCCACATAGCCGGTGCCTGACACCGGACCGCAATGCGTGCGGCACCTGACACCAGTTGCCGCACTTCACTTTCTCTTCTGCAGTTCGCCATGACCACCCGTGACTATTCCCCGTTTCTGCGCCGCCTGAATGCGCACTGCGCCCATGCGCTGGCCGATGCCGCCAGCCTTTGTGAAACGCGAGCCCACCGGGACATCGAGGTCGAGCACTGGCTGGTCAAGTTGCTGGAACTCGGCGAAGGCGACCTGCTAGGGCCTGTTCACACTAATTTGATTTAGTTGTATGCTTCGGTGATGGAAATCACCGAAGCCCAATATCGACAGATTGAACACTGCTTGCCTCGCCAGCGTGGCAACGT
>NZ_CAJPVI010000078.1 GCF_905397435.1 Cupriavidus numazuensis
GATCTACAACTGAATTGCCGCTGCCTTCTGCTTAGTGGGCCGGGGCGCGTTCATTCCATCTTTTTGTCGCTCGGACAAAAAGTGACTCGCCGGCTACGCCGGCGAAACAGCAGCGCTAGCCAAGAACGGCACCCCCGCGCTTCCTCAAAGCACATTTTTGGCGTCCACTCAGAGCACCCCAAGCAACCCAGCCACCCCTCCGAGCCCCACCAGCACAAGCGGATGCACCCGCGTCTTCATCATCAACAACACCGTCACCACGGTCACCGCCGCCGCGCCCCAGCCGTGGTCGACGCTGCGCGCCAGCACCCAGCCCGACGAGAGCAGCAGGCCGATCGTCAGCGCGGCCAGCCCGCGCCGAATCAGGCCGGGCCAGGTCGCATGCGGAGAGCGGCCCGAAAAGTATTCGAACGCGAGCGCAATCAGGCTCGACGGCCCGCACATGCCAAGCATGGCCGCGAGCGATCCGGCGAAGCCCGCCACCTGCCAGCCGAACAGCGAGACGAACAGCACATTGGGTCCCGGCGCGGCCTGCGAGATCGCATACATGGCCGAGAACTGCGCATCGGTCAGCCAGCCGTTGGCCTCGACCAGATAGCGGTGCATGTCCGGCAGCGTGGAACTGGCGCCGCCGATCGCGAGCAGCGACAGCGCACTGAAATGGGCAAACAGGCTGCCCAGCACCTCGGCCGCGCTCATTGCCGCCCTCCCCGGTTCGCGCGCCACTCAAGCACCAGCGCAAGCGGCACCAGCACCGCCATCACCGGCACGAGCGGCCAGCGCAGCAGGCCGATGACAAGGAACGCCGCGCCGCCAATCAGCACGGCGCGCGTGGTCAGCGACTGGCTCTGCGCGAGCCGGATCGCGGTGGCCAGCATGAGTCCGGCCGACACCGCCGTCATGCCGGCCAGCATGCGCTGCACGGCCGGCACGTCCTGATAGTGCTGGTACAGCAGCAACAAGCCGAGCACCAGCCCCATCGGCACCATGACCAGCCCGCTGAACGCCGCCAGCGCGCCACGCCAGCCGGCAAAGCGCAGACCGAGCATCAGCGCGAGGTTGATGACATTGGGCCCGGGCAAGACCTGCCCCAGACTCAGCAGCTCGACAAAGTCGCGGTCATCCATCCAGCGGTTGCGCTCTACCACCGCGCGGCGCACGAACGGCAACACGCCGCCGAAGCCGGACAGCCCCATGCGGGCGAATTCGATGAAGAGGGTGCGAGGGGTGGGGGGTGGGGCGAGGGAGGACATGGGAGGGAGAATGACAGCTACGGCCAGAAACTGCGGCGGCCTTAAATCTACTGCGGCGGAACTCCCCTCTCCCGTACACGGGAGAGGGGTTGGGGGAGAGGGCAGGAGCCTCCACGAAGCACAGCCTGCCACATCGAGACACGCCTGCCCTCACCCCCGGCCCCTCTCCCGCGAGCGGGAGAGGGGAGAAACCAAGCAGTGCGCTCAGGCCCTAGCTGCCCGAAGGCGGCGCAACCCTGAACGGATCGATCCGCACACCCTTCAGCTTCGTCTCGAGCGCCTTGCCCTTGCGCGCCCGCTTGCCGATATAAGCCATCAGGTTTGCCCCTGCCACCTTCTGCGACTCGGGCTTGCCACCACGCGGCGTGGTGCCGGACACCACCAGTCCCGGCGCTCCGACCCCCACCGCCTGCAGCAGCTTTTCCTTCGGCTCCAGCTCCATCAGGATCACGCCGCGGCCGCCGGCCGACAGCACCTTGACCTCGTCGAGCGCGACCAGCAGCAGGCGGCCATTGCCGGACAGGCAGGCCACATGCGTGGCCTCGTCGGCGATCGGCGCGGGCGTCAGCGGTGCATCGCCGTCATCGAGCGTCAGGAAGGACTTGCCGCCCTTCTGCCGGCCCGTCATGTCGCCGACCTTGGTCAGGAAGCCGTTACCGCCCTGCGTCGCGATCAGCATGCGCTGCTCGGCATTGCCGGCAAACGTGTGGGCAATCTGGCTGCCCGGCTGCAGTTCGATCAGCGTGGTCAGCGGCACGCCGTCGCCACGGCCGCCCGGCAGGCTGGCTACCGGTACCGAATACACGCGGCCATTGGTGCCGAATGCCAGCAACACATCGATCGTGCGGCATTCGAAGGTGTCGTACAGCGCATCGCCAGCCTTGAACGTGAACTGCTGCGCATCATGCCCTTGGCCCTGGCGAGTACGCACCCAGCCCTTCTGCGATACCACCACAGTGACCGGTTCGTCTACCACGCGTACCTCGGCGGCAGCGCGGCGCTCTTCCTGGATCAACGTGCGGCGCGGGTCCTTGTCTTCGGGGCTGTACTGCTTCGCGTCGGTCTCGATCTCCTTGATGATGCGACGGCGCATCATGGTGTCGGACTTCAGCAGCACGTCGAGATCGGCCTGCTCTTCGCGCAGGTCCTTGAGTTCCTTCTCGATCCGGATGGCTTCGAGCCTGGCCAGCTGGCGCAGGCGGATTTCCAGGATGTCCTCGGCCTGGCGATCGCTCAGGCCGAAACGCTCCATCAGCGCGGGCTTGGGCTCGTCGCTTTCGCGGATGATGCGGATCACCTCGTCGATGTTGAGCAGCACCAGCATCCGGCCTTCGAGGATGTGGATGCGGTCTTCCACCTTGCCCAGGCGATGGCGCGTGCGCCGCGTGACGGTGGCGAAGCGGAAGTCGATCCACTCGCGCAGGATGTCGCGCAGGCCCTTCTGGCGCGGGCGGCCATCCGTGCCGATCATCACCAGGTTGATCGGCGCGCCTGATTCCAGGCTGGTGTGCGCGAGCAGCGTCTGGATGAATTCCTGCTGCTCGACGTTCTTGCTCTTGGGCTCGAACACCAGCCGCACCGGCGCGTCCTTGCCGGATTCGTCGCGCACGGCGTCCAGCACGGCCAGCACCGAGGCCTTGAGCTGCTGCTGCTCGGGGGTCAGCGCCTTCTTGCCGGCCTTGACCTTCGGGTTGGTCAGCTCCTCGATTTCTTCGAGCACCTTCTGCGCCGACGTGGCGGGCGGCAGTTCGGTCACTACCAGTTGCCACTGGCCGCGCGCCATTTCCTCGATGGTCCAGCGCGCGCGCACCTTGAGGCTGCCGCGGCCGCTTTCGTAGATCTGGGCGATATCGGCCGCCGGCGAGATGATCTGGCCGCCGCCGGGATAGTCCGGGCCCGGCATCAGCGCGAGCAGCTCGGCCAGCGTGATGTTCGGGTTGCGGATCATCGCCACGGTGGCGCCGGCCACTTCGCGCAGGTTGTGCGGCGGCACTTCGGTCGCCATGCCCACGGCGATGCCAGACGCGCCGTTGAGCAGCACGAACGGCATGCGCGCGGGCAGCAGCTTCGGCTCTTCCATCGAGCCGTCGTAGTTGGCGATGAAATCGACCGTGCCCTGGTCGATCTCGTCCAGCAGCAGGCGCGAGATCGGCGTCAGGCGCGCTTCCGTGTAACGCATTGCCGCGGCACCGTCGCCATCGCGCGAGCCGAAGTTGCCCTGGCCGTCGATCAGCGGATAGCGCAGCGAGAAGTCCTGCGCCAGTCGCACCAGCGCGTCGTACGCCGACTGGTCGCCGTGCGGGTGGAACTTGCCCAGCACGTCGCCGACCACGCGCGCGGACTTGACCGGCTTGGCATCGGCGCGCAGGCCCATCTCGTGCATGGAGAACAGGATGCGCCGCTGCACGGGCTTCTGGCCATCCGCGACCTCGGGCAACGCGCGGCCCTTGACCACGCTGACGGCGTAGTCGAGATAAGCCCGCTCGGCGTAGCGCGCCAGCGTCAGCGAATCCGCGGGCTCTTCAGGTTGAAACGTGATGTCTTGTTGTTCCATGGATTGGCAAGAAGACGGCGCGCCATGATGTGAAGCCGGCGCGCCGGGTGGCTTGTTATTCGGGTGTTTGGGTCAGGGCATGTTCCGCCGTCCGCCGATCACCATTTTCACGCGCGACGGCTCGCCGGCTGCCGCACTGGTACGGGTCGCGACCGGCCCGCCGGGCTTGTAGAGCCGGTAGAACTGCAGCACCGTGCTCACGTATTGCTGCGTCTCCGGGTACGGCGGAATCCGGTTGTTGTAGCGCTGCACCGCGCCCTCGCCCGCGTTGTACGCGGCCAGCACCAGTTCGAGGTTGTCGGGGAACAGTTCCATCAGCCAGCGCAGGTAGCGCACGCCGGCAGAGATATTGGTATGCGGGTCGGCCAGTTTTTCTCCGACGCTGCGGCGCGCATCGGCGCTCACACCGAAACGCGCGCCAGTATCGGGAATCACCTGCATCAGCCCGATTGCGCCCTTGGGCGATACCGCCGACGGATTGAAGCCCGACTCCACCGCCATCACGGCCTTGACCAGCGCGGGGTCGACATCCTGCTTGCCGGCGATCTGCCGGATCATCGGTTCGACCTTGGCGATATTCGGGTGGTTGACGACGTAGCGGTACAGCTTGTGCCGCTCAAGGTCGCTCTTTGGCGCGGCGCTCGCCTCGCGCGAAGTATCGAAGCTGCCGCCGTCCCGCATGAAGAGCCTGTAGCGCTCGTCGAGCTTGCGGTCGGCGAAGTGGGCGATGCCATCGTCGTCGACGAAGCCGTAGAGTTCGGCATGCGCCGGCGCGCAGGCGAGACCGGCCACCATCAGCACGGCCGCGGCCGCCTGTTGCCATGGTTTGCGGGTCGGTCTCGTTCTCATCTTGGGTTGCGGCTTGCGCGCGAGGACGTCGAAGCGCGCATTATCCCCCAATGTCGGACGGCGTACAGACTGGCGCTCAGATGTCGGCCTCGACTTCGTTGCCCTTCTCTTCGAGCCAGCTGCGGCGCTGGGCGGCTTCGCCCTTGCCCATGAGCATGTTCATCATCTCGACGGTCTGCGGCAGGTCGAACTCGCCGAGCGCCACGGGCAGCAGGCGGCGCGTGTCCGGGTTCATGGTGGTTTCCCAGAGCTGTTCGGCGCTCATTTCGCCCAGGCCCTTGAAGCGGGAGATCTGCCAGCTGCCTTCCTTGACGCCGTCCTTGACCAGCTTGTCCTGGATGGCTTCGAGCTCACCTTCATCGAGCGCATACAGCTTCTGCGCGGGCTTCTTGCCGCGCGCGGGCGCGTCGACGCGGAACAGCGGCGGGCGCGCCACGCAGACGTTGCCGGCGTCGATCAGCTTCGGGAAGTGGCGGAAGAACAGTGTCAGCAGCAGCACCTGGATGTGTGCGCCGTCGACGTCCGCGTCCGACAGGATGCAGATCTTGCCGTAGCGCAGGTTCGACAGGTCGGGCTCATCGTTGGCACCGTGCGGGTCCACGCCGATCGCCACGGCGATGTCGTGCACCTCGTTGTTGGCGAACAGGCGGTCGCGCTCGGTTTCCCAGGTGTTGAGCACCTTGCCGCGCAGCGGCAGGATGGCCTGGAATTCCTTGTCGCGGCCCATCTTGGCCGAGCCGCCGGCCGAGTCACCCTCGACCAGGAACAGCTCGTTGCGCGTGACGTCGGTCGATTCGCAGTCGGTCAGCTTGCCGGGGAGCACGGCCACGCCGGAACCCTTCTTCTTCTCGACCTTCTGCGCGGCACGCGTGCGGGCCTGCGCCTGGCGGATCACGAGTTCGGCGAGCTTCTTGCCGTATTCAACGTGGTGGTTCAGCCACAGCTCCAGCGCCGGACGACTGAACGTGGACACCAGGCGCACCGCGTCGCGGCTGTTCAGGCGTTCCTTGATCTGGCCCTGGAACTGCGGGTCCAGCACCTTGGCCGACAGCACGAACGAGGCGCGCGCGAACACGTCCTCGCTCATCAGCTTGACGCCCTTGGGCTGCAGCGCGTGCATCTCGATAAAGCTCTTGACCGCCTGGAACAGGCCTTCGCGCAGGCCGGATTCGTGCGTGCCGCCGGCCGGAGTCGGAATCAGGTTGACGTAGGACTCGCGTACAGGCGCGCCCTCTTCGGTCCAGGCCACCACCCACGAAGCGCCTTCGCCATCGGCAAAGCCTTCCTCGCCGGGGTTGGCGTCCGGGTCGGCAAAGTGCTCGCCTTCGAACATCGGGATCACGAGTTCCGCGCCGCTGCCTTGCGCAAGCGCTTCGACCAGATAGCCCTTCAGGCCCTGGTCGTACTGCCACGTCTGGGTTTCGCCCGACTTCTCGATCACCAGCGTGACTTTCACGCCCGGCAGCAGCACGGCCTTGCTGCGCAGCAGGCGCTGCAGTTCCGCCTGCGGGATGGTGGCCGAGTCGAAATACTTGGCGTCCGGCCACACCTGGACGCGCGTGCCGTTCTTTTTCTCGCCGCGCTCGAGCTTGCGCGAGGCGAGCGGCACGGTCACGTCGCCGCCGGAGAACGTCAGCGTCGAGGCCATGCCGTCGCGCCAGACCGACACGTCCAGCTGCGTCGACAGCGCGTTGGTGACCGACACGCCCACGCCGTGCAGGCCGCCCGAGAATGCGTACGCGCCGCCCTTGCCCTTGTCGAACTTGCCGCCCGCATGCAGCCGCGTGAAGACGATCTCGACTACCGGCACGCCCTCTTCCGGGTGGATACCGACCGGAATGCCGCGGCCGTCGTCCTCCACGCTGACGCTGCCGTCGCGGTGCAGCGTGACCAGGATCTCGGAACCGAAGCCGCCCAACGCCTCGTCGGAGGCATTGTCGATCACCTCCTGCACGATATGCAGGGGGTTGTCGGTGCGGGTGTACATGCCGGGACGCTGCTTGACCGGCTCCAGGCCCTTCAGGACCCGGATGGAAGATTCGCTGTACTGACTGGTTTTGCTCGCCATGGAGTCGCTACGAAAGTGGAGATCCCGGCCATTGCGGCGCGCATTCGTGGCTGCGCCGGGGTGCCGGGCACTGCATTGTAATGGAAGCCCGGACCGGCAATCGTGGCAAAAAGGCAGCGGCGTCAGCGCCCTTCCTTGCCGGCCGTCCGGATTACCATGCCGCCCGTCCGGACTTGCAGGCAGCGCCCGACGCCTTCCGGCGAGCCGGAGTAAACTCGCGCAAACCCGATCCGGCCGCCCATGCCGCGCCCGGGCAACACAACAAGAACCACAACGACAGCGGCACTCCTCCGCCCGCAGCGAGCCCGATATGCAGAACCGACAACTCTCCCTGACCACCGTACTTGTGTGCGGCGGCCTGCTCGTCACCCTGTCCATGGGTATCCGGCATGGCTTCGGCCTGTTCAACCTGCCGATCACCCAGGCCCACGGCTGGAACCGCGAGACCTTCGCCTTCGCGCTGGCGCTGCAGAACCTGATGTGGGGCGCGAGCCAGCCGTTTGCGGGCGCGCTTGCCGACAAGTTCGGCGCGCTGCGCATCATGCTCATCGGCGTGGCGCTGTACGTCGGCGGGCTGGTGGTGATGGCGCTGTCGACGAGCGGCACGGCCTTTGCGACCGGCGCGGGCGTCATGATCGGTATTGCTCAGTCGGGCACCACGTACAGCATCGTCTACGGCGTGATCGGCCGCATTGCCAGCCCCGACAAGCGCGTCTGGGCCATGGGCATTGCCGCCGCGGCCGGTTCGTTCGGACAATTCCTGATGATTCCGGTCGAGCAGACGCTGATCTCGGGCATGGGCTGGCAGAACGCGCTGTTCGTGATGGCACTGATGGCCTGCGTCATGCTGCCGCTGGCATTCACGCTGCGCGAGCCGAAGATGGCCGCGCATGACGGCGGGCATCACCAGACCATTGGCCAGGCTGTGCGCGAGGCGTTCGGCAACCGCAATTTCCAACTGCTGACGCTGGGCTACTTCGTGTGCGGCTTCCAGGTCGTGTTCATCGGCGTGCACCTGGCGCCGTATCTGAAGGACAAGGGCCTGACCGATCCGAAGATCGCCACCGTGGCGCTCGCGCTGATCGGCCTGTTCAATGTGTTCGGCACCTACACCGCCGGCGCCATGGGGCAACGCATGCCCAAGCGCTACCTGCTGTCGGCGATCTACCTGACGCGCTCGGTGGTGATTGCGGGCTACCTGCTGCTGCCGCTGACGGCCGCCAGCACCTGGGTGTTCGCGGCGATGATCGGCTTCCTGTGGCTGTCGACGGTGCCGCTGACCAACGGCATCATCGCCCAGGTGTTCGGCGTGAAGTACCTGTCGATGCTGTCCGGCGTGGTGTTCTTCTCGCACCAGATCGGCAGCTTCCTGGGCGCATGGCTAGGCGGCTATCTGTATGACCGCACGGGCGGCTACACCACGGTGTGGATGATCGCGATGGCACTGGGCGTAATGGCAGCGCTGGTCAACCTGCCGATCCGCGAGCAGGCGGTCGCGCGACCGCAGCCGGCCGCGGCATGACGACCATTGCCCGCCAACGCCTGCTGCGCGCCGCCGGCCTGCTAGGGCTGGCGGCGGCGCTGGTGCTAGGGTTTATCGGGTATCTGCGGCCGTCGTTTATGGTGGACCTGACGAATATGGTGCTGGCGTGGTGTGGTTAGCCCGCCTCGCCCTTCGTCTTCGCCTCCAGCACTTCCCAGCGCTCCAGCGCCTCCAGCAGTTCCATCTCGATGTCGTCGTGCCGGGTCGCCAGTTCGGCGGCCTTGGCCGCATCGCTGACATAGAGCGAACCATCCTCAAGCTGCGCGGCGATCGTCTTCTGTTCCGTTTCCAGCGAAGCGATCCGCTCCGGCAGCGCGTCCAGTTCGCGCTGCTCTTTGTATGACAGCTTGACGGTACGGTTGGCGCCGCGCGCCTCGCGCGAATCCTTGGCCTTGGCCGGCTCGGCCGCCTTCTGCTCGGTCTTGCGCGCCGCCTGCAGCGCCACGCTGCGCTCGGTCTGCGCGACCCAGTCGGAATAGCCGCCGACCGATTCGCGCCAGAGACCGTCGCCCTCGGCGGCAATCGTCGAGGTCACCACGTTGTCCAGGAACGCCCGGTCGTGCGAAACCAGGAACACGGTGCCGCTGTAGTCCTGCAGCAGCTCTTCGAGCAGTTCCAGCGTGTCGATGTCGAGGTCGTTGGTCGGCTCGTCCAGCACCAGCACATTGGCCGGGCGCGCGAACAGGCGCGCCAGCAGCAGGCGGTTGCGCTCGCCGCCGGACAGCGACTTGACCGGCGAGCGCGCGCGCTCGGGCGCGAACAGGAAGTCGCCAAGATAGCTCATCACGTGCTTGCGCTGGCCGTTGACTTCGACCCAGTCGCTGCCCGGGCTGATGGTGTCGGCCAGCGATTTTTCGAGGTCGAGCTGGGTGCGCATCTGGTCGAAGTACGCGACCTGCAGGTTGCTGCCATTGCGCACGGTGCCGCTGTCGGGCGCCAGTTCGCCGAGGATCAGGCGCAGCAGCGTGGTCTTGCCGGCGCCGTTGGGGCCGATCAGGCCGACCTTGTCGCCGCGCATGATGGTGCCGGTAAAGTCGCGCACCACGACCTTGTCGCCATAGGATTTGCTCACGTCGATCAGCTCGGCCACGATCTTGCCGGAGCGGTCGGCCTGCGAAACTTCCAGCTTGACGTTGCCCTGCGCCTCGCGCCGCGCCGCGCGTTCCGAGCGCATGGCCACCAGACGCTGGATGCGCGCCACGCTGCGCGTGCGGCGTGCCTCCACGCCCTTGCGGATCCACACTTCTTCCTGCGCGAGCAGCTTGTCGAACTTGGCCTGCTCGACCTGCTCGGCGGCCAGCAGTTCTTCCTTGCGGGCCTGGTAGGCAGCAAAGTTACCCGGGAAGGACAGCAACCGGCCGCGGTCGAGTTCAACGATACGGGTCGCCACGCGGTCCAGGAACGCGCGGTCGTGGGTAATCAGCAGTACGCTGCCGCGGAAACCGAGCAACAAGTCTTCGAGCCAGCGGATCGCTTCCACGTCCAGGTGGTTGGTCGGCTCGTCCAGCAGCAGGATGTCCGGTTCGGCGACCAGGCCCTGGGCCAGCGCCACGCGCTTCTGCAAGCCGCCGGACAGCGCACCGACAGGCGTATGCGGGTCCAGCCCCAGCCGGGCCAGCGTGGTTTCCACGCGCGTGCGCAGGTGCCACGCGCCGGCGGCATCGAGTTCCGACTGCAGCCGGTGCAGGTCGGCCAGCGCTGCTTCGTCATGGCTGTCGGCCAGCCGCTCGGCGGCGGCCTCGTAGCGCATCAGCAGGTCGTGCGCCTGGCCCATGCCCTGCGACACGGCATCAAACACCGTGATGCCCGGGTCGAATTGCGGCTCCTGCGGCACATAGGCCGAAGTCACGCCGGACTGGCGCGCGATCAGGCCATCATCCGGAGCAGCCAGCCCGGCCACGATCTTCAGCAGCGAGGACTTGCCCGAGCCATTGCGGCCGATCAGGCCGACGCGCTCGCCGGCCTCCAGCGAAAAATCGGTGTGGTCGAGCAAGGCCACGTGCCCGAAAGCAAGCTGGGCATCGGTAATGGAAAACAGGGCCATGGGAGGAAATCGGGCAGCGGAATTGCGGAATCGGAAGGTGCGCCGGGAGCACGGGTGTCAGCGGCTTTGGCGCGAGGCAGGCCGCATTGTAGAACACCGGCGCGGGAACTTTACCGGGCGCCTGCCGCCGCGTCACCGGCGCCAAAGAAAAAAGCCCCGCGAGCATGGCTCGCGAGGCTTTCAGCGCGGCAAACCGGCCGGCTTAGTTGAAGGTATAGACAGCGCTCTTGCCGCTGTTATCCAGCATGCGGTAGTTGAACAGCAGGGAACGGATCGAACTGGCGTTGAAGGCTGCGGCCTGCGCAATCACTGCTGCCGAGGTCACGCCCTTGGCCACTTGGGTGGTGGTGCTGTAGGTGCCAACCGAATCCACGCTGATCGCAATGCCGCTGATCTGCTCCGCGGCAATGTTCTGCACCCAGTCCATGGTGGGGGACTGCTGCACGCCGGCGAGGCTGCCGTTCGGATTGAGCAGTGCCTGCGAGTTGCTGCCCAGCGTGTTCCACGGCAGGTTGATCGCCTGCGTGGCCGGGGTCAGGTCGGTCAGCAGGGTCTTGCGGTAAGTGTGGGTGGCCGTGGTGCTGGAACCGTAGAAGAGCTCGATCGTGTACTTCTGGCCACGTCCGATGCTGCCGCTCTGGAGTTCGCCGTTTGCCCAGGATACGCCGCCGGGATTGTTGCGGAAGGTACCTGCGCCGGTGGCCGCCGTGATGCCGGCGGTACGGCCGACCCAGTAATTCGGGCAGTTATAGCTCGGGTTCTGCGCATTGGCGGGCTGGCCGCAGCGGTCCGTGCTCGTCACGTCGCCGGTCTGGGTCGCCACATCCATATAGGTCTGCCCCACCTCGGCGTCGACCGGAGCCGTGTAGACCAGGCCGTTGATCGGCAGGCCCGGGCCCTTGATACGTGCGCGCGTCAGCGTGTCGCTGCCATTGACGCTGCCCGGCCCCTTGGCATTGATGGTGAACTGGAGGCCGCTCTGGAAGTGGCTGTAGTTGTTCGAGTTCGAGTTATTGAAGCTCGGATTCATCTGCTCCACGCGGCGCACCAGGGTCCTCACACCAATATCGACCGGTTGGTTGTTACCAGTCAGCCACCACGTGGAGGCATGGGCGGCCGACGCGCTGTTGGGCACATTGCTGGCGTTGACGATCTTGTTGCCCGGGTTGCCGTTGGCATCCAGGTACTTGATGTTCAGCACCGCTTCGTCGCGCCCGGATGCGCTGTCGGCGGCCTTGGTGAACAGCATCACCTCCGGCACGCTGAACTGGGCGCCGGTCATGGTGTCGCTGATCAGCAGGTCCACCATGAACTGGCCGTAGGCGTAGCCGTTGTGCAGGAAGTCGAAGCCAGCCCCGTTGCTGCTGCTGGCTCCGATGTTCTGGCAGGCCGTCCCCATCGACGTGACCTTGTTGCCACCTTGCGAGGCCGGCAGATAGTCGCCGTCGAGCACGCGCTGGGGCTTGGTCAGGGCAAAGCAGGCAGTCAGCGCCTTGGCGACCTGCTGGTTGGCGGCGGGCAGGTCGGACACGCCTGCGGCCGGAGCCGCGAGCTGGCCGCCGGTGTTGTCGGCCGTTGCCAGCGCCACCGGGGTCGGGTTGTCGATGGTCGCCAGGGCCAGCTTGCCGGTGGACGGGTCGGTCACGATCCTGACCACATCCAGCAACTGGTCGGCAGTATTGCCGGTATTCGAAACGGTGGCGGCACTGATAGCGGTGCTGAACGGGTTGTAATCCGCCGACGCGCCGATCGCGCTCAGCACGCTGCTGAGCTGCGCCAGCACATTGGTGGTGACCTGCTGCAGCTTGGCGGTATCCACCGTCTTGCTGTTCACCACGCTGAGCGCGTTACCGTCCGACGAGAGCTGGGCCACGATGGCGGTGGTCAGCGGCGTGGCGTTGACCGTCAGTGCGGCGCCGGCTGCCGGCGCGCTGGTCGCCACGCTGACCAGCGGAGCCGTATTGCCGGTGGGGTCGGTGACCACGATGAAGAACGGCGCAGTAGCACCGGCCTTCAGGGTACAGGTGTAGGTGCCCAGTGCCGAGGTCGTGATGCTGGCTTCCTCGCAGGGCGAGGCGCCACTGGCATCGGTCACGGAGACATCGGCGTTGGCCAGTGCGCTGCCGGTGGCAGCGGTGCCGCTCAGCGTCGACTTGGCGGCGGGCTGGTTCGAGGCAGCCGGCGGCGTCGTGGTTGTGGTGTTGCTGTCTCCACCGCCGCAGGCGGACAGGGTCAGCAGCGCTGCACCCGCCATGGCGAGGGCGAGCGCGGTGTAGCGTTGGCTCTTCATTTGGTGATTTCTCCCGTCATTTTCCCAGCGCTGCGTCGGCCGTTGAGGCCTTCTTTTTTGTTCCGTCCGTTGGATCTGTGCCCATATGGCCGGAATCTCATCCCTTTGAACCGCAACATCGATCATGAAGCGGCGATTCACGCAAGCGGGACGGCAGCGGGAGCCAATCTACACACCTTTTTGGTGCACCACACCTCCTCAATTGGGTTAATCAAATGGGGCGCACAAAAAGAAAGGGCCCGCATAGCGGGCCCAAGAGTCTCTCCTCGGTGCCCTGCTCGCAAGGCACGGACCAAGCATAACAACGGGCTGCCGGTCGCTCCAGTTCGGAAATGTCCGTAAGGGAAAGTCCCGTCAACTGGCCCCCGGACCGCCGTTGCATGCGTCGCACGCCTTCACCGCAGAGAATTTGTCTGCAACCGGGCCCACATGGAACAATAGCCACGCAGCACGCCTGCGCCGGCCGCAACGCCTGCCGGCAGGGCGCTGCACGGGGTACAGCGCGACAACGACATATCAGAGCCGCAAGGAACCAGACCTAACGGCCGCTTTTGCTTTTCGTTCCATTTGACGGGGGTTTCCATGATCGAAACGGGTCTGCCGCGCCGGGTTTCATGCCCGAACGCCGTGCTTGTCTTGTCCTCCCTTGCCTGCGCCGCCCTGCTGGCCACCGGTGCAGGCTCCGCCGGCGCCGCCACCGCGCCGGTCCTCAATCACATCCAGCAAACCGGCGTTATCCGCATTGCGCACCGCGAAAGTTCGGTACCGTTCTCGTTCATGGCCAATGGCAAGCCGGTCGGCTATGCCGTCGACCTGTGCCTGAAGATCGCCGATGCGGTACGCACGTCGCTGCACCTGCCAGGCTTGCGCGTCGAATGGGTGCCGGTCACGCCGGCCAATCGCATTCCCGCCATCGTCGAGGGCAAGGCGGATCTGGAATGCGGGTCGACGACCAACAACCGGGAACGGCGCGAGCAGGTCGCCTTCACTATCCCTCACTACATCGCCGGCAGCCGCATGATCGTGAAAAGCGATTCGGGCATCAGCAAGTGGGCGGATCTGCGCGGCAAGACGGTGGTCTCCACGGCCGGCACCACGCCACGGGCCATGCTGCGCAAGATGGACGAAGGCAAGGTCATGCAGTGGCGCCTGGTCGAGGCCAAGGACCACGCGCAGGCCTTTGCCATGGTGGAGGCCGGCAAAGCCGATGCCTTCGTGATGGACGACGTGCTGCTGTACGGCCTGCGCGCGAACGCCAGCCAACCGGCCGATTTCAAGGTCACCGGCGAAATGCTGACCATCGAGCCTTACGCCATCATGCTTTCCAAAAGCGACCCTGAGTTCAAGAAACTCGTCGACAAGACGCTGATCGCCGCCGTCTACGACCAGGAAACGCCGAAGCTCTACAAGAAGTGGTTCCAGGCACCGATTCCGCCGCATGGCATCACGCTGGACATCCCGATGAGCTACCTGCTGCGCGATTCCTTCAAGTTTCCGAGCGACAAGGTCGCGGACTGAGCCAGCAAGGCGGTAAGACGGGCGGCCCAAGGTCGGGGCGGATACGGTCGCCCGCCAATCAGAAAATGTCGTCTCGCGCGGGCTACGTGCGCGCACGCGGCACTTGTCGACACGACATCCCGCAGGGAGAATCCGCGCCGCTTGCCACGATCCATCGGGGCAGCGCGCACGGCATCAGAGCAGAGCCAGGGGAGAGCATCCCTGCCAACGGCCGCACGCCTGAGCCATGGCCAGTCGATCTCTTAGCGGGGTGCTTTTTCATGAATCCGGGTCTGTCGCGCCGGGCTTCCTGTCGGAAGCCGGCGTCTGTCTTTGTTTTCGCGGCCTTCGCCGCTTTTTTTGCGGTGCCTCCAGCCGCTGCTGCTCAAACCCATGCGCCAGTCATGCAGCGCATCCAGCAGTCGGGCGCCATCCGCCTCGCCTATCCTGAAGATGCCGCACCGTTCTCCTACCTTCTGGAAGGGAAGCCCGCTGGCTACTCCATCGACCTGTGCCTGAAGGTTGTTGACGCCGTGCGTGCGGCGCTCCGGATGCCGGCGCTGAAGGTGGAATGGCTGGCCGTCACCAGCGTGACCCGCTTCCCCGCCATTGTCGATGGCAAGGCCGACCTGGAATGCGGCACGACCACCAATACGCGCCTGCGTCGCGAGCAGGTGGCATTCACCATCCCGCACTTCATCGGCGGCAGCCGCATGCTGGTCAAGAACAGTTCGGCCATCGTCAAGTGGTCGGACCTGCGCGGCAAAACCGCGGTGTCGACGGCAGGCACCACATCGCTGGCGATGCTGCGCGCGCTGGTCGACACGGGCCGGATCGTCGAAGCGCGCGACGACGCGCAGGCCTTTGCCATGGTCGAATCCGGCCAGGCGGACGCGTACGTGATGGACGACGTTCTGCTGGCCAGCCAGCGTGCCCGGTCGCGCAATCCGGCGGAATTCCGCATCACCGGCGACATGCTGACCGTCGAGCCGTACGCGATCATGCTGCCCCGGCACAACGACGACTTCAAGAGACTGGTCGACAGGACGCTGACGGCGGCCATCACCGAGCAGGAGACCCAGAAGCTCTACCGCAAATGGTTCCAGTCGCCGGTGCCGCCGCAGGGCATTCCGCTGGACATTCCCGTCAACCACCTGCTGCGCGATTCGTTCCGCTTCCCGAGCGACAAGGTGGCGGACTGAGGCGGCGGACTTGGGCAGCGACAGCAGCCAGGGACAACCGGCGGCCGGCACTCATGCGAAGATGTCGGTCGTGCCGCTCATGTCTCCTTCTCGTCTCCTTCCCGCCTCATGCCTGCCACATCCCTGAAGCTCTCCGATCTTTCCGTTTCCGCGTTCGTCGCCGGCCTGATTGCCACGCTGACCGGCTACACGAGTTCGCTCGTGCTGATGATCCAGGCCGGACAGGCTGCGCACCTGAGCAGCGTGCAGATCTCGTCGTGGCTGTGGGCGCTGTCGATCGGCATGGGCGTGACCACGATCGGCCTGTCGCTGGCCATGCGCGTTCCCGTGGTCGTGGCATGGTCCACGCCCGGCGCAGCGCTCCTGATCGCGAGCCTGCCGGGGGTGCCCTACGCGGAAGCGATCGGCGCCTTCCTGATGGCGGCGCTGCTGATGACCGCTGCCGGGCTGACTGGCTGGTTCGACAAGCTGATGCGCGCTTTGCCCGCGAGCATCGCGTCGGCGCTGCTCGCCGGCATCTTGTTCCGGATCAGCGTGGACGTGTTCGTGCAGGCGCAGGACCAGACGCTGCTGATGCTGGCGATGTTCGCCGCCTACCTCGCCGGCCGGCGCTGGTGGCCGCGCTACGCGGTGCCTGGCGTGCTGCTGGTTGGCGTGGCACTGGCTGGCGCGCTGGGCCAGCTTCACTTCGAAGGGTTTCGCCTGGCAGTGGCGCTGCCGGTCTGGACCACGCCGGCATTCTCATTCCAGGCGTTTGTCAGCATCGCCATTCCGTTGTTCATCGTGGCGCTGGCCTCGCAGAATATTCCCGGCCTGGCGGTACTGCGCGCCGACGGCTATCACGTGCCGGCATCGCCGCTGATCACCGTGACTGGCTTTGCCTCGGCCGTACTGGCGCCGTTCGGCTCTCATGGCATCAACCTGGCCGCGATCACGGCCGCGATCTGCACCGGGCCGCAGGCGGACGCCGATCCCGCACGGCGCTACACCGCGGCTGTCGTCTGCGGCGTGGGGTATCTGGTGGCGGGCGTCCTGGCCGCGAGCATTGCCGCGCTGTTCGCGGCGTTTCCCAAAGCCGTGGTGGTCGCGCTGGCCGCGTTCGCGCTGCTCGGATCGATCGCCAACGGCCTGACCGTCGCCATGCAGACGCCGGACGAACGCGAAGCCGCGCTGATCACCTTCATGATCACCGCGTCCGGCATGACTCTGGCCGGGGTGGGCTCGGCCTTCTGGGGCGTGGTCGGCGGCATGCTGGCGCTGTTCGTGCTGCGCCGCAAGGCCACCTGACGATCCATGGCCGGTAGTGGCTAGGGGGCTAGCCGGCTAGTCGGCTAAAGCAACAGGAAGCCGATATCGCGGGACCGGATCTCTTCAAGCGCCACGCCCTTGCGGCGCTGGAACAGTACGTGCTGAAGCACGCGGTCGCGGTGCTCGGAGAACGTGGCTGTGTCGAAGCGCAGCGCCGCGGTGCCGTAGTGCTCGGCCAGCAGCTTGTAGACGCGATGGCGCACCAGCAGCATCTCGTTCTCGGTCTGCAGCCGGCCCATCTCGGCCGCATGCTCTTCTTCGAGCTGCCGCATGCTGACCACCACGCGCGCATGCATGCCGCGGTAGCGATCGGCCTCCGCATGCGCCTTGCGCAGTTCCTCGCGCAGCGCCCGGACTTCCTGCATCAGCTTGAGATTGCTTTGCACGCCGCGGTGGATGCGGCTCGCCTCCTCCAGCGCGTAATCCGCAGCCGCGATCGTGTTCTGCCAGACGCCCGATTCGTCAGCCTCGGCGGCTGCCATGCGCGTAGCGGGCCAGACGGTAGCTCCGTCAGTGCCTTGATTGCTCATACTGCTCCCCCAAAAGCCGGAAAAAAACGCCCGCCGCCGTACGTTGTTATGGATTGCCGGCCTGGTCGGGTACTGCAGCAACTGCCTGTGCAGCGGGCGCATGCCACGCACACTGCACACTATCATTCAAGACTGCTATGCCGCTTTGCACAACCACCGCAAGGGAGGGCATAAGTTTCTCCGGGAGGCGCTTACGCTACATTGCCGTCACCCGTCTATTTTTTGCCACTTCCGCCATCGCGTTCCACCTATGAACGGATACCTGCTACTTGCCCTGGCCATCGTGGCCGAGGTCATCGCCACCAGCAGCCTCAAGGCTGCAGAAAATTTCACCCGCCTGGTGCCCAGCATTCTTGTGGTCGCTGGTTACGCGTGCGCCTTCTACCTGCTGATGCTCGTCATGAAGACCGTACCGGTCGGCGTCGCCTATGCCATCTGGAGCGGCGCCGGCATCGTCCTGGTCACGCTGATTGCCATGGTGCTGTACCGCCAGGTGCCCGACCTGGCTGCCTGCCTGGGCATTGGCCTGATCATCGCCGGTGTGGCGGTGATCCAGCTATTCTCGAAAACCAGCGGGCATTGACAACGGTGCTGCCTAGAATGGATGTGGTTCCTGCCACGGGAGACCGCCATGCTTGCCGCCCTGCTCTTCGCCGCAGTCATCATCGCGCTGTACATCCTGGCTGTCCGCGCCGAGTTTTTCCATAAATCGCCGTTCTATCCAGAACACGAACATCCGGTGCAGTATTGGTGGAACCGGTTGGTGCATCACAAGAAATAGCTGGCGAACCTGACGCGGTGGCAAACACCCGCTGCATGGAGCGGCGCCATACCACTTGTATGGGCAGCTCCCGATCCGGGCCTCGCTGCGAACCGCTCATCGCCGGGCGCGCGGCATCTGGCGCTTGTGCGCCGCCACCCTTGTCTCTCCCCCGCAATACGCCCCCGGCGGGAGGATTTTGATATACTCCGCCCCGTCTTCAGGATCACCGCAACCCTGCGGAACGACGGTCCTGACAGCTCTGTCCCTCGCCGTAGTTCAATGGATAGAACGAGCGCCTCCTAAGCGCTAGATACAGGTTCGATTCCTGTCGGCGGGACCATCTGTTTCCATCTTCCCGCCGCCCCCGATTTCAGTGCATCACCGCCGCCGGCACTCGCCTGTTACCGGTGACCGCCCCTGCGAAGCCAGTCGCGCGCGGCGCGGCTCATGGCGCCCGGCCCTGCCGCCGGCATGGCGGCCTCTGGCTGCGGCGACGGCGGGCTGGCCGTTGCGGTGGCTCTGGCGGCCGCGATAGACTGCGCAATCTGCTCTGACGATCAGTCCGGACATGGCTGGCTCCTTCGTGTTCTGAATGGAAAACGTTTCAGGCGGTCCGCAGGCTGACCTGCAGGAAACTGGCGCAGAGCCGCAGCATCGTCTGCATCGCGGCGCGCGGATGGCGCAGGCAGGCTTCCACCTGCTCGCTGCGGCTTTCGCCGGACAGGCACCATGAGCAGAAGTGCTCGCAGTTATTGGAGAACAGGCAGTAGCGGTTCTCGCCCAGACGCGATCGCGCACGCGTCACCGCCTCGTTGCCGACAAAGCGGGCACACGGTTCCAGGCGAACAGCCACGGCACGCCCCGCGGCAAATGCCGCCAGGCTGAGTTCCTCCACCGGCCCGGTCTGCAGCGCGCGGGCGAAGCCGGCATAGTGGATCACGCGGCCTTGGCCGGCGTAGATGCCGTGATGCACGTAGCCCTGGCGGACGGTCACCAGATGGGCGCCCAGCGGCAGGTCGGCGTCATGGCTCGCGCCGTCGCGGTATTCGTCTTGTTGTACGGGCTGGTGTGGCATGGCTGTCTCGGGTGTCTGGTTGCGGCAGTCATTGCCGCGTCGTTGCCAGACCTCTGCATGCACCATGCCAGGACGCCGATTTCCCGGCAGGACAACGTTTGCGGGAAAGCGGCGCTGCCGGAACTGGGGAAACTGTCGTCGAGTGACCAACGCCATCGCCGCCATTCTGTTGGGTAACGCCCACCATCGCGCCAGCCTACCGTCGCCCAGATCGATTCCCATGTCCCGGCGCCAACTTGCGGATGACGCCCGCCACTGCGGACGCCCCGGGTCGATCCACGCCCGTCGAGCGGCGGGACCACGGTGATCAACTTTTACGAGACGAAGAACAACTTCTATGCTGGTCAGATGGGCAACGCGTTCCAGACGTGGATATCCGGAAACGACCGGATTTCGCGCGGAAGGAGGGTATCTTGACTGGCGTGACGCAATTCCGCTGGGCTTCGGCAGCCTGCACCGACGTTGGGCGCGTTCGCGAGCGCAATGAGGACGCTTGCCTGGATCTGCCGGACCTGGGAATCTGGGTCGTGGCCGATGGCATGGGCGGCCATGCCGTTGGCGATTTCGCGAGCCAGGCCGTCACGCAAGCGCTGGCGGCGCTTCCGCCACGGCCGATGCTGGAAGAACGGCTCGCCGACGTGGGCGCCGCGCTGCAGGACGTCAACCGCGCGCTGATTGCCGAGGCCGCGCGCCTGCAGGTACGGTGCGTCGGCACCACCGTCGTTGCGCTGGCCACCGGCGACCGCCGTTGCGGCTACCTATGGGCCGGCGACAGTCGTCTCTACCGGCTGCGCGCCGGGCGGCTGCAGCGCCTGACGCGCGACCACAGCCAGGTAGAGCGGCTACTCGCGCGCGGCCTCATCACCGCCGAAGAAGCGCGACACCATCCGGCGCACAACACCATCACGCGTGCCGTTGGCGCGGCCGATACGCTATTGCCCGAGCAATTGTTCGTGGATGTCGCCGACGGCGACGTATTCCTGCTTTGCAGCGATGGATTGAGCAACGAGGTCGAAGACGACGCCATTGCATCCTTGCTTGCCGCGGGCGGCGACCTGGATGCCATTGCCCAGTCACTGGTAAAGACCGCGCTGGACCACGGCGGCCATGACAACGTCACCGTAGTGGTAGTACGGGCAGAGGATCCTTATGGATCGGATATGACGCTGGTAAACCCGGAAGTCGAAGGGTAATCAACCTGCGGCCCCTTTAACCCGCTTCCGCCTCCAACCTCGGCAACTGCGGCAAATCCGTCGCCACCTCCGCAATCATCCTCCGTATCCACATCACGTCCGGCGCCGCATGGCACCGCTCATGCCAGAGCTGGTAGAACCGCATGCGCGGGAACGTGACCGGTGACGGCACCATCCGGATCGGCAGGTACTGCGCATAATGCGCAGCAAACTGACGCCCGGTCGTGAACACCATATCGGTCTTCATCAGCACATAGGGCACGAGCCCGAAGTACGGCAACGTCACCTGGATATTGCGCTTGTACCCTTGCTCGGCGAGCGCCTGATCAATCATGCTGCGCTGCATCGAAGCATACGGTGCAGGTGCCAGATGGGGCATTTCCAGGTAGTGCTTCAGCGTCAGTCCCTTGCGCGCCAGCGGATGCTGGGCGCCGAGCATGCAAACCACTTCGTCATCGAACAACGGCGAGATATGCAGATGCTCGGGCGGCGACAGCCAGTTGCCGATGACAATGTCGAGTTGCCCCTGCTCCAGGTCTTCGAGGAAATCCCCCGACGAAGTCATCGGATGCACGAACAGCTTGGCGCCGGGCGCCAAACGGCGCACGCGCTCGACAATGTTCGGCAGGAAGAAGGCGTCCAGGTAATCCGGGGCGCCAAGGTGAAACGTCCGCGTGGTCGTAGCCGGATCGAACTGCTGCGGCGGACGCGCGATGCGGTCCATCGCCGCCAGGCTCTGCTCTGCCAGCGCCAGCAATTCCCGGCCGCGCTCGGTCGGCACCATGCCGTTTTTGCCCCGCACCAAAATGGCGTCGCCCGTGATCTCCCGCAGGCGCTTGAGCGTATTGCTGATCGCCGGCTGCGACTGGCCCAGGCGCACGGCCGTACGGGTCACGCTCTGCTCGGTCAGCAGGGTGTGGAGCACCCGCAGCAAATAGGTATCGAGATGGTCGCGTCCGTGCATGGCAATAGGGGTCCTGCCGGCGTGCGGCCGGGAGGCTGGCGTGGGGGAAGGGAACGGCGCATAGTGTATGTCACGCAACCCGCCATTGGTCAATCCGCCGTGATAAGGGGACAGCGGACCCCCATGGACGGGCATCCTGATGGGGCATATCACCTGGGCTGAATATTGCATGAAACGCGCCGGTGCTATGTTTCCGCCATCACAGAACGAGATGAAGACCATGGAGACGCAAACCATCCGCTTTTTCCACCGCGGCCAGGTCAAGGAAGTATCCGACGCCCCCGTTACCCGCACCGTGCTGCAGTACCTGCGCGAGGACGCGCGCTGCACCGGCACCAAGGAAGGCTGCGCCGAAGGCGACTGCGGCGCCTGCACTGTCGTGATCGGCGAGCTGCAGGACGGCGGCGATGTCGAATTCAAGGCCGTCAACGCCTGTATCCAGTTCCTGCCCACGCTCGACGGCAAGGCGCTGATCACGGTCGAGGACCTGCGCCAGGCCGACGGTACCCTGCACCCGGTGCAGGAAGCCCTGGTCGAGTGCCACGGTTCGCAATGCGGCTTCTGCACCCCCGGCTTCGTCATGTCGCTGTGGGCGCTGTACCAGCAGCACACCCCGGGCGGCGAAGCGCCGGCGCGCCAGACCATCTGCGACGCGCTGACCGGCAACCTGTGCCGCTGCACCGGCTACCGCCCGATCATCGACGCCGGCGAGCGCATGATGGCCCTGCCCGCCCCGCACGCGAGCAAGCTGAACCCGAAGCAGATCGCCGATACGCTGCGCAACCTCAAGCGCGGAGAGACCTTCCGCTACAGCGCGAAAGGCCAGAATTTCTTCGCGCCGCGCACCGCGGCCGAGTTCGGCGCGATCAAGGCGGCCGAGCCCGGCATCCGCATCCTGGCCGGCAGCACGGACGTGGGCCTGTGGGTAACCAAGCAGTTCCGCGAGCTGGGCAACCTGCTCTATATCGGCCAGGTGGAAGACCTGCAGTCGATCGAAGAGCGCGACGGCATGATCGAGATCGGCGCGGGCGTGACGCTCGAGAAGGCGTACGCTGCACTGACCGCCGCGCATCCGGAACTGGACGAAATGTGGAAGCGCTTTGCCTCGCTGCCGATCCGCAATGCCGGCACGCTTGGCGGCAATATCGCCAACGGCTCGCCGATCGGCGACTCGATGCCCGCGCTGATTGCGCTCGGTGCCGAAGTGGTGCTGCAACATGGCGAGACGCGCCGTACGCTGCCGCTCGAAGACCTGTACCTGGCCTACCAGAAGACGGCCATGGTCGAAGGTGAGTTCGTCGCCGCACTGCGCGTGCCGGTCAAGGGTCCGCAGCACTTCAGGACCTACAAGCTGTCCAAACGCTTTGACGAGGATATTTCCGCAGTGTGCGCAGCGTTTGCGATCACGGTGGAGAACGACGTGATCACGCAGGCACGCGTCGCGTTCGGCGGCATGGCCGCCACGCCCAAGCGCGGCGCGGCCACCGAGGCTGCACTGACTGGCCAGCCGTGGAACGAGGCCACCGTGCGCGCCGGCATGGCCGCGCTATCGCAGGACTACACGCCGCTGTCCGATATGCGTTCGACCGCCTCGTACCGCACCCGCGGAGCGGCCAACCTGCTGTACCGCTTCTGGCTGGAGACGCGTGCCGATGCGCTGCCCGCATCCGCCGTCAACGTCCGCGCGATTGGCGCCGGCGCCACTGCAACCGTCACGGCCTGAGGAGAGATCGGCATGAACAAGCAAACCGAACCGTTCCTGCTCGACGCCAGCGTGGCCGACGAGGCCGTGCCGCAAGTCGGCATCTCGCGTCCGCACGAATCGGCGCACCTGCATGTAGCAGGCACCGCGACCTATACCGACGATATTCCCGAGCTCGCCGGCACGCTGCACGCGGCGCTCGGCATGAGCAGCCGCGCCCATGCTCGCATCAAGTCGATCTCGCTCGACAAGGTGCGTGCCGCGCCGGGCGTGGTCGACGTGCTGACCGTGGATGACATCCCCGGCGTCAACGACTGCGGCCCGATCATCCACGACGATCCGATCCTCGTGCGCGACGTGGTGCAGTTCATCGGCCAGCCGATCTTCGTGGTGGTCGCCACATCGCACGACGCGGCGCGCCGCGCGGCGCGACTGGGCGTGATCGAATACGAAGACCTGCCACCGGTGCTCTCGCCCGAGGCCGCGCACGCGGCTGGCAGCTACGTGCTGCCGCCGATGCACCTGACCCGCGGCGAGCCGCAACAACATCTGGCCGCTGCCGCGCACCGCGACGCCGGCAAGATCCACCTCGGTGGACAGGAGCAGTTCTACCTCGAAGGCCAGATCGCCTACGCCGCGCCGCGCGAGAACGACGGCATGCACGTGTGGTGCTCGACCCAGCACCCGACCGAGATGCAGCACGCCGTGGCTCACATGCTGGGCTGGCACGCGCACCAGGTGCTGGTGGAATGCCGTCGCATGGGCGGCGGCTTCGGCGGCAAGGAATCGCAATCGGCCATGTTCGCGTGCTGCGCAGCACTGGCAGCGTGGAAGCTGCTGTGCCCGGTCAAGCTTCGTCCGGACCGCGACGACGACATGATGATCACCGGCAAGCGCCACGACTTCGTGTTCGATTTCGACGTCGGCCATGACACCGATGGCCGCATCGAAGGCGTGCAGATCGAGATGGTGTCGCGCGCCGGCTTCTCGGCCGACCTGTCGGGCCCGGTGATGACCCGCGCGATCTGCCACTTCGATAATGCCTACTGGCTGCCGAACGTGCAGATCGACGGCTACTGCGGCAAGACCAACACGCAGAGCAATACCGCATTCCGCGGCTTCGGCGGCCCACAGGGCGCATTCGCGATCGAGTACATCCTCGACAATGTGGCGCGCAATGTCGGCAAGGACTCGCTCGATGTGCGCCGCGCCAACTTCTACGGCAAGACCGAGCGCAACGTCACGCCGTATGGCCAGACCGTGGAAGACAACGTCATCCACGAGCTGATCGACGAACTCGTGACGACCAGCGAATACCGCGCGCGCCGCGAGGCCACGCGTGCGTTCAATGCGACGAGCCCGGTCCTGAAGAAAGGCATCGCGATCACGCCGGTGAAGTTCGGCATCTCGTTCAACGTGGCGCACTACAACCAGGCCGGCGCGCTCGTGCATGTGTACAACGACGGCTCGGTGCTGGTGAATCACGGCGGCACCGAAATGGGCCAGGGCCTGAACACCAAGGTTGCAATGGTAGTGGCGCATGAACTCGGCATTCGCATGGAACGCGTGCGCGTGACCGCGACGGATACCAGCAAGGTGGCGAACACCTCGGCGACTGCGGCATCGACCGGCGCCGACCTGAACGGCAAGGCCGCGCAGGACGCCGCGCGCCAGATCCGCGAGCGCCTGGCCGAGTTTGCCGCGCGCAAGGCCGGCGTGACGCCGGACAGCGTGCGCTTCAACGACGATCTCGTGATCGCCGGCGAGCTGCGCGTGTCGTTTGGCGACCTCGCCCGCGAAGCGTACGTGGCACGCGTGCAGCTCTGGTCGGACGGCTTCTACACGACGCCCAAGCTGCATTGGGACCAGAAGAAGCTGCATGGCCGCCCGTTCTACTACTTTGCCTACGGTGCGGCGTGCTCCGAGGTGCTGGTCGACACGCTGACCGGCGAATGGAAGCTGCTGCGCGCCGATGCGCTGCACGATGCAGGCAAGTCGCTGAACCCGGCCATCGACATCGGCCAGGTCGAAGGCGCCTTCATCCAGGGCATGGGCTGGCTGACGACCGAGGAACTTTGGTGGAACAAGGACGGCAAGCTGATGACGCATGCCCCGTCCACCTACAAGATCCCGACGATCAACGACTGCCCCGAAGACTTCAACGTGCGCCTGTTCCAGAACCGCAACGTGGAAGACAGCATCCACCGCTCCAAGGCTGTGGGCGAGCCGCCGCTGCTGCTGCCGTTCTCGGTGTTCTTCGCGATCCGCGACGCAATCGCGGCCGTGGGTGACTATCAGGTCAACCCGCCGCTGCGCGCGCCGGCTACCAGCGAAGCCATCCTGGACGCTGTCGAAGCCGTGCGCGAAGCTGCCGCACAGCCGGCCTGACGCGCGCGCCTGCCGGGCCCGCCGGACTTTCCCCCCTTGATCGCCCCCCGGCGGACAAGGGGCCGGCCGCCCGCGCAGGTGCGCGCCACCTCGCCGACAGGCAACCATCGACAACAGCACTGACAACGAGACCGGCGCCAGCCGGCGTTACCGACCAAAGGCCCCGACATGCAGGATGCACCGCTCAAACCCTTCCGCTTCGCCGACGCCGCCCGCATGGTGCGCACCGGCGTTCCCGTCGCGATGGTCACCATCGTCGAGGTCAAGGGCTCCGCGCCGCGCGAGCCGGGCATCCGCATGCTGGTCAGCGCCAACGATCTCGTCGGCACCATCGGCGGCGGGCATCTCGAATGGCGCGGCATGGATATCGCGCGCGCCATGCTGAACGAGGGCAAGGAGCAGCGCCGCATCGAGCGCATTCCATTGGGCCCGGCGCTGGGACAGTGCTGCGGCGGCGTGGTGCAACTGGCGTTCGAAGTGCTAGGGCAGGACGACCTGCACTGGCTGGATGCCGTAGAGGCCGCTTTTTCCGCGGGCAAGTCGCTGCAACGCACGGTGCCGGTTCGCGGTGCCGTCACCGCGGCGGAAAGCCGTGCGGTGATCGCGTCGGTCACGCTGGAAGCGGATGGAGCCTGGACCGACACGCTGGTTCCCGACGAAATGCATGTGGTGCTGTTCGGCGCGGGCCACGTCGGCCATGCGCTGGTCAAGGTGCTGGCCAATCTGCCGTGCCGCGTGCACTGGGTCGACGAACGCGACACGCTGTTCCCGGCCGGACTGCCCGATAACGTCGAGCCCGAGGCCAGCGACACGCCTGAAGCCGTTGTCGCGCAGGCCCCCGCGGGCAGCTATTTCCTGGTCATGACGCACAGCCACGCGCTGGACCAGACCCTGTGCGAAGAGATCTTCCGGCGCACGGACTTCGCGTATTTCGGCCTGATCGGCTCCAAGACCAAGCGCGCGCGCTTCGAACACCGGCTGGAGGACCACGGCGTCGACCCGGCCCGCTTCCCGGAAATGACTTGCCCGATGGGGGTATCAGGGATCACAGACAAGGCACCGGCTATGATTGCGGTAGCCATCGTCGCCCAGCTGCTGCAGGTCCGCGACCAGCGCCTCGCCGCGCTGCACGCGAGCCACGGGGAGACGGTGCATCCGTAACCACAAGACCGAGGCCCCACATGACCATCGATGCCGCGCTGGCGGACAAGATCCGCCGTACTCCCAAGGCAGAACTGCACGTGCATATCGAAGGCACGCTCGAACCCGAGCTGATCTTCCGGCTGGCCCAGCGCAATCACGTGAACCTGCCCTACCCCAGCGTCGAGGCCTTGCGCGCGGCCTATGCGTTCACCGACCTGCAGTCGTTCCTGGATATCTACTACGCCGGTGCCAGCGTGCTGCTGACCGAAGAGGATTTCTTCGACATGACCATGGACTACGTCAAGCGCGCCGTCGCCGACAATGTCCGTCATGCCGAGATCTTCTTCGATCCGCAAACCCATACGTCTCGCGGCGTGCCGATCGGCACCGTGATCGACGGTATTGCCGACGCACTGGCCCAGGCGCGCACCGAATACGATTTCTCGAGCAGCCTGATCCTCTGCTTCCTGCGCCACCTGTCGGAGGAAGACGCGTTCGCCACGCTGGAAGCCGCGCTGCCGTACCGCGACCGCTTTGTCGGCGTCGGGCTGGACTCGTCGGAAAAGGGCAACCCGCCCGAGAAGTTTGCGCGCGTATTCGCGCGTGCTCGTGAACTCGGCCTGCACCTCGTCGCCCATGCCGGCGAGGAAGGTCCTGCGCAGTACGTCACCGACGCGCTGGACATCCTCAAGGTCGAGCGCATCGACCACGGCGTGCGTTCGATCGACGATGCCGCGCTGATCGAGCGCCTGGCGCGCGAGCGCGTCGCGCTGACGGTGTGCCCGCTGTCGAACCAGAAGCTCAAGGTGCATCCGGACCTGAGCGCGCACCCGCTCAAGCGCATGCTCGATGCCGGCGTCGTGATCACGCTGCATTCGGACGACCCGGCCTACTTCGGCGGCTATATGAACGCCAACTGGGAAGCCACGTTCGCAGCGCTGCCGCTTGACGCGGCCGACGCCCACAAGCTCGCGCGCAACAGTTTTGAAGCGGCCTTCCTGCCCCCGGCGCAGAAGGCCGAGTTCCTGGCGGAGGTCGACCACTTCTGGTCGGCCGCGCCGACGTCCCCGCCTGCCACGGCCCCCGCGGCCTGAGCGGCGCATACCAATGGTCTGGCCCTGCGCGTGCGCGCCGGCCAGGCCCGAGAGACAGACCATGACGACCACTCCCCCGACTCCGTCCATTACCCGCGCGATCCGCGGCCGCGTGCTGCATTTCCTGCACGACCCGCAGTTCCACGAGGACGCCTATCAGTATTGGGAGGATGGTCTGCTGATCGTCACCGCCGGGCGCATCGTCGCGGCCGGCGACTACGCATCGCTGGCGTCGCGCATTCCGGCCGATGCAGAAGTGATCGACCACCGCGGCAAGCTGATCGTGCCGGGCTTCATCGACACGCACGTGCACTACCCGCAGACCGACATCATCGCGTCGCCGTCGCCGGGCCTGCTGCACTGGCTGGACACCTACACCTTCCCCGAGGAACGCCGCTTCGCCGAGCCTGAATACGCACGCGCGGTCGCCGGCTTCTTCACCGACGAACTGCTGCGCAACGGCACCACCAGCGCGGTGGTCTGGAGCACCGTGCACAAGGCTTCGGCCGACGCACTGTTTGCCGAGAGCGAACAGCGCAACCTGCGCATGATCACCGGCAAGGTGATGATGGACCGCAACTGTCCCGAATTCCTGCGCGACACCGCCGAAACCGGCGCGCGCGACTCGGCCGACCTGATGTCGCGCTGGCATAACAAGGGCCGCCTCGCCTACGCCATCACGCCGCGCTTCGCGCCGACATCCACCGAAGCGCAGCTCGCCGCCTGCGGCGAACTGGCCAAGGCCTATCCGGACGCATTCATCCAGACCCACGTCGCCGAAAACCGCGACGAGGTGAAATGGGTGGCCGAACTGTTCCCGGACGCGCGCAGCTACCTGGACGTGTATGACCGCTATGGCCTGCTGCGCCCGGGCGCGTTCTACGGCCACGCGATCTACCTGGACCAGGACGACCGCCGCCGCCTGGCCGACAGCGGCGCTGCCGTTGCACACTGCCCGACATCGAACCTGTTCCTCGGCAGCGGCTTCTACGATTTCCACCAGTCGGACGCCAACCGCCTGAACGTGACGCTGGCGACCGACGTCGGCGGCGGCACCTCGTTCTCGATGTTCCGCACCATGAACGCCGCGCACAAGGTCGCGCGCATGGGTGGCTACCACCTGACTGCGCTGCGCATGTTCTACCTCGCCACACGTGCCGCTGCGGAAGCGCTGGGCTGGTCCGACCGCATCGGCAGCTTCAGCGAGGGCTGCGAGGCCGACTTCATCGTGCTGGATCCGCAGGCTACGCCGCTGATCGCGCGCCGCAGCGGCCGCTCCGAATCGCTGGAAGAACAGCTGTTCGCATTTGCCATGCTCGGCGACGACCGGGTCATCGACAGCGTCTACGTGATGGGCGAGGCGGTCCAGATACCTATCATGTGACGCCAGCCCTACCTGCGGCCGCCCTCCAGCGGCCGCGACGGGCTAATACCCGGGAGCGCTCCGGCACAGCTTGACGGTGGTCAAGACTCATAACGGCAAAGCCCTCTAACCTTTGCGGTTCCGTTGCAGGCCCTGTGGGGCCGTACTGCAACGCCAGCAACCTGAAGGTTTCCATGACCACCACCGCTGCCACGCATCCCGAGGTACCGCTTCAAGCACCGGCGCCTGCCGACCAGCCGTTTCCCGAACCGATTTCCCCAGATCAGCCGATGCCATCCCGCAAGATCATCCGCGGCTGGCTGATCCCGCTTGGCCAGCGCAGCACGCCGCGCGCGCTGGCGCTGTTCGCGTTCGACTACCTGCTGTTCGCGGCCACGCTGGCCGGTGTCGTGCTGGCCCCGCACTGGGCCGCCAAGCTGGGCCTTGGCGTACTGGCGGGCCTGATCATCGCGCGCCTGTTCATCATCGGCCATGACGCCTGCCACCAGAGCCTGACGCCGCGCCGCGGCCTGAACAAGTGGCTGGGCCGGCTGACCTTCCTGCCTTCGCTCACGCCCTACAGCCTGTGGGAAGTCGGCCATAACGTCGTCCACCACGGCTACACCAACCTGAAGGGCTTCGACTTCGTCTGGGCGCCCTACTCGCTCGAGGAATTCCAGGCGCTGCCGCGCTGGCGCCGCGTGATGGAGCGCATCTACCGCACCGGCTTCGGCCCGGGCCTGTACTACCTGGTCGAGATCTGGTGGTGCAAGCTGTTCTTCCCGAACAAGCGCCAGATGGCCACGCGCCGTCCGATCTTCATGGCCGACTGCACGCTGGTGGCCGTATTCGGCGCCGCGTGGATCGGTGCGCTGGTCTGGGCCGCGCTGGCCACCGGGCAATCGGCATGGATGATGGTCGGCGCCGGCTTCGTGCTGCCGTTCCTGGCCTGGAACGTGACGGTCGGCTTCGTGCTGTACGTGCACCACACTCACACCAGCGTAGCTTGGTACGACACCAAGTCCATGTGGGCCAAGGCTCAGCCGTTCGTCTCGACCACGGTGCACCTGCGCTTTCGCCACGGCATCGGCGCGGCGCTGCATCACATCATGGAACACACCGCGCACCACGTGGACATGAGCGTGCCGCTGTACCGCCTGAAGCGTGCGCAGGCGCTGCTTGAGCATGCGCTGCCGGGCCGCATCATCATCGAGAACTTCTCGTGGCGCTGGTACTTCGACACCGCGCGCCGCTGCAAGCTGTACGACTTCAAGGCACTGTGCTGGACCGACTTCCGGGGCCGACGCACCAGCGAGCAGTCGCCCGTGCCGGCCTGACAAGTCACATTTTCCCGGGCGATGGACGCTCATCGCCCGCGCCGCTATAATCGCGGTTTCCATTGGGGAGTAGCCGCCCTGCTCTCACCGCTCCGCGCAATGCGGAACCCGGCAGACAGGGGCGTACGTCAACAGACTTGACCGCTTGCGGTTATGGCGTGCGCAGCTCCGGACCCGGCTGGCCATGAGGCCCAGCCCGATCCAAGGCCTGGCGAGACCGATGACCATACCTTTCTGGCCGGGCCGGGAAAGGTGTGCGTCATTGGCATCTCGCGATGCATGCGGCCCGGGTTACTCACACAACAACATGGAAGCCTTCCTCGTCTCCACAGGCATCGTCGCGCTCGCTGAAATGGGCGACAAGACGCAGTTGCTCTCGCTCGTCCTGGCCGCACGCTATCGCAAGCCCCTTCCCATCATCCTTGGCATCCTGATCGCCACGATCGTCAACCACGGCTTTGCCGGCGCGCTCGGCGGCTGGATCACCCATGTGCTCGGCGAAAACCTGCTGCGCTGGATTCTGGGCCTCGGCTTCATCGCCATGGCCGCCTGGATGCTGATCCCCGACAAGTTCGACGACGAAGAAAGCGCCAAGCCGGTGAAAGGCACGCTCGGCATCCTGATCGCCACCATCGTCGCGTTCTTCTTTGCCGAGATGGGCGACAAGACCCAGATCGCCACGATCGCGCTGGCCGCCCGCTTCAACGGCGCCGTGCTCGCCGTAGTGGCCGGCACAACCTTCGGCATGATGCTGGCGAACGCCCCGGCCGTGCTGCTCGGTGACAAGTTCGCCAACAAGATGCCGATCGCGCTGGTGCACAAAATTGCCGCCGGTATCTTCCTGGTGCTCGGCGTGCTGGCGCTGCTCAATATCGGCGGCTGACGGCTGGTCCCATCCGGCAATCCGCGGCGCGAGACCCGGATTGCCGGCCGCAACCGCGCGATCACCGGCCCGGCCGGCTGCACGCCGCGCCGGGTGTGGGATAATCGCGAGTTCTGCCCAGGGCGCAGCTCAAGAGGTTGTTCGCACGGGCGCATGAGGGGCCACTATTCCCGTGGCCCCGCATCCTTTCCGCGATACTGATTTCACAACCCCACAATGCCCGCATACCGTTCCAAGACCTCCACCGCCGGCCGCAACATGGCTGGGGCCCGCTCGCTGTGGCGCGCCACCGGCATGAAAGACGACGATTTCAACAAGCCGATCATCGCGGTGGTGAACTCGTTCACCCAATTCGTGCCCGGCCACGTGCACCTGAAGGACCTGGGCCAGCTCGTCGCGCGCGAGATCGAAGCCGCCGGCGGCGTGGCCAAGGAATTCAACACCATTGCGGTCGATGATGGCATCGCCATGGGCCACGACGGCATGCTGTATTCGCTGCCGAGCCGCGACATCATCGCCGACTCCGTCGAGTACATGGTCAACGCGCACTGCGCCGACGCCATGGTCTGCATCTCGAACTGCGACAAGATCACCCCGGGCATGCTGATGGCCGCGATGCGCCTGAACATCCCCGTGATCTTCGTCTCGGGCGGCCCGATGGAAGCCGGCAAGACGCGCCTGGCCAACCCGGTCACCAAGGCAGTCGAGTTCAAGAAGCTCGACCTGGTGGATGCCATGGTGATCGCGGCCGACCCGGCCTATTCCGACGCCGACGTAGCCGAAGTGGAGCGCTCCGCCTGCCCGACCTGCGGTTCGTGCTCGGGCATGTTCACGGCCAATTCGATGAACTGCCTGACCGAAGCACTGGGCCTGTCGCTGCCCGGCAATGGCACCGTCGTCGCCACGCACGCGGACCGCGAGCAGCTGTTCAAGCGCGCGGGCAGCCGTATCGTCGAACTGGCCCGCCAGTACTACGAGC
This sequence comes from Cupriavidus numazuensis, assembly GCF_905397435.1. Taxonomy (GTDB): domain Bacteria; phylum Pseudomonadota; class Gammaproteobacteria; order Burkholderiales; family Burkholderiaceae; genus Cupriavidus; species Cupriavidus numazuensis. The sequence goes on from NZ_CAJPVI010000078.1 coordinate 32,023, forward strand.
AGGAAGACGCGCGCGTGCTGCCGCGTTCGGTCGGCTTCAAGGCGTTCGAGAACGCGATGACGCTGGACATCGCCATGGGCGGTTCCACGAACACCATCCTGCACCTGCTGGCAATCGCGCAGGAAGCGGGCATCGATTTCTCCATGAGTGACATCGACCGCCTGTCGCGCGTCGTGCCGCAGCTGTGCAAGGTGGCGCCCAACACCAACAAGTACCACATCGAAGACGTGCACCGCGCGGGCGGCATCATGGCCATCCTGGGCGAGCTCGAGCGCGCCGGCAAGCTGCACACCGACGTGCCGACCGTACACGCCCCGTCGCTCGGCGACGCGCTGAATCAGTGGGACATCGTCCGCACGAAGGACGAGGCCGTCCGTCATTTCTACATGGCTGGCCCGGCCGGCATTCCGACGCAGGTGGCGTTCAGCCAGAACACGCGCTGGCCGAGCCTAGACCTGGACCGCGCCGAGGGCTGCATCCGCTCGTACGAGCACGCCTTCTCCAAGGAAGGTGGCCTGGCAGTGCTGCGCGGCAATATCGCGCTGGATGGCTGCGTGGTGAAGACCGCCGGCGTGGACGAGAGCATCCTGGTGTTCGAGGGCTCGGCACACGTTACCGAGTCGCAGGACGAGGCTGTCGAGAACGTTCTTAACGACAAGGTCAAGGCCGGCGACGTCGTGATCGTGCGCTACGAAGGGCCCAAGGGCGGCCCCGGCATGCAGGAAATGCTCTACCCGACGAGCTACATCAAGTCGAAGGGCTTGGGCAAGGCTTGCGCCCTGCTGACCGACGGCCGCTTCTCGGGTGGCACGTCCGGGCTGTCGATTGGCCACTGCTCGCCTGAGGCTGCCGCCGGCGGCGCCATCGGGCTGGTGCGCGACGGCGACAAGATCCGCATCGACATTCCGAACCGGACGATCGATGTGCTGGTCTCCGACGAGGAACTGGCACGCCGCCGCGAGGAGCAGAACGCCAAGGGGTGGAAGCCGGCGAAGGCGCGTCCGCGCAAGGTGTCGGCTGCGCTGAAGGCGTATGCCAAGCTTGTTATGTCGGCGGACAAGGGCGCGGTGCGCGATCTGTCGTTGCTGGATGATTGAATGTTCGTTGGGGGGCTCCCCTTGTGATCAAAGCCGCTCTTTGGAGCGGTTTTTTTTTGGGTTTTTTGCCGGAGTGTGTGTGGTTATCGCGCTTGGCATGCGCCGCTGTTTCGCCGGCGTAGCCGGCGGGGGTTTTGGGGTTGGGGTTGATGTGTCGTTCTTGGCTGGCGCTGCTGTTTCGCCGGCGTAGCCGGCGAGTCACTTTTTGTCCGAGCGACAAAAAGTAACCAAAAAGCGCGTCGTTGCCGCTGGCCATCAATTCCACGGCGGCAGTCGTTCAAAC
>NZ_CAJPVI010000079.1 GCF_905397435.1 Cupriavidus numazuensis
GGCGAACCCGGTGCCAAGACAATCTGGCGCGGACTCGATCGTGTACTCTCCGCTGCTGAAACGCTGCGCGCGCTACGGGATGGGCTCGGCTGACTTATGTATAAAGGTATGAGTTTAACCGCATTGCGGAAATCGCCCGCAGAAATGCTACGCGCTATGTCCTTCGCATAAGCCGGCTCTCCGCCCAACTCCCGATAGATTCCTTTCACCAACCATGCGATCAGAAATGTTGCAATGAGACCAATGACAAGCAGCAAGATTACAGACTTCGCAAGTCTCCTTCTGAAATCTCGCTCAATGTCGTCTACGAACCCACCAACTGTCAACGCCCAACCCCATTTTTTGAATCCCTTGGTGTAGTTGGTTTTTAGTACTAGCTCTTCCGTTCCTGGTTTTTCCCAAAGGTAACTTAGCTCACCCTCTCCAACTTCGCTACGAGCAATGCTTGTTACAGCATCATAGAGAGGGTTGCCTGCCTGGTCTCTGACTCCAGTCATGTTCTTCCCTTCCAATTCAGGCTTGATAGGATGCATGATAACCACGTTTTCGAAGTTAAGAATGGCGACATATCCATCTGTCCCAAACCGAACCGCGCGGATCCTGTCCTTAGCTTGATTTTGCGCATCTTCCCGACTGATTAGGTTCTCCCTGATTCGTCTCTCATAATCATTGAGGATACCAAACGCGCTCTCCGTGACGCTTCTAAATTCTCTTGATCGAGCCGCGAATTCTGCTTCCCTGGCACTAAATGCTTCAGTCACCATCATCGCGATCATAAGAACCCATGTAATGGCCAGCGGAATCCAGAGCCGCTGCTTAAAGCTGAGTTTAGGCAAATTTTTCAATCTATTACTCGCTACCTACGGAAAACGAATGATGCTTCTACCAACTCGCGCACGCCGCTCCGCAGCGTCCGTCCATCTCGGAGTACTGGCAGAGAAGCGGCGCGACACGGCACGAGCAAGAGCGGAATACTCCGCGCTTGAAGCAGAATGCGGTTGCATCGGTGGTGTCAAACAGGTCCATCGGGCGCGCCTCGCTTCCGGCCATCTCAGGCGGTGCCCTTTCCCTTCACGCGCTCGCCTCGCGGCATCTCTCCCTCAGTTCTGTTTTGAGCACCTTGCCAGACGCAGTGCGTGGTAGAACGTCAATCACGAACAGACGTTCTGGGAACTTCTGCCTGGCTAGCCCGGCGCGTTCCAGGAACTCAATCAGATCTGTCAATATCGGAGCGGCCCCGATCTTTGCCACTACAAACGCACAGGGCGTTTCACCGAGCCTGGGGTGAGGCATAGCGACAACGGCAGCTTCCACAATATCAGGATGGGTATGTAGAACGTCTTCCACTTCCTTCGGACTGATGTTCTCTCCCCCCCGGATGATCAGGTCCTTCTTTCGTCCGGTGACTGTCAGGAATCCTGATTCGCTGACATGACCGAGATCGCCGGTCCGGAAGAAGCCGTCTGCATCGAAGGAGTCCACTGTGCTGTCCAGGCTTGTGTAACCCAACATGACTTCAGGCCCCCTCGCTACAATCTCTCCCTCATAGCCGACCGGCAAGATCTGTCCGGACTCTGGGTCCACAATGCGTACGTCGTTGTTGTAGACCATCCCGTCCGTGGTAGCCGCGGCGTCCAGCGGATCGGTGGCGCGCACGCCCAGAGATATCGTGGGCGCCTCACTGCTTCCGTAGATGCGGAACGTCACGCAGTCCGGCATCACCCTTGCTGCCCGGTAGACGATCTCCGGTGGCACCGGAGCGCCACCACTGGCGTATAGCCGGAAGCCCGCCAGATTCGCACCCTGACTTTCGACTTCGCTGACCAACTCCGTAAGGAATGGCGTTGCACCTACACTAACGGTGGCCTTCTGCTCAAGGATCAGCCGAACGGCTTCGGCAGCATTCCACCGTTCCATGAAGACTGCCTTTACACCTGCGGCGAAGGCCATCTCGAGCGCATACAGATAGCCGGTGATGTGGGTCACCGGCGAAGGCATCAACACGACATCGTCGCCACGTATTTCCCAGAACGCGATAGCCGCTTCGACTTCGGCCCTGATCGTGTTATGGCTGTGGAGAACGCCCTTCGGATTTCCCGTTGTGCCTGAGGTGTATAGCAGTAGCTTCACAGCATTGGCGTCGACTTCGGGCAAGCGATCGGCTTCATCGCAGGTATCCAAGAACTCACTGAAGTTCTGGAAGCCGTTTGCGGACCCACGCACCAGCACGACCTCCAACAGGTCAGGCAACTCTGGCTTCAGACGAAGCGCCATTTCCAAGTAGTCGATGCTGCGGAAGGACGGCGGCATGAACAAGATACGCGAACGTGCGTTCTTCAGGATATAGCGAACTTCGGCATCCCTGTAGATCGGAACGATGGGATTACAGACATAACCGCCCAGACTTGCCGCGAGATTGATGATCATTGTCTCTCGCCAGTTAGGCAACTGAAAACTGACGACATCGCCAGGGACTAGCCCTCGTTTCCGCAGCGCGGCGGCAAGCTTCAGGCCGTCCTGATAGAGCTCGCCAAAGGTTGACGCTCCGCTTTCGTCTATGACGGCGATGCTGTCGGGAATCTCCGCCGCACGCTCTCTCGCCGCAATGCCCAGGGTCACTCCACTCCATTGCCCACTATCGCCATACTGCCGAATCATTTCATCGGACAGTCGTGTCGACCACCCACCAATATCACGCTTCATATGCTTTTCCTCTTATATTGCAAGGTATCGAGTCACGATTTCCGGCTGCCTGTCGAACTCACCCCAGCTACCGGAGAAGACGATCCTTCCCGAATCCACCACGTAGACATACTCGGTGCAGGCTCTTGAGAACCAGATGCACTGTTCAGTCAACAGCAGAGCGGTTCCACGGGCGTTGATAGCCTTGTTGATCTGTGTCGCCATTTCCTGCACCAACAGCGGCGCCACGCCCTCGGTAGGTTCATCGAGTAGCAGACAGTCAGGGCTCGACATCAGGCCGCGCGCGACGGCCAGAATCTGCTGCTGGCCACCGCTGAGCTGGTTTCCCATTCGTGCGCGGAGCTTGAAGAGTTCCGGAAACAAGTCGTACAGTTGTCCGAGTCTGAGAGACTCCCTTGGCGGTGCGCACGCATGCCTGGCAAGCAAAAGGTTCTCCTCGACAGTCATGTGGGCGAAGATGCCGCGCTCTTCCGGCACCAACGCCAATCCGAGTCGGGCGCGCCGGTGCGTTGGTAGTGGCAGCAGATCGGCAGAGCGCAGTCTTGCCGTGCCGTTTGCCTTTGGCCCACCCCCGGCAATGCTCTTCAGCAGCGTGGTCTTGCCGGCCCCATTGCGGCCCAGCAGCGCTACCCCCTGGCCCTTGGCGACATGCAGGCTGACGCCATAGAGGACCTGACTATCGCCGTATCGGGCATCGAGGCCATCAATTTCGAGCATTCCGGTCCTCCTCGCCGAGATATACCTCACGTACGGTCGCGCTGGAGCGGATCATGTCCGGCGTTCCGGAGGCAATCACCTCGCCGTAGTTCATGACTGTGATCCGATCCGCAAGTGCAAAGACAACGTCCATATCGTGCTCAGTGAGCAAGACGGAGATGCCAAATTCCTGTGACAGACGCCGGATAAGCACGACCGCCGCAGCGCGATCACCCGGGGACATACCTGCCATGGGCTCATCCAGGAACATGACCCTTGGTCTCAGGCTGAGACACATCGCAAGCTCGAGTTGTTTGCGGTCACCGTAAGCCAGGAGACCAGCCTGCTCATGCCGCTTCGACGCCATGCCCACATCCGCGAGTATTCTCGCGGCTTCGGTCGCAACGCAGGCTGGCAGCCGGATATCCACGTTCACGAGTCCGCGCAGGCCTGCGCCAGCGGTGCGTGACTCGATGGCAAGCGACACATTTTCCAGTGCGGTGAGTTCGGAAAACACTCGAGCAACCTGGAATGTCCGCCCTACCCCGAGTCGAGCCCGCTTGTAGCCGTCCAGCTGGGCCACCGAACTTCCGTTCAATAGCACCTCCCCCGCATCGGCCAGAATCTCGCCGCTCAATACCTTGAACAGGGTCGTTTTACCGGCCCCGTTGGGTCCGATTACCGCGTGGGTCTCTCCGCGATGGATATCAAGCGATACCCCTTTGAGGACGTGGATCGCACCATAGGACTTGTATAGTCCCTTGGCTGCGACAATGCTGTCGCGCGGCCAGCCCGGGTCGGAGCAGAATTGGACTTGGTGATCTGCCACCAGTGCTTCTTCAACCATGCGAACCTCCACTTGCTTTGAGCCTGCCGAGGAGACCGCCGGGAAATGCCAGTACGACCCCCAGGAGTGTGAGACCAATGATCATTTCCGAAAGCCCTATGACGTTTCTCGTGAGGTGCTCGATAGAAAGGAATAGGATCGCGCCCACAGCCGGTCCCCAGAACGACGACGTTCCGCCCACGAGGCACATCAGGATAGGCAGCGCCGAATAGCTCCAATGCGCGAGTTCTGGGGTAAGCATCTGGGCGGTCGGGGCATACAGCCCTCCTGCAAGTCCGGACACCGCGCCGCTTATGACCAATGCCACCATCCGCAGTCCGTTCACGTTGGCGCCGAAGAACCGTACGCGCAACTCATCCTGCCGGAGGGCAGCCAGCAACCTCCCTAGCCGGTTGTGCCAGAATACCCAGAGGAGCGCTGTCAACGCGATGCTGATGAATAGCGTGGCGTAGTACAGATGGTTTCCGCTCGCGAGATCGACACTGACGAACCCCAGATCGAAGACGGGCCTCCTGATGCCTGTCAGGCCATCGTCCCGGCCAAGAAAGCTCGACTTGCTGATAAGTACGTGCAGCAGTTCTGCTAAGGCAAGCGTGAGAATCGCGAAGTGAATTCCACTTGCACGCCGAAGTGCGACAACCCCGACAGCTGCAGCAAGGCATGCCCCTATGATGCCCGAGGCTATCCATGCAGGCGCGAACGACAGGCCGCTGAATTGCTGTAACAGGAAGCCGGTCGTGTAGGCACCAGCAGCAAAATAGGCTGCGTGGCCGAAGCTGACCATCCCCGTCTGACCGAACACAACATTCAGCGCCAGCGAGAACAAGACGTGAATCATCGTAACAGCCGCCAGGTACGTGATGCCTTTGTCCTGCAGGGCCGGGACGAGCGCGAAGGCAACGAGCATGCACAGCGCGATTCCTGCATCAGGGAGAGAATTTCCCTGCGATGGGTTGCGCTTGGTACTCGTTTGAATTGCAGCTTCTTTCATCAGTGCAGTCCTTTCAGCAGTCCCTTCGGACGCCACAACAGTATGGTTACCAAAGCAACGTAGAAAAACAGCCCGGGAATATCCGGCAGAAGGTTGTCACCGAGTGCAGTCATAAGGCCCAACAGTAGCGAGGCCAAGAATGCCCCTCTGACGTTGCCCATGCCACCGACGATGATTACGCCAAATGCCTGGATGATCAGCGCGCTACCCATACCGGGTGACAGACTCTGATTCACGGACAATAGTCCGCCAGCGAGGCCGGCCAGGGCGACACCGACTACGACCGTCCCGGTCAGCACGATTCCCACATTGATACCGAGCAGCGAAGCCATCCACGGATCCTTGGCAACCGACATCACAGTCTTTCCCAATGTCGTGCGATTGCTGATGCAGTCGAGCACGGCAAACGTCACGAGGCCGCACACGATGATGAAGATCACGAAGCTGGGAAAGGGGACGCCGGAGAGCGTGAGCGCACCAGTCAGTTCGGCCGGCGGCGGTGTGCTGCGGAAGTCCTCTCCCCAGCACAGCTTCACCAATCCCTCGCAGAGCAGTAGCACTGCATAAGTCGCGATCAGTGAATACGACTCGCTGACAACACGAAGCCTGCGCAAGACCAAGCGGTCGAAGAACGCTCCCATCAGCCCCAGCGCGAGCGCGCTCAGCAGTGAGACCCCCATGAACAGAGCGAGCGACGACTCGCCAGTTACCGCCAGGATCGAATACGCGAGGTACGATCCCAGCATAACGAATCCCCCATGTGCGAAGTTGAGGACGTGGAGGATGCCAAACACAAGTGTCAGCCCGGCTGCAACCAGGAAGACCGTCATTGCCCAGGAGACACCGTTGAATGCAACAAGAACATACTGTTCCATGGTCTGTCCACTCCCTCTACAGAGTTGCGAGGACCAGCGGCTTCCCGGGCGTCGGCGGGTCGATGACATCGCTTCCCGGGATACGGATCGCATCGACGACTTCAAATCCTTCCGTCGTTCGCGCAGACCCGCGCAGCCGATACATGACGACCGGCTTGATCGCCTGGTGATCTTCCTTCCGGAACCTGCGGGCTCCCGTGGCAGATTCGAACGTTACCGATTCGAGCGCTCGGACAACGGCCTGCGTCTCAGTCCCCCCCGCAGCCTGGACCGCGGCCACATACGCCATCACGCCGGCGTGGCCCTCGGCAACGTAGCCGAGCGTAAACCTGTCGTTGGTACGCCGGAATGCTTCGGCTTGCAAAGCGCGGCTCGTGGCGACGTCCTCAAACGCCCCGGCGTACCAATGACATCCCACCCACATATCGGGCAGCGCCTGCTTCATCGTCTTGGCGACGACAAACTCATTGGCAGAATCGATAATCAGCTTGGCCTTCCGGAAGAAGCCGTAGGGCTCCGCCTGTTTGTATAGCGTGACGGCATCTCCGCCGTAGACGGAAATGAGAAATCCTTGTGCCGGGTTGGCGACGGCAGCCGTGATTCCCGTGCGGTAATCGGGTGCGCCGTATTGCGTCCTCACGGGACTTGTCACCACGGGCTTCTGGCGAGCAATCGACGGATAGTATTCGCGAATGCCGTTTTCAAAGCATCCCCAACTGCTGCGGCCATACTCGTGGTCAGGAATGATCCCGCTCCATGCAATGACCGCCGGATAGCGCTGGGCTGCCATCTTCGCCAGGGCTCGCTGCCGCATGTAGGGGTTGTCCGTGACGCGAAAATAGTTCCGGACGAAGTTCTCTTTCGTCAGCTTGTCGGACTGTGCCGCGCAACTGATGAAGATCCCCCCCGACTGTTCAAGCAGCGGCGTTATCGCGAGGGCAACCGAGCTTGATACCGCCCCCATCATCAGATTCACGCCGTCACCGGCCAGTTCGCGCGCGGCAACTGCTGCATCAGAAGGCTTGGCCTTGTCATCGCGAATGACAAGCTCGAGCATCCGGCCATTCACTCCTCCCGCTTTGTTGACTTGATCCACCGCGATTTGCGCGCCAAGGAGCATTGGCTGACCGAGGGGCGCCTGCGCGCCGGATAGTGAGGAGATCAGACCGATCCGTATTGGTGAAGTCGAGCCAGCACGAACCAGGCTGCTCATCCACGTCTGTCCCGCCACACCCAAGCCCGTGGCAGTTAAGGCTTTAACGACTTGTCTGCGATTCATGGCCATTTCAATGCGCCCTGTTAGTTGTTGGACGCCTCGCCGTGAAGTACGAGGCGTTGTGTCTCCCGCGGCACAGACATACCCGGCGCCGCGTAATAATCGCAATAGCTCGCTATGGAATCCGCTTTCAGCGGATCAACTGGACTAGCGGAATGCGGAGATTCCGGTTAGCGCCCGACCCACTGCGAGGGTGTGAATTTCGTGGGTTCCTTCGTAGGTCGACACGGCCTCGAGATTGAGCAGATGCCGGATGGGCGAGTGAGTCAGAGTTACCCCATCGCCCCCGTGCAATGCACGGGCGTCACGAGCAACCTCGAGGGCAGCCCTCACGTTTTCAAGCTTGCCAAGGCTCAGTTGAGCGGCAGTTGCACACCCGGCTTCGCGGAGCCTGCCAAGGTGGATTGCCAGCAGGCCTGCTGCATTGACCTTTGAACACATCGCCACAAGGCGCTGCTGGGTAAGCTGAAACGCAGCGAGCGGATTGCCGAATTGCATCCGATCGAGCGCCCGGTGCAGCGCAGCGTCGTAGCAGGCGCGCGCTGCGCCCACCGCACCCCATAAGATGCCGTAGCGAGCCTCGCTGGTGCAGGAAAGAGGAGCATGCACGCCCTTCGCATGCGGCAACATCGCCGACGACGGCACCCGAACATCCTGGAGCTCAAGTTGGGCGGACGACGAATGCCGCATTGAGACTTTGTCGTTGATATCGGCCGCACTGAAGCCTTTCAGCCTGGTTGGTACCAGGAAGCCGCGCATGCCGTCTTCGGTCTTCGCCCACACAATTGCAATGTCGGCGTCAACCCCATTCGTAATCCAGCGCTTGCTGCCCGTGATCACCCAGTCATCGCCGTCACGACGTGCGACGGTACGCATGGCCGCCGGATCACTTCCAGCCGAAGGCTCTGTCATGCCGAAGCATCCCAGAGCTTCGCCTGACCGCAGTTGCGGAAGCCACTCAGCGCACTGCTCGTCGGAGCCATACCGAGCAAGGGTGAACATCACCAGGTTGTCCTGTGTGGAAACGAGCTGGCGGAATGAGGTGTCAAGCGCTTCGAGTTCCAACATCCTGAGCCCAAAGGCAACAGCAGCAGGCTTGGTGACGCCGGATCCGATCATGGTGCCAAAGAGCCCTTGGCGACCAAACTCCGCCGCGAGTTCGCGTAGAGGCGGACGGCCGCTGAACCAGCGCTTGATCTCCGGGGCGAGCGTTGTCTCCGCGAATTTACGGGTTGCCGCCTGAACATTCCGCTCCTCGGCAGTGAGCAGCGTCTGAAGAGCCAGGAAGTCGAGAGGCTCCGCTTCCGATTCACCATGGAGGACGGCCGGCAGCAACCATTCGTCCCGCGCATATGCAGTGTTTGACATTTCCTTCCTTCTTCTACTGAATGGTCGTTCAAAACAAAAGGAAATCTACTGAACAACCATTCAAAAATCAAGGAGGGAAAGGAGAGCGTTAACCCGGAGACGCGGCGAAACGCAGGAAGAGTGCAACGTCGGTGATCGTAGCGCCGCCAGTGCTAGGTCAGCGAGTCGAGGGCAGACTCCAGTACCGTGACGGCACCCGTCCCGTATGGGTCACGCAATCATGCCTGGCCCCGCATATTCGTCTGAAACCTTGCTCTATGTGCCAAGGGCCGGGTGCGATGCCTGCGGGTGGCTGAAAAAACAAACAGGAAAGCTACGCCCGCGTCGATCCGGCATCAGGCTGCACAGCAGCCTTGGTTCTAGGCCTGAGTTCGCTCTTGGGAGCATCCCTGCTACCCACCGTCGCTAGTAACGACGCAGCCACAATAAGTCCGCCCCCGACCCATCCGAGCACCGACAGCCGCTCGCCAAGCCATAGGCTGGCAAATATTGCGCCGAACACGGGCTCGCTCCCCATCAGTAGCGCGACTCGTGTGGGACTGCTTTGGTTGACAGCATAGTTTTGTACGAAGAAGGCCAAAAGTGTGCAGCCGGTCACCAGATAAAGCAGGCTTCCCCAAAAGATGCTGTGCCCGGTGAGACTCGGCAAGGGCTGCAACTGTTCGGGCGAAATGGCGAGCATCAGCGCGATACACCCAAAGGAAACGACGCCCGCCTGTACTGAGGTCACCATTAGTGGCGACAAGTTGCGGTCCCGCATGACCCGCTTGGTAGCGCAGACATTCACGGCGCGTAGCAGTGCAGCAAGGAGTATCAGTGCATCGCCCCATGAGAAAACAAACGCGCCGCCTCCGAGAAGGAACGCCCCCAGCAGGGATATCGCGCCGGCCGCCCATTCCAATGGCCGCGGGGCGCGCTTCAGCCATGCCCATTCCACCAGTGGTGTCGCCACGACGCATAGACTGATCAGGAATGCTGCATTCGAAGCGCTGGTGAGCGAAACGCCGATCGTCTCCGCCAAGAAAATCCCAAGCAAGATCAGTCCGACTGCAGTCACGGCAGCCCAATCCCTGCGTCGCAAGTGGATAAGGCCGCGCAATGCAGGCAGAAGTACGAAGAATGTGATGCCGAAGCGCAGTGCGAGTAGGCCAAGCACTGGATAGACGAGCAACGCGTTCTTGACCACGCCGTAGCTGGTTCCCCAGATCAGCGCAACAACGAGCAACAGCAGGTCGGCCAAAGCCGATGTACGGACAGACGCATTCATTTGGGGATCCCACGATCAATGTGAGCATTGTCCAGCCATGCATCCGTAGCGATAATCCATGGATCGAGAATATCTTTTATGCGTCGGGTGCACAGATTGCCCCTGACATGATGTCGCCGCCAGTGGATCACTCCGAACTCATCAGCCTCCTGCCCGATCTCGCGACTTTTGCCCGCGTCGTGGAGGCGGGCAACTTTTCGACTGCGGCGAAGCAGCTGGGCACCGCTCCATCAACAGTCAGTCGGCAGATACAGCGCCTGGAGCGTGCGCTTGGGACGCGCCTGCTCGAACGCTCGACGCGCAGTATCCGCTTGACAGAATCCGGCGACCAAGTCTATCGACACTGCCAGGCCTTGGTCGAAGCAGCGGTGAATGCCGTGGATACAGCCGGACTCATGTCTAGCCAGCCTCGCGGGCGCGTGCGCATTAGCGCGCCGATCTCATTCGCGCTAAGCGTGATTCATCCGCTAATTCCGGGATTTCTTCGCGAGTACGAACATATCCAAGTGCAATTGGTCTTCGCCGACCAAGACATGGATCCGCTACGCAGCAACGTCGATTTGGTGATCCGCCCTACTTCAACGCCCCCGCAGGGGCTGGCGGCGAGACGGCTAGGCAAGGTCCGCTGGATGCCGTGCGCGTCGCCGGACTATCTCCAGGCTCGCGGTACTCCGACACATCCGAGCGAACTCTCAGGGCACGACTGCTTGTACCTCGGCGATTCCGCCGACGACAATTTGTGGGTCTTCAGGCGGCAAGCGGAGACACAGACCGTAGAAGTCAGAGGGCGGTATGTCGCCAACGATGTCAGCGCCAGGCTGGACGCCGCGCTTCAACATTGGGGTGTCGCGAGCCTGCCGGAATTTGCGGCAACGGAGGCGCTGCAGCATGGAACACTGGTGGAGGTACTCCCCGAGTGGTCGTTCGAGCCGCGCGCCTACAGCGGCCCCGTCTGGCTTCTATATCCACCGAATCGTTTCCTCCCGCCGAAGGTACGCGTGCTGATCGATTGGCTCGTGGCGCGGATGCCGGCATGACGACCCAATATGCACCCTGGGGCCGCGAGGTCACATCGCACACTGACACCTATTTTCGGGGAAAAGACCTGCAGGCGTGGCTAGCGTGCTACGTCCCTTGCTCCTGAGACGGCCAGGCCCTGAACGAACAGGTCCGCAAACTGCTGAGCAACGTAATCGACGTTCCCGCGCTCGGGTCGGAACCACAGATATGCCGAATTCAGCGAGGTGAGTATTCCGATCGCCGCGAGCTTCTCGTCCACCTCTTGCCGGACTGTACCTTCGGCCTTCCCGTCGAGCATCAGTCGTCGCAGGAAATTGTCAAAGCGCCGACGACGCTCCATGATGATTTCCCGATGTTCTGTACTGAGCGCGGAGTTATTCAGGTAGAAATTGGCACCTAGAAAAAGATTGGTGACATTCATCCTCATGTGCCCTTCGATGAAGGCATGGAGCTTGTCTAGCGCATTTCCTTTAACCTGCGCATAAACCTCGAAGCGGTCGACGAGACTGTCATGCGCCTCAAGGATAATCTGAAAAAGGAGGGTTTCCTTGGTGTCGATGTAGTAGTAGAGGCCGCCTTTCAGGACGCCCACGGCGTCCGCGATGTCCTCCATCGAGGTGGCCTCATAGCCCTTCTCAGCAAAGAGTCGCCCTGCAGCGTCAAGAATTTGACGTCCACGCTTACTCTCGCTCAGCCGGACAGCACGGGCCCGTTCGCGCTTGGCTGTCGTTGCATTAGTCATCGGCAATCCCGGGCCTCTTCAAGACATGTCGAACAATTCTAGTGCGGCTCCCCGCCGAGTCTGCCCGAAATCGTTTCAATGGCAGGAGCGTCTCGCCTACGGCCTCATATTATATTGAACGTTCATTCAATAATCAAGTCATCCGAATGTCAGCTTTACGGGGTTGCGCCGGAAGGTCGCAGCGGCCGAACGCGTCGAGCATTGGAACCAACGGCCGGTTTTGCGCAACGCCGAAAACTCATCTCCGCAGGGCCGCCTGTATCCACGTTGGGATCGTCCTTATAGTGACCCTCCTGTTAACACAACCTGTGGAGCAATTTTTTATGAAAGCGGTTTCGATCGAGACCTATGGTGCAGCCGAATCTCTGTCCATCGGCGACTTTGCCATGCCCAATCCTGGACCCGACGATGTCTTGGTGCGAGTCCGCGCTGCTGGCGTAAATCGCCTGGATATTCTCCTTCGCGAAGGTAGGGTATTTCAGGTACCGCTGCCCCGCATCCCGGGCACGGATTTCTCCGGTGACATCGTTGCGGTGGGCAGCAATGTCACCGGCAACAGAATCGGAGAACGGATCTTCGCCGCACCCATCCTCTCATGTGGTGAGTGCCAGCACTGCCGGCGAGGCGATGACAATCTTTGCGCCAATTTCGGCACCATTGGATCAACAATTGACGGCGGCTATGCGGAATATGTCCGGATTCCTGCACGCAACGCCGTGCCATTGCCAGAGCAGCTCGACTTCGTTACCGGCGCGAGCTTCGGCCTCACTTACGCAACGGCGGCAAGCATGCTCCGGCGGGGCCGCCTCGCGGCGGGCGAATGGGTACTCGTTCTCGGAGCAAACGGCGGCTTGGGATATGCCGCCATCGAACTCGCCCATCTGATTGGAGCGCGAGTCATCGCCGTCAATCGTGACGCGAGCCGCGATGGCGCCTTGCGTGACTGCGGAGCCGACGTAGTTATCCGTCCCGACGCACAGATGCCCGGGACTGTGCTCGCATTGACCGGCGGGCGTGGCGTTCAACTCGCGTTTGAACATGTGGCCAGCGCGACCTTTGCGCACTCTCTTGCATCGCTGGCAACCGATGGCAGGCTCGTCCTCGGTGGAGTGACAACGGGCATCGAAGCCACCCTGGACCTAAAAGCGGTGTTCACCAAGCGGCTGGAAATCCTTGGAGCCCGAGGCAGCGGCAGAAAAGATCTAGACCAAGTTGTGCGCCTCGCCGCAGAGGGCCAAGTACGCCCGCTCGTTCAGCAAGTATTGCCACTCGAACAGGCGGCACAAGCGCATCACTGGCTTGAGTCCGGACGGGTTCTCGGCAAAATCGTCTTGACCGTCTAAGCTTCCGCTGGTCACAGCATCTCTCAAGGAATCCATCATGTTCGTCGTCCTGCTGCATTACCTACAACCTCTTCAGGTGATCGAAACCCATTTGAAGGAGCACCGCAATTACCTTGATCAACACTATGCTGCAGGCCACTTCGTCGCCTCAGGCCCGCAGGTGCCCCGCGTCGGTGGGGTTATCCTGGTCCGCGGCTTAAGCCGGGAGCAACTCGATCTGGTGCTGGCCGATGACCCGTTCTATCGCGAACAAATTGCTCAGTACCAGGTAATCGAGTTTCACCCAAACAAGTTCGCCGACGGCGTAGAATCTCTATTCGCCCCACATTGCTGAGGACAAAACCGGGACGCTGTCATGGACATGCTGCTGGCAATGCGCGTATTTCAGAAGGTTTCGATGACGTTGAGCTTCACAGACGCAGGTGAGCTTCTCGGGCTCGCACCTTCGAGCATATCGCGGAATGTCGATGCACTCGAAGACCACCTGGGTGTCAAGCTGTTGACGCGCACCACACGCCGGCTAGTCCTGACCGAAGCCGGCATCGCATACAAGGCGCAGGCTGACAGCATTCTGGAAGAACTCGACGCCCTCAATGAAAGCATTGCCTCGTTCGCCGATGAGCCGCGTGGACGCTTGAAAGTCAGTTCGCCCAGGGTGTTCGGCAAACGGCTGCTTACGCCGCTGGTGCCAGAGTTCCTTACAGCGTATCCAAGAATCACGCTGGAGCTGTCGTTGACCGACGACTATGTCAACCTTGCGGAAACCGACACGGATGTGGCAATCCGCATCGGTACCCTTGGTGATTCCAGCTTAGTAAGCCAGCCACTCGGCCGGTACCGGCGGGTACTCGTCTGCCGTCCGAGCTACGTTCGCCCGGACGAGCTGGCTTCACCACTCGACCTCCTCCACTTCAACTGCTTGCGTTATCGGCGCTCCGGAGAGCGCGTGGTCTGGAATTTCACAAAGCCCGACTCAGAAGAAGTGCTGGACATAACCCCTTCTGGCACTCTCATCGCCAACGACGTCGAGGTGCTTTTGGATGCTGCATTAGAGGGGACCGGCATAGCCCTGCTTCCCTACTGGCTCGTACGCGATGCACTGGAGACGGGATCACTAGTTCAACTACTGCCCTGCTACCCGCTGGCCAGCACCCTTCAGGCTGCTGGCATTCATTTCGTCTATGCCCTAAATCGGCGGCAGTCACGTAAGGTCCATGCCTTTATGCAATATGTGGTGCAGCGGGTAAGTCCGCTGCTTGCCTGAGTACCTTAGCCGCTTGATATCGACTCTTTGCCAAGCGCGCCTCATAGTGCTCAGACCGACCCTGCTTTCTCCACGACCAATATGCGGGCGATGCTTTGGGGGAAAGCAACGTGCTCGCAACCAATTTCTGCAACGAAGATGTCCCCTTGCTTGAGAAGCACCTTGTCTTCCTCTCCATTGCTTCGATAGCGCATTTCAACTTCACCATCCACGACGACGAAAACTTCCTGTCCGTCATTGACGTGCCACTTGTACGGCTGGTCGGTCCAATGAAGTCGGACTGAAATGCCCTCCATTTGTGCAATGTCCAGTGCCCCCCACGCGCGCTCTGCACGGAATTCTCTTGATCTAACGATTTTCATTGCTCTTCCTTTTCAAAACCGGGTTCATGGACTCGCAGTCGCAAAGCGACTGATCCCAATTTCGTTGAGATATGCGATGATCGCCGAGCCAACGAGGTCCGCACGTTCCAGATGCGGATAATGCCCTGCATCTTGCACCATCAAACATTGGGATCCAAGCGTTTGCGCAAGCCACTCAGCCTCAGCAGTTGGATCCTTGAAATCC
This sequence comes from Cupriavidus numazuensis, assembly GCF_905397435.1. Taxonomy (GTDB): domain Bacteria; phylum Pseudomonadota; class Gammaproteobacteria; order Burkholderiales; family Burkholderiaceae; genus Cupriavidus; species Cupriavidus numazuensis. The sequence goes on from NZ_CAJPVI010000079.1 coordinate 14,960, forward strand.
GGGTCACGCGTACCCATGACGACAAGCGCTCTCGCCAGCCCTGGACCGAGCATCCCTTCCGTCTCCAATTTGGAGAGGCTGACCATAATGCGAAGCGCGTCCATTCTGCCGCTCTCCTTCAGGTTTGCCCGCAATGCTTCCCGAGCCAAGCCATGATCTTCGGGGCGGCGCGATGAAAACAAGCTGTTCCAATAGGTCATCCAAAACCAGACCCTCCAGGGGCCAGCGAATCCGGCCTTGATTGCAAGCTTGCCAAACCAATTTGGGGGACTGTCTCGCACGATAGGACCTAGGAGCACCACTGCAGACACCTCGGCTGGCCGTTCCCTGGCTGCCCAGAGCGCTGCACCGGCGGCAAATGAATTGCCCAGGACTACAGCAGGACCCGAATCAAGGTGCTCGATGAGACGAGCAATGTCCCATCCGACGGCCTTGGCGGAATAGTCTCCCCAGATAGCGGACGTTTCTCCGAACCCTCGCACATCCATCGTCACGACGCGGTAACCGGCGCGCGTGAGGTAGGGGCTCAAAGCGCGGTACTCCGATCTGAGGTCGCCCATCCCAGGGACGGCCACAATCAGCGGTCCAGTACCTCCTTCATCGTCATAGGCAAGACGAGCATCGCCTACGCTCAGGTACTGGGTGCGAACCGGCTGCACATCAGTCATCGGCATCTCCGTGGCAGACATGAAAGTACTTTGCTTTCATCCGTGCGGCTCTGGGCGCGGCGCTATCACGACTGCGGCCAACGTGGTCAAGGAGATCAGCCCCCAGACTAGCCCCCAGGATCCCGCGCCGAGTACTACCGGGATGAGTGTCGGCGTCAAGAACGCAGCTGCAAAGATTGTCATGCCAATAAGACCAAGTGCCGTGCCCGCTCGCTCGGCCCCCGCCATAACGGCGATCTCGGTGTAAGCGACGCCGTGCCAGGCGTTTGCCGCCACGCCAATAATGCAGATCAGGACAATCACCAAAACGAGCGCCCCATCCGCAAGGAGTGCAAGACAGGCACATGCGGTGGCAGCCAGCATGCCGATTCCGCGGACAAGTGCTCGTCGGCTCATTCCTTTGTCAGAACGGCGGCCCGCGTAAATACGCGCGATCGAGCCAACCACCTGCACGACGATGATTACCCCAGCGATTGTGGCAAGGCTGGCCGCTTTATGGTCATGCAGGAACACGCCCCCAAAGGTCAGCACGGCAAGCTGCGGCGCGGTCAGCAACGCGCTTGCGATTGCGACGCGCCACATATCAAGCCGTGCCAAGGGGGACTGTCCTAAAGAAAATTGGACGCACGAGCCAGGCCCGCGCGCTTGACCTGGCTCGTGTAGCCATCGCCATGCCAAGAGTGCACTGGCAAAGCACAAGAGCGAGGGAACACCGAATACGGCTCGGAATCCATAACGAGTGGACAACCACGGCAACAACGCGGCGCCGATGGCCCCGCCCACCGGCACCGCTGTCTGCCGGATGCTCATCGCCAGTCCGCGCCTGCCGTCATTGAACCAGCCCATCACCGCACGCCCCGAGGACGAATTGACGCTCCCACCCATCACCCCGACCAACACCAGACCTCCCCCAAGAACCAGATAGTGAGGGATGTGGCCGTCATGAGGCACCACACACAAAGCCAGGACCATCAGCGCCGCACCTGTCAACGTCAGCCCTGCCAGCAAGATCCTTCTGTCGCCCCACAGGTCGGTCAGCATACCCCACAGCAACTCCGAGAACGTGATGCCGAGATACATGCAACCCATCACGAATCCAAGTTGCGCTGTATTCATCTGATAGACGCCCCGCATCAGCACGCCGGTAACAGGTAAGCCGGCGAATGCCGCTGCAAAGCTGGCTTGTGCCACCGCACCTATCGCCAAGATGATCCATCGGTGATTTGGGTTTAGAGCAGGCGGCTGTGCAAGTGCTCTTTTCGGCGCAAACAATTTATTCATAACCATGCGAGAACTCATTCTGTACCAACTAGTATGGACAGAGTCTACAAGAACATAACAGTTGGTACAATACGTACATGACGACTTCGCTTGAACAACTGATTGAAAGTGCCCAAGCACTGCTTTGGGAGCGCGGCTATGTGGGCATGAGCCCCCGCGCAATTCAGGACCGTGCCGGGGTGGGCCAGGGCAGCATGTATCACCACTTCCGCTCAAAGGCCGCGCTTGCCCAAGCTGCCGAGGAGCGCTCTGCGGCCGAATTGATTGATGAGGTAGGACATCTTCTCGACGGCCCCGGAGATCCTTTGGAGCGGATCCTCGCCTATCTCAGGCTTGAGCGTGACATCCTCAAAGGTTGTCGAATCGGCCGCCTAACCTACGATCCCGAAATCGTCGCAGACGACGCCCTTCGAAAACCTCTCGAAGACGCGTTCACCTGGATCACCGCACGCCTTGCAGCCCTCCTCGCGCAAGCGCAGGCAAGCGGGAGTCTGCCCTCCAACATGGACGCTGACGTATTGGCGACGACAGTAGTTGCGGTTCGGCAAGGTGGCTATGTCCTCGCCCGGGCCGCCAATTCGCCCGAGCCCTATGCGAAAGCTGTTCAGGGCCTGATTATTTTGCTCTCAGGCAACCCAAAATAGGATTGTCGGGCCAACGCCTCAAGCGGGTTATCTGCGGTGTGATGACGACCACAGCGAAGTCTTGCTAGTGCATAGCCATGGAAAGACATAACCGAGCGGCATCGATTGCGCTGCCGCTGGCCATCGCAACACGTCAAAATTGTGCCGCTCCAATCTTCGCGGCTTCAGAAATATCCCTGAGGCATCCGAGGCTAACCTTGAATTTCTTCAAATGCCTGAGTCGGATCGCGCAAACAGTTGACGTGGGGATTAACAACTTTTGAATAGATAGACCTCGATTAATCTTCCTCCGGTGTCAACGCCAGCAGATCAGTCACTCCGATATCGATGCCTACCTGATACAACAAATTACTCACCTGCCCTCGATGATGTGTCTGATGATTAAAGAAATGAAGTAATAGCGAAGCCAACTTACGGGAGCTTTCGATACCCCTCATGTTCTTGTATCTTACGATGCTAACGAGATCATCTTCGCCGATACCGTCCACCCAAGTTGAGATCAAATGATCAAGATTCTTCCGGTACTGGGTGAGACCCTGAAATCCTTCAAACAGAGTCTGATCAAGCCGCTCAGGTTGTAGAATTCTATCCAATGGCTCCAGGGTCGCGCAGAAGGGAAAGTTTGACCTGAAACGCTTCAACCAAATGGTATCAGCTACAGCGATATGATTCAGTGTCCCAATAATTGACCCAAAAAAAGCCCTACGATTCTCCCAAAGCTCCTCATTCGTTAGGCTTTCACATGCCTCATAGAGCTTTTCATTCATCCAAGAATTATATTCTGCGAGCAGTTTCCAACTTTCTCTTTTCAATGTCCCTCCTTCGTCTACGATCGGGTAAGAAATTTCCTTAATACGATATCAAAATCCCCATCCTATATCCATATGCCGCCACAGAATCGCGCGCCACGACTCCCCACCTGATGGGAAATTCACGTATTGCAAAAATCCACGCATTGATTGAACCAAGACTCCGTGGCCTGCGTCCCGCAGCTAGTGGCTCCCTATGCTCGGGGGAAACTGTATGGCGTTGTTGCACAAATCGGCCCACTGGAAGGTTGGGGGCATCCTGACGATTACGCACAACAGTCGGAGCGGTGCCACTGTTAATACTTCGGGCTCCTGCTTAGATTCTCCGCTGTTGCCGGGACAGCGCGAGCCCACGCACACCCGCTGCGATGCAGCAGTTTTCTCGTTGGCTCCTGCCAACCAACGAAAGCGATGTTCAGTTGATGCTTTCAAGATCATTGGCGGTGGTGGCGCAAAGCGACTTCGTGATCTCAGAGCGAACTGAAGCGTTCTGGGCAGAGTATCGGCGCGACCGCAAGTTGCTCTCAGGCAATTTTGCAAGAGGCCAGGCAGTCCCGCAGTGCGCCAGGTCCTTGCTTGGCGGGACCGTGCGAAGTTCCCATTCGAGCCGTTGAGCACACGAGAGGGGTACAGAATCCCCGACGCGTGCCGACTACGAGTCTACATCTCCGCTTCATTCTGTCGGGAAGCTTGCGCGACTGACTTCGGCTGGGCAACGGTAGCTTGACCGTATACGTCACCTGCAGGCCTGGCGCTGAACGGAATCCAAACCACACAACAGCCCATCGTGAAACGTTGCGAGAGGCATGTCCTCCTACCAGAGTAGGGGTTCGGCTCCCAGCGCGAGTGCCGATTGCGATGTCATGATTCCAACTTGATCGTGTCAACCATGATGGACAACGACGAGCACAATGCCTTCGAGTCGTTCTTTGACGATCACATGCGATTCATCAACTTCGTTGGACGGCTCGGCGCTCGTGGCTGGGTTCGTCAGAGCGAACTCGGTGGCGCGGACAAGTCCGTCTTCAGAGACTTCACCCAAGATGGATACGCTCAGCTTTGCAGCAGACATCAGTGCGAGTCGATTGCGCACCTGGGCGTCTGCTGGCTGACATTTCATGAGGACGATAACTCTGACTACGTCTTCTTCTCACGAGCCATCTTCCCCGAATATGCGGATCTGCTCCGCGAACTTCGAAAGGCGCAGGTGATTCTTTGACAGGAGGCGCGTCAAGCCCCGTCCTTCAGGGAGGCTACGCCGGCGAAACACCTTTGCATGCCAAGAACGACAACGCCGACCATACCAGAAATGCCCCGCTGGCTACGCCCTTAGCTTTACCCACAAGTTATGGGCCGAATCCATCGTATCGCCTGATGCAGCGACGGAATCGTGTCCGGCGGCCGGGTGGTTCGCGCCCGGAGCGATTGATTCCAAAGCCCTTATCTCTGGATTTTTACCCCTACAAAAGCAGGGTATGAATTTCATTGGTTGGCAGGTGCACAATGAACCAAAGTTCCTCTAAGACGATGCCTCATCCGACGACCGGTTTGCACTGTCCGCCACATGCAAGCCAATTTATGGGAGAACTGCCTTGAACTTTAAAATTCGTGGCCATCACCTGGATATCACGCCACCGCTGCATCAGTATGTGGTAGACAAACTGTCCCGCGTCGTCCGGCACTTCGACCAAGTGATCGACGTCACAGTGTTGTTGAGTGTAGATAACCAGAAAGAAAAGGATCGCAGGCAATACGCTGAGGTCAATGTCCGTGTGAAGGGCAAGGATATCTTCGTCCAGGCACACCATCAGGATCTGTACGCGGCAATCGACGAATTGACTGATAAGCTCGACCGATCGGTCGTGCGTCACAAAGACCGTCTGCAAAACCATGGCCGAGTCATACCTAAGCACTCCGTGGCATTGACGGCGGAGGCGCCGGAGTAGCTGGCCAGCAGCTGTCACGTCCATTGGGTTTCGAGCAGGGCGCTGCCCTGCCTCTTTGGGCGCGCCAGCAGGTCGCACCTACTGGGGGGCGACCTCACGCCGGCAAAGACATCAGGACATCTGGGGGAGCCTCAAAGCGGGGCGGCGCGCGGTGGGTCTTTCTCATCCCGACCTAGGTGGGAATTGCTGCAGTCGCCACCAATCAGCAAGATGGTAGTTCACACTGTCGTAGTCACCGGCGAAGGCTCGCTCGATCTCCGCCCAGGAATGCAGATGAAATAATCTAGGCGCTTGCCAGGCTGTTCGCATATGCCGCAGTCGTGGCGTTAATGCTCGCCACCCATTCATATGCGGTGGATTCTGACCGGGCGTCGGAACACTTCGATGTCTCGGCGCGCAATGCCGCTACCAAAGGGACCTAACCTTTTCTTCGATCGAGAGGGATCGCGAGATGGGCTTGTTGTAGGCCATGTCCCGCCCCCCAACTCTGTTCGGCTTCCGGATCGAAAAGACCGCACGACGCGGCCGAAGGTATCGCTCAGTGAAGCAGGAAGTCAGCTTTGTTCAAGCGTGAACAAGAACGAGCAAGTCTGACAGGACGGATGTCATCCCGCGCCCGGTTCCCGATCGAAGTTTGGATAGTGCAACACAAAGGCCAGCGGGTTTTGGCCAAGATGCCTGAGTCGCGCCACTCGGCCGCCACACACTCGGCCGCCACCCAGTCGCGCAACAGCGTCAGCAGGCGCGGCGTCTGTGGCGGCAACTCGTCCAGCGTGCGCCCCAGCACCTCGTGGGCAACGGTGCTGGACGGCAGCTCTACCCGCGATATGCGCGGATGCGTGCGTGTGTCGCGGCCCGACGTGACCGGCATGGACGCCCCCTCTTCTGACCTGCCTTTTGCAGGCGACATCCGCCTCGGCGAGGCGGCATAGGTGTGCGGGAAGCCAAATTCAGTATATAACTGAGGTCATGGTTGATATGGACGAACTCTGGCTATCGAACCCCACCCTCGCCTACCGTGACTGGCAGGCCCGCGAAGCCGCCGGTGCAGACAGGCGCCCTTTCTCGGCCCGCTCCATCGTCCAGCACCAGGCAATGTTCGAGCACTTCCGACGGCACCTCGTGGCCAGGGGCACGACTGTTGCGAACTTCGGCGCCGACGATATCGAGGCGTTCTGGCGAACGGCCAACGCGCGGGACCACACGCAGACCACCCGTGTGCGCTACGTGAAGCTTCTGGATCGGCTGTGCCGACAGCTCGTCTTCGCCGGTGTGCGCCGGGACAATCCGGCGGCAAGCCTTCTCGCTGCCGTTCGCTGGCCGGACGGTGAGCCCGAGCCGCAATACCTCGACGCCGCTGTCGATCGGCAGCTGCAGGCGTATCTACGCGCACCTGCCGAGGACCTGACCATCTTGCGTAGTCGCGCCATTGTGGCCACGTTTCTCGCAACCGGCGTCACCGCGGCGGAGGCGCGGTCGGCCCGCGTGGGGGATCTCCACCCCGATGGGTCTCCGCCCTACCTCTTCGTACGGGCGCACGGGCCGCGTGACGCGCGCACTGTCCATCTTGCAGCCTTTGCGGTGCCGCTCTTGCGCGAATGGCTGGCGAGGCGCCAGACGCTGCCGATCCACGGCGACTTGCTCTTCACCCTGCTGCCGGACGGACGGCCGATCACCGACATGAGCTTTGGCCGTCTTGTGACAGCCGCGCTGGAAGCCATCGGCCAGACGAACGTCGAGATGAGTCCGCGCACGCTACGCAATACGTTCTGCCGCCGGCAACTGCTAGCCGGCCGCGCGCGCGACGACGTGAGTCACATGCTTGGGCTCACCAGCAATCGGACCTGTGACCGAATCGCTGCCACTATCGCCGATAGACAGGCGCAGCGCCTGTGACGAAAGGCGCAGAGCGACCGGGAGCGACCCGACGCCGAACACAACAGAGTCTTCCTCGCCGCAATGGCCCACGTGGGGTGCGCCTGCCTATTTGACCTGGCTACGTCAGTGCAAGCGGTAGTCGATCTCCTGCGTCTGATTGCCCTGAGTCAGCTTGACATGCGTGATCGAGATGCCGGGGTTGTCGGGGTCCTTACGGTACTCGAAGGTTGCAACCGGGCGGTTGCGCGGGGCCGACAATATCACCCGGCTCTTGTCGTCGTACGCCATCCGACTCCTGGAGTCATCGATATAGATAATGGCCGTCATGTTGTCGCGTTCGTCATATTCGAAGCCATACGCGTTCCCCTTGGGATTGGACTCGCGCACCAGCCGCCCTTTCGCGTCGTACTGGAATCGGATCATCCCGCCCTTTTCGTCCCGAACGGAAGCTACAAGCCCCGTAGCGGGATCGTTCGTTGTCGTCATGGCATCGCCAGCCTGGCCGTCTACGCGGATGCACACGCCGTTGAGCGTATAGGTTTCCCGGGAGATACCGCAGCCTTGCGGATAGATGCGGATCAGGTTGTTACCCTGGCGCACGATGCGGCTCTTCTCGCGGCAGGCATCGCCCTCGAACGTGCCTTGGGCAACAAACACCGCGCCGTCGGGAATCACCGGCGCCATCGATGGATAAGCCGGATCGCGTAACGCGCTCTCACTGATCGGCGTCAGTTCGCCTCGCTTCACCGCATCTTTGTAGAAGTCCGTTTTGATAAGCTCCTTTCGCTGGGAAAGCCCGAGGAGTTGGGAGCTGTATTCGTACACGATATCGCTGCGGCGCTTCTCCATTTCCTTGCTGCGCTCGCTGCCAGGCCCACCAGGCAACACGGCGTACTTCGTGGCAGCACCCTCGCCGTTCTCCGCTAGGGTGAGGCCGAGATCCCCATAATCCCTGAGCGTAATCCGGGTATCCATCACTGTTGACCAGCCGAGGCCGTAAGCGCTCTGATGGTCGGAGAAGGAATTGTAGACACGGCGGAAGGGCTCGCCCGCGGGATCGTCCGCGTCCCGCAGCGTGCTGAAGGTGGTGGAGTAATTGCCGTTGCGGACATTCACGCCGTTGACGACGACGAAGCTGCCCGCGGGCACGTCAATCACGCGCGGTCCCGCGGCCTGCGCCGTGCCGAGCAGCGCGAAGGACAAGCAGGCAAGAAAAGAAGGTCTGAACATGATCGGATTCATCTGGTAATAGATAACAAATTGGATCGACCCGCAACCCGCGACGGACGCGGGGACAACGCGAGCAATAATAGAGGCCACTCCAGCCATGCGTGGAAGCCCGCCGCCACGCCATACAACTGGCGCGCGCCACCAAAGCGCTGCACGAAATAGATAACCAGGCCAGCGGTCAGCAGCAAGGTGCAGGCGCACAGCCAGTGCGGCACCGGTGCATGGCCGGTGCGCTGCCCCTCGGCTCGGGGCAGCACCTTCAGCACGTAGTAGTAGTGCAGGCACTGGGCCAGCACCGCCGCGCTGAGCCATGCGGCGCGCGACGCGTTGCCGGCGGCAACGGAAGGACCTGGCACCTGCCCGTCCAGCCAGCCCAGGCCCCACCCGGACAACGGCGCTGGCCACCAGCCCACGGCGCCCAGCGCAAGCAGCCCAAGCGGCAGCAGGAAAGCCAGGCTTGCCACCTGGGCCTGCGGGCGGTAGCGCGGGGCGTCGCGGGCCATGTCCCAGGCAAAGGCCACTGGCGTGAAGTTGTGCAGCAGCGCCAGCCCCAGCAGCACGTCACCGATGCGCCCCCATTCCAGCGCGGCCCACACCGCGCCGGCAGCCAGCAGCGCCGCCAACCGCGTTGACCAACTCGCGCCCTTGGGCACCGCAGCCGCCACCAGCATCAACACCGCGAGGGCCAGCAAGTCCAGCACCTGCTGGGCTTCCGGCGACACCGCGCCCAGCCAGGCCAGAGCCCGCAGCGCTGCGTGCGTCAGCAACACCAGTATCAACACCCCCCACCAGCCCACAGGCCAGCGGGCGGCATAGCGGCTGCGCAGAAAACCCAACTCCCAGATGACGTGAGGCAGCCCGAACACCGCCAGCGCGCACACATACAGCGGCCCTGGCGCCAGCGCCGCCAGCACCGTGACCAGCGCGACGAAGCCACCCAGCGAGCGGTTCACCACAGCAACCACCCCGCCATGAAAGACCCCAGATTGGCCACCGCCGATACTGCCAGTGCCGGCCGCCATGATCCTGTAACTCCCAGCCGCAGCACCCATGCCTCCACCAGCACCACACTCAATTCGATCGTCCACAGCCCCTGCGTGTATTCGTGCGGCGACAAGTAGCTGACCGCCCGCCATGCTACCGGGTGGCTCAGCCCCGTGGCCAGCAGGCCGAACAGACACACGCGTCCCACGCCCCGGCGCCACAGGAAAGCCAACAGCAGCGGCAGTTCCACCAGCCAGGACAGCGCCATCGCCTGCCATTGCGACACACCAAGTCCCTTATTGCCGCAGTTTGTCCAGCCAGCTAGCCGGACTGAACAGGCGCTCGAACGCCGGCGGCGACCCGCAAACCATGACCTGCCGCAGCGCCTCCCGAGACCCCATGTAATAGAAACGCTCGCTCTGCCACTCGTTTGTGCAGACGCCCGGATATTGCTCCGGCTTTCCGTCCACCCGCATCTCCACGGCACAGGCATCCCCGACGGCCTTGCCTTGGCAGAAACGGTCCGTAAGCGGCTGCGCCGGAGGCTTGCAGCCATAGGGCAGCGAGGGCGCGGGCTCGGAGGGATCGTTGCGCTGCACCCAGTCGATGTATGGCTTGCACAACGCGGGGCTAGCCACGAACCCGCCAAGCGGCACGCCGCTATTGATCTCCACGCGCGCGGTGCGGGTGCAGGCACGCTCGATTTCGCCCCGGAGATTGACCGACGACCGGCACACGCCCGGCCCGCCACCTTGCAGCGGGTTGCCCGGCAGTTCGCAGGTAGCGTCCAATTTCTTGCCGCGGCAGAACTGGTCTGCCTGATCGTAGGTCTGCGGGTTATCGCGCAAGCGCGTCCACGCATCCCGGATGTGGGGCGGCGTCACGTCGGCATGCGCCGTGGCGAATGCCAGCACGCCCCACGCCAGCATCCACACCAGCCCACGCCCCATGCTCAACGTCTTCTGCATCTTCATCACCTTGCAGCCGGCCTCCGCTCAGCACGCCGGCACGGGCCGCGCATCCACCTTGAAGCGGTAGGTCTTGGGGGCCGAAAACAGGCCCGCCGGCACCGTCTGGAGCTCGATCACCCCACTGCTCACCGATCGCCCGGCTTCCAGGAACAACCCGACCCTGGGGTCGTCGCCATGCGGCATCGCCAGTTGTTCCACGCGGACCAACGAAAAGGAGGTCTGATCGCCCGACGTCATGCGCCAGCCGTCACCCACCTGTCCAGGCACGCTCAACCACAAGGTGTTGTGGTCGGCATCGACGACAAAACTGGGCGCTCCGCCGCTGCCGGCAACTTCCAGCCGCTGAGGCTCCCCCACAGGCTGCTCGTGCGGATAGATCATGCCCAACACCACCGTGTAGCGCTCGCCGGCAGGCGCGGTCAGGCGCAATTCGGCCTTGCCGTAGCTGGCGGCGTGCACATAGACCCACTGCCGCGCGGGCGACCCTTCCGCCGCGGGATAGCCCAAGCGCTCAACCGTCTCCCGATTCAATACCTCCAGCGGAGCGCTCATGCCTTGCCGGATCACTCGGACGCTCGCGACGGTCCCCGTGGGAGCCGGATAGGCATAGACCGCCCCGACGGGCATACGTTGCTCCAGAGGCGTCGGCTGGGCCGCCAACTCAGCCAGCGGCGGCTGGAAGCGCGGCACCGGGCGCTCTTCTGTGCGGCGCGGGTCGATGCAAGCCAGGGCGCTGACCTGCCCCAGGACCAGCAGTCCGGCCATAGGCCATTGCATTCGATGGCGGAACATCATGGGCATCCCTTCCCACTCGCGCATTTATTTTGAAGTGGTGTTGGCGGGTTTGGTAGGTCCGGTGGCGTCCCGAAGCTTCCCGCCATTTCTTACATACTCTTGCTTCCTGGCCTCTTCATCCTTTCGTGTCTGCTCCGAGGCCTTTTCAACATCCCGGCATCTCTTCTCGTTAAGGGAACCGAAGCATCCCTGAGCACCAGCCCCCGTCGCACCCAGCAAAAAAATACAGCCCAGGAAAACGTGCGACAGATTCTTGATGGTTAACAGAAGCCGCGCTTCAGATTTGAATCCGTGCATGATTGCTCCCTCTAATGTCGAGGAAATTCTATTCGTACGATCTGCATACCTGTCCATCCCCCTAAAAGAGGGGAAAAAATGAGGCGGTTCAGCAGCCAGCGGCGCTATGCACTTGCCTGGCGCTGTCATTCCGTTGTTCCGGCGGTCCGTTGAAAGCGAGTTCCCAGAGCACGCCATGGATGACCTGCCCTAGCGTTGGCGCGGCGACCAGCACTGGCGCTGCGGCGCCATGATCGCCAGCACCTGTGTCGACCGAGACCACCGGATTGAACCGCAGCGGAATGTTCAAAAGGTCGGTCACCGGCATGAACATGATGGACCACGGAATCCGGTTGCCTTTCTCGAACTCGACGACAGCACCGCGCCGTACGTCGTCGCGCAGTTCGTAGCCGACGGCACGAAGCCACAACTGGTGGGATTCGACCAACGCGCCGGTAGCGGCATCCCGTTCGGCGGTGAAGTAGAGTTCAAGGTATTCGATTCCGTCCGGATTGTATTCCCCGGTGTATGGCACGGCAGTGCCATCCTTTGCCTCGGCGAGGAATGCAGCGGCATGCAGCCTGGCGAATACGTCAAGCAGGATAGGATTCGCCTCGAGCAATGAGAAAGTATCTCGCACGCAGACTTCCCCGTCGAAGTGCACAGGCTCCCAAAGATAGGCCACGGCATGGCGCGTCACGTCCATGGTCCCGAGCACACCAGTGGCTTCGCCCTGGGCGCCCTGAGTGCGGTATGCCAGCGCGCCGCCCGCAGTGAAGGCAAGCTCCGTCGCCATCATTGCGAGCGACGGGCCAACATGACCAGGGGATCGAAGTCGCCAGGCATGCTGAGGCGTCGTGCCTTTAGCGCTATGGCAAGGAGGAGCCGGGGCTTCATCATCGGTTGCCTCGTGTCGCGGGAGAGTCGGTGGTTCGGATCAGCGCTGCCTGGTGAGCGAGGTTCGCCTGGTTGCCGAGCACGGCATCCAATTCCTCTCCGAGCATGAGGCGGATGTTGTGGTGGTTCCCCGTTGTGAGCTGAAGCACTACCGTCCCATTGCGCACGATCACATTGATGGTCGGGTAGCCACTGAGCGTGTCTGAGTCCACCGGCAGGATCACACCGCTGACCAGCCGCTTTCCGTCGATCGACAGAACGAAGCAGTGGTCGCCTAAGACAGCGCGGCTTGTCTCCACGGGGAATCGTTCAGCATCGAGCGCCCACAACGCGGGGGCGGCATCCCAGGCAATGACGTCAGCCTCCGACAAGGTGGCAACAGGCGTCAGCGGCTCTTCAGACGCGTTGGTCACGCGATCACATTGACTCCCGTCTGCGACACCCTGGGGGTCGAAGACCGCCAGTTGAAGACGGCGCGGATGCATCAATGGGGCGGCAGATGCGAGCGAGGCCAGCCCGACACACGCCACAAGCAACGTAGCAACCTGAAGGGCGACGTGACGAATACCGGCCACCGGGCGAGCGCGACAATGTTTCATATGCCTTCCGTAAGCATGGGGCGCATCTCCCGCATAACCGCTATTGCGAAACGGCGGGTGAAGCTGACGCCTTAGCTGCCGCATCCGCTCGTGCAAGTGCCTCGGCCTCAGCCTGCTTCTCGGCCTTGCGGCGCGCGGCCACCTGCTCCGGGTCCGGGCGCGCGTATTGGTTGTTGACCACCGCGTAGCAATCGACCTGCTTTTGGTGGGCTTCCCGCCCACACGCGTCACCCGCCTTGCCTGCATGGCCGTCGCGACACGCTTTCAACACGGCTTGCGCAAACGCGTCGCATCGCTGGAATTCGTCCGAGGTGGGCGATGCCATGACTGCTGTACCGCCGAGCAACGCGCTGCCGCACAGCAAGGCTGTTGCCAATCTACGAACTACCGGTCGTTCCATCGCCACTCCAGTTACGCACTGCGCTTGATCCCGTCACTTGCCGGTCCGATGCTCGAAAATCAATCGGCACAGCGTCACATTCTGCGGCCCTTGCGATAAGGGATCGACATCCCAATCGATCGCTTCGAGTTGCGCGGCCTCGTTAAGCCGCGCGGCGATTCGCGTCGTGCTCCCGCCCTCTCCAGCGGGCAGGCGGAGTTCGACCCAGCCGTCAGCCGGCAGAGGAACGTCGTGCCCACCCAGCGTCACAGTCCAGTTCCATCCGAGCTGATTGTCATTGAAAATCCACCGGCGCTAAGTGTAAAACTTGTTGGCCCACCAAGCGACTGAGAAGCAAATAGCCTCCTGCATTTAGAGTGGCTAACAACACTGCTCAACGAATCGTGAGCTGATGACCGCGCAGGCGAGCGTGAGCAGAGCGATATGGATATCGAGACACCGTTCGAAATGAATGCGCAGCTTGCCAAAGGCGGCAAGCCAGGCATGCGTACGCTCTACAACCCAGCGATGCTTGCCGAGGCGGTCGCTTTTTGTCGATGCCACGGCGTGCGATTCGTGGCTGAATGCCGCGCTTGCGCAAATGCCAACGACACCGAGCGAAGTCATATCCCTTGTCGACATGGTTCTGTTAGCTGCTCTAAGACCTCTCAAGTCGCAATTGTCGCCCGTTTAGAGAGCCTCCCAGACTGGCCGCTTGTGTTAAGGATTGTTTGATGCCTGCCCTCGACTGCAAGACAGTGAGCGGCGGTGGCGCCTGTGGGCAGGCGTCGAACAATCCTCGGGGGAGGAAACCGCGGGATGCAGCGATGTGGTTCGCCGGGCTATGGCGATTCAAGCGTTTGCTCGGTCAGCAATGCCAAGGGATGTCGCAGGAAGCGAGGCGTGAAGCGGACGGAGGCATGACGCGAGGTGGTGGTTGGTCAGAATCCTTGGGACGCTGCGAGCATTTAATGAGGCGGCGTGAGACAGCGAGCACGACTGTCCGCTTTCGGCTCCGGTCTCCGAAGAGCCGACGATCGAGTTTGATGCGTAGGACGTGTGGGCTCATGCGATGACTCGCTTCGGTGGTGGTCCGCGGATACAGGTACTGCGCGGAATGACCTCAATGATGAGCATCGGTGCGCCACAGTGCCGGCAGATGAAGGGTGTGGGCATCGCGAGGTCGGTGTCGTCAGGTGGAGCGGTGACTGCGGGCGCAGCATCCAAGAGCTCACGCGCCCTGGTCAGGTTTGCCCGGCGCACCGGGTTGGCAAGCAACCCATAGTGCCGAATGCGGTGGAAGCCGTGCGGCAGCACGTGCAACAGGAAGCGCCGCATGAACTCACTGGCATCGAGCGTCATGGTCTTGTAGCGGGTGCGGCCCTTGGCACGATAATCCTTCCAGCGGAAGGTCACGCCACGCTCGTCCAGGGCGAGCAGGCGCTGGTTGGAGATCGCCACGCGGTGGGTGTAGCGCGATAGGTAAGCTAGCACCGCCTCGGGTCCGGCGAACGGTCGCTTGGCATACACGACCCATTCGGAGGTGCGAAGCGGCGCAAGCCACTGCGCAAAGGCAGCCGGATCGGCGAGCGTGGCGTAGTCGCCGAAGAACTGCAACTGCCCCTGGTCATGCGCAGCCTGGAGAGCCTCGAGGAAGCGGCGTCGGAACAGGCGGGAGAGCACGCGCACCGGCAGGAAGAAGCCGCGGCGGCAAGCCACCCAGCGTTCGCCGTCCAGTGACAGGCCGCCGCCGGGGACGATGCCGTGCACGTGGGGATGATGTGTGAGTGCGGATCCCCAGGTGTGCAGGACCAGGGTGGCGCCAATCTGCGCGCCGAGGTGCTTCGGGTCGGCGGCGATGGTCCGCAGGGTGTCGGCGGCGACATCGAACAACAGGCCGTAGATCACGGCCTTGTTGTACCAGGCAATGGCGCCGATGGGTCCTGGCAGCGTGAACACGACGTGGTAGTACTCCACGGGGAGCAGATCCTCACTGCGCGCTTCGAGCCAGCGACGTGCCGCGCTGGCCTGACACTTGGGGCAATGCCGGTTGCGGCAGGAGTTATAGGACACCTCGAGCTTGGCGCAGCCGGAACAGCGCAGCACATGCCCTCCCAGTGCCCCGGTGCGGCACTGTTCGATGGCGGACATGACCTGCAACTGCCCAAGGCTCAAGCGGGCAGTCTGTCGCCAGGCCGGCCCGTGGAGGCGGAAGATATCCGCGACCTCGAGCACAACGAGCTCGGCGGCGGGACCTCTAGTCGGAACGCAGGTTCTCGAGCGGGCTGACGACCTCGCGCAGCAGATCGGTCGCGACTTGGGCATAGAGCGCTGTCGTCTCCAGCTTCTTATGCCCAAGCAGGACTTGAATGACGCGAATATCGACCTTCTGTTCGAGCAGGTGGGTGGCGAAGCTGTGTCGCAGCGTATGCATGGATACGTGCTTCTCAATCTGTGCATCCTGGGCAGCGGCATGGATGGCGCGATTGAGTTGCCGGGGGCTGAGCGACTCGATGGGGTTGAGGCCCGGGAACAACCAGCCACCGTCGAGCATCTTGCCCTGGGCATGGGCAACTCGCCACCAAACGCGCAGGCGTTCGAGCAGCACGGGAGAGAGCAT
>NZ_CAJPVI010000080.1 GCF_905397435.1 Cupriavidus numazuensis
GACTTTCAGTTCCGGGGATTTCTCTTTCATCGGTATCCTCCTGTGGTGGGTGGACACCATCATCCTCATTCAGCGACCCGTTTGATAGACGCCGGTAAATGACTGCATACGTTCATCTTCTGCTCGAGCAGCGCGAGCGGCGAGCCAGGCCGACAGACCGACCGACTGCCCGGGCTTGTGCTCGACTTGCGCCACCTGTAGCGCGTCTTCCCCGCGCGGCTGCGCTCAACTGATTACGGCGTCGCTGTAGCTGGTGCGAGCAAGGGCTTGGCTCGAAGCCAACGGGCGGGGCCCATTGGGTCCGACGGCGCCCTGCTGCAGTCGCTGATTGCGATGGTAGCCGTATTGCCCATCGTCGATGCCGGGAGACATCACCCGAAAGAAATTTCTCAGTCCGGACGTTATGTCCACAGCGCCCTCCGACGGCCTCCCGACGAGCCCTTCCAACGGGCGAGACACGAGAGCACTGCTTGGCCGTCCCCGGCCACGAGCCGACCTTCGTCCACGCCTGAGATCAGACATTAGAATGTCGGCTCCATGCCAGCAATTGGCCATTGGATGCTGACCGGCAGCGTATTGTGAATAAAGTCGAGCGGCGGGCTGATGATGGAGGATCGCCGCCATGAGCGTGAGGGCGCTGCCCCATTTGGCTAAGCCAGACTGGACAACTGCATCAAAACTTGTGCCGAACCCCCAGAGCCGCCCCCATCATCTCATTCTTGCCTGTCGCCAACGCATAGGATCCGTCGAAATTCAGGCCCGAGTTCTTCGCAAATGCCGTGGTAAGGTACAGATCCGTGCGTTTGGAGAGTGCATAGTCGGCAATGAACGATACTTGCCAGGGATTTGACGGATTCACACCGTTACTGTTCTTTGCATCCGCGTAGTAGTAGCCGAGTTTCAACACCAGCGGCGCGGTCACGCGATAATTCAGACCTAGCCAATAGAAGTCATCACGAAAGATCTCGCGGCCTGCTGAATTCTCGTTCCTTTGCCAGCGATATCCCGCCATCACCGTGGCCGGACCTGCGGCGTAGCTGCCCGCAATGGCAGCTCTTTTGTTGGTTCCCGTGCCGACAAAACCCCCGCCCGTCCCCGTAAGACTCGGATTCGCTTGGTCGTAGACCAGAACAATGCCCACCGGTCCGCTTGCGTATGTCAGTGCTCCGCCATACCCCGTATCGCGACGGAACTGGCCCGGATTCTCTCCCGTTCCGGCCACACCGTTTCCGAAGGACCAGTGCGCTTCCGCCGTAACGGGACCGAACACGCCAGTGTATTTGACGGTGTTGTCGGACCGTAGCTGCGAGCCCTCGAGATAGACAAACGGCTCATACTGGGTGGCATACGTCATGGGGACGAAGTTGCCCAGCGCATCGAACATCGTGCTGTACTGCCTACCGAGCGTAACCGCCCCCCAAGACTTGTTCTGCAACCCCACAAAAGCCTGGCGACCAAACAACCTGCCGCCCTGCTGTGACTTCCCGTCATCCACCCCAAAGCCGCTCTCAAGCGCAAACACCGCGCTCAACCCACCGCCGAGATCCTCGGTTCCACGCAGACCCCAGCGCGATCCCGAAAGGCCGCCGCTTACGAGAGCAACGCGGCTGCCGTATCCGCCCGTGCCGCTGGACAAGTGAGATGCGTACTCCACATTGGTGTCAATCACCCCATACAGCGTGACGGCGGACTGCGCCTGCGCAGCGCCCGCGACCATCGCGCACGCCCCAAATAAAGAAAGCGTTCCCCTCATTTACCTTGTCTCCCGTTGATGACTTTGCGTTGAATTGCTGGAGTCTATGAGCCGCGTTCCTTGCGACCAACGCCTGCACAGGCAGACCAGCTATCCCTGCACCGATATATCTGGCTCCTGCAAAGAGACTTGGCGGTAGAATTTCCGTGCGCCGATTTCGTCGCATCACGTCACTCTCGCCGCCATGCAACCGTTGAAAGCCACCGAGTTCAAGATCGGCATCACCGCGGATCTCCACCAATGGCGCACCTTTGTGGCCATCGCGGAACTGGGCAGCCTCACCCGCGCAGCGCTATTTCTGGACAGCAATCAATCGCTGCTGAGTCGCCAGTTAAACGCGCTAGAGCGCGAGTGCGGCGCCCGCCTGTTCAACCGCACCGGTCGGGGGGTAGAGTTGTCGGAAGTTGGGTCACGGCTATTTCCGCAGGTCAAGACGTTGTTAATGGATGCGGAACTGCTCGAGAACGAGATCCGCGGGGAGGCACGCGAGCCGTCCGGTCGTGTCACGGTCGGGGTGCTGCCGTCAATCGGGCTCCACCTAATACGGCGCATGTTCGGCGAGATGCGAAAGCGCCTGCCTGCAGTTAGCTTGAAGGTCTTCGAAGGTTCGAGCGGCCAGGTTGAGGAATGGCTCGCCGATGCGCGTGTCGATATCGCCATCCTCTACCGCTATGGCGCCGCCCTGCCCTTGCATGAACAGGCTCTCGCGGTAGTCGATAGTTACTGACGTGTGCACCAAATAGTGCGTATTGCGTTATATGGGCATGAAGACAAAAGCTGATGCCCGAAAGTTGGATGGAGCCACGCAAGCCCACCTGAGAAAGCTGGTGGTGGAGGCGGTGCGTGGCGGGATGACACAAACCGACGCGGCCTCGACGTATGGCGTAAGCCTGCGAGCGGTCAGCAAATGGATGAAGCTATCCAGAGAAGGCGGCGTGCGGGCATTGAAGCCTGGCAAACGGGGCCGCCGCCCTGGCGGCGGACGGCTGAACGCCCAGCAGGCGTGGGCTGATCGTGAGTCGGATGCCGGACCAACTGGCGATGCCGTTCTATCTCTGGACGCGCGAGTGCGTCGCGAGCCTGATTGAGCGGGAATATGGTGTCACGGTTTCGTCGACGACGGCCGGGCGTTACCTCAAGGCATGGGGCATGAGTGCCCAGAAACCGGTGCGCCGCGCCTATGAACGAAACGATGCGGCCATCGCCCGGTGGTTGAACGAGGACTACCCAAGGTTCATGAAGGAAGCGAAGGAAGAAAAGGCAACGATCCATTGGGGCGACGAGATGGGCTTGCGCAGTGACCATGTGAGCGGCAAGAGCTTTGCCCCGATGGGACAGACGCCGGTGGTTCGCGCCACCGGCAAGCGCTTTGGCTGCAATATGATCTCGGCCATCACCAATCGCGGGGCGCTGGCCTTTATGGTCTTCGAGGGCAAGTTCAACAACGCCGTGTTCATCGACTTTCTGAAGCGCATGCTCATGGTCTGGCTGGGCCGCATCAGCAAACGCGGCGATCCCTACGTGCGCACCTTGCTCGTTCATGGCGCTCGGGCCGTGCTGAGTCATCTGCGCAGGAAGAACCAGCCCGGCTGGAGCCTGAGGCTCGCGCAGCGACGGCCTGCAAACGTCGTTGCCGTCGCCATGGCCAACAAGATGGCACGCACGGTCTGGGCGCTCTTGGCGCATGACCGGGCTTATGACCGAGACTACGTCTCGGTCAAGCCTGCCTGACGGCAGGCTTGGCTAGCAGGGGGGAAAAGCAGGACCCGTCCACAGGTTGCGACGGTTAGATGAGCATCATGGCAAGACAGGTCGGATCGCGGGAGCGCAAGCCCAATGACTCGCAGGTGCCTCAAAGCACGAGAAAAAGGTAGGGCCGCTCCCGGCGGAATATCCCTTGCCACCAGTGCCGGTCTGTTTGGGCACCAGGCCAAGATAGGCCGCCAATTGCCGCCCGGACTTGAAGGTGTGCACGTCGCCAATGGTCGCGACCATGGCGGTAGCGGTGAGCATGCCGATGCCGGGGATGGCGAGAATCGCATGGCAGGCCCGATTCTGCCGCGCCCAGGCGTCGATGCGTTGATCGAGGCGGGCAATCTCTTGATCGAGCTGCTCGATGCTTAGCAATTGCTCGCGCACGAACTCGAACAGCATAGGTGGCACGTTTTGCTCGATTTCGGCCATGCGCTCGACGATTTCATGTAGGCCTGTTCGCAGTCCACGGCGAAAATGAACGCTGAACTCGAACAGCATGCCACGCAGTTGGTTGACCAGCATGGTGCGCATCTTCACGCGCAGCTGGCGCATGGCGTGCAGGCTGAGCACGCATTGTTGGGACTCGGTTTTGGGCGCCACGACGGGCATGCCAGGCTGTTGAGCCGCGGTCCAGATGGCCTTGGCATCGGCCGCATCGGTTTTGTTGGTCTGCACGAACGGGCGTACGTACTGAGCGTGCAGCAGCACCGTATCATGGCCCATGGCCTGTAGCTGGCGAGCCCACCAGTGCGCGCTGCCGCATGCTTCCAGCGCGATGCGCCCTGGCTCACGCCGGGCGAGGAACTCGATCAGCTTGGGCCGACTGAAGCGTCGGTTGAAACACTTGCCGTCAGGCTCGACCCAATAGAGCTGGAAGACAGTTTTTGCGATGTCCAGGCCGTAGGTCGTAGTATTCATTTCGGGTCCCTCCATCCTGTGTGGATTGTGACAACTCCCACTCTGGCACATCGATGCCCCGTTTCGTGATGGGGGACCCGCCTACCCCCCTGTCAGATGTGCAACTGAACCACGGCGCCTCTCATCGGGAAGGCCGGGGCGCGTTCATTCCATCTTTTTCGGACAGTGCCTATCTTGAGTAAGCAGGAGGTGCACCATGCCGAAAACGCGCCCACCGTACAGTGCGGTCTTCCGTCAGCAAATGGTTGACTTGGTCCATGCAGGTCGCCGCCCGGAGGATCTGGCCAAGGAGTTCGAACCCACGGCCCAGACGATCTACAACTGGGTTGCCCAAGCGGATCGCGATGCCGGCGTTCGTCAGGACGGCCTGACCACGGCGGAGCGCCAGGAACTCACGCGGCTGCGCCGTGAGAACCGGCAACTCAAAATGGAGAGGGAGATACTTGCAAAAGCCGCGGCCTGGTTTGCCCGGGAGACCGACACGCTGCCCGACAAGGGTTCGAGTTCATGAAGGCAAATCAGGACCGCTTTCCGCTGTCCACCATGGCGCGGCTGCTTAAGGTCTCGCGCAGCGGCTTCCATGCATGGATGGAACGACGTCCGAGCGCTCATGCCGTGAGTGACAAGCTGTTGCTCGCGCAAATCCGTGAGATTCACGCCCGCTCGCGCGGTACCTATGGGATGCCACGTGTGCATGCCATGCTGCTGCGCCAAGGTATCCACGTCGGGCGCAAGCGCGTGGCGCGTCTGATGCGTGAGGCCGGCCTGCGCGGGGCTTGCCGGCCGCGCTTCATTTGCACCACCCACCGTGCGCCAGCGGGCAGACCCGCGCCCGATCTGGTGCAGCGACACTTCTCTGCCGATGCGCCCAATCAGCTGTGGGTCGCCGATGCGACATACATTCCGACCGTTGCCGGCTTTTACTATCTGGCTGTCGTGTTGGATGTGTACAGCCGGCGCATCGTAGGTTGGGCCATGGGTAGTCATCTGCGCACCGCACTGATGCTACAAGCGCTGGACATGGCGCTGGCGCAGCGACATCCCAGCGCAGTGATCCACCATTCGGACCAGGGCTGCCAATACACGTCTGTTGCCTTCGGGCGACGTTGCCGCGAGGCTGGCGTTCAGCCTTCGATGGGCTCGGTGGGCGATGCCTACGACAACGCCATGTGCGAGTCCTTCTTCGCCACGCTCGAATGCGAGCTGCTGATGCGTTCGCGCTTCGCCACGCACGACGACGCCCGTCAGGCATTGTTCACCTGGATCGAGGGTTGGTACAACTCGCATCGCCTGCACAGCGCACTGGGATATCGGTCTCCGCAGGAGTTTGAAAAGCTGCCCGTCAATGGCATGAATCCGGCGCTACACCAGGCCTACACTGCCCCATCACAAGGAGAAAACCCATCGACATAAAATTCCAATGCGAATCTGTCCGATGAAACGGGGCAACCCCAACGCGCTCGACTACTCTTCGATCAAGGAAAACCGGCTCAACGGATGCGAACTGTATTTTCACGCTCCCTGAAAGCGGAAAGTTAGAAAAGCACAGTTCTCATCCCGCCTGCGGCGCTCTGTAGCTACGCTGGTACGAATTGCCTTACTGTTTGCTATCCATCAGTGGGAATCCAGACCAGAGCTGCAGAGGACATCAGACAAATCGGTCTTGGAACCATCCGATCGCGAGCTTGCCCACCCGTTCCATCGCGCCTGGCTCTTCGAACCGGTTTGTTGCGCCGGGAATCACTTCCAGCCGCTTCTTGCACGTCACCCTTGCCGCCGCATGGACGTTGAGATTCAAGACGAAAGGATCGGCCTCTCCGACAATCATGAGCAGCGGCGATGTCAGTTCGGACAAGGCTTCGTGGCCGGCCAGATCAATGCGCCCGCTCCTTGACACAACCGCGTCGATGCGCATGCATCCTGGGGGCGCGGCCGCGGCACGCATTGCGGCGGCTGCACCGGTCCCACTCCCAAAATAGCCGAGCCGAAGGCGGCGCTCACGTGCCAGTTCTTCCACGAATTTTGTCGCCGCTCTCAGCCTATCGCACAGCAATCCGATGTCGAACCGGCGCATCGGTTCAACAATTTCGTCAGGGATCAAAAGGTCAAACAGCAACGTACCGATGTCCACATCATTCAGCATCAAAGCGATCAGACGGTTGCGCGAAGTGTGGCCGGAAGCGCCACTCACTTGCGCGAACAGCACGAGTCCGGTCGCTGTTTCAGGCAAGGTCAACTCACCCTGCAGTGCTACGTTATCTACCTGGATCACTACCTGCTTCACAGCGACGAGTCTCATTAGGATCTCCGTCTTCTCGTGCCCAGGCGCATTTCTGGCCAGCCAAGAAACGCGAGCCGGCCGGATTTCCACCGTCTTGAGCGGTCCGGCGACGACTGCCGGCACATAGGACTAAGCTATGCGAAGAAACCTCTCGGGGTTTACGCAAAATCAAGGGAAATGCAGATTACCGAATCGCGGAAGCTTTCGCCCGGATACGCGCCTTGACCCGCTCCAGTTCATCGGCGAGCTTGCCCACGACGGTGGCCTTGTCCAACGCGCGTCGCTTGCCCGGGCGCAATGCCACGTGCCAACGCACCTTCAGCTTCTGCGTCTCTTCGCGCTTGTCTACGCCCTGATAGCCCGCATCGCCAACCTCCTTGCCATGCACCAGGGCATGCGCCTGCGTCACCGCTCCAGCACATGCCGAAAGCGCAAAATGCTGACCGGTCCGGCAACCGGCTCATCCCACCCAGCCCTGCAAATTGCCGATACAGCGGCACGTCATACAGCGCTTCTTCCATTGCCACGTCCGACAGCCCGAACCATTGCGTAAACTGGATGCGCAGCATGGCCTCGATTGGAAACGGTTTGCGGCCTGTCGCCTGGACCGGCGCGTGCGGCACTATCAACGCCAGAAACTCTTGCCACGGAACCGCCCGCTCCATCTCGTCGAGAAATACCTGCTTGCGCGTCCGTCGGTTGCTCAGGTCCGGACCAAGATCGCTTTGCTTCGTGGACTTCTCTCGGCTCGGGAATCCTCCGACTGGCGAGGCCGGCAGAAGGTTGGAATACCATCCCTAAGCACGTGCACCAACGTTTTCGACGTGTCGCGCAAACACGGTACCCGCCATCAAAGCCCCTCTAGCTCACTAATGGCGGCGTCCAAGCCAGAAGGGACATCAATCTGACCGGCCAAAGACGCCCCGCTCCACCGAGCGGGGGCGTCTTCCCTGTTAATCCCTGTCAGCTTGCCGGCTTGCGTGCCATGACGATCCAAGCGGCGCCGTCGATCATCACCGACCGCTCGCCGGGGAGGCCCGCGAAGGCGGCAAGAACCGCGGCCGAGGCGCGGGCGCGGATGTCGTCGGGCTGATCAGCGAGCACACGCGACAGCGGGCCGACTTCGAGCGTCATCTTCACCGCGTCGTCGATCGCCGCGTCCCGCGTCCCGCCCTCGCCGAACGGGACGGAAGCATCGAAGGGCGAGATAGCGATATCGGTGAAGCCGGCCGCCGTCAGGATGCGTGCCACGCGCCCCCGGTCGCCGAACGAAAATGGGCCGGGCGCTTCGGGATCGGGCGGCGCGCTCGGCGGGAGGATGCCCTTGAGCGCGCCCATCGGCAGGCGCACCCAATCGTTCTCAGCCGCGCCGCGCCAGCAGACGAAAGCGACCCGCCCGCCCGGCCGGAGCGCGCGTCGCATATGGGCGAACGCCGCTGTCGGATCGTCGAAGAACATCACCCCGAAACGCGAGAACAGGATGTCGAACGCGCCCTCGGGCAGCTCGGCGCAGCTGGCGTCGCCCACCTGGAACCGGACAGGCGTATCCTGTGGCGCAAGCGCGCGCGCTCGGCCGATCAGCGGTTCGGAAATGTCCACGCCCAGCACTTGTCCCCCGGCGCCGACGCGGGCGGCCAGAGCCAGAGTCGACGCGCCCGCGCCGCAGCCGACGTCCAGCACGCGCTCACCCATCGCGGGCGCGGCGGCTTCGATCGCGGCCTCGCCGAACACCGCGACCATGGCGTCGAGCCGGGCTTGGTTGGCGACCCAGCGCTCCCCGCTTTGACCATTCCAGTCGGCGACCTGATAGGCATTTTGCTCTGTCATGTCATCTCCTTGTTCTGATTCGTTCTTAACTAGCTACCCTTTGTTCGAGGCAAGGGGGAGCCGAACCGATGCCAAGGCGCGTATCGTCTCGAACAAACCCGCCTCCACCAGCGATAAGGCGCAAGACCTGCGTGTGATCGTCTCTGGCGTCGAGATCGGTGCCGCTTGACGCCGGACCTCGAAGGACAACCGCTCCTGCCATTCCGTCAAACTCGACGATCCGTCCTTCACCGCGCCGATCTACGCCAGCCTTTTCGAAGGCGACGACGCAACGGGAGAAGGGAATCTGTGCTCTCAAACCAGCATCGACTGCTGGGCGAAGATACCCGCCATCGCGCCCTGCGATGATGCCTGGGTGACCGAGGGCAAGAAGGGCGTGGCGAGGTCGCCAGCGGCGTAGATGCCGGGGATGCTGGTTTGGCGGCGCTCGTCGACTTTGAGGACGATGCCAGTGGGCGTATCGACGGTGGCGAGGCCCAGTGATGCATGCAGGCTTGCGGACGGCTTGTTGCGCGGATGGGCGAACAGGACGTCGACCGCGACATTGCGGCGGGTATCGAGATTGACGGTGGTGATATGGCCCTTCTGATGGGCGATCTCGACGATCCGGCCATCGACGACAGGTATGTTGCGACGCGCCAGATCGGCCTGGATGTCGGGCGCAATGTCATGACCATCGGCGAAGACAGTCAACTTGTCAGTCCAATCGCGGAACAGCCTGACAGACTGGTGAGACTGCGGGCCGGACCAGAGAAGGCCCCAATGCTGGCCGGCAACTTCAAAGCCGTCGCAATAGGGGCAGGGCACGATGGACGTGCCCCAGCTTTCGGCAAAGCCCGGAACCTCAGGCATCTGGTCGGCGACGCCATAGCTCAAAATCAGGCGGCGCCCCCTTAGGCTTTCGTGATCGCCAGTGACGACGCAGAAATCGTCGATGGCGCCAGACACGCTCTCGGCCCGAGCATTGACCAGCCTGATCGTTGGATAGCGCGCAAGCTGCTGCCGCGCCTCGACTAGGATGTCCAGCGGCGGCTTGTGATCGTGGCCGAGCAGGCCATGCGAGTGGCCAGCAAAGCGGTTGCGCGGCCGGCCGGTATCGAGAACGGTGACCTTGCGGCGGGCACGGCCGAGCTGCAGGGCGGCGGCGAGGCCGGCAAAGCTGCCGCCGATGATGATGACGTCATTCATGGTGATGGGCTCCGTGTTGTGGATAGAGGGGTGCTGGGCCTGGTGCGCAATAACGTCCGGCGATACGCGCTTGTGACGGTCAGCGAGCAGGGCTTCGGCATTGGCGAGAAAGTTGCCCATGGCTGTATTGACCGGCCCGACAATGCCGCATTCGTTATCGCCGGGCAGCCCGGGGAAAGCTGATTTGGACAACCGGCTGAAACCTACCCTTGGCTTGCACATTTGCGATACTCCGTGGTATCGTAGTGCAAGAATTTAAATACTGTCAAGTACTGGAATTGCAGTGACCGAAAACAGCCAGGGCCGGCGCGGCCGACCCGCCAACGAGGCGCTTCGCCAAACGATAGTCGACACCGCCTGCGAACTCTTCGTGGAACTGGGTTTTCAAGCGACGACCATGGACAAGGTCGCCCAGCGGGCGAAGATATCCAAGCTAAGCATCTATCGGCACTTCGAGAACAAGGAGGCGCTGTTCAGCGCGGCCATGGTGGCCCGCTGCGAGCAGTTTGCACCGCAGGCCCTTTTTGAAGGCGCCGACGATTCGGCCGAAGATCAGCTCATGGCGGTGGGGTCATCCCTGCTGCGCACGCTGTTGAGCCCGGACGTCCGCAGTGTCGAAGCCATGGTTTTGGCCGACAAGACGAATCAAAAGTCGTTAAGCAAGCTCCATTACGAAGCCGGGCCCGCCCATGTTATCGCCCAAATCGAGGTCCTGTTGCGTCAGTTGCACGCGAAGGCGATTCTCAACGTGCCCGATGTTCTCCGGTCCGCCCGCTTGTTTGCCGCGCTTTTCAAAGGATCCGATCTCCTGCTTATCGCACGCTTCGACGAGGCGAGAGCAGAGGACGACAACGAAATCGAATCCTATTGCCGGTCGGCCGTCGCCATGTTCATCGCCGCGCACCGTGGCATCTAAAGGTGCGCTACCGCGGCTTGATGAAGAACCCGCAGCAGTTGCACACGCTGTTCGCTCTGAGCAATCTGTGGATGGCGCGCGAACGACTGATGCGCGAGGCCACTGCATGAGCGCAAAGCCGCCCGAGCGGGCAGGTAGTCGGCGCCTTCTTTATGCCGAACGTCGCGCTGCATTCGAGCCAGGTGCCGCACCGCTTGCACCGCATCGGCTCTATGTTGATGGCTCAGTGCCGCAAAACGAGCTCTGAACACCATCCTTAACCATCGGATTTGGCTTGGTTTGGGCCAAAGCCCGCGCCGGCTTGCCGACGCGAGTCTCCTGAGTAAGGAGGCGGACGCGGCCACCCATCGAGACGGTCTTCCGGGGTACGGGAGTGTTAAGAACCTTGGGGTATCGGAGCTGGGTGCCCAGCATTGAGCCATCACCTGCAGATGTGCGAAATGAAAGTCATCCTTCGCGTGGAGACCATTACCGATTGGGGCGACTCCAGCACACAAGAGCTCTGTCAGTTCGAGCGGCCAATCGGCGATTGGCCGCCGGAGACAGTTGGGTTGTCACGGGCAGGCCCTGCAGAAGCAGCAACCAATTGTGGTCGCCGCGCAAGCCGAAAAGATTTGTGGGCTGCGACGGGTCTGTTCTCGATGCCGCCGCTGGCATCCTCTCAGTCGAGCGCTGGTGGCTCGAGCTGGCCGGCAAGGACCAACAAGACTCGGCTGGTGCCGGCGACCGACGAACCGATACCGAACTCTCGCGCCACCGCAGCGCCCAAGGGCTGGCGCCCCACCCCTCGATCAGCCGACAAGACGGGTCTTCAGCCACGGCATCTTCGCCACGCGTTCGGCTTCATAGCTCTTGATCTTGTCGGCATGGCGCAGGGTCAGGCCGATATCGTCAAAACCGTTCAGCATGCAGTACTTGCGGAACGGGGCGATGTCGAACTCGTAGCCCTGACCCGACGGCGTGAGCACAACCTGCTGGTCCAGGTCGATGGTCAGCTTGTAGCCGTTGAACGCGTTGGTCTCGTTGAACAGGTGATCGACTTGCTGCTCGCTCAGCACCACCGGCAGCAGGCCGTTCTTGTAGCAGTTGTTGAAGAAGATGTCGGCGAAGCTCGGCGCGATCACGGCGCGGAAGCCGTATTGCGAGAGCGCCCACGGCGCATGCTCGCGCGAGCTGCCGCAGCCGAAGTTGCGGCGCGCCAGCAGGATCGACGCGCCCTGGTAGCGCGGCTGGTTCAGCACGAAGTCCGGGTTCAGCGGACGCTTGCTGTTGTCCATGCCAGGCTCCCCGACGTCCTTGTAGCGCCACTCGTCGAACAGGTTCGGGCCGAAGCCGGTGCGCTTGATCGACTTCAGGAACTGCTTCGGGATGATGGCGTCGGTATCGACGTTTTCGCGGTCCAGC
The DNA here is from genome assembly GCF_905397435.1 of Cupriavidus numazuensis. Classification (GTDB taxonomy): domain Bacteria; phylum Pseudomonadota; class Gammaproteobacteria; order Burkholderiales; family Burkholderiaceae; genus Cupriavidus; species Cupriavidus numazuensis. The sequence continues at coordinate 12,043 of NZ_CAJPVI010000080.1, forward strand.
GGTGCCACGAGGCCGCTATGTACAGTGAACTTGTCCATGTCTCTTTCCTTACTTCTTGGCCGCGCGCTCGAGCGAGCCGCCGGCGGCCTGCGTGTCCTTGCCCAGGCCGGCCATGGTGTTGCAGCCGGCCAGTTGCAGCATGCCGAAGCATGCCAGCAGAGCGATCAGGGTCCTCATCTGCCGCGCCCCGCTCAGCCGAGCTTGCGAATGTCGACGAAGTGGCCTTCGATGGCAGCGGCGGCAGCCATCGCCGGACTCACCAGATGGGTGCGGCCACCCGCGCCCTGCCGGCCTTCGAAGTTGCGGTTCGACGTGGACGCGCAGCGCTCGCCCGGTTCCAGGCGGTCGGCATTCATCGCCAGGCACATCGAGCAGCCCGGCTCGCGCCATTCGAAGCCCGCAGCCTTGAAGACCCTGTCCAGCCCTTCGCGCTCGGCCTGCTCCTTGACCAGGCCCGAACCCGGCACCACCATCGCCAGCTTCACGTTGGATGCGACCTTGCGGCCCAGCCTCTGCACCACCCAGGCGGCGGCGCGCATGTCCTCGATGCGGCTGTTGGTGCAGGAACCGATGAACACCTTGTCGACGTTGATGCTATCCATCGGCACGTTGGGCTGCAGGTTCATGTACTCGAGCGCGCGCTCCATGGCATTGCGCTTGGTCGGGTCTTTTTCCTCCTTGGGATCCGGTACGCGGTCTTCGATGCTGACCACCATCTCGGGCGAGGTGCCCCAGGTCACCTGCGGGCGGATGTCTTCGGCGCGAAGTTCCACCACGTGGTCGAACTTGGCACCGGCGTCCGAATGCAGCGTGCACCAGTAGCCCACGGCCTGCTCCCACTCCACGCCCTGCGGCGCGTACGGGCGGCCCTTCACGTATTTGAGCGTGACGTTGTCCACCGCCACCAGGCCGGCGCGCGCGCCTGCTTCGATGGCCATGTTGCAGACCGTCATGCGGCCTTCCATGGTCAGGTCGCGGATGGCAGAGCCGGCGAACTCGATCGTGTAGCCGCTGCCTCCGGCCGTGCCGATCTTGCCGATGACGGCCAGCACGATGTCCTTGGCGGTGCAGCCGCGCGGTAGCTTGCCTTCCACGCTGACCAGCATGTTCTTGGCCTTCTTGCCCAGCAGCGTCTGCGTGGCCAGCACGTGCTCGACTTCCGACGTGCCGATGCCGTGCGCGAGCGCGCCGAACGCGCCGTGCGTCGAGGTATGCGAGTCGCCGCACACCACCGTCATGCCCGGCAGCGTAGCGCCCTGCTCCGGACCGATCACGTGCAGAATCCCCTGTCGATGATCGTTCATCTTGAACTGCGTGATGCCGAAACTGTCGCAATTGGCGTCCAGCGTATCAACCTGCAGTTTCGATACCGGGTCAGCGATGCCTTCGCTGCGGTCGGTGGTCGGCACGTTATGGTCCGACACAGCGAGGTTCGCGCCGGTGCGCCATACCCGAAGCTCCGACATCTTCAGGCCCTCGAACGCCTGTGGACTGGTCACTTCATTTAGCAGGTGGCGGTCGATGTAGAGCAGCGTGGTGCCGTCTCCTTCGATGTGGACGGTGTGATCATCCCAGAGTTTGTCGTAGAGGGTCTTGGCCATGATGCAGGGGCGGATCGGCCGTCCTTCGGGAACGGTACGGAACCGCACTTGTGGTTTTGGAGGGGATTATCGTGTCGGCGTGCGTCTGGAAAGATCCAGAGCAGAACCGGTGCTCACCCCACACAACCGATGTGCGGGGCTCGCGACCTTCGTACGGGGTGCTGCCGGCCATTGACTAGCGCCGGCATCGCAGCCGTAGTGGGAACTTAGTCGGCTGCCACGCGTGCAGTCATCGTGCCGATTCCCGAAATGCTCGCCTCTAGGAGGTCACCATAAGTAACGGGGCTCACACCGGCCGGTGTGCCTGTCATGATTACGTCTCCGGGGTACAGCGTGTACATCGCCGACGCGTACTCGATCAGCCGTTGTACGTTATAGATCAGGTACTTGGTGTTCGACTCCTGGCGGAGTTGGCCGTTGACGCGGATGCTTAGATCCAAGGAGTTGGGATCCGAGATTTCGTCTGCAGTAACGATCCAAGGGCCAAGTACAGAGAAAGTATCCGCCGACTTACGGAAGTCCGGCAACTCGGGGCCGCGTACCGTCATGTCAAGACCGATGCAATATCCAAAGACAAAATCAAGCGCGTTATCACGCGACACCTTTTTGGCTTCACGGCCGATCACAACAGCCAGTTCGACTTCATGATCAGTACGACGATCGGCGATCGGAATCCTGATGTCCTCATGACAACCAATCACTGAACTGTTTGCTTTCAGGAAGACACCGAGCTTGCTCAGGTCGGTGAACGTTTTCCCATGATTGATCCCGGGGTCGTTGTTGGCCTCTGCAATGTGGTCCTTGTAGTTGATGGGGGCGGCGATGATTTTTCCGGGATTGGCCACCGGGGAGCGGAGACGGACACCGGCAAGAGGAATACGTGGCCCGATCTCTACGGCCTCTTCGATACGGGGCCGCACGCCTTCAAAGTTCTTGATGACCCAGTCATACTTCGGATAAGGCCATGCTGGGCGAAAGGACGAAGCAAAGGCATTGGTGATGTCGACGATATCTTGTCCGAGGACGAGACCGATGCGGTTGTCGTCAAAGATGCAGAGTTTCATGATAATAATTCAAAGATAGAAAAGGTTAGTCGCGTTGTTCGCGTAGCAAGCCAAGCTTCTCGTGTACGGGTCTATCTGAGTAGCTGAAGAAGACCGTGTCCTCCTCTGCCTGGACAGTCCAGGCGCACCAGCCTGGAATTGCCGCAATGTCGTTGGGACCCACTGAGAAGGTAGGTCCTTGCCCGATCGTCACTTGAGCTCGTCCTTCGACGCAGACGAGAACCAGACTTTCGGTAGCCCGATATGGACGAGTGGAAAAGCCGCGTGGGAAATAGCGTAGTGCCGTGCCGAGGGTAGGCATGGCCCAGTCACCGTTTAGCGGATTGACATACTTTAAGCAGATGCCGAGATGCGGATCAGGAGCTTCCGCTCTGGCCAAAAGATGCAGCGCCTCGCGCGAGCGCGCGTACGGGTAGCTGAAGACCGGCGAAGTAACACTGCTGCGGTCACAGTTGAGGGGCAGCATGCCGGAGCCAAAGCGGGCGGCTGCTTCCCCAATCAATCGCGTCGATGACTGTGCCTTTTCCTCATGACTTTCGCGGAACCCAGCTCGCAAGAAGTTGACAAGCGGCACGTCAAGTCCGTCAAGCCATACGACTGGTTCTGTACCTTCATGGCCGTGATCGTGCCACGTCCAGAATGGCGTAATAATGAAGTCCCCCCTGCTCATCCGCGTCTTCTCACCATCAACGGCTGTATATGCGCCAGTTCCGTGCAGGACAAAGCGTAGCGCCGACTGCGTGTGGCGGTGAGCAGGCGCAACTTCGCGAGGTAAGATTAATTGGATACCTGCGTAGAGTGTGTCAGTCACCTGAGACTTCCCAGGGAGACCGGGGTTCTCCAGCACAAGAACGCGGCGCTCCGCTTCTTCCGCGGAAATGAGCGATCCTGCGCGAAGCAGTTGAGGATAGACGTCTTCCCAGTTCCAGCACCAAGGCTGGGCGGCCGGTACCGGTTCGGCGGGCACCAGTCTCTTCAGCACACTCCAGAGTGGGGCCAGATTCAAAGGCCGTAGATCCTCGTAATAGCTTTGTCTTTCTTGCTCGACGTTCATATTTCTCTCCATGCGCCCTTATCTATGAGCTCCGCCCAGTTCTGAGCGAAATCTATGTGGTTGAGTACAAGTTGATCCCGGCCCGATCGCTGACAAGAGAGGATTCCCCCAATTGGTTGCGTCATTTATGCGGGTGTTCGGCGGCAGTCTGAGGTCTAGCCAGAGAGCTGCATGACAAGGCGCATGCGCAGCGTCGCGTCAAAATTGGTTAGGATGGTCGTTGCCTACTTCGCACCCGCCTTCAAATCGGACGACCTTTTAATGCCAAAGTGAAGCAGTACGACAGTGATGGCCGCCAGTACAAAGGTTGTCGCGTACAAGGTGTAGACTTCGCTAGGACTCCACTGCGCGTCGATAAGGGGTCCGGCAGCCAGAGGTGCCAGGACGGACCCGAAGCGGCCCATACCGATAGCCCAGCCAAGGCCGGTCACGCGATGAGCGGGCTCGTAAATCATGGGGGTCATCGCGAATACGCCTGCCACGCACCCGTTAACGAAAAGGCCCAGCACGAACGCCACGACAAGAGTCTGGCTACCTCCGCCGGCGAGGCTGAGAAACATGCTCATCAATACTGCCGTGGCGATAAGGTAGATGGCATGCACCTTGTACAAGGCTAGCCGGCCCGCGAGTAGACCGATGAGCGACGTTCCGACAATACCGCCAAGGTTAAGCAACACACCGCCCGTGATGCCTTGCTCGTTGGATAAACCCGCGGCCACCATTAACCGAGGCGACCAACTCATCACGAAATAGAATCCGAACAGGATCAGAAAGAACGATACCCAGATCAGAGCGGTGGCTCGGCGCACGCTCGGCGAAAGAAGATAGGACAGGCTACGTCTTAGGCCAGTATTCCCACCCACTGACCCCGCAGGCAGTGCCTGCAGCGGAGCCAAGCCCATCTTTCGCATGATGGCGTTGACTTGCGTCAACGCTCCTTCTGGCCGGCGGCTAACATAGAAGTCGATCGACTCTGGCAGCCAAGCGTACAGGATCGGCAAAGTCGCCAAGGTAGCGGCCCCGCCGTAAATGAACACCGACTCCCAGCCAAGCAGTGCAATAACTCGCGCCGTGAAGAAGCCCCCCACGGTTGCGCCAAGAGCGTAAGCCGTGGCCTGCAGGCTGATGGCCAGACTGCGCCAGCGCCTGGACGCGTATTCGCCAGCAATCACGTAGCTGCTCGCGAGGATGCCGCCAATGCCAAGTCCGGTGACGAAGCGCAGGAGACCAAGATGCGTCGGCGTCCTGGCATAGCCGGAGCCGATCATCCCTAGGCCGGCGACCACGATGCACAGAAGCACCAACGAGCGCCGGCCGATGCGATCAGCCCAAGGAGCGACAAAGAGAGATCCCACCGTCATTCCGACCAAACCGGCACTAAGAAGGTAGCCCAGTTGCGCGCCTGACAGGGACCAGTGCGCGCTGACGGAGGCAGCCGTGAACGCTATCACCATCACGTCGAAGCCGTCGAGCATGTTGATCAGGAAGCAGAGCCCGATTGCACGCCACTGAAAAATGGTCATCGGCTTGCCATTCATGATGTGAGCAAGCGGTGCGTTTATGGTTGCAGTCGATGTCATGCGTTTCGTCTCCTCGTTTTACCTTCTTTCGCTGCCGCCAACAAAGCTGGCGGGCGTCCAACCCTTGGCCTTATCAAGAAGCGGCGGCAGCCTGCCACCTGTCATAGTTGTCTACGAACTCCGGCGACATGGTTCGCAAGCGCTCCGGATCTACGCGTCCCGAGCGGCCGATGTAGTCCATCGCAAACTCCCATGCAGGCAGTTCCATGTGTTGCGGAAAGTGGTCGTACCAATCGGCGCTTTGGTTCGCTGCGGCGGTGATCTTCTCCACAATGGGGCGGCGCCCGGCTTCATAACTGGCCAGCGCGTCGGGAACGCTGTTTGGGTGATCCGCCACCGACTGCGCGAGAGCCTGTACGTCCTCAAGTGCCAGACGGGTGCCCGACCCGATGGAGAAGTGCGCAGTGCGGAGCGCGTCGCCGACGAGCACACGGTTCCCGAACGACCAGCGTGCGTTGCTAATCTTGGGAAAGCGTCGCCACATGGATCGGTTAACCACTAGCGACGCACCGGCCAGTTCGTCAGCAAACACCTCCTGACAGTAGCGCCGCGATTCTTCCTCGCTCATGTGTTCGAACCCGATTCGCTCGAAGGTCGACGCATCGACCTCCACTAGAAACGTGCTCATGCTTTCCGAATAGCGGTAGTAGTGAGCGTTGAAGTAGCCCTGGGGTAGCTTCTTAAAAGCCTGCGTCAGGCGGTCAAACGGGCGGGTGGCACCGAACCATGCGAAGCGGTTATCGAGGTAATCGATGCGCGTGCCGAACGCTTGCTCATGCGTGCGGCGCACCAGGGAGTTCACGCCGTCGGCGCCGATGACTAGATCGGTCGAGTCCAAACCATCGAGGCTGGTAACGATCCGATTATTGATCAGAACGGCACCAACAGATTCCGCCCGCTGGCGTAGAATCTCCAGCAGTTTCAGGCGGCCGATAGCCGTAAAGCCGACTCCGTCAATCCGGATAGCCTGAGCATGGATCCGCAGTTCAATGTCCCGCCATGTCTCCAGCCCGCGGCTGACCATATCAAGCGTTTCGGGGTCGTTTGCCCGCAAAAACTCTAGGGCCTGATCCGAGAAGACGACGCCGAATCCGAAGGTCGTATGAGCATCGTTCTGCTCATAGACATGGACCATCGCGTCAGGGCGATCTCGCTTCAGGAGATAGGCTGCGTACAGGCCCGCGGGGCCGCCGCCGATGATGTTGATCTTCATGTTCTGGTCTCCAGTATGTTTTCTTCGTTGTCCATGAGCCTGTCGCGCACCGATTGCGGCACGGCGCACGCATGCATCGAAGTAGTGGTGCCGATAGCATGCACGGCCCAGACGCGGGTTTCATGTGCCTCCATCAGCAAGGTATCTTCGGATAGGAATCGATGGGCAAAGCCGAGGGACTTTACGCCGATCTTCTCGACGGCGATCTCGTGCCATATGTAGGAATGGAGCGTCGGCGCTTGGAAGAAGCGCGCCGACATTTGCACGACTGGCAGGCCTCCGCGCGTGTTCTCGTCAATAATCGCGGTGGGGTCTATCCCGAGCGAAAGAAGCATCTCGTTCAGTCCATCGACCATCCAGCGCGAGTAGTGGGGAAAGAACACAATTCCGCCGGGATCGCATTCGCTCCAGTTCAGGCGTCGCTTATAGCGATAGGTGCGCACGATTCTCGTACTCCCTCAATGTACCGACTCTTTGGCGATCTTTTCTGCGATCATTGCGCGCAAATGCGCACGATCCAGCTTGCCGACACGCGTGGTCGGAAAGGCGTCGCAGGCTTCGATCCGTTCGGGCAGCTTGAATTTCGCCAACCCTTGGGCGTGCAAGTACTGTCCGAGATCCTCGACGCTGGGCAGCATGTGGCCGTCGCGAGGGATCAGGAAAGCGCATGCTTTCTCCCCGTAGATCGGATCAGGCATCGCCACCACCTTGCCGTCTGCGATTGCTGGATGGCGTGCAATCAGATGCTCGATTTCCTCCGTTCCGAATTTTTCGCCACCGCGGTTGATGTTGTCCTTCATCCGCCCTTCGAAGCGGTACACAATCTGCCCATCGATCACCGCGGCCCGCATAAGATCGCCGGTCCGGAAGAAGCCGTCAGGGGTGAAACTCACCGCGTTGATTTCGGGCGCCGCATAGTAACCGCGCAGCGTAGATGGCCCTCTGAAGCACAGCTCGCCAGCAGCGCCAATTTGCACCTCTTCGATGGTGCCAGGACGAAGCAGACGCACCTCATCGTAGGGAGAGCACGGCATGCCTACGCTGCTGTGTCGCACCTCCGCCGGCGACGCCGCCGCTGTGCCGGTCAACACCAGTCCTTCGGTAATGCCGAACATGTTGATGGAGAGAATTCCGGTAGCGCGCTCGATTGCCTCCGCTCCCATCAAAGTCGACAGCGAGCGTACGGAAGACAAGTCATGGCGTGCGACGTGGGGATAGGAGGCAATCGCCGGCGCATGAGGTCCGATGGTGAACGCATGTTGTACGCGCTCACGCTCGATTGCCTCGAAGTAGCGCCCCACATCCCACTGAGGCATCAACACCGTCGTTGCGCGGTACAGCACCGTGCGAACGATGGCAAACATCATCCCGGCGTTGTGCAGTATTGGCAGCGCCCAGATGCCAACGTGGCCTTCTTGCATGTCATAGCGGGCACACCACGACCGCACGTGGCTTTGATACTCGGCATGGAAGCGCGGAATCACCTTCGGTACGCCCGTCGAGCCGCCAGAAAGCTGAAAGGCAATGACGTCCTCACAGCCGAATTCATGAGACGTATCTAGGACGTCCTGTCCCCCCGCCCCTTCACATAAGCCTTCCAGCGCATGCCCTCTCGCATCCGAGGCGCCTCCGGCGACGATTAAGTGTGGGATCTGGTGACGCTCTGACATAGCAGATGCGAACTTCACCAAATCGAAGCGCCCTCCGGCGTCCGCCTGTACGAAGTAAGCCTTTGGACTTGTCAAATCGGCAAGCTTGCCAATCTCCAGTTCGCGGTACTGGGGAATGCTGCAGACGGGAACGACACCGGCCTTGAAGCAACCAAACAGTGCGACGACAGTTTCAATGCTGGTTCCCATCTGGAACATAGCGCGGTCATGCACTTGTAGGCCTAACGCCCTCAGACTGCGGGCCAAGCGTTCGCTTTTCGCGTCGAGCTCACCGAAGCTCATGCGATGGCCTTCGCAGACGAACGCAATCCGCTCTGGCGCGTTCTTTGCGGCACTTCGCAGGGTATCTCCCAATGTCTGGCGTTCCCAGATGCCGCCGTTGAGGTAGTACGCGGCCTGTTCCGGAGGGGTGTACACAACCCCATCTATTGGGTGCAGGGGGCCGGTCGTTTCAATCGCATGCAGATTCTGCCCCCCCGGGTTCCCCGGGTACGCCCTTCCCTCTCCTTTGCAAGGCTCTCCCATGCATTGTCTCCTGTCTAATGTGTGCAATGGATCCGAGTATGGGATCGACGGTCGTAGATGCACAATGCAATGGGTGGTATTGTTAGTATTTATGGGCTAAATATTGATACGCATGCAGCCTGAGATCGACCTCAAGCTTCTGCGCTTGCTTACGCAGATTCACGCGTTGGGCAGCGTGTCCAAGGCGGCCGATGCCGTCCACCTGAGCCAGCCTGCGGCCAGCCTCGCGCTGGGCCGCCTGCGCCGCATCCTTGGCGACCCGCTATTCGTCCGTGGTTCTAGTGGCATGGTGGCGACCGGCAGGTGCGATGAAGCGGTGACGGCGGCGCGAGAAGCGCTGTCCCTGATAGACGGCGTGGTGCAGACCCCTGCCGGTTTCGATCCCCTGAACGCGCGCCGGGACTTCGTGGTCACATTGTCGGATATTGGGGAAGTAGTGTTCCTGCCAAAGCTGATGGCCAGGTTGTCCCAGCTGGCGCCGCACTGCAACCTCAGGGCAAAGGCGCTGTCCGTGCGGGAGTTGCCGGAGGCCATGCAGAGCGGGCAAGTTGAAATGGCGATTGGATTCTTCCCCGACCTGGAACGTCCGGGCTACTATATGCAGCGGCTGTTCGAACACCGCTTCGTCTGCCTTGTGCGCAAGGATCATCCTCGCGTGAAGACAGAGAGAATCCCTTTGGCGGCATTCCTCGAACTGCCGCATGCCGTCGTAGAACCGGAGGGCCGCAGCCACGAACTCTTTGAGCGCTTGTTGAAGAGCAAGGGCCTCAGCCGCCGCGTTCAACTAAGCATCCCACATTTCATGAGCGTGCCGGCAATTGTTGCTGCGACGGATATGATCGTCACAGTACCGCAAGCGGTGGCGGAATACTTTGTACGGTTCGGGGAAGTACGCATAGTGCAGCCCCCAGTCAATACGCGTCGCTACGCGTTAAAGCAACACTGGCATGCGCGGTTCCATGCGGACCCTGGTCTGAAATGGCTTCGAGGTCAGATCGCGGAGGCTTTCACCCATAGCGCCTGACTTCACCACCCGACACCTCAGCCGCGAAGTGTGCTAATCCGCAATCTGAGATACGGGCGTGCCGCGAGGCTTCGCAGGGCGCTGCGGTCCAGTTGCACGATGCGCCAGTTCGCCAAAGCTCACGACGAATCCATCGGTCAGTGTTCGAGCAGCCTGCTTTCCGCCAGCAGCGCACACCATCACGGGAAAATTGATCGGGCAACCGCTAATGCCGAGTGCCTAAGAGACCTGAGAACGGCCCCAAATGCCAGCAATGTGCAGGAATCGAATCATCCAAACGCCGAAAGGTAACCGCAGCGGTCGTAGGCGATCATCGCCCGACTGAAATAGGCAGGAGACCGACAATGCGCTATCGATAGCCGCTCGCCGTAGCACGCGACGTAGGAGCGGAGACCTACCGCGATCTCCGCAGGTGTTGAGGCCAGTGACTCGTACTTGCAATGTCTTTTGTGCGCCGGCTAACGAGGACGTGTCCCCGGCATCTCTGTACTCCTAACTTCTTGCGCTGCGTGTCGAGACGGCTCTTGATTGTTCTCGATGTTCGCTGAACAACTCGATGACCGACTCGCGTAACCACCTGACCGCGGGATCTGTATGGAAACGCGGATGCCAGAACTGCTTCAGTGCATAGGGCTTGATATTGATCGGCGGCTCAACGATCCGCAGGTTCTCCAGACGCACATAATAGTCTGCAATGGATTGAGGCACCGTCACAATGAGGTCGGTGGCTGCGATGATTGCCGGAATGGACAGAAAGTGGACCGACATCAATTGCACACGTCTTTGGTAGCCCTTCTCCTTGAGTAAGCCTTCGAACAGCTCATGGCTTCGCCCCATGGGCTCCACCACTGCGTGCGAAAGCTCCAGAAAGCTCCGCATGCTGATGCGAGAAGACCGTACATGAGGATGGTCCGCCCGTACGAGGCACACCAGCGAGTGCATGAATAGCTGCTGGGCGTAGAGTGCGGGGCGCTCCAGGTTGGGAAAGAACCCCAGAGCCAGATCGCAGCGCCCCTCCTCCAGCGCTAGCTCAATGTCTTCTATCGGGAAAGTCTCGCATCTGAGGTTGCATTGAGGCGCCGCCCGAGCGAGACGTGCCATCAATCGGGGCAGGAAGTGGAGCTCGCCGACGTCGGCCATGGTGACGACGAAATCGCGCCGAGCCGTAGCCGGCTCGAATGTGGGGCGGTGAAGAATGTTCCCTTCGAAGGCCGCCAGCGCCTTCGCCGCCGCGTCGGCCAGCTCCGTGCACCGCGGCGTCGGCAGCATTCCTGACGGTGAGCGCACGAAAAGCGGATCCTCCAAGCGGGTGCGCAGGCGCCCCAATGCGAGGCTCGTTGCTGGCTGACTTAAATCGAGTTCCTCCGCTGCCTTAGAAACGCTTCTCCACCGATGAAGCGCCACGAGCACCCGCAAGAGATTGAGATCAAATCGAGTGGACATTTGTTTGGCAAATATCGCAAATAATGCCGCCTTTATTGCACAAATACCGGTGCCAGTCAATTCTCTTGGCCGTGTGCTATTCGCATGCGATTCCGAAGACTAAGACATTAGATGGAGACAACGCATGAGGTCCTTTATGGTGGGAGACGGCCCAGCCAGCCCCGGCTTCTTATCTTTTCTTCTGCGGGAGAAGCATCCAGAACATCGGGCTCATGTCGTAGAGCAGGACTCGTTAGCAACTCGCACCTTGGGCGTCGTTTTCCCCCGTGTCGCGGTGGAGGCGATAGAGGCTGCGGCTGAGGAGATATTCCGCGGCGTCATCCGGGGCCAAGTGAGTTGCAAGTTCGTCCGCAAACGACAAGGTGCTCATACCCATGGCAACCCGTGCCCTCACACTTCACGACTCGGGGTGCTGGCTGAGCTGGAGTGCGCCTGTGAGCGGAGTGAGGTAGGGACCGCCCACGGTGACATACCGGGAGCCAAGGAGCAGAGCATTGGATTCATGGCAACGCGATTTTTGGAAAGGAAAATGTAATGGCTCGCTCCCTTGATGCTCGCTATGAGGCTGACACCCCACAGGCTTTCCTAAACGGCAACCAGGCGTTGATTCGCATGATGGTTGAGCAAATGCGCTCTGATGGGGAAGCTGGCTTGCGGACCAAGGCGTTCGTCACAGGTTACCCTGGTTCGCCGCTGGGCAGCATCGACATCGCACTGCGGCAGGCCAAACGCACTCTGGATGCCCACGGAATCACTCACCGTGCGGCGCAGAACGAGGAGTTTGCCGTCACTATGCTGAGCGGCACGCAGATGCTAGATGAACACCCTCACCCCGACGTCGACGGTGTAGTGGGCTACTGGTATGGCAAGGGTCCTGGCCTGGACCGCTCCGGCGACGCGCTGAAGCACGCAAACTTCGCCGGCACAAGCCGCCACGGCGCCGTGGTAATCCTCAGCGGCGAAGACCACGAAGCGAAGAGCTCGACCGTCCCCTACCAGCAGGAATTTTCTTTCGAACACCACGGCATCCCCGTGCTGTACCCCGCGAGCGTCCAGGAGTTCGTGGACTACGGTCTTCACGCCGCCGCGCTTTCGCGCTTCTCCGGATGCTGGGTAGCACTGAAACTTGTTGGAACGCTATGCGACGGCGGCGAGGTCGTGCAGCTGCGCCCTGCTGGCATCCCTACGCAGATCCCTGAGCTACAGATCGGCGGAAACCCATTTACCAGAATGGCGAACCACCGCTTCTTTCCGGTAACCAATGTCGAGACCGAGCGACGCCTGTACGACGAGCGACATGCAGCAGTACTGGCCTACGCGCGCGCGAACGGCCTCAATCGTATCGTGCGATCAGCGCCCGGGGACCGCATCGGAATCATCAGCGCCGGAAAGAGCTGGGCCGACACCCAGCAGGCCTTGGAAGACCTCGGTTTCGACGGACCGGCGCTGCAGGCCCACGGGATCCGCCTCGCTAAGGTCGGCCTCCTCTGCCCCACTGACAGCGAATTCTTCCGCGAATTCGCCGCAGGTCTGCAGACCATCGTCGTCATCGAGGAGAAGCGCGATTTCCTGGAGCGTCAGGTGGCATTGGGGGTTGTCGGCACCACGGTTCGCGAGATCCTTGGCAAGCACGACGAGCATGGCCAGCGTCTGTTTCCGGTAGAGGGCGGCATGACAGCGGACATGGTGGCCGAAAGGCTGGCCCGAATTCTGGCGCGAAGCATGCCGCTTCCGGAACGCGGCCGCGAGCGTGTCCAGTATCTGGAGGGAAAAAGCGTGAAGCGCGACGCAGCGCTCCCGGGCCGGACACCGAATTACTGCTCGGGATGCCCGCACAACGTATCGACGCTGCTCGCGCCGGGCCAGATGGCCTGGGGGGCCCCCGGCTGCCATCTTTTCGCGGCGGTCATGGACAAACCACAGAAGCGCGTGGAAGCGACAACCCAGCTCGGTGGCGAAGGGTTGCCGTGGCTGGGCCTGGCGCCGTACACGAGCCGGCCGCACATCGTGCAGAACGTCGGCGATGGTGCGCTGTTCCACTCCAGCTATCAAAACATCCGCTTCGCGATCACAAGCGGGGCAACCATGACGTTCAAGCTTCTGATCAACGGTGTTCTCGCGAATACCGGGGGCCAGGAAGCAGTGGGGGCGAGTGCAATTGCGGACCTTGCCGGCCGTCTGCTGCAGGACGGCGCATCCCGAGTGGTTCTAGTTACGAAAGAGCCGGGCCAGTACGCCAAAATGAAACTCCCGGCGGGCCTAGTGCGACGCTCACCGGACCAACTCGAGCAAACCATGAGGGAGCTCGCGGAGATCAAGGGGGTGACGATCCTGATCTACGACGGGGCATGTGCGAATGAGCGTCGCCGACGACAGAAGCGGGGATTGCTGCCCGCGCCAACCGTATTCACGGTGGTCAATGAAGAAGTTTGCGAGAACTGCGGCGATTGCGGCGCGAAGGCGAACTGCATGTCGCTGCAAAAGGTGCCCACTGAATTCGGCCTAAAGACCCAGATACATCAGTCAACGTGCAATCAGGACCAGGCCTGCATCCAAGGAGAATGCCCGTCCTTCGTCACAGTTGAAGTGGAGCCAGGCAAAAGCGTTAGAAAGCCCAGCCTACCCGTCATCGATGCTACCCGCATTCCGGAAATCGAGCCGAGATCACTGCAGGCGCCCTATCACATCTACATCCCGGGCCTAGGTGGATCCGGCGTGCTGACTGCCAGTGCCATCCTCGCACAGGCGGCGTGCATGCAGGGCCTGCAGGTGAAAACGTATGACCAGACAGGAGCGGCGCAAAAATGGGGCGCAGTGCTCTCCAGCCTGATTCTGGCTCCCGCGGACCGGCCACCACACACCAACAAGGTAGGCATCGGCAAAGCCAATCTTTACCTCGCGCTCGACCTGCTCGCGGCCGTGGAAACGAACAATTTGAAATGCTGCGATGCAGACCATAGTCGAATGGTGATCAATTCGGGTGTGTTTCCGAACGGAGAGGTCATCCGCGATTCTCGCAAGACGCTGCCTACCCTTGAGCTGTGCGCAACGGTCGCGGCTGCCGGTTCCAAAGATAGCGTCCTGACGCTGGACGCGCGCCGTATCGCTGAGACGCTGTTCGGTGACTTCATGATGACTAACATGGTGGCTATTGGGGCGGCTTATCAGTCGGGGTGGCTGCCGATCCGCGCGGAATACATCGAAGCTGCCATTGGGCTGAATGGCGCCCAGGTGGAAGCCAACACAATGGCATTTCGCGCGGGTAGGCTATGGGTGCATGCGCCCGAGCGGATCGAAGCCATGGGCTCCTTGAAGCTTCGCCCGCTGGCCGATCGCACGGAGCGCCTACGTGCCCTGCGCAGCGAGGGCAAGCTGAAAGCGCTGGTGCGCTTTGAGTCCGTCCTCGCAAAGTTGCCGCCGCACTTGCGGGAGCGCGTGCAACTGCGTTCCGCGGACCTGACTGAATATCAGAACACTGCGTACGCAGCACGGTACCTGGAGCGCGTGACGGCGTCGCTACAGGCGGAGGCTTCCGTACGCGGCAAAGGGCACAGCTACGAGGTCACGGAAGCGATTGCCGAGAGCCTTCACAAGCTCATGACTTACAAGGACGAGTACGAAGTCGCTCGGCTCCTGACGATTTCCGGCTTCGAGAAACGGGTCGCGGAAAGGTTCTCCGGCAGCGTTCGCCTGAAATATAACCTCCAGCCGCCTCTCGCACGCACCTTGGGCCTGAAAGGCAAAGTGCGCGTGGGCGGCTGGATTCGTCCCGCACTGAAAACATTGGCCGCGCTCAAGTTCCTTCGGGGCACCGCTTTGGACCCGTTTTACACGCTCGCATCACGCAAGGAGGAGCGTGCGTTGCTCGCATGGTACGAGGGTGTGCTAGGCGAGGGTCTCAAGCTGCTCAACGCGCAGAACTCCGCCCAAGTCGTCGAGCTGCTCCGGCTACCTACAACGATCCGCGGCTATGAAGCAGTGAAATCTGCGGCCGCTACGGCAGCCAAGGTGCAGGCTGATCGCCTGCTCGCCGAGCTGAAGCGCCCGCGCACCATCATGATCGTGCCCGATCCTGTTGAGGCCTAACGCCGCTTTTCCCTGACAACGATAAAGGAGACAAACCGATGTTCAAATTACTCAAACGTCTTGCCGCCACGGCTGTTCTCGGCCTGCTGGCTGTCTCGGCGGCAGCGGAGGAAGCGCAGATCCGGCTGGCCACGGCATTTCCCGAGAACACGTCGTGGGTGCAGGAGCTCGTGAAGTGGAGCGAGCGCGTGAATTCGAAAGGCAAGGGGCTTGTCAAGATCAACTTCATCGGCGGCCCGCGCGCGATCCCGACTTTCGAGATCGGGAATGCGGTGAAGAGCGGCGTGGTCGACATGGCCCTCAGTCCAGGTGCCTTCTACACGAACGTGTTCCCGGAAGCCGACATGCTTAAGATGGCGCAAATTCCGGTGAGCGAGCAGCGCAAGAACGGCGCGATTGAATACATCAACAAGGTCTGGAATGAGAAGGGCAACATGGTGTACCTCGCCCGCATGGTGGAAGGCTACCCCTTCCACATATACCTGACGCAGAAGATTGACAAGCTTGATCTCACCGGCAAGAAGATCCGGGTGTCGCCCGCCATCCGGCCGGCGGTACAGGCGCTGAATGGAAATGTAATCAACATCCCTCCGGGCGAAATCTACACAGCTCTGGAACGCAGTGTCATCGACGGCTACGGTTGGTCGATCGGCGGCATCTTCGACCTGAAGATAGCGCCGCTCACGAAATTCCGGGTGGATCCGGGCTTCTACGACGCGGACGTGTCGCTGATCATGAACCTCGACAAGTGGAAATCCATGACGCCGCAGCAGCGCGACTTCATCCAGAAGATGGCGATGGAAATCGAGAGCAACTCCTCCTACTGGCACAAGGAGGGCGAGGACGAGAAGAAGAAGCAGAACGCCTCAGGCATCCAGCCGCTCACGTTTGGCGCCGCCGAAACCGCAAAGTACCTGGACGCCGTCTACGAGGCGGGCTGGTCAGACCTGATCAAGACAAGCCCGATCCACGGACCGAAGCTACGCGCACTGCTGTCCAAAGAAGCGATGAGGAAACAATGAGCAGCGAATCACTTAACAAAACTTTCGCACCTGCAGACAACATCATCGAAACCCTGCAGGCCGCTGTTGGCCGCCTCTACGACTTCTTGATGGTGCTGGCCTGTCTTCTGCTGTTGATAATCGTAGGCTCAATTACCCTGGATGTCCTGTTGCGAAACTTGGCGATTCAAGGCTTGCCGCGCGGCTTCCCAGCGTCCAACGACATCTCGGAGTACGCCCTCTACTTCTGCACCTTGTTGGCCGCGCCTTGGCTGCTGCGCGCAGGACAGCACATCAGGGTAGATATCGTGCTGCGCGCCGTTCCCGCCAGGCTCGCTTGGTCCTGTGAGTGGCTTTCGGACGTGATGGCTCTCACGGGATGCGTGGTGGTGGCGTGGATCGGCGTGGTGATGGCCTACCGGAGCTACGCAAGCGGAGCGATCCAGATCAAGAGCATTGTCATCCCTGAATGGTGGGTGATGGCGCCATTGCCAGTAGCGTTCGCGTTGCTGGCCGTCGAATTTGCATTCCGCATGTGGCGGCTTGCGCATAGCCAGAGGGGGCCGCGTTCGGACGCGGTATCTACAGCATGAGTGCCTGGATCCTTCCCGCGTGGCTGCTTCTTGGCGGCTCCACGCTCCTTCTCTTCGTCGGCCTTCCAGTGGCCTTCGCGTTCCTCATGACCAACCTCGTGGGTGCCTGTATGTACCTAGGCGGCGAGGCGGGGCTCGTGCAATTGGCACGCAATAGTGTGGCGGCCGTCACGAGCTTTTCCTTGACGCCAATTCCGCTGTTCATCCTAATGGGCGAGATCCTGTTCCACACCGGCCTGGCAGTGAAGGTCATCGAAGGCGTGGAGCGGCTGATCACTAGGGTGCCGGGCCGCTTGGCGGTGGTAGCTGTTGTTGCGGGGTCGGTATTCTCCGCCATCTCGGGGTCGACGATCGCTACGACGGCAATGCTCGGATCCCTGATGGTGCCCGTCATGTTGCAGCGTGGCTACCATCCGACCATGGCCACTGGCCCGATCATGGCGATCGGGGCGGTCGACATGCTGATTCCCCCCAGCGCGTTAACCGTTCTGCTTGGCAGCCTTGCGAACATCTCGATCTCAGGGCTTCTGATCGGTGGCATCGTCCCTGGAGTTCTCCTATCGATCGGATTCATCGCCTGGATCGTGCTGCGCAGCGCAATGAATCCCTCGCTGGCTCCCGCCGGTGAGTTCGAGCACTTTCACGGATGGGAGCGGTACAGGCTCTTCTTCCAGTACGTGCTTCCACTTCTTTCGATTTTCGGAGTAGTGGTGGGTGCGATGGTTGTAGGCTGGTCCACACCGACGGAAAGCGCGGCACTGGGCGTGGTGGCCACGTTGGTGATTGCCCTTGCATATCGCGCGCTGTCGCTGCGGGCGCTGATGAAATCCTTGCGAGGAACGATCGGAATCTCCGGGATGATTCTGCTGATCATCATGGGCGCGACCACATTCGCCCAGATTCTGACTTTCTCTGGGGCTTCCAACGGAATAGTCGAGGCAATCACGACCATTGGCCTCGGGCCGATGGCCATCATTGCCGGCATGATGCTGATCCTAATCTTCCTGGGGATCTTCGTGGACCAAGTGAGCATGATGCTCATCACAATCCCCATCTTCATGCCCATTGTGCAGAAGCTAGGAGTCGACACTGTTTGGTTCGGCATCATGTTCCTCGTCTGCATGCAGATGGGCCTGCTGCTGCCCCCGCATGGCTTGCTTCTAATGACGATGAAAGGCGTCGCTCCTCCTACCGTGAGCATGGCCCACATATTCCGTGCCATCGTGCCCTATATCGCCATGAGCGTGCTACTGCTCGCCGCCATGTTCTTCTTCCCATCCATCGCCACTTGGTTACCAGGAATCATCAAATGAGCGACAAAGACTGGACCCACATCGAGCAGTCCCCCGGGGCTCACCGCGGGCTGCATGAGACTGGACGAAAGCCCCGAGAATGGGTGATTTCCATGATAAAGCGATGAGATGAGCGGCGACCTCATCGAGCAACAAGGAGTGCGGTCGGCATTTGATATTAATCTGGCTGCGCCGCCACCAACACACCCTTTCCTGTGACGCGGTGCGCCGCTTTGGAGCTTGAGCTCCCCAAGTAGCTATAGGCCATACCTTTATACATAAGTCAGCCGAGCCCATCCCGTAGCGCGCGCAGCGTTTCAGCAGCGGAGAGTACACGATCGAGTCCGCGCCAGATTGTCTTGGCACCGGGTTCGCC
>NZ_CAJPVI010000081.1 GCF_905397435.1 Cupriavidus numazuensis
CGCTTTTCTGCCTACTCTTTTGTCGCTCGGACAAAAGAGTAGGTCGCCGGCTACGCCGGCGAAACAGCAGCGCCCGCCAAGAACGACAACCCCACAATTCGTCGAAGAACCGGTGGAAAGAGCGGTGCAATCAGGACTCGTTTGGTAGCCGCAGCGAAATGCCAAAGCCCGCGCCGGGCGAGAGCACCCGGCGCGGGCTTGCATGCCATCGCGGTCAGAAGATGTGGCGGATCCCCGTCGCTACGCCAACCATGTTCTTGCCACCAGGCGGCAGCGCATAGTTGAACAGGTAGAGCGTGAAGGCGCCGTCGTTGCCCAGGCTGCCGTTGTGTGCCCAGGCGGTCGACAGGTAGAGGTCGGTGCGCTTGCTGAGCGCGTAGTCCACCACCAGGCTGACCTGCTGCGGATTGGCTGGATTGGTGGCAACGCCCGTCGCCCCGTTCAGGTTCATCTTCTTGATGTTGGAGTAGTAGTACCCCAGTGCCACGTCAAGCGCCGGCGTGAACTTGTAGTTGGCGCCCGCGAACCAGAAGTCGTCACGCAGGGCGACGTTGCCGTTGGCGTAGGTCTGGTCGCCCCAGCGGTAGCCCGCCATCAGCTTGAGCGGGCCGTTGGAATAGCTGCCGCCTGCATAGGCCTTGCGCACCTTGGCCGTCTGGCCGACGACGGCCGACGGGTTCCACTGGTCATAGGCGACGCTCGCCCCGAAGCTCTGGCCAAGGTACGTCAGCGAGCCACCCCAGGCCGTGTCATCGCGCGGGCTGCCGGGGATTTCACCGTTGCCGCCGTTCGTGAGCTGAACGCCGGCGCCGCCGGGGCTCAGCGAGGTGACCGGCAGGCCGGCACCGAACGAGTAGTGGGCGGACGCAGAGATACTGCCGAACTGGCCCGAGTACTTGATGGTGTTGTTGGGCTTGTAGTCGATGCCAACCATCCAGATGCCCGGTTCGTAAGCCGGCGAGAAGCGCGCCGGCATGAAGTTCACGATGGCATCGGTCATCGACGAGAACTGCTTGCCGAAGCCGACCTTGCCATATTCGTTGCTGAGCGCGACGTATGCCTGGCGGTTGAAGATGGCGGAGTTGCCCGTGAAGATGCCTGTGTCCGAGTTGAAGCCGCTTTCCAGTACAAAGGACGCTTTCAGGCCCCCGCCGAGATCTTCGACACCACGTAGCCCCCAGCGCGACGCCGACATGCCGCTCTGGTTGATCATCCCGAACCGCGAGCCGACTGGCGCAACGCCCTGGCTCGGGCTGGTCGCCCCCGGCGGCAGCACGGTGGGCGCCGTCGCCACGCGGTTGATGTACTCCACGCCCGTGTCGATGACCCCGTACAGCGTCACGCTCGTCTGGGCGTGGACCGCGCCGGCGACGGCGAACAGGGTCAGTGCGCTTGGCAGTTTTCTCACCTTCATTGTCTCCTCGTTTCTTGGTTTTCCTCTTGCATCCGCGATGCAGAGGGCTGGCTCGGGCTTCTCGCTCGATCTGGTCCGCTGCGTCAGTCGAAGCGCTCCCCGGTCGACCTCGATGCACAGCCGCCCGGGTGCGCGCTCCCTGACGCCGCGGTTTTAGTGCACTGCGCGGTCCTTGCCTGACCAGTACGGCGCCCGCAGGTCGCGCTTCAGGACCTTCCCCGTACCGGAAAGCGGCAGTTCGCTGCGGAATTCGACGGTCTTCGGGCACTTGTAGCCCGCAATGAGCGTGCGGCAATGCTCACGGATGTCCTCCGCGGTTGCCGTCATGCCGGGCCGGAGCACCACCACGGCATGCACGGCCTCTCCCCAGGCCTCGCTCGGGATTCCGATGGCCGCGCACATGGCGACCGCGGGGTGCCGCCCCATGGCGTTCTCGACCTCGGCCGAGTAGACGTTCTCGCCGCCGCTGACGATCATGTCCTTGATGCGGTCGACGATGAAGATGTGTCCTTCCGCATCCATGTACGCGCCGTCACCGGTATGCATCCAGCCGTTCCGGAAGGCCTTTGCGGTTTCTTCCGGCTTGTTCCAGTAGCGCCGGGTCACGCTCGCGCCCCTCACGATCAGTTCGCCCACCGTGCCGCGCGGCACTTCGTTGCCTTCGCGGTCGACGATCCGTACGGACAGCCCGTAGCCCGCGCGGCCTACCGACAAGTGCAGGCCACGCTCGCGTGCCGCCTTGCCGTGGTTCTCGGGCGGGTTCGAGGCGACGATCATGGTTTCGGTCAAGCCATAGGAATGAACGAACTCGACCCCGGGAAACTGTTCGAGCGTGCGTTCCAGCACGGCGGCATTGAACGGCGATGCGCCATAGCCCAACCGCCTGACGCTGCTCAGGTCGCGCCGCGTGAAGTCCGGATGCTGGATCAGCATCTGGATCATCGTCGGCACGAACGCGATCTCGGTGACGCGCTCGCGCTCGATCGTCTCCAGCACTTGTGCCGCGTCGAACATGGGCAGGATGACGTGCTGCTCGCCGGCAATGAACTGCGCCACCACGCGGGTGAAGGCTGCGATATGGAAGAAGGGCGACGCATGCAGCGCGCTGCCGCCGCGCAATGGCGGCAGGTCCGCCATGCGCTGGATGCTGCCGCACCACAGGCTCATGTGCGTCTGCTCCACGCCCTTCGGGAAGCCGGTGGTGCCACCCGTGTACATGACGATGGCGAGGTCGTCGTAGCCGCGCGCTGCATCCGGCACGGGAGCCGCATCGGCGATCAGCGTCTCGAACGAGAGCATGCCGTCCGGCGCCGGGCCGTCTCCGGCGTGGATGACGACAGGCGCATGCCTGGCCGTGGCGCTGATGCCGTCGGCCATGTGCAGGAAGTGGTCGTCGACGATGAGGATGCGGGTATCGCAGTCGTCCAGCGAATAGACGATCTCGGGCACGCTCCAGCGGATGTTCACCGGGTTCATCACGCCGCCGCCCCACCAGACGGCCATGGCGTATTCGAGGTAGCGGTCGGAATTGAGCGCCAGCATGCCGACGCGGTCGCCCGCCGCCATGCCCAGCGCCTGCAGCGCCCCCGCCAGCCGCGCGACACGGTCGGCGAATTCGCGGTACGTGCGACGGCGATCCCGGAATACCGTGACTACCCGGTCGGGATTCAGTTGCAGTGAGCGATGCAGGCCTTGGGTCAGTTGCATGAATGTCTCCGGATGGCTTCCGGTCTGTTGTCTGGTGGGCATTGACGCCCTGCCGGAAAGCGGTAGGCCGGAGTAGATCAGCCGGGGCGCTTCGCTAAAGCCACCGTCAATCGGTGGGGTTGGCGCCACCCACGGCCATGTCTGGCGCATATGTGCAGGCGAGCACGCATGCGGACGAGCGCAGGACCCGCCGGCGCCCCCCATTCGGCGGTGGGAGTTGCGCAACCCCGCGCCGCGCAACATCCATGCATCGGACGCGCCGGTGACCATGCCGGGCCCGCCACAGCCAAGACCAGAAAGGAGATGACCATGCAATTGCCTTCCCACGTACCGCAGGAGAAGGACCTGCTGACGATCGATTCGGACAAGGAGCCGTGGGTCAAGGACTTTCCCAGCCCGGGCTCCGACCTGTGCCCGCTGTTCTTCGATCCGCAGAACGGTATCTGGGTGATTCGCGCCCGGGTCGCGCCGGGCGTGACCCTGCCGAACCACTTCCACACCGGGACCGTGCATTTGTTCACGATGGCGGGCGAGTGGAATTACACCCAGTACCCGCACCAGCCGCAGACGGCCGGCTCCTATCTCTACGAGCCGGGTGGCTCGATCCACCAGTTCAGCACGCCGGCCGACAACGCCGGGCCGACGGACATGTTCATGGTGATCTACGGCGCCAACATCAACTTCGACGCCGACGGCAAGTTCATCAACATCTCCGATTCGAGCTTCATCGAAACGATGATCAACAAGGCCGCGCAGGCGCGCGGCATGGCGCCGCTGAAGTACATCCGCAGCCTGGGCGCGCGCTACACCGCGCAGTGAGCCACATCGTCCAACCCATTCCGGAGAACACCATGCCTGACTTCAACGTCTCAGGAAAGACCGTCCTGATCACCGGCGGCACCGGTGGCATCGGCGGTGCCTTTGCCAGCGCGTTCCTTGCGCATGGCGCCCACGTGATCGTGGCGGACCTGCACATCCCCGAGGCAGGGCTCGATCCGCGCATCCGCTATGAGGCGCTCGATGTGCGCAATGCCGACGCCATTGGCGCACTGGCCGACCGCGTCGAAGCGCTGGACATCCTGATCCATTGCGCCGGCCGCGCGAGCCGCGAAGAGTACAACCCCGAGGTCTTCGCCGACATCATCGATATCCACCTGGTCGGCAACCTCCGGCTGGCCAACGCCTTCCGGCCGCAACTGAAGGCGAGCCGGGGCTGCGTGATCAACATCGCGTCGATGTATTCGTACTTCGGCTCTCCCGCCACGCCGGCGTATGGCGCGGCCAAGGCCGGCATCGTGCAGTTGACGAAGTCGCTGGCGATCGCCTTTGCCGCCGACGGCATCCGCGTGAACGCCATCGCGCCCGGCTGGATCAGCACGGCGCTCACGCGCACCAGCCGCGACAACGACGCCTTCAACCAGCGCGTCGTCAGCCGCATCCCGGACGGCCAGTGGGGCGAGCCGGAAGACGTGGCAGGCGCGGCCATTTTCCTCGCGTCGCCCGCGGCCCGGCTGATCAACGGCGCAACCCTGCCGGTGGACGGCGGGTACTCGGTTACCTGAGCGGCCATCTGAGTGCGACACACGAAATGAAAGCTATCGCCTTTGAGAGCGTGGACAAGCCGCTGGCGCTGGTCGAGATGGCTGCGCCGGCCTTGCCCCCGGACAGCCTGAAGATCCGGGTACAGGCCTGCGGCATCTGCGGCTCCGACCTGCATGCGGCGCAGACGCCCGGCATGCTCGGCGCGGGCGCGGTGCTTGGCCACGAGTTTGCCGGCGAGGTAGTGGCGGTCGGCGCCGATGCGGGCGCGGATTTTCAGCCGGGCGACCGGGTAGTGGCGCTGCCGTTCCGTGCCTGCGGGCAGTGTGAGGAATGCCGCTCGGGTCGACGCACATCGTGCCGCAGGCCCGCTACGCAGGGCTTCAACCCCGCGGTGCCCGGCGCGTATGCCGAATACACGATATGCCAGGCTGCCATGGCCATGAAGTTGCCGGACACCATGCGCTATGAGGATGCCGCCATGGTCGAGCCGTTCGCCGTTGCACTCGGCGCCTGGCGGACCGCCAATGTGCCAACCGGTGCGGGCGTACTGATCCTCGGCGCCGGCGTGATCGGGCTTGCCGTGGCGGCGTGGGCGCGCTTCTTCGGCGCCGGCGATGTGGCCATCAGCGATCTCGTGCCGGAGCGCCTTGCCCGTGCCGCAGCCGCCGGCGCCGATATTGCCATCGACGCCTCGGTGGTCGACAACCCGGTCGCGGAATTCCAGCGCGCGACCGGTCAGGCGCCGGCAGTGATCTTCGAATGCGTAGGCCGGCCGATGCTGCAGAAGATCGTCGACATGGCGCCGCCGGGCGCGCACCTCGTCATCGCCGGCGCAAACCTGGAGCCGGAGCGGTTGTCGGTGCTGTCGGCCACCGTCAAGCGGCTGCGCATGAGCTTCGCGTTCGCCTACGAGCGCGCCGACTTCGCCTTCACGCTGCGCATGCTGGCGAATCAACGCGTCAACGCGGCACCGTTCATCTCGTCGGTGATCTCGCTGGACGAGGTGCCGGAGACCTTCGAGGCACTGAAGCGTCCGAACAGCCAGTGCAAGGTGCTGATCCGGGCCTAGACGCCCCAGCCAACTGACAAGGCGGCACGAAGCGATGCCGCCGCAGGAGACAGACATGCTTGACATACAGCCACGCGCGCACCATGCGGCGCCGGGCGCGCCGCCATCCCGTGCCGCGAACGGTGCCCGGATCAGCCAGGCAGTACTCGACAACGAAAAACTGGTGAGGCATCAGGACAGCACGCCTTACCAGGTGACGGAGCGCGTCTGGGTGCTGCCGGGCACGACGCTCAACGCGGCGCTCATCATCGGCGACGACGGGCTGATCGTCTGGGAGAGCGGCGAGCACATCGAACACGGCCGCCAGTACCGCGAGCGCATCCGCGCCATCAGCACGTTGCCGATCAAGGCCGTGATCTACAGCCACAGCCACTACACGCTGGGCACCAGCGCATTGATCGAGGGTGAAACCGACGTAGCGATCATCGGCCACCCGCAGCTCAACGCGAACATGCGGGCAGGCTCGGTCGGCGTGGCCTTTCCGGAGATCGAGCCGCTGCAGCGCGCCCGCGCTGTCCAGCATGCCCAGATGCTGCTGCCGGAAGAGGGCGACGATGCGCAATACGGCTTCGTCATTGGTCGCGGCAAGCCGGGCTTCGTGCCCGTCAACACGCCTGTGAGCCATGGCGAGACCTTGACCATCGCTGGCGTGCGCCTGCAGTGTTTTACCGAAGGCGGGTCCGATACGGACGACTGCCTCAGCGTCTGGCTGCCAGATGAGCAACTGGTACTGAACAACATCCTCTGGCCGTGGCAGCCGAACTTCTACACGCCACGCGGGGCCAAGTTCCGCGATCCGCGCATCTGGGCGAGAGCCTTGCGACAGATTCTGGCGCTGCGTCCGCAGTACCTCGTCAGCCAGCACGCCAGGACCCTCGTCGGCGCTGATGAGATCGAGCGCACGCTGCGCAACTATCTCGACTTCACGCTGCTCGTGCTCGACCAGACCTTGCGCGGAATCCTGCAGGGCAAAGGTCCAGACGAACTGCGCGGGTTTGTCAGGCTGCCGCGTCACCTGGCGGAAGACCCGTGGCTGTTCGAGTCCTATGGGCGGCTCGACTGGCATGCGCCGTACATCATGAACCATGCCGTGGGCTGGTGGGACGGCGACGCCGCTTCGCTAGTCAGGCTGCCGCCGGAAGACATTGCACAAAGGATGGTGCCGCTGCTTGGCGGCCGCGAAGGCGTGCTGGCGGCGGTGGAAGACGCGTCCACACGGGGCGAACTGCCGTGGGCGCTCGAACTGCTGAATTACCTGTTCCGCCTCACGCCGGAAGATGCGCAACTGCGGCAGCGCAAGGCTGCGCTGCTGCGCACCAGCGCCCATGGCACCACGAGCAGCATCACGCGCGGCTTCATGCTGACGCAGGCGCTCGCGCTGGAGGGAGCGATCAGCCTGCCGGGCGTAATCCTTCCGCCGGCCGCGCAGGTGAGCGCAACGCCAGCAACGTTCGTCGACCACATGCGGGTACGCGTGGATCCCATCCGTGCCCAGGAGACCGACGCGGTCCTGCGCTTTGACTTCACTGACGGTGCGAAGCAGTCGGTGGCGCTTCATTTGCGCCGGGGCGTCGCCGAGTTTCTCGACAGTCCGCAACAGCACTACCGCAAGGCCGATTTCGTTTTGGCGATGGATGGCGCGGCTTTCGCCCAGCTCTATCTTGGCCGGGAATCGCTCGGGTCACTGCTGCAACGCGAGGCGGTCCAGCTCGAAGGTGACCGGGACGAAGCGTTTGCATGCCTGGCGCTGTTTGATACGCCGGCTCGATAAGCCGGAAATCCTTCTTCGGAGAATGCAGACATGAATGCTCAGGACTATGCCGGTGCGCTTGCCGGCAAGGTGGCCGTGATCACCGGCGGTGGCCGCGGCATTGGCAGCGCCATTGCGCAGGCCTATGCAAAGGCTGGCGCGGCCGTGGTTGTGGCGGCGCGCAGCAGCACGGAAATCGACGCCGTCGCAGGCGACATCCGGGAGGCCGGCGGCACGGCCATGGCTTGCCCGGTCGATGTCACGCGGATGGAAAGCGTCACGGCCATGTACGAACAGGCCGTGGCGCAGTTCGGCGGCGTGGATATCGTGCTGGCGAATGCCGGCACCGCCCTCAAGGCGGGAAACATCGAGACCTGCGACGTGCAGGCGTGGAAAGACACCTTTGAAGTCAATCTCTTTGGCGCGCTGCATACGGCAAGGGCCGCCATACCGCATCTGCGCAGGCGCGGCGGCGGCAAGATCCTGATGACCGGATCGGGCTCGCGCATGCGGCCGCATCCCGGGCTGTCGGCGTATGCGACGTCGAAGCTTGCGCTGTGGATGCTGACGCAGACGCTGGCGCTCGAAGTCCAGGAGGCGAACATCAGCGTCAACGAACTGATTCCCGGGCCGGTCAGGACCGCGATGACGGGCTTCGGCAAGGCCACGTTCCCGCCCGGCGAGTGGATGAAGGAGCCAGAGGACGTGGTGCCGCTCGCGCTGTACCTCGCCACCCAGCCGCTCGTCGGGCCCACCGCGCAGAGCTTCAGCCTGATGCGGCGAGTGGGATAGATCACGCATGGAAAAGCAGAAGTGGAGACAAGACATGTACGCGAATGAACATCCGGCGGCGGAGACGGGAAGCAAGGCAGTCCCGTTCTACCGTGGCGGGCAGGATCACAACAAGGTCACCGTGCCGAACGGTGCCATCCTCAACGGCGACTTCGTGCGCCACATGATGCAGGGCAAGAGAGGCGTGAGGGCGACTATGGCTCGCTCTGGCATCCACGTCATCGAGGGCTATCACAGCGTCAACTGCATCGTCGTCGAGGGAGACACGGGCCTGATCGTCATCGAAACCGGCACACGGTTTGGCCACGGGCGCGACTTCCGCAAGTTCATCCGCGGCTTCAGCGACAAGCCGGTCAAGGCACTGGTCTACTCGCACCATCACTACATCGGCGGTGCCGCGGGCCTGCTCGATGGCGAATCGGCCGCAGAGGTCCAGGTCTTCGCGCATCCGCAGACCGAGCAACTGGCGGCCACGACCGGCAGCCTGCTCGGCCCCATGCAACTGCGCCGCAGCGGCATCCAGTTCGGTGCATATCTGCCGGACACGGGCCCCGACGCCAGGCTTGGCCGCGGCGACAAGCATTTCGACGACCCGCAGATGAACGCCGCAGCGCCGCTGCCAGTGACGCATGCCGTCGCGGACGGTGAGGTCGTTGCAGTCGATGGTGTAGTCATGCGCTTCCACCATATCATCGGCGATACCCGCGACTCGCTTGCCATCGAGTTTCCGGAGCTTGACGCCGTGGTGGCCAATTCGGCGCTGGGGCCGATGGCGTATCCGATGTATACGCTGCGCGGCGACTTCTTCCGGACCCCGGACGAGCTGATCGCCGCGCTCGACCTGCTGCGCCGTCTCGACCGCACCTACGTCATCCCTGTCCACGGCAGCCCGTACACCGACAAGGCCTCGGCGCAGGCCGCGCTGACCGCGCACCGCGACGCCTATGCGTTCATCTGGAACCAGAGCCTGCGCGCGATCAACCGCGGCATGTCGCCCGACGAGATGGTCGCCAGCATCCAACTGCCGGAACATCTGGCGAACGACCCCGTGCTCTATCCGGGCTACGTGGACTGGGAATACGGGATTCGCGGGGTCTACCGAGGCCTGGTGGGCTGGTACAACGAAGACGGCGCCGATCTGCACCCGCCGTCGCGCGCCGAAATGGGCGATGTACTGGTGGAAGGCTTTGGCGGTGAAGAGGCATTGCTGTCGCGCGCACGCCAGGCCATGGGCGAGCACAAGTACAACCTTGCCGCGAGCCTCATGAGCTACCTTGTCGCCGCGCAGCCCGGTTCCGAGGCGGCGCGGCAGCTCAAGGCTGATGCGCTGCGTGCGATGGCGCAAGCCACGCGTACCGGTATCCAGACGCGACATTTCCTGCTGACCGAGGCCCTGCACCTGGAAGGCAAGACGGACTGGCACCAGCCGTCGCCGAAATCGTTCTTCGCCGCAGAAGGCGCGGAGACGCTTGCGCAGCGCGCGCCACAAGAGCTGGTGAAACTGCTGGAGCAGCGCCTGGATCCGACGGTGTCTCCCACGTTGCGCACGAGCGTGGCCTTCCGCTTTCCGGGGCGCGGTGCCTGCGGCCTGCTGCTGCGTCCCGGCATTGCCGAGTACCGGGACGAGCCACCCGAGGACGCGGCACTCGAGTTGTCCCTGGATGCGCTCACCATGGCCCGGCTGAGCCTCGGAGAGACCAGCCTCACAGGCGAGGTGGCGAGCGGCGCGGTGCGCGCCCGCGGCAACACCGATCTGGTTCGCGTTATCGAGGCCGCGCTCGCGCTGGTGGCGCGCACAGCGTGAAAGGGGAGACTTCAATGCCATTCGAAATCGAACACCATTACGCCACCCTCAACGGCTACCGCATGCATTACGCGAGTTGCGGCAGCCCTGACAGGCCGCTGCTGCTGTGCCTGCATGGATTCCCCGAAAGCTGGCACTGCTGGGAAGGCGTGCTGCAGACGCTCGCGGAACGCTTTCACGTCGTGGCGCCGGATACGCGCGGCATCAATGAATCGGAAGGGCCGGGCGAGCTGCAAGGCTATCGCGTGCGCAATATGGTCAGCGACGTGGCGGCGCTGCTCGACCATCTGGGACAGCAGCAGTGCATCCTTGCCGGGCACGACTGGGGCGGCGCGATTGCGTGCGCCTTCGCCATTGCGCATCCCGAGCGGCTGCGCGGGCTCGTGATTGTCAACTCCACGCACTCGGCCATCTTTGCGCGGGAACTCAGGCGCAGCGCGGCGCAGCGCGAGGCCAGTGCCTATATCCAGTTCTTCCTGCAGGACGACACGGAGGCCTCGGTCTGCGCGGACGACCACGCCTATCTGCGCGCGATGCTGGCGCAGAACTCGCAGACCGGCGCGCCTCCGGCCTGGTTCGACGAAACGTTGCAGGAAGCGTACCGGCGCGCGTGGTCACGGCCGGGTTCGGTGCGGGCGGGCCTTTCGTACTATCGCGCCTCCCAGTACTTGACGCCGTCTGACGGCGCTGCCGTCCCGGACGAAGCCGCCCTGGTCGTGCGCGTGCCGACCCTGTTCGTCTGGGGCGAGCGGGATGGCTTCCTGCTCACCGGTTGCATCGACGGGCTCGACCAGTACTTCACCAACGTCCAGGTCGAGCGCATTCCGGAGGGCAGCCATTGGGTGATCCACGAGCACGGGGAAAGCGTGTCGCGTCATATCGCGCATTTTGCCGCCCGGCTCGGCACACCGGAGCAGACGCATGTCCCGGCCGATTGAACACCACTACGCCACCCTGAACGGCTTCCGCGCTCACTACGCAAGCTGTGGCAACCCCGACAATCCGCTGCTGCTGTGCCTGCATGGCTTTCCCGAAAGCTGGATGGCCTGGCGCGGCGTGATGCCGGCGCTGGCCGAGCAGTATTACGTGGTCGCCCCGGACACGCGCGGCATCAACGAGTCAGAGGGACCCGGCGAGGTTGCGGGCTACACCACGGGACATCTGGCCAGCGACGTAGAGGCCTTGCTCGATCACCTGGGCGCGCGCGACTGCGTGCTGGCGGGCCACGACTGGGGCGGGGCCATTGCGTGCGCGTTCGCCGTCGCGTACCCGGAGCGGCTGCGCGGGCTGGTCATCGTTAATTCGACGCACCCCGGCGTGTTCGTGCGGGAGCTGATCGGGAATTCCGCACAGCGCGCGGCCAGCGCCTATATCAGCACCTTCCTGCGCGACGACGCCGAAACCATGCTGCGCGCCAATGACTTTGCCGCGCTGCGGGCCGGGATGGGGCAGGACTTTCGGACGGGGACGTCTCCCACGTGGTTCGACGCGCCGATGCAGGCGGAGTACCAGCGGTCATGGTCGAAGCCGGGGTCGCTGCGCGCGGGACTTTCCTACTATCGCGGCACGCAATGGCAGCCGGAGTCGGATGCCCGCAACGAAGACTTGGTGCAGCGACGGTACGTCGACGATGCCTGCAAGCCGATCCACGTCCCCACGCTCGCGATCTGGGGCGAGCAGGACCGCTTCCTGCTGGACGGCTGCGTCGAAGGGCTGCATCGCTTTATTCCGGACCTTCGCATCGAGCGTATCCCCGAGGGCAGCCACTGGGTCATCCACGAGCACGGGCCACGCGTGGCACAGCGGATGTCGCACTTCATCGACGGCATTCCGCCATTGGCGCCATAGCGCCCGGCTGACTACACATCCAACGACAAGGAGACAAGACATGTTCAAGGCATTGCTTGCAGCGACCCTGCTGAGCGCGGCTTCCTTCGCCGCACACGCACAGGCCCCGTACCCGAGCCGGCCCATCACGATGATCTACCCGTATCCGGCGGGCGGCGCCGGCGACACGACGGCGCGCGCACTGGCCGAGCAGATGAGCAAGCGCCTGGGCCAGCCGATCATCGTCGACAACCGCCCAGGGGCATCAGGAATCATCGGGACCAGCGCCGGCGCCAGGGCCAATCCGGACGGCTACACGATCCTCATCACCCTGGCCCAGTCGGTGCTCAATAACCAGTTCCTGTTCAAGAAGCTGCCGTACAACCCCGGCAAGGACTTCAGCTTCATTACGGAGGTCTGCAGCGCGAGCCTGCTGCTGACGGCGAATCCGTCCATTCCGGTGAAGACGGTGCCGGAGCTGCTGGCGTGGGGCAAGGCGCACCGGATCAACTACGGTTCGTGGGGTGTCGGCTCATACGGGCATCTGACCGGTGCCTACCTGGCCGACCTGAAGCGGCTTGATCTTGTGCATGTCGCCTACAAAGGCGAGGCGCCCATGGTGCAGGACCTGATCGGGGGCCAGATCAACGTTGCCTTTGCCTCGCTCGCCACCGTCAAGCCGTTTGCGGAAGGCGGGAAACTGCGGGTGCTGGCGGTTGCCGGCGAGCGCCGCTTGCCCGGCTTCCCGGATGTGCCGACGCTGGCCGAGGCGGGGCTGCCCCAGCCGGAGTTCAAGCCGACCGGCTCGTTCATGATGCTGGTGCCGAGTGCCACGCCGCCCGAGATCCGGAGCCGGCTCGAGGAAACCGCACGGGCGTCGATCGCCAGCAAGGAATTCCAGGAGCGCATCGCCGCACTGGGGCTGGTGCCGATCGGCAATTCCGCCAAAGACGCGCGCGCCAATTACGAGTCGCTGTACCCGGTGCAGAAGCGGCTGGTCGAACTGAGCGGCGCCTCGCTGGATTGAGGCGCTGCGGCCCAGCCATCCTGGAAGATGAATCAAATGAAAGCTCTAGCCACAATCCCCGTGCACTCGGACGAGGGCATCGCCCTGGCGCGGCGCGCAGGCATGCTCGCCGCGGACGTCCTGGAGATGATCGGTCCCCACGTCCGGCCCGGAGTCTCGACCAACGCGCTGGACCAGCTCTGCCACCAGTACATCGTGGATGTGCTGGGCGTCCGGCCGGCCAACGTGGGCTATCACGGCTATCCGAAGACGATTTGCGCTTCGGTCAACCATGTTGTCTGCCACGGCATCCCCTCGGACAAGATTCTCCGGGACGGGGATATCGTGAACATCGACGTGGCCATCGAAAAGGATGGCTGGTACGGGGACACCAGCCGCATGTACTACGTCGGCAAGCCTGGCATTCTGGCAAGACGCCTGGTCGAAACGACGTTCGAGGCGATGATGGCGGGAATCGGCGCGGTGCGTGCAGGCGCCACGCTGGGCGACGTGGGGCATGCGATCCAGACCGTGGCGCGGCGCGAGGGATTCGGCGTGGTGCGAGAGTATTGCGGCCATGGCATCGGGCAGGTCTACCACGATGAACCACAGGTGCTGCACTACGGACGCCCGGGAACCGGCGTGCGCCTGCGGCCGGGCATGATCTTCACCATCGAACCCATGCTCAATGCGGGGCGCGCCGACATCAGGCAGCTGCAGGATGGCTGGACCGTCGTCACCAAAGACCGGTCGCTGTCGGCCCAATGGGAGCACATGGTCGCCGTCACGGAAGAGGGCTGCGAGATTCTTACGCCATGGCCGCGCACGGCAACGGACACCGCGGCAGCGGCGGCAACGCCAGCCGCATCGAGCCCCCAAAACCCGGTGGGAAATTGCGTCGCTGCCTTGCAGGAAGATGGCAGCGTGATCCGGTAACGCCGCCAATGCCGCTAACGCCGCTATCGCAAACGCTTGTCCACCAGCAGTCTTTCCTTGTCCATCATGTTGACCGAAACGATCGAACTCCGCGAATGCCGCCTTGTCATTGAAGACGGCATTGCCGAGTTTTCCCATCAGCGCCCTGAAGCCCGCAATGCCCTGTCGTCCACCATGCGGCTCGACTACCGCGAGATGCTGGACCGTGTCGAGGCCGACCGGAGTATCCGGGCGTTGATCCTCACCGGCTCGCAGGGCAGCTTCTGTGCCGGTGGCGATGTGCGGGTCATGCAGCGGATGCAGGAAGAGGGCAGTGTCACTTCCGAGGCGGTACGCCGCAGGGTGCTTGACTTCCACGCCTGGTTCCAGCGGCTGCGCGATCTCGACATCCCCGTCATTGCTGCCGTCGACGGCCCGGCGGCCGGTGCAGGCTTCTCGCTGGCGCTGGTGGCCGACTTCGTGCTGGCCTCCTCGCGCGCCACCTTCTGCATGTCGTTCGCACGAGTCGGGTTGATTCCGGATCTGGCAGCGTTGTACCAACTGCCGCGCATCGTAGGCCTGTCGCGTGCCAAGGAGCTCGTTCTGACGGCCCGCAAGCTGGGGGCGGAAGAGGCGCGGCAATTAGGCATCGTCCATGCCATCCATGAACCCGGCGAGCTGGAGAAGCAAGCCTGGGCCTTCGCGCGCAGGTTTGTCAGCGGCCCGCGCGAGGCCATGGGCCTGGGCAAGTGCCTGCTCAACCGCAGTTTTGAAACGCCCTACCAGACCATGGTCGAACTGGAAGCCGCCAGCCAGGCGATTGCCGCGGGAACTTCCGATTTCCGGGAATCGATTGCGGACTTCTTCGCTGGCAGGCCGGCGCGTTACGACTGGGACAGGGGCTGAAACCCGAATACCGTTTCAGTTGCCCTGCGAGTGAGGCGTGCCTTGTCCCCTCGGCACCTGCAGATCCCGGATCCGCTCGATGGCCTCGTCCCGGCCCGACACGCCGAGCTTGCCGTAGATGTTCGTGAGATGCCATTTCACCGTCTCGGGCGAAAGGCCGAGGGCACGGGCAATCTTCTTGGCGGTCAGCGCTTGTCCGAGCAGCCAGACCACGTCTGCTTCGCGCTGGCTGAGCTTTGGCGCCGTGGCAGGTGCGTTGCGGTTGCTCTTGCCCGCCTGTGCCGCAGCAAGGGCTTCGGTCCGGCGCAGGACGCGCTCGGCATAGAAGCCCAGCACCGGGTCCAGTGCCGGATCGGCGGCGACCTGTGCGATCAGGGCGGGCGCATCGGCATGGCTGTCGACCAGGGTGCGCATGAGGCCGAGCTTGTGGCCAAGCTCCAGTGCAGCGATGACGTCGGCCTGCGCCGCCGCAGGGCGCCCGCTGCGCGTCTCCACCACGGCGCGCTGCATGAACAGGGCCGCGGTCTCGCGCTGCCTGCCATGGCGCGCGCAGTCGTCCAGCAGGCTGCCAATATCGCGCCGCGCCTGTTCGATGTCGCCGGTCTCCAGCCGCCAGCGCAGCGCTGCCACCTGTGCCACGTGGTGAATCTCACTGAACGGTGACTGCGCATGGTGCGCGTAGCGCGCGTCGATCGTGGCCAGCCGCTCCAGGCACTCCTGTGCGGCTGCCACCTCGCCGGTCGCGGTGCGGCGCCAGGCTTGCAGGGCCAGGCAGTGCGCGAGCAGGCGGTCGAGTCCCAGGCGGATCGCAAAGTCCTCCAGCCGTTCCAGGTAGGAGAAGGCCTCCAGGCGGTGGCCGGCCGTCCAGCGCGTGCCGGACAGCACGGTCATCAGGCGCAGGACCGCGTCGGGGAGCGAGATGTACTCCAGCACATCGACCCGTGCCTCAAGCAGGTCGCGTACCCGCTGGTCCTCGCCTTGCTCATAGAGAATTTCGCCCAGCAGGGCGATGGCGAGGTTGGCCGTGTCGGCCGACGCCATGCCGCCGGCTTCCGCATCGCGCAGCACCGGGCGGCAGATGCGTTCGGCCTCGGTCATCCTTCCCTCGATCAGGTAGCTCAGGCCGGCCAGGCATTGGCCGTACAGCGTGCCCGTCACGGAGCCTGCCGGCAGCAAGCCTTGCGCCGCGGGCGGATCCGACAGCAGGCTGCGCGCCTGCTCGAACCGGCCTTGCCGCATGTAGAGCCAGCACAGGATGTGCCGGCTGCCGCCCAGCGTGACGGCGGTGGCAGCGGCTGGCGGGACTTCGAGCCGGGGCAGCACTGACTGCGCGCTGTCGGTGTCGTCGCGCAGGACGGCCAGCGCGCCCCGCAGCGCAATCAGCATGAAGCGGTTGGCTTCGTCGTCGCGCGGCATCGCCTCGTCCACGGCGTCCAGCGATGCGGCGCAGTCGTCCAGTTCGCGTCGATAGAGCTGCACGCGCGCCATCCATAGCTGCAATGCCAGGCTGCGCTGGACCTGGGCCTTGGGCAGCAGGCGTACCAGCGTCATCAGCCGCACCCGCTCCCCGCGCAGGAACAGGTCTTCCGCACAGGCTTCCACCATCTCGGCCGCGGCTTGCGGCTCGTCGGCGTCGAGCGCGTGCTGGACAGCCTCTTCCGGCAGGCCGTGGTCGCGGAACCAGTGCCACGCCGATTGCTGCAGGGCGCGGCGCGTCGTCGCGTCAAGCCCCGCGAAGCGCTCGGACATCGCCTCGTTCAGCAATGGGTGCAGGCGATACCAGGGATCTTGCTGCTCGGTCCCGACACGCGAAATGAACAGGTTGTCGCTTTCCAGCCGGGCCAGCCGCGCCGCCGCTTCGGCTTGCGTAGTGCCGTCGTCAAGCAGGCGCGCGCAAAGCGAGGCGCAGAAGCGGCTGCACGGCGACACGCGCACCAGCAGGTCCAGTTCGGGTGTTGCGAGCCGGTCGAGGACTTCGCGTTCGAAATACAGGGAAAAGGCGCGCGCGGTCCGTAGCTGCTTCTGGAAAAACGCAAGCGCGGCTTCCGGCTTGGGCGTGCCGCGCCTTTGCTTTTTCCACGCCAGGGTGAAGAGTTGCAGGCCGGCCGCCCAGCCATCGGTCAGCCCATGCAGGCGCTGCGCGCTGGTATGGTCAAGCTCGCCGAGCTGTGATTTCAGGAACTGTTCGGACTCGTCGGCCGAGAACTGCAGGTCCCCAGCGTCGAGTTCGAGCAGCTCGTTCTCGGCGCGCAGGCGGTCCAGCGATGCGGGGATGGCCGAACGCGACGCGAGCACCAGATGCAGATTGGCCGGCGCGTAGTCGACCAGCCATTGCAGCGCGGCATGGACACGCGGGTCCGCCAGCAGATGGACGTCATCGAGGACAAAAACCAGTTCGCGGCCGTGGCGGGCAATGCCGCGGACCAGTGCAATGATGGTGCGCTCCACGGCATCGCTGCCGCTGCCCACCTGGCTCAGCAGCCCGGCTTCACGCGAAATGGCCGGATCGACCCTGGCGAAGCTGCCGGCCAGGTCTTCGATCCATTTGGCAATGTCGTTGTCGTCTTCCGACAGGGACAGCCAGGCGACGTCATACCCGAAGGCGCCGAGTGCCCGCATCCACGCCACGAGCATCGTAGTCTTGCCGTAGCCGGCGGGGCCCTGGACGACAAAGCAGCGTCGTCGGCGGTTCTGGGTCAGGCGGTCGAGCAGCGCGGTGCGCGGCACCACCCCGCGGCCGGGCCGTGGCGGCACGAGCCGCGTATCGGCGTTCTCGACCGCATTGACGCGGGTCTCGGATGACGGTGAGTCAGGAATGGGGGCGGACATGCTGGCCACAGGACGCTTGTGTTCCGGGGGACTGGGCCAATGTAGCACAAAGGGGTGGCGCGCCGGTCCCCGCAAAGGGGCGCCAGCGCGCCACCACAGCCCGTAAGGCAGACTCAGGCTTGCGCGGTCAACACGGTCTGGATAAAGCGCCGCACTTCCTCGCCGGCAACCTCGTAGCGCTGCGGGGCGCTCAGGTCGGCGAGTTGCTGGAAGCGAGCCGCGATGCCTTCTGGCGAGAGTTCATCCCCGGCCAGCGGGAGCGGTGCCGACTCCACCATGGCGGCCACGGCAAATGCGCCGCCACCGGCAGACAGAATGGTGCGCGACGGCGCGTTCTCGCTGCAAAGGAACAGGACGCCGGGCGTGACGCGCTCCGGCTGGATGGCTGCCAGCATGTTGGCGGGCAGCAGTTCCTCGGTCATGCGCGTGGCCGCGATCGGGGCGATGGCGTTGACGCGGATGTTGCTCTTGGTGCCCTCCTGATGCAGCGCGTTCATCAGCCCGACCAGCGCCATCTTGGCTGCCGCGTAGTTGGCCTGGCCGAAGTTGCCGTAGAGGCCGGCTGCCGATGTGGTCATGACGATGCGTCCGTACTGCTGTGCCCGCATGACTTCCCAGACCGCCTTGGTGCAATGCATGGCGCCCATCAGATGGACGTCCATCACGGCGGTGAAGTCCGCCACCTCCATCTTCGAGAAGCTCTTGTCGCGCAGGATGCCGGCATTGTTGACGAGGATGTCCACGCGGCCGAACTGCGCAACGGTGTCTTCGACCATCGCGCTCACTTGCGCGAAGTCGGCGACGTTTGCGCCGTTCGCCACGGCGGTGCCGCCGGCCTGGCGGATCTCCTCGACCACGGCCAGTGCGGCCGCGGACGAACCGCCGGTGCCATCCACGCTGCCGCCGAAATCGTTGACGACGACGGTCGCGCCGCGCGCTGCCAGGCCAAGGGCGTGTTGGCGGCCGAGGCCGGCCCCGGCGCCAGTGACAATGGCAACCTTGCCATCAAATCGAATGCTCATGCTGTTTCCTGTTTCGGTATTTGCGATGCGGTGCGGTCAGGCTGCGGCCATGGCCGCGCTGTACTGCTCCATGTGGTAGTCGGTATCGCCCAGCAGCACATCGGTCATCGCCAGGTACTTGAAATAGTCGCCAACTTCCAGTTCATCGGTCATGCCCATGCCGCCGTGCAGTTGCACGGCCTGCTGGCCGACAAAGCGCGCGGCCTTGGCCGTCAGCACCTTGGCCCCCGCCAGCTTGCGCCGGCGCGAGGCGGGGTCGGCATCGTCAAGAGCCTGCGCCGCGACGAAGGCCATCGACAGTGCGATTTCCTTGTGCACGAGCATGTCGGCCACGCGATGCTGCAGCGCCTGGAACGTCGCCAACTGCTTGCCGAACTGCTGCCGCGTGCCGAGATATTCGGTGGTGATCTCGATCAGCCGTTCCATCGCGCCGGCTGCGGCAGCGCATTGCGCGGCGATGCCGTGGTCCAGTCCGAGCAGCAAGGCCGCGAGACCGTCGTGCGGCGTGCCGATGAGCGCGTCTGCCGGCAGCCTGACGTCGCGCAGGGCGAGGTCGGCACCTTGTTGTCCGTCGATGGTCGGGTAGCTGGTGACGGTCAGCCCCGCTGTGTCGCGCGGCAGCAGGAACAGGGCGACAGCGTCGCCAAGCCGCGCGCTGACGAGGTAGCCCTGCGCAGCGGCGCCGTGCCAGACCAGCGTTTTCAAGCCGTTCAGGCGGAAGCCGGCACCGTCGGCAGCGGCGGATGTCTCGATCGCTCCGGGCCGGTAGCGCGACTGGCGCTCCAGATAGGCCACCGTGACGACACGTTCGCCGCGCGAGATGGCGGGCAGCCACGCTTCGCGCTGCGCGGCACTGCCGTGCGTGCTCAGGATAGCGGTGGCGATGGCCGCCGGGATGATCGGCTCCAGCACCAGGCCGCGGCCCAGTTCGCGCTGCACCACCAGCTGGCTGGCGGCGCTCTCGCCGAAGCCGCCGTAGCTCTCGGGCACGGTCAGGCCCAGTACGCCGAGTTCGGCCAGGGTCGACCACAATGCGGGGTCAAAGCTTGCGCCATGCCTGGCGCTCTGGCGCCGATGCGCAAACGTGCACGTCGTGTCGATCAGGCGCCGCAGGCTTTCCGCCAGCATGCGCTGTGTTTCGTTGTAGCTGAAATCCATGGTTCGCCGTCCCTTCAGAACCCGATGATCATCTTGGAGATGATGTTCTTCTGGACCTCGTTGGCACCGCCATAGATCGAGGTCTTGCGCATGTCGAAATACGTGGACGCAGCGGGCGATGCCCAGTCTGGTCCGCTGACCGGCTGTACCACGCCGGCTTCCAGCCATGCCGGAGAGAACGGCCACCCGTTCGGCCCGGCCACTTCCATCTGCAGCATGGCGATGTTCTGCTGCAGTTCCGAGCCGCGGATCTTGACGATCGACGCTTCGGGGCCCGGCGTGCCGGCCGCCTGCGTCGCAACGCGCAGCAGCAGCATTTCGAGCGCCATCAGGTCCATCTCCAGCATGGCGATCCGGTCGCGCATGCGCACGTCGTCGATCAGCGTCCGGCCGCGGCCGTCGGGCGTCTCGGTCGCGTAGCGCTTGAGCAGGGCCAGTTCGCGATAGCAGTGGCCGATGCCCGCGATGCCGGTGCGCTCATGTCCGAGCAGGTACTTGGCGTAGGTCCAGCCCTTGTTTTCCTCGCCGACGAGGTTCTCGACGGGGACTTCGACGTTCTCGAACCAGGTCTCGTTGACGTGGTGCGTGCCGTCAAGCGCGTAGATCGGACGCACGGTCACGCCGGGAGACTTCATGTCGATCAGCAGCAGCGAGATGCCTTCTTGCTGCCGGGCCTGCGGATCAGTGCGGACCAGGCAGAAGATCCAGTCGGCGTACTGGGCGAACGAGGTCCAGGTCTTCTGCCCGTTGACGATGTACTTGTCGCCTTGCCGCACGGCGCGGGTCTTCAGCGAGGCCAGGTCCGAGCCGGCACCGGGTTCCGAGTAGCCCTGGCACCAGAAGTCTTCCATCGTGGGAATACGCGGCAGGAAGCGCTCTTGCAGGGCCGGGCTGCCGTACTTCATCAGCACCGGGCCGATCATGGTCAGGCCAAAGGGCATCTGGCGCGGCGCGCCGGCCTTCAGGGTCTCGATTTCGAAGATCAGCCGTTGCAGCACCGACCAGCCGGTGCCGCCCCATTGCTTCGGCCAGGTCGGCGCGCCCCAGCCGCGCGCGTGCAGGAGCTGCTGCCAGCGTACGGCGTCGCTCTTGTTCTGCTGCCGGTGATTCAACACCTTTTCCCGAATATCGCCCGGCAATGCCGAGCGGACGAAATCCCGCACTTCGTGCCGGAAGTCCTCCTCGGCTGCGGAAAAACGCAAATCCATGCTGCTGCCTCCTGTCCCATGTCTCTTGACTCTGGCGGGCGCCGGATCCGCGAAGGGGCCGGTCCGCCTGTCGCCAATGCGGCGTGTCGTCGTGTTGGGGAAGGTAGCGCGGGTCGGCGTGCGGGAATACCACCCTTGTCTGGTGGGGTGCCGGGCTACGCGTGCGATGTGATGTGTTGGCTATCCAGCCCGATCTGGCCGGATGCGTAAATCCCACCATTTGACGGTGGGATTCACGCAGCCCGGTCGTCGCGAACATGGCGTGCATCCAGGCGGAACGCCTGCCACTTCCCATATTCAGGAGACCAGCATGACTCGCAAAGTCTTTGTCGCCGGCGTCGGCATGATTCCGTTCAAGAAGCCGGGTGCCAGCGACACCTACGACAACATGGGTGCTGCCGCCGTACGCCAGGCGCTGGCGGACGCGGGCGTGGACTACGCCGATGTGCAGCAAGCCTATGCCGGCTACGTCTACGGCGACTCCACCAGCGGCCAGAAGGCGCTGTATCAGGTGGGCATGACGGGTATCCCGGTCATCAACGTCAACAACAACTGCGCGACCGGCTCGTCGGCGCTCTTCCTGGCCCGCCAGGCCGTGGCCAGCGGCGTGGTCGAGTGTGCACTGGCGGTGGGCTTCGAGTTCATGCAGCCCGGCGCGCTGAAGTCGCGCTGGGACGACCGCGCGCCGGCGCTGGAGCGCGCCATGGCGCTGACCATCGACCTCGTTGGCCAGCCGGAACTGCCGAGCGCGATCCGCCAGTTCGCGGGCGCGGGCTACACCCACATGCAGAAGTACGGCACGAAGCTGGAGACGTTCGCAAAGATCCGCGCCAAGGCCAGCCGCCACGCCGCCAACAACCCGCTGGCCGTGTTCCGCGACGTGCTGAGCACCGAAGACGTGATGAACGCGCCGATGCTGTGGGACGGCGTGATCACGCGCCTGATGGCCTGCCCGCCGACCTGCGGCGCGGCTGCCGCCGTCGTCATGTCGGAGGAGTTTGCCCGCAAGCGCGGCCTGCGCACCGACGTGCTGATCGCCGGCCAGGCCGTGACCACCGACCTGCCGAGCACCTACGACGCGCGCGACATGATCCGCGTGGTCGGTGCCGACATGGTCCGGCTGGGCGCGACGCAGGTCTTCGAGCAGACCGGCGTCGGCCCGCAGGACGTCGATGTGATCGAGCTGCACGACTGCTTTGCCCACAACGAACTGCTGACCTATGAAGCGCTCGGCCTGTGCGAGGCGGGCGGCGCCGAGAAGCTGGTCAACGACGGCGACAACACCTATGGCGGCAAGTGGGTCACCAACCCGTCAGGCGGCCTGCTGTCGAAGGGCCATCCGCTGGGTGCGACGGGCCTGGCTCAGTGCTTCGAGCTGACCCACCAGCTGCGCGGCACGGCGGACAAGCGTCAGGTGGCCGGTGCCCGCAACGCGCTGGCCCACAACATCGGTCTGGGCGGCGCCTGCGTGATCACGCTGTTCCAGAAGCAGGACTGAAGCCTGGGCCGCTGGTAAGCATTAGCAGGAAGGAGACAAAGCATGGATCTGGGTATTGGCGGCAAGGTCGCCGTGGTGACCGGCGGTGGCCGGGGGATTGGCGCGGAGACGGCGCATACGCTGGCGCGCGAAGGCGCGAAGATCGTGGTGTCCGACATCGACCTGGCCGTTGCCACGCAGGTGGCCGGCGAGATCGTGGCGAGCGGCGGCGAAGCCATCGCCACGCGCTGCGATGTGTGCCACGAGGGTGACGTGATGCAGATGGTGGCGGCTGCGACCGAAGCCTTCGGCGGCGTGGACATCCTCGTCAACAACGCCGGTTTCAACAAGGACCGCTACCTGACGAAGATGAGCGAAGGCGAGTGGGATTCGGTGGTCGACGTGGTGCTCAAGGGCGCCTTCCACTGCACGCGTGCCGTGCTGCCGTCGATGATGGAGCGGCGCTGGGGCCGCATCGTCAACATCGCCTCGCGGGCGGTGTTCGGCAACCCCGGCCAGACCAACTACAGCACCGCCAAGATGGGTCTGATCGGCTTTACCCGGGCGCTGGCGCTGGAACAGGCGAAGTACGGCATCACCGTCAATGCGGTGGCCCCCGGCTTCGTCGAGACCGAACTGATGCGTGCCAATCCCACCTACGAAGCCTTGCGGGACACCGCGCTGGCCAAGATCCCGGTCGGCTTCCTCGGCATGCCCGAGGACATCGCCTCGTCGGTCGCGTTCATGGCATCGGACCGTGCGCGGTATATCAGCGGCGTCACGCTGTACGTGACCGGCGGCCGTTTCTCTTCCTGAGTTGTCAGAGCAAAGCATCATGGATTTCGAATTCAACGCAGACCAGGTCGCGCTGCGCGACAGCATCCGCCGCTATCTGAAGAACGAAGTGGCGCCGCGCATCAATGACTGCGAGCGCGAGCGCCGCATTCCGCTGGACGTGCTTGCCGGTGTCAGCCAGTTTGGCTATATCGGCGGCATGCTGCCCGAAGAAGACGGCGGCCTGGGCCTCGACTTCATCACGTGGGCGATGATGCTCGAGGACGCGGGCTACTACTGGGGCTCGCTGCGTACCATCGTCAACATCACCAACGTGTTCGCGCGGCTGGTGAGCCAGCTCGGCACGCCGGAACAGAAGGCACGCTTCCTGGCACCAGTGATGGCGTGCACGAAGGGCGCGTGCGTGGCCTTCAGCGAGCCGAACCACGGTTCCAACCCGGCCGGCATCGAAACCCGCGCCGAGGACAAGGGCGACCACTACCTGCTGAGTGGTTCGAAGCTGTGGATCACCAATGGCGTGGCGGCCGACTATGTGATCGTGCTGGCGCGCCTGCACAGCGCCACTTCGAACGGCGGGCACTCGCTGTTCCTGCTGGACAAGGCGGAAACGCCGATCGACGCGCGGCTGGTCGACAAGATGGTGCTCAAGGCGTCGGGCACGTCGGAGCTGTTCCTCGATGGCATCCGGCTGCCCAAGTCCAGCCTGCTGGGCGAGGAGGGCGGGGCGCTCAAGGCCATGTCGGTCGGCCTGAACTACGGGCGCATGAACATCGCCATGGGCGCGGTCGGTGCCGCGCAGGCAGCGCTGGACCTGTCGGTCGAATACGCGAAGACGCGCAAGCAGTTTGGCAAGACCATCGGCGAGTTCCAGCTCGTGCAGAAGCACATCGTCGACATGATGGTGCGCGTGGAAGCGGCGCGGGCGCTGGGCTACAAGGCGGCCGTTACGCTGGAGAAGGGCTTGCCGTCGCGCATCGAGTGCTCGATTGCCAAGCTCTATGCGGCCGAGGCCGCGCATGAAGTGGCAAAGATCGCCATCGGCGTGCATGGCGGCCTGGGGTACTCCACCGAGTATCCGCTTGAACGGATCTTCCGCGATACCAGTGGCGGACTCATTCCGGAAGGCACCGCGGAAATCCAGACGCTGATCGTCGGGCGCGAAGTGCTCGGCATGTCGGCCATCGTGTGAGGAGGGCGGACATGCACGCAACGCAATCGCTGACGCCTGCCGCGCTCGAAGGACTTCGCTATTACTGGGAAGACCTGGCGCCCGGCATGGCGTTCGACACCGCCAGCCGCACCATTACCGAGGCCGATGTCGTGGGTTTCGCTGCGCTCAGTGCGGACTACAACCGCGTCCACGTGGATGCCGAGTACGCCGCCGGCACGGCCTGGGGCAAGCGCATCGCGCACGGCATGCTGGTGGCGTCGGTGTTGTCCGGGTTGAACACGCGCACGGTCATCAACCAGTTGCTGGAGCCATCCATTGTCGGGCTGCTGGAAGTCAGCTTCCGCTTTCCGAAGCCCACGCTGATCGGTGACACCATCCGTGGCCGCATCGAAGTGGCCGGCTGCCGGGAAACCTCGAACGCCGGCCGGGGGATTGTTGAATTCCGCCGCCTGGCGATCAATCAACGCGACGAAGTGGTCTGCGAGTGCAACGCCCGGATGATGGTGCTGCGCCGCCCGGCCGCCTGACGACCGATACAAGAAGGATGTTCCATGGTCACCACTGAAATTGGCTACACCACGCTCGACAAGATCACCGTACGCGGCCAGGACTTGTCGAACGACCTGCTGGGCAAGCTCGACTTCGTCGAGATGATGATGCTCACCATCCTCAACCGCGTGCCGGACGAGCGCGAGAAGCGGATGATCA
The DNA here is from genome assembly GCF_905397435.1 of Cupriavidus numazuensis. Classification (GTDB taxonomy): domain Bacteria; phylum Pseudomonadota; class Gammaproteobacteria; order Burkholderiales; family Burkholderiaceae; genus Cupriavidus; species Cupriavidus numazuensis. Next base: position 25,101 of record NZ_CAJPVI010000081.1, read on the forward strand.
ACCTGATCCTCGTCACGGCCTGCGACCATGGCCTGACGCCCAGCGCGATGAGCGCACGCCTGACTTACCTCGGTGCGCCCGAGGCGATGCAGGCCGCGGTCGCGGCCGGCTTGCTCGGCGCGGGCAGCGTGTTCCTCGGCACCACACAGAACGCGGCGGAACTGCTGATCCACGCGGCGCGCGAGTTGCCCGAGGAGGCTTCGGACGAGGCCGTGCTTGCATGCGCACGTGAGGCCATTCGCGTGGCCCGCGAAAAGAAGCAGGCCATCTATGGCGTCGGCCACCCGATCCACGTGCAGGGCGATCCGCGTGTGCCGACGCTGGCGCGCGTGTCGCGCGAGAACGGCTGCTATGGCAAGCACTGGCGCCTGATGATGGCCATCGAGACAGTATTCCGCGAAGAGATGGGCAAGAACCTGCCGATCAACGCGGTGGGCGCCATCGGCGCCATCATCGGCGACATGGGGCTGGACCCGCTGCTTGCACGCGGCTTCATGCTCGTGGGCCGTGCGGCCGGCCTGCTAGCGCACCTGTACGAGGAACGCCAGCAGCCGATCGGTCAACAACTCTGGGACCTGGTGCTGCAACAGGATTCGCGCAACGAGATCCCGGTGCGCAAGGCGAAGAACGGTTGATCCGGCCTATCGAATCGGATCCACAGAATTCGGGAGAACAGACAGAATGACAGTAAGCCTCGAACAGAAAGCCGTCATCGTGACGGGCGCAGGCACCGGCATCGGCCGGGAAGTCGCGCTGGCCGTGGCCGCCGCGGGCGCGAAGGTGGTGGTCAACGACATTGGTGCATCGCTGTCGGGCGAAGGACAGGATGCCTCGCCGGCTCAGCGCGTGGTGGAAGAAATCCGCGCGGCGGGCGGCACGGCGGTGGCAAGTACTGACAGCGTTTCCGAGTGGGACAGCGCGCGCCGCGTGGTGCAATGCGCGGTGGACAATTTCGGTCGTGTGGACAGCGTCGTCAACAACGCCGGCATCCTGCGCGACCGCATGTTCCACAAGATGGAGCCGGAGGAGTTCGAAGCGGTGGTGCGCGTCCACCTGTTCGGCACCTTCTACATCAGCCGTGCCGCCTCCGAGTTCATGCGCGAGCAGTCGTCCAGCAGCATGATTCACATGACATCCACCGCCGGCCTGCTCGGCAATGTGGGGCAGGCCAACTATTCGGCCGCCAAGCTCGGCATCGTCGCGCTGTCGAAGTCGATTGCCGTCGACATGGCGCGCTACAACGTGCGCTCCAACTGCATCGCGCCGTTCGCGTGGAGCCGCATGACCAGTTCCATGCCGACCGACACGCCGGAGCAGCAGGCGCGCGTGGCCCGGCTGCAGCGCATGGAAGCGAACAAGATTGCGCCGCTTGCGGTGTACCTGGCCAGCGACGCCGCGAGCGCAGTCAACGGGCAGATCTTCGGCGTGCGCGCCAACGAGATCTACCTGTTCTCGCAGAACCGGCCGATCCGGTCGGTCCATCGCGACGGCGGCTGGACGGTGGAGTCGCTCGCCGAGACCGCCATGCCGGCCATGAAAGGCAGCTTTGTACCGCTCGAACGTTCGCCCGATGTGATCTGCTGGGACCCGATCTGACCCGGCTTGTCCGGAGTGCGACAGCGCCTTTCATGGCGTGCCGCACTCCATTGCTCTCCTTCAATTAGCACACGATGACGCAGCAGACCAAGGCTCCGCTCGACGGGGTCACCGTTCTTGATTTCTCCGAACTCCTGCCCGGCCCGTTCCTGACGCAGAATCTGCTCGAACTCGGTGCGACGGTGATCAAGGTGGAGCGGCCGCCGCACGGCGACAACGCGCGCCGGATCGCGCCTGGGCTGTTCCGCTCGGTCAACCGCGGCAAGCAGACCCTCATGGCGGATCTGAAGGACCCGGAACAGGCCGCGGAGGTCTGGAAGCTGGCGGCCACCGCCGACATCGTGGTCGAGGGCTACCGGCCCGGCGTGATGGCGCGGCTGGCCTTCGACTACGAGACGCTGGCGGCCGCCAATCCCGGCGTGATCTATGTCTCGTTGACGGGCTTCGGCCAGGAAGGCCCGCTGGCGAAGGTGCCGGGGCACGACATCAACTATCTCGCCGTGGCGGGGGTGCTCGCGCTGTCCGGCACGGACCCGGCGCGGCCCGACCACGGCGCCGGGATTCCGCTGGCCGACTTGTGCGGCGCGATGTACGGGCTGTCGAGCACGCTGGCCGCGCTGTACCAGCGCCAGCGAACGGGCCGGGGCCAGTTCCTGGACGTGTCGCTCACGGATTGCGCGATGCACTGGATGAATCCGCGCCTCGGTCATTTCGACGAAGCAGGGCTGGACTCGCTGCAGGCCCAGCGCGAAGACATCCTCGCCAAGCCGGCCTACGGGGTCTTCCGTACGGCAGACGACGCCCTGATCTCGATTGCCGCGCTGGAAGATCATTTCTGGGACCGACTGGCCCGGTTGCTCGAACTGGACCCGCAGCTATTGGCGCTCGGCGGGCATCATGCGCGAGTGGCGCTGGCGGCGCAGATCAATGCGGCCATTGCCGCCCGCGTGGTCACGTTCGAGGCCGACGCGCTGCTGTCGATGCTGATCGAGGCGGACATTCCGGCATCGCCCGTGGTGACACCGGCCGCGCTGCGCTCTGCAGAGCATGGCCAGCGCAGGCAGCTCCTGGCTGCGGAAGGCAACGGTGCCTTCTTCCGCTATCCGGTGGCGATGGCGGGCGTGCGCGGGGGAGAGTGAGTGACCAGGACCGGTTCGCGTGATCGCAATGCCGGTCCGTTTGCCCCTCGGTGAATCAACCAACCATGAAATCCCTGACTTCAAGGATGAGCAGGATGAGAACCAAAGTGAAATCCGTCGCGGCTTTCGTCGCCGTGTTCCTCGGAGCGGCATCGGTAGCCCCAGCGTTTGCCCAGGGCACCTCCGAGGCGGAGGTCAGGGAGATCGCCCGGGATGCCTATGTGTATGCCTATCCGATCGTCACCATGGACGTCAGCATGCGCCAGTCGACCAACGTGCCGGATGCGAACACCGTTCCGCTGCGCGCACCGCTCAACCAGTTCGCCCATGCGCGCACATATCCGCGCGCCGAGAACAAGGATGTCGTTCGCTACAACTTCGATACCCTGTACTCGCCGGTCTGGCTCGATCTCTCGCGCGAGCCGATCATCCTGTCGGTTCCCGATACCAGCGGACGCTACTACCTGCTGCCGATGCTCGACATGTGGACGGACGTGTTCAGCGTCGTCGGCTCACGCACGACGGGCTCCAAGGCAGGCAATTTCGCCATCGTGGCACCAGGCTGGAACGGAACGCTGCCGGACGGCATGACCAGAATCGTCGCGCCGACATCGACCATCTGGATTCTCGGCCGCACGCAAACGAACGGGCCTGCGGACTATGCGAACGTCCACAAGGTCCAGGACGGCTACAAGCTGACGCCGCTCAGCCAGTGGGGCCAGAACTACGCTTCTGCAGTGGCCATGCCGACCGACCCGGCGATCGATAACAAGACGCCACCGTTCGTCCAGGTGAACAAGATGGATGGCGTAACGGTGCTCGGCCGTCTCGCCGACCTGATGGCAAAGTATCCGCCGCACGGCAACGACTATCCGATCCTGTTCCGCATGAAGAAGATCGGCCTTGAGCCCGGCAAGCCTTTCGATGCGTCGAAGCTCGATCCGGCGCTGGTGAAGACCATCAATGCTGCCGCCAGGGACGCGCTTGCGGATCTGGAGCGATCCGGCAAGAGCGGCGCCGGGATTGGTACCCACGTCAACGGCTGGTTCTATCAGACCAACACCGTCGGCACCTATGGGACCGTCTACAAGCTCCGCGCGATGGCGGCGCTGATCGGCCTCGGTGTCAACTTGCCGGAGGATGCCGTGTATCCGGCGTCGTTTGTGGATGGGGAGGGCAGGCCTTACAGCGGTGCCAGCCGCTACGTGCTGCATTTCGGCAAGGGCGGGCTCCCTCCTGCCGGTGCCTTCTGGTCGGTCACGCTGTACGACAAGGACGGCTACCAGGTGGCGAACTCGCTTGACCGCTTTGCCTTGGGCGACCGCGACAAGCTCAAGTTCAATCCCGATGGCTCGCTCGATATCTATATCCAGAACGCGTCACCGGGGCCGGACAGGGCATCGAACTGGCTGCCCGCGCCGAAGGGCGAGTTCAATCTCGCCATGCGCCTGTACTCGCCGCGGCGCGAGGCGCTGGACGGCTCCTGGACACCGCCGGCGGTCAGGAAGGTGGACTGATGAAGGTAAGAGGCGCAGCAGTGAGATTTTCGATATGTGGAACGAGTGGGATGAACGCCAAAACAAGACCGGTTGCAGCATCGGCCGCGTTGCTGCTAGGGCCTGTTCACACTAATTTGATTTAGTTGTATGCTTCGGTGATGGAAATCACCGAAGCCCAATATCGACAGATTGAACACTGCTTGCCTCGCCAGCGTGGCAAC
>NZ_CAJPVI010000082.1 GCF_905397435.1 Cupriavidus numazuensis
TCCGCGCCGATGATAGTGCGGATTCCCGTGTGAAAGTAGGTCATCGCCAGGCTCTTATAATGCAGAACCCCTCAGCTCATTCGAGCTGAGGGGTTTTTGCTTTGGCGGCGCGTATCTGCATACCGCGATCCCTTTAGCTCGCTGCCGACGGTCGTCGGCCGGAGCCCTTCAAACCTCCAAAATCTCGCTTTTCGACCTTCCTACACCTCTGCGTGAATTGTCCCTGAGGGACGCTACAGACATTGCATAGGAACAAGTGCCCACGCCAAGACGGTAGTTGCCCGAGAGCGGCTCCTGCGACGCGGCAAAGCAGCCAAAGCCAGTCGGACAAGAGCAGCGCTACACCGCCGGACCAGCAGGCCGGCGCGATCGCAGGACACCGGTCAAAGAAAAGGCCGGCACACAGGCCGGCCGACTTCCCGATTCGTTACGTGAACTCGTGAACTAGCGGTCGATCCGGAAGAACGTCATGGCTTGTTGCATCTTGCCGGCTTGCTCTTCTAACGAGTGCGCTGCAGATGCCGATTCCTCAACGAGTGCAGCGTTCTGCTGCGTCACTGTGTCGATCTGGCTGATGGCCTGATGCACCTGCTCAATGCCAGCGCTCTGTTCCTGCGAGGCGGAGGAGATTTCGGAGACAATGTCCGAAACTTGGCCAATCGCATGATCGAGCTGCGCCATGGCGGCCTCGACATCTTCGGCCTGGCGCGCACCTTGTCGCACGGAAGCACTCGACGCCATGATGAGGTCCTTGATCTCCTTGGCGGCCGCTGCTGCCCGCTGCGCAAGGCTGCGCACTTCCCCAGCCACTACCGCGAAACCCTTGCCTTGCTCGCCGGCCCGCGCGGCTTCCACGGCGGCATTCAGGGCGAGGATGTTGGTCTGGAACGCAATGCCTTCGATCATGCCCGTGATCTCTGCAACCTTGGAAGAGCTCGCGTGGATCTCCTCGATAGTCTTGACCATGGCCCGTACGGCGCCGCTGCCCGCAACGGTCATGTCGCGCGCGCTGCGCGTCAACGCGTTGGCCTGCGTGGCATTCTCGGCGTTCTGTTTTACGGTTTCAGTCAGCTCCGTCATGCTGGACGCGGTTTGTTCCAGCGAGGACGCCTGTTCCTCTGTCCGTGACGACAGATCCATATTCCCGGCGGCGATCTGATGTGAGGCAGCGTGAATGGCATCCGTGCCACTGCTTATATCTGTCACCAGGGTTGCCAGGTTACCGCTCATCTCATTGAGTGCTCGCATGAGTTGTGCGCATTCGTCCGAACCGCGCGCATTGATCCGGGTAGAGAGATCGCCTTGTGCCACACGGCCGGAGAATTCCACCGCGGCGGCGATGGGCCCCGTTACGGAGCGGACAATCGCCACAGCCAGGGCGATGCTGGCCGCGATCAGCAGCGCCAGTGCCGCCAGCATGCCGAGCTGGTTGCGGCGCAGTTTCGCCGATTGATCTTCCAGCAAAGTCTCGAGTGCGTCGATCGAGCCGGACGCCATCTTGAAGTTGGCATCAATGGCTCGGGTTAAGACTTCGAAGTAGGCGTTGCCAGGCATGTCGATGGGCGAGGCCTTAGTGATGCGCTGCTCGACAGTTTCCAGGGCGCCGGCTGAAGAACGCTGCGCCTCGGCAAACGCAGTGCCGAGTTTGTCGCCAATCTCGGGATTTTCATGTGCCATCTTCTCCAGGTCGGCGCGGATAGCCGCCGCACGCTCGGCGGAGCGCTCCACCAGGTTTGTCATGCGAACCACATCGGCTGCGGTGGCTTCGCCCTGTGCCAGGATGCGTGCCCCGATGGCGCGTGTCTTCCCCAGCTCCTCGGTAAGCGCCGGCACGTTGACCAGCGTAATCATGGCAAGTCGGAAGCTGGCCGCATCGTTGTCCAGCGAAAGGCCGAAGGCGTCGACCACGGCGCCATTGGCTTCAAGGAGTTGGGCGACCAGTTTCGTATGCGCATCGAAACTCTCGCGTGGCTGGATCGATCGCTGCTTTACGCTGTCACGCAGTGACCGCCAGCGTTCGGCAACTGCCTTCCACTGATCGAGGATTTGCGCGGGTGCGTCCAGTGCGGGAAGCATAGCGGCAATCTGCTGCTGGGCGGCTTCCGTCTGCTTCGCGCTCTCATCCAGCACGGTGGTGGCCCCGTCTTGTGCCGAAAGGACAAGGCCGGAGGCCCCTCTGTGCTTCTGGATTGCCTGGAGCGCAAGGAACATCTGGCGCTCCACTGCGATTGCGCTGATTTCCTTGCGCTTGTGCGCCACCGCCTTGTTGGTGGCCAGGATATAGAGCGTAGTGGGGATGGCAATCAGCGCCATGGCGAGAATCGCCAGGATGCCGAATTTCGTGCCGAGACGAATATTGCGAAGCATGGTGTTGGTGGTCTTGAACGATGGGGGACAGGTCGTGATGTATCGCCGGATTGCAGTGATGGCGATACCGCGAACGAGAAATGACGCCTGCTATCGCAGGCAATCCAGATAGCCGTTCATTTCTCCGAGCAGGGCGTGAAAGAAGATGTCGGGCAGCGGCTTGTCGTCGGTCCGGGCCAGAATCGCTTCCGTCCCGGCGCGGACGTTCGCGGCGATGCCAGGCTTCAGTTCGCCTGGTGCGTAAACGCATAGCGCCCGCAGTACTTCACGCATAGCCAGCAGGCACGCGCCGTGGTGCAAGGACGCGTTGCCGAGCACGTTGATTTCCTCAGGCACATCGGGCGGGCAGCCATGCATATCGGTGCGGATCGCCGGCTCCGATGGATCCGGGGCAGGGCATGAGGGCGTTGAATTCAGATTGATCTCGTTCATGTCGGGCAAAGAGAGGGATTGGTCCTTACAGAGCGACAACGGCGGCTTCTGCCCCACGACTGATAGGGACATTTGACTTGCCGCAAACCACTTGCACATTCCGTATCTGGGGAGGTCCTGTGCCGGATCTTTATCCGGCGTAACGCCGAGTACTGCTAAACCATCTCTGACCTGAGTCAATCGACCTTATTGGGAAAGCGCCAAGCTGCCGGTAACTTGTGGTGACGGATGCGCTTGAAACACGTCGTGGTGCGGTTGCGGTGCCATCCGGTGCTTATCCAGGGTTCAGATGAAGACGCATCTCCGCACAATTCGTTACGGTGTCATTCGTGCCATGGCCTTTGCCGTGCTCATCGCTGTCATGCTGATTGTCAGCGGCGTGTACCTGCTGGCGGAGTTCGACAAGCTGGTTAATGGCATCTATGTCCAGAACACACTTCCAGTCAGCGGACTGGGAGAAGTACGGGCCACCGCAATCGATGCGCGCAGGCGTTTGTGGAAGATACTGGCGATGCGCCAGCAGCCTGCGGACTCGTCAGTGGTCGAGGAGATCCGCAAGGAGATGGCACGGATGGACCAGGGTTGGCAGGTCTATCTGCCGACCGGCATCAGCAGCGACAAGGAGCAGCAGCTCGCGGACGAACTTGGGCAGCAGCTGCCTGTGTTTCGCGCGCTGATGACACGGGTGGCCGCACAGGTTGCGGACGGGGATTACGATGCCGCCCAGAAGGATCTGGACCACAACATCACGTTCCTGCAGCAGCTTGATGCCTTGTTCGGTGGCATCGTCAGCGTCAACGTCAGGCAAGCCGAGGTCAGGGCATCGACCAGCACCAGCATGTTCAACCGCATGCTCTGGGTCGCCGGCGTGATATCGGCAAGTGGAGTTCTCGCTTTTCTCTGGATGTCGCTCTATCTGGTTCGCCAGCGCGATGATGCCTTGCGCAAGTCGTTCTACAGCCAGTGGCTCGTTGACCAGGCGTTCGAACTGACACAGGACGGCGTGATGATCACCGATGCGAACGGTGTCATCGAAAAGGTGAATCCCGCTTTTTCCAGGCTGACGGGGTATGGCCAAAGCGAATTGATCGGAAACACCCCGCGCCTGTTCAGCTCGGGACGCCAGCCAGCGGAGTTCTATCGCGACCTGTGGCGTGCACTCAAAGAGCAAGGCCAATGGCGTGGCGAACTGTGGAACCGGCGCAAGGATGGGGCGGTCTATCGCGAGTCGCTATCCATCTGTGGCATTCGCGGCGTGAGCGGTGCGTATTCCAACTACGTCGCAGTGTGCTCCGACATTACACAGCGCCAGCAGCAAGAGGAGCGCCTCGGGTTCCTTGCCACCCATGATGCGCTGACCGGGCTGCCCAATCGCACATTGCTGGGGGAGCGCCTGTCCCAGGCGGTCGCCCGAGCTCGACGTGCTTCGAGCCACGTTGCAGTGATGTTTCTGGACCTGGATGGATTCAAGGTGATCAACGACACGCTGGGTCACGGTGTTGGCGATGAAACACTGATTGCCGTGGCACATCGGCTGAAAGAAGCGCTGCGCGAAGCGGATACTGTCGCACGCCTGGGCGGCGACGAATTTGCGATGGTGCTTGAAGACGTTGCCGATCAGCAATGCGTGGCCCCGATCGCGGAAATGCTGCTGCGCGTGGTGGCCGGCGTGAACCAGGTACATGGCCACCCTGTGTTCGTGACGCCAAGCATTGGCATCAGCATGTTTCCTGATGACGCGGCCGACCCCGCTGCCCTGCTGGCACGGGCGGACGAGAGCATGTACGCCGCGAAGCGCTCCGGCAAGAATGCGTTCCGCTTCTATAGTGCGGCACGAGACACAAAAGTTCTGCCGGAAGCGGCATGATGCTTCCGACTGTGATGGTTCGGTCACTGGCGGCCGTGGAGGGGCGCAAAGCTGACCGTTCTGCATGAGATTTAGGGCATAGCATCGGCCCCTGTTCTCATTTTTCAGTCAGGCCGTTCCTTGGAACAATGGTCCTGTCGTCGGAGCGGCGGGCATGGTGTGCCGGTCCCGCGACAGCTGCCGCGGGCCGTGCGCAACCGCGGCGCGGCCCCGGAAATCTCCGAGGCATGGAGCCGCTGCGCACGGATTGCCGGGTCGCGATGTCGCCGCAAGGGTGGCAGCAGCGTCCCTGACCTGCTGACTGCCGATGCTTACCTTTGTCTCGACCCTGTCCTTCTTCACGCTCATTGCCGTCATGATCGTGCCCAGACTGTTCGCCATGGCGAGTCCGCGAGCGCGGCTGCACGCGCAATTCGTGGCCGCTGTCAGCACCGTGGCGATTTGCGTGCCCGGGGCACTATTCCTGGTGGCCACGCATTGGTGGATGATGCGCTGAGCGATGACTCTTCTGCTAGCTGCGGCCTTGTTGGCCGTTCTGATCAGTGTCGTCTGGGTGATGCGCAGACTAGTGCGCGATGACGGGTGCGACCATTAATGCGCTGCGAATGTCCCGCCGGCATGAGCGGGATCGGGGCGCCCGCGCTGCGCCCTGAGCGCGCGCAGTCACTACGAAACCTTGCACGTGCTCGCGGTCACGCCGTGGCGGCGAGCCTGCTGCGCGCCTGCCGGTAGGCATTGCTGTGCACGCCGTGGAACGCGGCGGCGTGCAGGAGAGCGTCTTTTTCCGTGGCGCGCTTGCGGTCGCCAACGTATATGGCATCCACCTCGGCGCGAAAGCGTGCGAGCTGACAGGCTCCGCACGAAGCATCGCTGGCTTGCGACGAGGCACCTGAAGCGGCTTCGCGTTCCGGCGTCGTGGACAACATATCGCAACGTCGGCTTGCTGCCAGCGGCTCCTGACAGGCTTGCAGGCGCTCCTCAAGGAGCAAAAGCCTGGCCAGACGTGTCAGGTCGGCCTCGGCGTGCTGGTTCGAGCCAGCGATGCTGCGCTCGTGATGCCACTGCATCAACTGTTGCGCGGGCATTGGCCGCGCAATACCGTAACCCTGGGCCGCATCCGCGCCAAGAATCCTGATGGCGTCGATCAACGCCAGATTCTCCACGCCTTCCACAATCACCGACTTGCCAAGCGCATGACTCAACCGAGTCAGCTGATGGACGAAATGCAGCACGTCCGCATTGTCGTCGCCCTTGAGCTGGACGATGCTGCGGTCGATCTTGACCCAGTCGAAGGAAAGCTCGCGTAGCCGCGTCAGGCTGCTATGCCCCGACCCGAGATCGTCTTCGGCCATGCGCACACCGAGTGCCGTGAACTTCCGGAACTGCTCGCCGGCCTGGTCCACGCAGTCGATGCTGTTGCCTTCCAGGATCTCCAGCGTCAACGCGGAAGGCAGGCAGGCGTGGCGAAGCAGCGCGCGGTACGTGGCTTCGAAGTAGCGCGGATCGCTCAACCCGCTCGGCGGCAGGTTGACGGACAGATCCAGCACCAGCCCCTGACCCATCCACAGGTTGCGATCGAGCAGGGCGCGGTCAAGCCCCTGCACATAGAGCTCGTAAAGTTCCTCTGGACCGAAGTCGGGCAGGAATGCTGCAGGCGGCAGGACCTTGTCGCCATCGAGCAGGCGTGCCAGGGCCTCGACTTTCCTGACGAGACCGGAGCGGAGATCCAGGATTGGCTGATAGTGCATTTCCAGGCAGCCAGCACGCAAAAGGTTGACGGCGCGGCTTTGAAACCGTGCGTTCGCTTGTGGCGTGATGGCGGCGCTGGTGCGCGCAGTTTGAGAGCGGCCAGGCATGACAGGATGAGCCCTTCCAGACGGCAAGGTGGCGGGGAGCCCGCGGTGATTCCGTTGCAGGAGGACACGAGCTCTTCAGAGGATTCGCATTGTGCAGACATTCTGTACGTGGAGCCTCTCTGAATTTGATCTGTGCCAATGTCTCGGTCGATTCCCCATCCAAAGACCGTGGCACGGCTTCTGGGTGTTGCGGCGGGACATGGCGGTCCGACCAACTTTGACTCAACACAAACCTTTAGCAAAAACAAGGCGTGGAACGATGAGTCGATCTCTTAAGATTTTTCCGATGCGGGAAACGATACGGCCACTCAGCGTGCGGCGGTCTCGGCAACGCGCTCGATACCAGGAAAGCATGAGGTTTTGCATATATCGGCATCCCTCAAACTCATTTTATTGAGGCCGCTTTCCTTGCCAGAATGATTCTGTCGCGGGCAGTCGTCACGAGGCCAGGCACGCTGAACACTGTGTGCCTGAGATGCCACTGTCGCAACTTCCAAAGGGATGGTACGCGCGTCATGGATGCCGCATCAGTTCCCGTCCCGGACACCAATGTGTCAGCCAAAAGGCAAGGCAGCAAAAATGATTTCAAATGATTGTATGAACGCCATATCCGAGTTCAACCTGTCGTATCTGCTTCTCGCGCAGCGGATGATCCAGGATAACGAGGCCGAAGGCATGTTCCGCCTCGGCATCAGCGAGGAGATTGCCCGATTGATCGCCGCGCTGACACCGGCGCAACTGATCAAGCTTTCGCGCACGAACATCCTGCTGTGCCGGTTCCGCTTTGATGACCACGTACTTCTGTCCAGCCTTGCCGCTGGTCCGTCGCAGCACGACCTGCAGCAGATGCAGATGGCGATCCTGCTGTCCGCGCAACCCGTGGAGGCCATCAATTGAACGCCGCCATGAACTCCGAAAATGCCGCGCCTGCCCGCAAGAGCGTGTTACGTGACGCCGAAGATTTTCGGTTGGCCATTGAATTGATCGGATTCGGCGCGCGGCTGCAAGTGCTTGAAGCCGAAGTGTCCCTCTCCCGTGACCGGCTGACACGCCTCTACAAGGAGTTGCGGGGCGTCTCGCCGCCGAAAGGGCAACTGCCGTTCTCGCCGGACTGGTTCCTGACCTGGCGGCCGAATGTCCATGCCTCGCTGTTCCTGTCGGCCTTCAGGTTCCTGGAGGCACACAGCGGGCAAACGCGTATTGAACGACTGCTGTCCGCATACCGCCTCTATCAGGAGCAGGTCGCGATGATCGGCGAGGAGGTGGTGCTCAGCTTCACGCGTGCCTGGACGCTGGTCCGGTTCGTGGAATGCGGGACGATCGAGCTATGCTCATGCAAGTGCTGCGGCGGCAAGTATGTTCGTCATACCTATGACCTGCAATCGAACTTTGTCTGCGGTCTGTGCGCGCCGCCGCCGCGGGCTGCCAAAGGCAAGAAGGCAAAGCCCGCCGTTCCCGCCGCGGCGCAATCGACCGGATTGCAGCTTCGACTACGGCCTGAATATGCGTTGGCTGCACGCTTGCCCAGACGTGCGCCGATGGTCGCGGCGCTGCACGCGCGGTAAGGCGAAGCCAAAAGCGTTCGCCATGAAGCGGTCAAGGCGGACGGCCGTCAGCCCGAATTGACAGGGAGTTTAATCGACATCAACCGCGTCGTTGAGCGCGAATACCCCCCTCCATAAGATTTCATGTACCGGACAGGATACGGAATCGTCCTGTCGTTATTTGCAAACCGGACATGAAGTCGCACTATGTTTCTAGCTGACAAGAGCACGCCTGCTGTCACCGCTGACGCTGGTATTGTCGGAGCGTTCTCCTCGGGATTTGATGAGGACTTTCGCCTGGAGGACTCTACGGAGATCGGCGCGATCCTCAGTGACTTGGCCTGGCTCGGATCGGCTGTGCGCGTCCGCAGCCAGTCCGGTCATGAGACCGGTACGCGCGTCTTGCAGGCGGACCTCAAGGCGCATCGCCTGGTGCTGGATCGCAGCATGCGTGCGGAAGACGAGGAGGAACTGGCCGACTCTCGAGAAAACCTGTTCCAGGCGTCGATCCGCGGGGCGCCGGTCGCGTTCCAGTCGGGAACGCCACGCAAGATCAAATTCAAGGGGCGGCTGGCATTCGAGGTGCCTTTTCCCGCCTGCCTCTACTACGTCCAGCGTCGCCGGCACTTCCGTGCGCCTGTCGCACCGGATGCGGGCTATTCATGCCAGCTCCAGGTCGGCCATCTCACCCGGTTGAAGTTTGATATCGTCGACATTTCTCTGTCGGGCGTTCGCTTGCGTGGCCGCGTCGGCGGTGGAGTGCGTCTTGGAAAGGGCGCAGAAGTGCGCGGCGCAGTCATGGACTTCGGGTCACACGGAAAGCTGTCCGTGGATATCCGCATCATGGGTTGCTGGGCGATCGATGACGCGGAGGGCGGCAGTTCGCACTATGGCTGCGCGTTCCTGGAGCTTCCCGCGAAGGCAGAGAGTCTGCTGCAACGCCTTGTAACGTCGCTGGAGCTGAATCATCGGCGGCAGGCCATGTAAGTCGCAATCGAAATCGCAGCGTGTCCGATACATCGAACAAAAATGCATCTCCTGTATCGGAAAGCAAAAAAAATCCCTCTAAAAAGAGGGCGGAAAATTGGGGGAGTAGCCTCGCGACTACAGGATAAATTCTAAGTGCTAACTCAATGCGATCATTCGTGATGTTGAGTTGATATTTGCGTGAACTAAATATTTTTTCAAAGCGATTCGTTGAATCTAATCAAATACGAACTGGAGCGAATGTCGATGCGGCACAGGAGAATATTTGTTTTCGATACACGCACCAGTTGTTCCGTAGTCAATCTTGCGATCTCGGCAACCATTTCTGCGCCACATCCAAGGCAGTGCATGGCCATTTCCCTATCGCTTTGTCCGAGGCGCCTGGCTAGTTCAAGATATGCAAGGTTGAGATCGGCGACCGCGGCAGCCAGGGCTCCGGCAGGCATGGGCTGGCTAACTCGCGTTGCCAATGGACGCTTCCTCGATTTTCGTGGCTGGAATGGGTGCGGCTGCCGAGCGCGCATGGATGGCATGCAGCCCCGCCATGTCGAGCAGCTTGACGTTGCGATGACGGATGCTGATAAGGCCGGCGTCCGACAACCGGGAGAACAGGCGGCTGATCGTTTCCAGCTTCAGGCCGAGATAGCTGCCAATTTCCTCGCGTGTCATGCGCAGCTGGAACTCGCTGGCGGCAAAACCCCGTGCCGACAGCCGGCAGGACAGGTCCAGCAGAAAGGACACCAGCCGCTCTTCCGCGTTGAGGACTCCAAGGATGGCCAACATCGCATGATCATGCTGCACTTCCGTGGCCAGCAGTCGCAGGATGTTGTTGTGCAACGAGGGCAGGTTGCCCGCGAGCGCACGCAGCGCCGGCAGGTTGACGCGGCACAGCCTTGCGTCTTCCAGGGCGATGGCATGTGACATCTGGCGGGTCGACACCAGGCTCTCCAGGCCGATCAGTTCGCCGGGCAGGTGAAAGCCGACGATCTGCACCCGCCCGTCCTGCGTTGCGACCTGGGTCTTGAGCGTGCCGACACGGATGGCATAGATGGCGTTGACCGAATCACCGGGCTTGTACAGCGATTCGCCCTTCTGCAGGCTGATGCGGCCGAGCACCACCGAGTCCATTCGCTCGCTGTCGCGGCGAGTCATGCCTCCGGGCAGGCAGAAATTCGAGAAAGTGCAGGCAGAACAGCGGGGCATTACGTCGGATCATTGAGTTGGGGACTGTCGGAGCCATTGCTGCGCCAGCAGCTTCGGCCGGACAGGCCGTCCAACGGCAGGCGGCGGCCGGGCGATGTCATGACGCCCGGCCGCCGCTTTCGCGATGGGAAGACCAGGTGCGTCGTCAGAACGATTCCCAGGCCGCGTTGTTATTCTGTGCGAGCTTCACGGCTGTCCCGGTGCTCTCCGGTGTCCGCGTGGACGCGGGAAGGGCCGCCGCAGCGCGCGCAGGTTGTGTGCGCTTTGCCTGTATGGTCTTCGCTAGCGCGACGGGCTTACGCGCCAGCGCGCTCTCGGGCCTGCGCAGGGCAGAAGCGGTAGTGTCTCCGGCCAGGCGAAAGAACATGACCTCGTCTTTCATTCTCTTGGCCTGTTCTTCCAGCGACTGTGCCGCCGCCGTGGCCTCTTCGACAAGCGCGGCGTTCTGCTGCGTCGCTGCATCGATCTGGCTGATGGCCTGGTGCACCTGTTCGACGCCGGCGCTTTGTTCATCGGATGCCGCTGTGATTTCACCAACGATATCGGTGACCATGTTGATAACGCGGGCGACCTCCTGCATGGCCGTCCCGACCTCGCTCGCCTGGCGCGAACCTTCCTGGACGATCGAGGAGGAGTGTCCGATCAGGTCCTTGATTTCCTTGGCAGCGGCGGAGGATCGCTGTGCCAGCGAACGGACTTCTCCCGCGACCACTGCGAAGCCTCGCCCTTGCTCGCCGGCGCGGGCCGCTTCGACCGCAGCGTTCAACGCCAGGATATTGGTCTGGAAGGCAATGCCTTCGATCATGCTGGTGATGTCGGCAATCTTGGCCGAGCTTTCGGTAATGCTGCCCATAGTCCGCACCATTTCGTCGACAGCCTGGTTGTTGGTGTTCGAGAGGTCGGAGGCGTTCCTGGCCAGCGAGCTTGCCTGCCTGGCGTTGTCGGCATTCTGCTTCACGGTCTCGGTGATTTCCGCCATGCTTGCCGCGGTCTGCTCGAGCGAGGCCGCCTGCTCTTCAGTGCGGGCCGACAGGTCGATATTGCCGCTGGCGATCTGGCCCGATGCCACCATGACGGATTCGCTGGATTCACGGATGCCGCGGACAGTCGAAGTCAGCTTTTCATCCATGCGCTTGAGCGCACCGATGAGCTTGCCGAACTCGTCGTGGGAGTCGACGCGGATCGGCTCGCCAAGCTTGCCTTCCGACACCTGATCGGCAATCTCTACGGCCCTGGACAGCGGCCGCGTCACGGCGCGCACCAGCCAGGTGGATACGAGCAGGGACACCAGCGCACCTGCCATCACCAGCGATACGGAAATCCATTGGATCCGGGCGGCAAGCGAGACACTGCCGTCGGCACTCGCGGTGGCCTGCGTGATGTTGTCCTGCATGTCATCGTCGAGAAGCTTGCTGAGCGCGTCGGCACTTGGGGCCAGGTGCTGCGACTGATACTGGCGGGCCATTTCGTAGTCTTCGGCCTGGATGTAACCCAGCACGCGGTCGGCGTCTTCCGTGAACTTCGACAGCTTTTCGGCGATGCCATCCGCGAGCGCGCGCTCGTGCGGCGAACTGATGCCGGCCGGATAGTAATGCGACCAGTACTTGTTGATGATGGCGCGCGTTGCGGCGGTGTCGTCGGCCAGTCGGCGTGTGGCATCCTTGTTTTGCTCTACCTGTGCCCGCCAGAAATTGAGGCGAATTCGCAGAGTGCCTGCGCGTACCGCCGCAAGATCGATGATGGGCGAGGTATTGGACTTGAAGAGATCCTCGACATGCGTGCCGAGCGTCGATACACCGTAATAGCCGAATGCCCCCAGGCCGGAAAGCAGTGCGAACATAAGTACAAAGCCGGCAATCAGCCTGGCTTTGATGGAAACGAGGAGATGCTTCATCGTATTTAAGGCGATCACCGGCAATGCAACGGGGGAACATTCAGGCAATGTGGCGCTATATCTCTGGCTGAATTGGAAACGTGTCCGTCGACAGGCGGGTGTTCTCTATGAGCGAAAATGGATTGGAAAATTGAAGGCGCATGTCCTTACACTGACGAATGGGATCGTATCGGGCAGGTCCGGGGGGAGGTAAACCAAGCTTGACTGGAGTCAACCTTCTGGCGGATTTTCGGCGGGCCGAAACAGGTCCGCCGCGTGGGATGAGAGCAAGGCTGCACTACATAGTCATCCGCGGAGCCTGCGGCTGAGTGCGCGGCAAGAGCGGTCTGAGCCCCTGGGAAACGTGCTCGAGCATGTCCCGGTCGAGGATCGCCACGTTGCGCGCACGCACCCTGAGCAGTCCGGCGCCGCCCATGCGCGAGAGAATGCGGCTGACCGTCTCCAGCTTGAGACCGAGATGGCTGCCGATATCCTCGCGGCTCATGCGAAGCAGGAACTCCGAGGCTGCGAATCCGCGTGCCGATAACCGTTCCGACAACGAGAGCAGGAACGTCGCAATGCGCTCCTCTGCTGTCATCTGGCCGAGCATGACCGCCTGGTCCCGCTGGTGCCGGGCCTCGTGGCTGAATGCCTCAAGCAGTCGGTTGCGCAGGGGAGCGATATGTACCGCCTGCGCCTTGAGCACATCCGAAGGAATCAAACAGAGGCTGGTGTCTTCGAGGGCGGTGGCGCGGCATGCGTGGGTGACCTGGACCAGGCTCTCCAGACCGATGATCTCGCCGGGCAGGTGAAAGGTGACCACCTGATTGCGACCGCTGGCGGTGGTGATGCAGGTCTTGATGGTGCCGACACGCACCGCATAGACCGCGTCTGCGGCGTCACCCGGATGAAAAAGCGCGTCTCCCTTGAGCACGCGGACGCGGCGCCTGACCAGCGGCGCGACCTTGGTAATGTCTGAACGATGCATGCCCGAGGGCAGGCAGAAATGACTCATCGAACACTGGAGGCAGCTAGGCATGATGCGAAGTGGTTGCAGCGCCGGTCATTTGCGGAAAGCCGGCCCGGCGTGTGGGCCCTGAACACTTGCCACGGCGGCGCAGGCCGCGGCGCGTTTCCTGCACCGGTGTTCCCAATGCATTGGAACCGCAGCGATTCAGGTGCCGGCCAGTCCATTGTTGACGGTCGCGCGATATACATAAAATGAGAAATTGCCCCTTCGCTATGTCGCAAACCTCATGGAGTCGCTGTCATGGAATGGACCCAGCGCCTGCGTATCCGGCAGCTGTTTGTTCTGGTCGAGCTGTATCGTTCGGCCCATATGAGTCATACCGCAGCCAGGCTGGGCATGACGCAGCCGGCATTGTCGAAGTGGCTCGCAGAACTCGAGAGTGACCTAGGTGTTCCTTTATTCCAGCGCCAGCCCAAGGGACTGGTGCCTACCGCCTTCTGCGAGGCGTTGGTCGTGCATGCGCGCACGATCCTGGCCGAGATCGACCGCACCCAATTGACGATCGAATTGATGAGCCAGGGCGCAAGCGGCGATCTTGCTATTGGCGCGACCCCCGCTGTTGCGGCAATCGTGGTGCCGGCAACTGTCGCCGCGCTGCGGCAGCAATATCCGAAGGTATTCATTACCCTTACAGAAGGGGTGCTGCAGGATCTTGTGTCGCAACTCAGGGAGGGCCGCCTTGACTACGTGGTCGGTCGGATGGACGCGCGCGTATCGTGCGATTCGCTACGGTACGAGGAATTGTTCGAGGAGACCCTTCGTGTGATCGCGGGGCCCGCGCACCCGCTTGTGGGCGGCGAAGTCGAATGGGCGCAAACGCGGCCATATGAATGGATCGGCATGCCGGCAGGCAGCCAGCTGTGGAGCGAACTGGGTTTCGAACTGGCCGTTGCGGCGGAGCCGCCCCCAAGGGTGTGTATCGAGACCGCAGGACTGCTGGCCACAATTGCCATCCTCGGTCGGACCGACCTCCTCGGAATCAGCTCCTATCGTCCGGCAAGATTCTTCTGCGAAGCAGGCCGCATCGCCATGCTGGCGCTGCCGTATGCAAGCCGTGGTAGCGTCGGGCTGTTGAGCCGGCGCGAAGCCGAGCAGACGCCGCTTCGCAAGGCGTTCAGGGAATGTGCACTGGCGCAGGCGGACAACTTGAAATGAACGAACTGTAAAGCCGATGGGTGGTGGCTTTCCGTGTCTGTGCGCTCGATGGGCTCGTCGGCAGGAACGTCGCGCCGCAGTCGGATCAGACACGTCTTGTCGCCGAATCTCCAACTCACCGTTGTCCCGGCGCACGTATTGCCGTCCGGCGGCAATCGCTGCGTCCAGCGTGGCGAAATGCAAAGGCTCTCGAAGGCCGTCCTTTTGCAGTGACCATCAGGCTGCGGCGCAATCAAAAGGGATGCTTATGTACATGGTCTACTGGTCCGAAGCCCATGACACCGGGCTCACCCCACATGCCCAGTCGTTTCCCGGCGACGCGATGCGTGACGCGCTCCGGCTAACCGAAACGTTACGCCAGCGCCAGCTTGCGGGGGAGCCCGTGAGTTTTGTCACGCTTTGCTCGGAAAACCCGGACTCCGTGGGGCGTGCGGGGGTGGCAGATCCGCCGCCGGACTATGAGTGGAGAAAGCGGCGACCCTGAGACAGGGCCCGGCGATGTACGACCCCTCGTAATCCAGTTCATACTTATCGTCAGAAAATTCCGCGAACCCGTCCTATAATGATTGACATCACAACGATTGATCGGGCAATAAAATGACGTCGACGCCACAATCCGGACATGGCAGCGGACAGGTTCTCCCGTTCCGCGAATCGCTGCTTGCCATGTTGGGCGTGGCCTTTGTGTCGATGCTGGTGGCGCTCGACCAGACCGTGGTCGGTACGGCACTGCCAACGGTTGTCGCCGAACTCCAGGGCTTCGAGTACTACGCGTGGGTAGCGACGTCTTACCTGCTGTTGTCGGTGATTACCGTGCCGATCTTCGGACGCCTCGGCGATTACTATGGCCGCAAGCCTTTCGTGCTGGCTTCCATCGTTGTGTTCTCGGTGGCGTCCGCACTGTGCGGCATGGCGACGAGCATGCCCTTCCTTGTGGCCGCGCGAGGACTGCAGGGAATCGGGGGCGGCATGCTGGTGGGCACGGCGTTCGCGTGCATTCCCGATCTATTTCCGGATTCGCATGTGAGGCTGCGCTGGCAGGTTCTGATGAGCGCGGCGTTTGGCGTGGCCAATGCCATCGGGCCGTCGCTTGGCGGCATACTCACGGAGTGGTACGGATGGCGCGCCGTGTTCTATGTCAACCTGCCGGTGGGAGTGCTGAGCCTGTGGTTCGTGTGGCGCTACCTGCCGCACCTGCGCCAGCAATCGCATTCCGGCCCGATCCGGGTCGACTGGCTGGGTGCCTTGCTGATCGGCGTGGGGCTCGGCTGCATGCAGATGAGTGTCGAGTTGCTGCCGCAGCGTGGCGTTGACTGGTTGACTGCGGGGCTGCTTGCCGTCGCTGTCGCGGCGCTGGCCGGGTTGTGGCAATGGGAACGCCGCTGTGCCAATCCGATCCTGCCGCTGGACATGTTCCGCAACCCCGGCGTGGCACCGCTGCTCCAGCTCGCCGTGCTGGTCGGCTTCTCTATGTTTGCACTGCTGATCTATGCGCCGTTGCTGCTGCAGGGCGGCTTCGGTTATTCCCCGCGCGACGCGGGCCTGCTGGTGACTCCGCTGGTAGTGTGCATCACGGTCGGCAGCATCGTGAACGGCCGTATCATCACGCGCATTCGCCATCCGAATGCGATGTTGTTCGCTGGCTTCGGCATGCTGGCTGTCGGCTGCCTTGCCCTGTCTCAGGCCACTCGCGGCATGCCGCATTCGCTGTTGCTCGCGATCATGCTGATTGCCGGCTTCGGGCTTGGCTTCATCATGCCGAACCTCACCGTGTTTGCGCAGCAGACAGTGGGCCGGGAACACCTTGGTATCGCTACCGCGATGCTGCAGTCGCTACGGATGGTAGGGGGCATGATCGGCACGGCAATGGTCGGCACGATGGTAACGCGCTCCTATACCGCAGGTGTGGAGCAGTCGCTTGCGGCCGCCAATGCGCAGGGCTGGCTCACACGCATGGCTGACCCGCAGGTACTGATCGATAAGGCCGCGCAGGCAGGATTGCTGACCGAACTGCAGCAGGCAGGGCACAATGGCGCCTTGCTGCTGGAGCAGGCGCGTGTGTCCCTGGTGACCGCGATTCATCTTGGACTGGTGATTGCCGCGGCGGCGGCACTGATAGGCCTGTGGCGCGCGCGGCGCGTGCCGCCGGTCAGGCTTGTGCGAGCCGGCCAGCAGCCGGCCATGGCGGCTGACTAGAGCGCTGGCATGCATGGCATGCCGTGTCCTTGGATACGGGAGATTGGATGGAACTGGAGCGACAAAGCCTTGCGGTACTGCAGCAGTTCGGGCGGACTTACCGCGCCTATGCAGCGGCGTTCGAGCAGCGTATCGGGCTTCCGTTGCCGAGGTGGCGCATCCTGTTTGCGCTGCACCTGCAGGAAGATGCTATCGCGCAGAAGGCCCTGGCTGAGCGCGTGGGCATGGATCCCGGTGCACTGACGAGGCAGCTCAAGGCCTTGGAGGAGCTTGGCTGGGTCCTGCGCAATACCTCGGAGCGCGACAACCGTGTGACCCACGTCACGCTGTCGGCAACTGGCAGGGACGTGGTGGAAGGCAAGATGCCGCTGCGTTCGGCCTTTCTGCAGGATGTGCTGGAAAACGTTCCCGAGTCGACCATGGGCGAACTCTCGAGAGGCCTTGCCCAACTTGAGGCCGGCATTGCCGATGCCGTGGCGCGTGCCGCGGAGATGGCGGACGCGGACTAAGCGTCCGGCGCGATCGTTCGCGCTAGCTCGGCAGCAGGATGCCCTGGCGTGCCGCACATTCGAACAGCTCGCGGTCATTGCTGGCCCCGAGCTTCTGCATGGCGCAGTTTTTCTGGCGGCTGATCGTCTTGACGCTGCGGCACATGATGCCGGCAATTTCGCTGACCGAGCGCCCGCTCAGGTAGAGGCGGATGACTTCCGTTTCACGGACCGACATGCGTTGCGGAACGGGCTGGCCGGGTTCTATCAGGCTATCCGGGTCCGATCGTGTCAGGATTTCCAGTGCTGATTTGCCAATGTAGTCAAAGCCCCGCTGTATGCGGACGACCGCGGTGACCAGTTCGCTCGGCGGCGCATCTTTGAGCAGCAGGCCATGCACGCGCGACTTGAGGATCGAGCGCAGGATCATGGGATTGGTGATCATCGTCAGCACAATGACTGCCATTGCCGGATGGTGCCGCCGCAGCGTGGAAATCAACCGCATGCCATCGGAATCTCCGGGCCCCGGCATGTGGTAGTCGGTGATCACCACATCGGGCCGGAGTGCCTGGGCGCAGCACAGCAAATCTGTCGCACTGGTGACCATGCCGCACACCTCCCATCCCGCCTGCGTCTGCAACAGGTCCCGGGCCGCGGTGGAGACAAGGGGATGGTCGTCGGCCAGCAGGATTCTCAAGGTCATGGCGCGGTTCCTTCTCGTGGGGAATAGAAGTCTTGATTGCGTCCCAAAAAATCGCCGCACGCGTGAATGGCGTGCGGCGCGAAAGACGCATCAACATCGGCGCACATGCCGGGATCTCGAGCCAAACGGGAGGCGGCCGCGACACGACAGTGCGAGCTCAGAATACTGATCTCGCCGCTTCGGCGGGCTAGGAAATTTCGCAAATACGCGAGGCAAACGGTAACGGCGCGGAAAGCGGGATTTTTCCGAACTGCCCGTGCGGCCTGCCATAGCGCGCCGTAGCCTCGTCCCGTTACGGAATAAGCGTGATCAAGGCTTGCGCTACAGCAAGCGATCGGAAGCCTGACGAGGGGCGAAGGGCGCTGCCTGCCGCGGCTCAGGCCGCTGCAGCGTGCCGATGCGGTTCCTGCCGGCCCTTGCGGCGGTTGTCGATGGCCTTGAGCGGGTCGCGCAGGACAGCGCTGCCTACGTCCATGATGTCACGCAGCGCGCCCTTGTCGCGTGCGCGTTCGGGCGCCCAGAAATGCAGGGCGGCCCATTCCGGGAAGCTGCTCGGGGGCGCCAGCAGGCGCGTCTTGCGATCGCGCGTGACCAGCGGCACGTTGAAATCCAGTACGGGGCAGATGCCCCCGGCCGAATGCAGCAGCGTGATCTGTGTGTGCCACGATGGCACCACGGTCTCCCGATGTCCCGGGGTGCTCGCCTGCCTCGTGAGGAAGCTGCGCAGGGGACTACCCGCTTCGCAGTCTTCCTGCAGCAGGATCCAGTCGCTTTCCGTATCGTCGGCGCTGCCCGCGCGCATTGCGCTGACCAGGCGGCGCGGCGTTGCGAGGATGTTGTGCGGCAATACTTTGGCCGGGTTGTGGCCGCCATCCACCACAAAAGCGCAGTCCAGTTCGCCGCTGTCCAGGCTTTCGGCCAGCGTGGCATCGGCAATGACGGGGCGCGTCACGAAGCTGTCGTGCGGGAATCTCTCGCACAGGGTGGTCAGGATCTCGGTGATCACCGGGTCGCCAATGGACGAGGAGAACCCGATCGACAGGCGCCGGCCCTGGTGGCTCTTCTCCGTGACCAGGTCGTTTGGGCGCACCAGCTGGTTCCATTTCGCCAGGATCTGCCTGGCGGTCTGCTCCAGGCGCAGCGCGTGCGGCGTCGGTTCAAGCGTGCCGTTGCGCTTGACGAAGAGCGGGTCGCCCGTGATTTCGCGCAGCCGCGCGAGGCTGTAGGCGACCGTCGGGACGCGTCCTTGCGTACAGGCCGCTACCGCGCTGAGGTCGCGGTATTCCATAACCAAAACGAAAACATGCAACAACTTCGTGCTGACATGACGCATTCTGACTTCTCCCGATCCATGGACTTCTGTTCTTGTTTTTTTCTTGTGTTCTATTGCCCGGCAATGCGACGGCGATATGCAGCCCGAGGGCGAGCGCCGTGCGCCGCGAACCTAGCAATCGGGTTCGCGGGTAGAAGGAGAAATTGCCGTGGCAGTGGGAACGGGAACCGGCAAGCGATGTTTGCGGCGGATCTGGCTGCTAAGAAGCATGGCACAACTCCTAAATGTCCGACTCGCGTCGACAAATGGCGCAGTGACTCATCAATCCTTCAGGCCCGTGCTTGCCGGCAGTTCTTCGTGTGTCACCGATGTGTCCGTACCGGTGAAGAACTGGCGGGCCGCCCGTCTGTACGGCTCTGTAGAGCGCCGTTTGCGGGCGTACGAAATTTAGTTGATGCCGAGGAATCTTAATACAACATCCAGAAAGTTCCTAGGAAGTAACTGACATTCGGGCACGCGGTCCAGGAGTTTCAAGATTGGTTGTCCAGACATCGGAACATGGTCAGAAGCCGCCGGAAATGTGCTGGAAACCTCTACAGGACACAAGGAAAGATCTGCCCTGCGCGGCGAACCGCGGCGAACGAAATAGCTGCGGACGATATCGTGCAAAAAGGGGAAAAAGCGCGCCGTCGGCCGTGCAGTGAAATTGGACTCCAAATTGGAAAAACCAAAATGGTGGCTGGCAGAACCCGTACCCCCGTGACGTTGCCACGGCCTGCGAGCGCGCGTATTGGCCTGATGACGGCCAATGTCGATCTGGCATCCGCTCGAAGTCCGGGTCGCACAATTTGCTTAACTCGCGCAGCAAAGACGTTGAATTGCCTTTTGACTCGGCGGTGGGCTAACGTACGGGCAGGGTCGGGCACGCTTACCGGCGCGCATGGGATGGTTGCGTAGCGGAGAAAAATCGGTGAACAGACGGTATTCGGAAGAGCAGATCCGCACCTATCTGGCCGAGGCCGCCAGCGGCGTGCCGGTGCGCGAGTTGTGCGCGCGGTACGGCTTCAGCGACGCTTCTTTCTATGGCTGGCGCGCGCGCTATGGGCAGCCCGGCCAGGGCGATGCGCGCGACGGGCGCAAGCTGCGTGAGTTGCAGGAGGAGAACGCCAGGCTCAAGAGCATGCTGGCCGATGCACTGCTCAAGCTCGAGTTGCTGCGTAATCGCACCGGCCGCCATGGCAGCGGGAAGGACCGCTGACCTTCAATTCCCAATTTCGGACTCATGCGGGTCCACAGGCGTCCCTCGCCGAGCATGTGCGAGCGGGCGCAGTTCCGGAGTCTTAGCTTGAACAAGGTGATTTGTCGCAAGGTATGCATGTTGGCCGGTGCAGGGTTGCTGGCCGCCCAGGTCTGGGCGGCGTCTGACATGGCGCCACCGGCGCCGATGGTCGCGCCACCGCCGCCGCGCATGCTCGACAGTGCCACGTCGACGGTCGAATCGCCAGACGGCACCTTGTCGGTATCGCAGCGCCAGCGCTGCCAGTCTCTGCTCGACCAGATCAACGCGCTGCCCGTCGGGGAGCAGTGGTCGACGGGCAAGCCGTCGGTGACCACGGCTGACGGCCGCACGTATCCGACGCTCGAGCGGCAAGCGGACCGCAAACGCCTGGAGGAGGCGTACCGCCAGGAATGCACGCAACAGAGCCGGTAGTGGCAGCGCGTGGCGCACCCCGTGCAACTGGCGGGCGTGCGTGGCCGCCGCCCCGGCCATGGCTGCACGCGATGGGCCGGACTGCATCCCTGTGGAGAGCGAACATGCACCGCTTACGTCAAATTCTTGCCTGGTTTTTCGGGTTGATGCTGCTGGCGCCATTTGGCGGGCCGATGGCGCAGACTCCGCTAAGCCACGCGCAACTCGACCAACTCACCGCACCGGTCGCGCTCTATCCTGATGCGTTGCTGTCGCAGGTGTTGATGGCTGCGACTTATCCGGCCGACGTGGCATCTGCCGCGCAATGGTCGAAGGCCAATGCGAGCCTGTCCGGCGATGCTGCCACCAACGCCGTCAGCAACCAGCCGTGGGACCCGAGCGTGCAATCGCTGGTGGCATTCCCGTCGGTGATGGACATGATGGGGCGCGAGCCCCAGTGGGTGCAGTCCCTCGGTGATGCCTTCCTTGCGCAACCCAATGATGTGATGGACTCGGTGCAGCGCTTGCGGCGGCAGGCCCAGCAGGCCGGTTCTCTCAAGACGACGGAGCAGCAGAGGGTGATCACGCAGACCACCGGTGGGACCACCGTGGTGCAGATCGAACCCGTCAATCCTCAGGTGGTCTACGTGCCGGCGTATAACCCCACGGTTGTCTATGGCGCGTGGCCTTATCCGGCATATCCGCCGGCCTACTATCCACCGCCGCCCGGATCGGTGTTCGCAACGTCGCTGGTGGCGGGGATCGGCTTTGGCCTGGGTGTGGCGGCAGTCAATTCGCTTTGGGGCGGTTTCAACTGGGGATCGCACGACGTCAACATCAACGTGAACCGCTACAACAACATCAACGTGAACAACCGTCTCGACGTGAACCGATCCAACGTCAACTGGCAGCACAACCCCGCCAATCGCGGCAACGTGCCCTACAACAACGCCAACGTGCGCAACCGATTCGACCAGCAACGGCAGGCCGGCATCGCCAACCGTCCGCAAGGCGGGCAGTTCGGTACGCAGCGTCCTGGCGCAGGCGGCGGTGGCGTGCAGCGCCCGGGTGGTGGCGGACCGGCGGATGCACGCGAACAGGCACGCGAGCGTGCCGCCCAATCGTTCCAGAGCCGCACCGGGCAATCGATGCCGGGACACGGCGGCGGTGGCATCGCGGACCGCGGCCGTCAGGGCGCCGAAAACAGACCCGGCGCGCACAGTGGCGGCGTGCAGAACCCGCGCCCGGCCGGTGCCGATCGGCAGCGTGCCGACCAGGCCCAGGCGCGCGACCGCGCGCGCAATGCCAACCGCAACAGCGCGCTGCACGATGCCGGCAATGGCGACCGCGTTCGGCAGCAGTCGCAACGCGTCGCGGCACAGCCGGCACGTGGCACTCCGCAACGCCAGGGCTTTGGTGGCGAGGGCGGTGGCTTTCATGGTGGCGGAGGACGGCAGGGCGGGAGCGTCCACGGCGGTGGCGGCGGCGGAGGAGGGCATCTCGGACATGGCCGGAGGTAATCATGATGCGTAAATCCATGTCAGCCATGCGCGCGCTGGTTGCAGTCGTCGCGTTGTCGGCGGGTGCACCGGTGCTGGCGCAGCAGATGTATGCAACGCCCGATGCCGCGGCTGAAGCGCTCGGCGACGCCATCTCGCGCAGCGACGACGATGCGCTCAGGCACGTACTTGGCAACGACTTTCACAAGCTCCTGCCGCCGAGCGGCGTGGAGAGCGATGACGTCTACGAGTTCCTGGCTGCCTGGGCCCGGCATCACGCGATCCAGCCCGATGGCGAGCGCCGTGCGCTGCTGACTGTCGGTGAAAGTGGCTGGACGTTTCCGGCGCCGCTGGTCGAACAGAAGAGTGGCTGGCAATTCGACCTGCGGGCAGGGGAACGTGAAGTCCTGCGTCGGCGCCTGGGGCGCAATGAGCTGGTGGCCATGGAGACGTTGCTGCAACTTGCAGACGCCCAGGAGCGCTACGCGCAACAGGTGGGGGATGGGCGCTACGCGACCCAGCTCGTGAGCAGCCCCGGCAAGACCAATGGTCTGTACTGGCCGTCGACAAGCCAGGAGAATGCCAGCCCGCTTGGGCCGGACGCGCTTGCAATGGTGCCGGAGACGCCTGTCGATTCCGCGTTTTACGGCTACCACTACCGGGCGATCGCGCCGCCCAGGGGCAGCAATGCCAAATACGCCTTCGTGGCCTGGCCCGCGCAGTATGGCCAGAGTGGCATCCACACGTTTCTGCTCGGCAGCGACAAGACGTTCTACGAGCGTGACCTGGGCACCGGGACGGCAACGCGTGCCAAGACCATCCGGAGCTTCTCCCCGGACGGGTGGCAGCGTGTGTCGGATCGCTGAACGGTAGAACTCAACGCTAGACGGCAGGCCGGCCGCCCTCTGGGATGTCGGCTAGAACGGGCGGGGCTCGTTGCCAGTTCCGGCCAGCGAGCCGATTGTGGCCGGCCCCGGTCGCGGCATCGGGTCCAGATCCGCATAGACGGCAGCCAGGCCGTCGCGGTCGATCAGCCGCAGGCGACGCTGACGCACCGAGATCAGACCCACCGAGGCGAAACGCGACAGCAGGCGCGATACCGTTTCCAGCGTCAGGCCGAGCAGGCTGGCGATATCGGTCCGCGACATGGCCAGCGTGAGCGCGCTATCGGCGCCGCCGCGGCGCCGGTGTTCGGCGTCCAGATCCAGCAGCAGCATCGCGAGCCGCTGCGCGGCTTTCATCGAGCCCACTGCGACGAGCAGAATGCGTTCGCGCTCCGCCTGGTGGCGCATCACTGCCTGCACCGAATCGCGGAATCCCGCATCGGCCATGTGCGCGCGCAGCGCTTCGACCGGCACCACGCAACACTCGGTGTCCTGCAAGGCGAGGGCGCTCACGCTGTGCGCCGGCGCTTCATTTGGCTCGAGCCCGAGGACGTCCCCAGACAGCGAAAAGCCCGTCACCTGCCGCCAGCCCAGCGGCGATTCATAGACCTGCTTGGCGCTGCCTTGCCGAAGCGGAAACACCGCTGTCACGGGCCGGCCCTGGCGAAAAATAGCATCCCCTGCCGGCACGATCAGGTGCGCCGGTTGCAGCGGTTTCTCGGCGCCGGGCCGTGAGCTGGCCGCCGGGGCATCATGGCAGACATGGCGGAACAGGCACAAGGAGCAGGAGGACGAGGCGGGATCCGACATGGAGAAGTGGAGCGCCTGGGGGCGACAGCCTAGTATAAGTGCGCAGCAACGGCAGCTATCTCTCCGCGATCTGTATTCTTTCGTTGGGCTACTTGAATGTTTTCGACGCCGACCGCCTCATCAGTGGAGCCGCGGCGATGCGAAAAAGCCACGCTTCGGGGCAAGCCTGCAGTGGCTTGTGCTATGCTGCATTGCAACAACATGAAGCACCCGGGGAGACACGTCTCAGATGACCAGGAGTTCTCATGGCCAAGAGCCTCGCCACGGACTGGCAGGCGCAATTCCGGCGAATGAGCCGGGCGCAGGCCCAGACCGAAGCACAAGTGAAATCGTGGCTGGAACGCATTGAATCGTTGAGCCCGCTGGCGCCACGGCGCCGGATCCGGACACCGCATGGTGTCCCGCTTTCTCCGCGGCACCCTGTGCCGCAATTGCCGGGCAGCTGGGAATCGCACCGGCTGCGCCTGGCGCCGCAGCCCGGCGAACTGGTGCCGCAGCTTTCCTATCACCTTTACGTACCGGCCAGCGCCAAACACCGCTTTCGCGGCCCATTGCCCGTGGTGGTGATGCTGCATGGCTGCCGCCAGACTCCTGACGACCTCGCCGCGGGCACACGCATGAATGCGCTGGCCGAGCGAGAGGGATTTATCGTGGCCTATCCGCAGCAGCCGCTGCGGCGCCAGCTCCAGCGCTGCTGGCAGTGGTTCGACCTTGCCGCCGGTGAAGGCGGTCGGGAAGCGCAGGCGGTTGCGGCGCTGATCGATGCGCTGGCGCGGCGCCACGACGTCCGCGAAGACCAGGTCTACCTTGCTGGGATGTCAGCGGGCGCTGCCATGGCCGCCGTGGTTGCGCTGCGCTATCCGGAGCGCGTGGCGGCAGTCGGCCTGCACTCCGGCGTGGTGGTGGGCGCGGCCGATAATCCGGGGGCGGGCCTCCGGGCCATGCTCCATGGGTCGGAGGCCGATCCGGCGTGGCTGGTCGACGCGGTTGGCGCCACGCCCGGCGGCCCCGAACTGCCGGCAATCGTGGTGCACGGCCTCGACGACGACGCGGTGCATCCGGTCAACGGGCGCCTGCTGGCACGGCAGTTCCTGGCCTACAACCGCCTGGAAGACCGGCTGCGCGGTATCGAAGACGCCGACATCGACTTGCCGGCCGGCCACTTTCACGAGGCGCGTTTCGGGCGCTGGAGCCGCGACCTGGTCACACTCGTCGAAGTCGAAGGGCTGGGCCACGCGTGGAGCGGCGGAGATGGCGACTACAGCTATCACAGCGCCACCGGGCCCGATGCCAGCGCGATGATGTGGGAATTCTTTCGCGAGCACAGCCGTTAGCCGGTGACCATGAAAAAGGAGGGCATGTAGCCCTCCTTGATTGCCTGGCAACCAGCCGCTGCACATCAGCCGCGCGGGC
Source organism: Cupriavidus numazuensis (assembly GCF_905397435.1). Taxonomy (GTDB): domain Bacteria; phylum Pseudomonadota; class Gammaproteobacteria; order Burkholderiales; family Burkholderiaceae; genus Cupriavidus; species Cupriavidus numazuensis. Next base: position 25,271 of record NZ_CAJPVI010000082.1, read on the forward strand.
GATCCTTGACGAACAACGCCGTCACCATGCCGAGCGCGCAGATCGCGACCACATAGTGCGCCGGCGCCAGCGGATCGTTCTTGAGCATCAGCGTGACGACCATCGGGGTCAGGCCGCCGAAGATCGCATATGACAGGTTGTACGAGAACGACAGGCCCGAAAAACGCACCTGTGCCGGGAACGCGTTGACCAGCACGAACGGCACGGCGCCGATGGTGCCGACCAGGAAGCCGGCGAGCGCATAGAGCGGCACCAGCAGGTCGGGCCGGGTGTGGACGGTGGTGTAGAGCGCGTAGGCGCTGGCGGCCAGCAGCAGGCCGCCGAAGAACAGCGTGCGGCGCGCGCCGATGCGGTCAGCCAGCGCCCCAGAGACCACGCAGCCGAAGGTCAGACACAGCGTCGCCACGCTGTTGGCGATCAGCGCCGTGCGCGCGTCGAAGCCGTACAGCTTCTGCAGGAAGGTCGGGGTCATCAGGATCACCACCACGATGCCCGCCGACAGCATCCAGGTCAGCAGCATCGAGATGACGACCGCGCCACGGTGGTCGCGCATCACCGACTTCAGCGGCATTTCAGCCGCCAGTGCCTTGCGCTTCTGCAGTTCGGCGAAAACCGGCGTTTCGTGCAGCCAGCGGCGCAGGTACATCGACGCAATGCCGAACACGCCGCCGATCAGGAACGGCACGCGCCAGCCCCAGTCCGCGAGTTCGGCCGGCGTAAAGACCGAATTGATGCCCGTGGCCACCAGCGAGCCGAGCAGGATCCCGGCCGTCAGGCCGCAGGTCAGCGTGCCGCACGCATAGCCGACGTGGCGCGCCGGCACGTGCTCCGAGACGAACACCCAGGCGCCGGGCACTTCGCCACCTACCGCGGCCCCTTGCAGGATACGCAGCACCAGTAGCAGCATGGGAGCCAGCAGGCCGATCGTCTGGTAGGTCGGCATCAGGCCCATCAGCAGCGTGGGTACCGACATCAGCAGGATCGACAGCGTGAACATCTTCTTGCGGCCCAGCAGGTCGCCGAAGTGGGCCATGATGATGCCGCCGAGCGGGCGGGCCAGGTAGCCGGCGGCAAAGATGCCGAAGGTCTGGAGCTGGCGCAGCCAGTCCGGTACGGACGGCGGGAAGAACAGCTGGCCGATCACCGTCGCAAAGAACACGAAGATGATGAAGTCGTAGAACTCGAGGGCGCCGCCCAGTGCGGCGAGGGAAAGGGTCTTGTAATCCTGGCCCGTCAGAGATCGCGCGGGCTGGGCCGGCGCACCCGTGATCGGGGCGGTACTGCTGGTGGTGGACATGAGTTGACTCGCATGAATGGCATCTCATGCGAAGCGCACAACACGGATTGCGTGGAGGGTGTGGCCGGAGGGTACAGCGCGGGAGAGGCAGGCACTACGTGGCGGGTAAGCCGCAGGCTTGCGACGAAACGCTTCGCAAAGGCGTAAAGATATCAGATCGGCGCTTGTCTTGTTGATAAGACAAGGGACGAATCGCTTGCTTTGCGCGGAGCCATTGCCATAATGTCAAAAAAAAGTGAAATCCGGGGCACAAAGTATCGTGCATCACGGGTGGCGGGGTTAGATTCATCGGGAATGACATGGAAATCAAGAGTTCCATACAGTTCGCCACGGCGACGCCGCGGCGAAAGCTGGCCTTGCGCGTGGCCGGCGGCGTGGTGGCCGCTTTGGCGGTGTTTGGCCTGGCAGGATATTTCGGCGGTCCGCCGCTTATCAAATCGCTGATCGAAAAGAACGCGACGGAGGCGCTTGGCCGCAAAGTGACGCTGGGCGGGGCCCATGTGCGCCCGTTCGAACTGGCGGCGACGCTGTCCGACTTCACCCTTTACGAGCGCGACGGCAAGACACCTGCGGTGACCGTTGGCGAGCTGGAGGCCGACACCTCGCTAGCCTCCGTATGGCACCTGGCGCCGGTGGTGGATTCGCTGCATATCGACCGGCTGGCCATCCATGTGGTGCGCGAGGCCGATGGCCGCACGAGCTTTGCCGATATCCAGGACAAGCTGGCCGCGCAGCCGCCGAAGCCACCCGATGCCAAGCCGGCCCGTTTTTCGGTCAATAACATCGCCGTGACCGGCAGCTCGGTGGCCTACGAGGACGAAGTCGCCGGCTCAAACGTGCGGGTCGACAACCTGACGCTGACGCTGCCGTTCCTGTCCAACCTGCCGCATGACGTGGAGATCGTCACACGGCCGACGCTCAGCGCGCACGTCAATGGCACGCCGCTCGCGCTCGATGGCACGGTGCTGCCGTTTGCCGATTCGCGCGAAACGCACCTGAACGTCAACTTCGACGGGCTCGATGTGGCGCGCTTCATGCCGTTTGCGCCGAAGCTCAAGGACGCAGACGTCAAGCACGGGCTGCTCGACACGCGCCTGACGCTCGGTTTCCGGCAGCAGAAGGACAAGCAGGACATCTTCGTGTCCGGCACGGCGGCGCTGCGCGAACTGGACGTGCGCACGCTCGCCGGCGCACCGCTCATCAGCAACGGCAAGCTCGCGTTCGACATCGACCGCGTCGAGCCGCTCGCGCGGCAGGCGCACCTGCGCAGTGTCGACATCGAGGGGTTGAACGTCGCGGCTGTGCGCCGCGCGGATGGCTCGCTGAATCTCGCCACGGCTTTCGTGCCGCAGGCGGCTCCTGCCGCCAAATCCGCTCCCGCGGCACCGGCCTCTGCACCGGCCGCCGCTACACCGGCAAAAGAGGCCGCTTGGCGCTATGCCGTCGACCGCATCACGCTCAGGCAGGCTCACATCGGCTTTGAAGACGCGCTGGCGCTTTCCGGACCGGGCAAGCTTGCTGTGGGCCCGATCGATGCGGAGGTGAATGGCCTGGTGAGTGCCGAAGCCGACAAGGCGACCAAGCTGCAGGCCACGATCAAAGTGGCCGATGGCCAGACGCTCACGCATACGGGCGAGCTGTCGATGCGCCAGGGTACGCTGGCCGGCACGCTCGAAACAGCGGGGCTGCAACCGCAGGGGTTTGCGTCGTGGTGGCCGCGTGAGCTGCGGGCGCAGTTCGGCAACACCGCGGTCAATGCGGAACTCCATTACCGGATGTCGTGGGCGCAGCCCGTGTTCCAGTTCGTGCTGGAGAAGTCGCGGCTGGAACTGGCGAATGTCCGGGTCGCCACGCGCGAACCGGTGGTCATGCCGACGGTCGCGGTGCCTGCCAGCGAGCCGGCAGCGCGCAAGGCGCTTGCAGAACGTACCGAGCGCGCCAGCCGCGCCCGACGTGCGCGCGAGACCGACAGCGAAGGGGCGAACCTGCCTTTGCTGCAGGCGGAAAAGGTCGTGCTGGATGACATTGGCCTGGACCTGGCAAAGCAAACGTTCGAGGCGGGCCAGCTTGCGATCACCAAGCCGCAGATCGCGGCGACGCGCGATTATCGCGGGCAGCTTCTGGAAATGGCCCGCATTTGGGCAACCGAGTCGAAAGAGCAGGCCAAGGTCCAACGCAGCAGGCAGGCGAGCGCGGCGACGGCGGCGGAAAACGGGGTCACGCCACCTCCTGCCGCCGGGGGCTGGAAAGTGCGGCTCGGCAAGGTCGGGCTCGAAGGCGGTTCGGCCCGGCTTGCTGACTATGCGCCTGCCGAAGTCAACCGCGGCCGCCCCGTTATTCATCAGTACCGCAATATCGGATTGAGCACGGGCGCCATTACATGGCCGCTTACGACGGCGGCCGTGCCCGTCAAACTGCATGCCGAAACGGGCAAGCGCGGCGTGGTCGGGGTCGAAGGCAATGTGCTGCCGGCCGCTCCGGCTGGCCAGCTCCAGCTTGATCTGCGCGAGGTCGATCTCGCGCCGGTGCAGCCCTATGTGGCGGATCGTCTCAATGCCGCGCTGCGCAGCGGCACGCTGACCGTCAAGGGCAAGGTGGCCTACAGCGCGCCCCCGGGCAAGCCGACTGCCGCGCGCTTTACGGGCAATGCGCAGGTGGCCAACGTGCGCACGGTAGACCGCGTCACCGGCGACGACTTCTTGCGCTGGCGCTCGCTCGCAGTGTCGGGCATCGATTTCAACATGGACGACAGCAAGGGTCCGATGCGCGTGGCGCTGAACAATATCGCGCTGTCGGATTTCTATGCGCGTGTGATCCTGAACGCGAACGGGCGCCTGAACCTGCAGGACGTGATGGCGGGCGGCGCGGCCAAGGGCGAGGCGCAGCCGGCCACCAGCCTGACGCAGGCGAACCCGGCTTCGGCGCCCGCGGCGGCCTCCGCGCC
>NZ_CAJPVI010000083.1 GCF_905397435.1 Cupriavidus numazuensis
AGCCCGGCGTGAAGACGATTTGGCTTGGCCTGAAAGAAGTTCATGTCGCCGCGAAGACTCTGCGAGGATTACGAGCCGTCGATGATGGGGACAATTGTGTATAACCGCATGAGTTGACCGCGGTTTTTTTTAAAGAGAAAAATCAGAACAAGAAATCCTCATAAATCAATTAAATTTAATCGCTTGCCCAATACCATCGATTTGAACGAAATTCCACAAACGGACGAAATCATAGCGAATCGCACGTCATTCAAAAAAGAAGACATGACACGTCCGCAACAACCAGGGAAAAAGCAAACATGAAGAGCAGGGCAGGAGGAGCCAAGACCCCGATGAAATCGATCAAGCGCATCGCCGCAGCCGCAGCCTTGCTGCCAGGCCTGGCAGCCGCACAATCCGTAACGCTGTACGGTGTCGTCGACACCGGCGTCGAGTACGTCAACAACATCGGCGCAGCCAAGGACAGCGTTGTCCGCCTGATGGGCAACACCGGCATGGTCCCCTCCCGCTGGGGCCTGCGCGGAACCGAAGACCTCGGCGGCGGCCTGAAGAGCATATTCGTACTGGAATCCGGCTTCTTCCCTGACAGCGGAACATCCTCGATGGGTGGCCGCCTGTTTGGCCGGCAGGCCTTCGTCGGCCTGTCAGGCCGTTGGGGCCAGATCGCCTTCGGGCGCCAGAACACGATGTTGTTCTGGTCCTACCTCGATTCCGACATCCTGGGTCCGAACATCTTCGGCTCCGCAAGCCTGGACAACTACATGACGTTCGGGCGCGCGGACAATGCCGTCTCGTACAAGGGCACGTTCGGCGGACTGACCGTCGGTGCGACCTACAGTTTTGGCCGCGACACCGTCAGCGCGGGACCCAGCCCCGCCGGAACCAATTGCGCGGGCGAGAACGCTGCCGACAAGCGAGCCTGCCGTGAATGGTCGGCATTGCTGCAGTACCAGACCGACTGGTGGGGCGTGGCCGCAGCGTACGATGAAAACCGCGGCGGGCCGGGCGCGTTCGGCGGGCTGACGAACAGCGGCCTGACCGACAGGCGCGCGACGGTCACGGGCTATGCCATTCTTGCCAACCGCGCCAAGATCGGCGCCGGCGTTATCCGGCGCGACAATGAAGGCAGCGCCACGCCGCGCAGCGATCTCTTGTACGTCGGCGGTTCCTACGATGTCACGCCGGCCTTTAACGTCGCCGGGCAGGTCTATTCGCTGCGCTTCCACCACAGCGATAACAAGGCCATGCTGTACGCACTGCGCGGTACCTATGCCTTCTCGAAGCGCACATCGGTGTATGGGACCGTCGGCTACGTCGACAACAGCGGCCAGTCGGCCGTGGCGGTCGATGGCGCGGCAGCCCCGCCTCCCGGTGCTTCGCAGGCGGGCGTGATGCTCGGCATCAAGCACATCTTCTGATCTTCGGGACGCTCGCGTCGGCCAGCCCGCTAGTCCTTGCCGCGGCGCGGCGCCAGGCCAGCCGCTGCCACCGCGCGGGCCGCCAGCAGCGGCTCCGCATCGCGCAGGGCATCCTGTGTGGCCCGCTGCAGCACGAAATCGCGAAAACGCTCCGCGGCGGTACGGGGCGTGATCTCGCCGTTCCATACCGCCACCACCGGCTCGACCCGGCTGTCGAGTTCGAAGCGCAGCACGCGCGCCACCTTGGCCGAGGCCAACTGCGCGGCGATGCGCTCCGGAAACACTGACAGGTAGTGCCCGGTCTGCATCAGGCTGGCGGTGGCGGCGACGTCGCTCGTGCGGATGCCCTGCGACGGCCCCGGCGCACCGAGCGCATGAAAGGCCGTGTGCAGCAGGTGCAGCATGCGCGAGCCTGCAGCCGGAATACACCACTGCTGTTCGGACAACGCCTGCGCCGTGAGCTTGCGGCGCGCCAGCAAGGGATGGTCCGGGCTGGCGACGATCACGACCTTCTGCGCGGGCACGACAGGCGTGCTGCGCAGCGCAGGCCGCGACAGGCGCGGATCGTCGTAAGCGAACAGCAGGTCCAGCGAGCCTTGCAGCAACTGCTCGGTCAGCTCGCCAATGCCGCCTTCGATCACGCTGATCTCGACGCGCGGATTGTCGCGGTAGAAGTCGCTCATCGCCTGCGCCAGGAACGGCTGCACCGACATGGTCCGGAACGCCACCCTCAGTTCGCCCTGGTTCCCGGCGCGTACCGCCTGCATGGATTCCGCGAGCCGGCCGAGCTGCGTGAGCAGCACCTGACCATGCGCCGCGAGTTCGCGGCCCGCTTCTGTCAGTTCCAGCCCGCGGCGTCCGCGCACGAACAGCGGCATGCCGACGATGTCCTCGATTTCGGCAAGCGTCTTCGACACGGCAGCCGGGCTCACATGAAACCGCGCCGCGACCGACGCCGCGGTCTGCATCTCGCCCAGCGCGACGATGATGCGCAGATGCCGCAGCTTCAGGCGGCTCAGCGGAAAGCTCGCGGATTCAAGCGCGTCAGCGGTGGGGGTAGATGCCATGGCGGGGCCTGCTCGGTAAGTTAACCATTTACTCAATATGATGCGATTTTAATTCGCTTTTGGTGCAGGGCAAGATCCCCTATAGTCGGCCGCATCTGCAACACACAGACGAGGCACCGAGACCTCGGAAGGAGACCGATGATTCGAACGAGCAGGCTTTCCGCCATCCTCCGCGTGGCTTTCGCCGGCGCAGCCGTGATTGCCACCACGTGCGCCACAGCCGCCGCGTGGCCCGACCGGCCACTGCGCCTCGTGGTGCCGTTCCCGGCCGGTGGCTCGTACGACATCGTCGGCCGCACGCTGGCGCGCAAGCTCGAGCAGCGCCTGGGCCAGCCCGTGGTGGTCGAGAACATCGCCGGCGGCGCCACGGTGCCGGGTGCCATGTCCGTGCTGAAGGAGAAAGCGGATGGCAATACGCTGCTGCTCGCGAGCGACGGCACGCTCAATATCAATCCGCACACGATCAAGGGCCTGCGCTACCGCCCGGACACCGACTTCACGCCGGTCACGATCGTCAGTACCGTGCCGCACTGGATCATTGCGCGCGCCGACCGCAAGGAGATGAACCTGTCCGAACTGACGGCCTATATCCGCAAGCACCCGGGCAAGGTTTCCATCAGCATCAATACGGTGGCGGGCGCCGCGCACCTGGGGCTGGCGGACTGGAAGCGCCGCAACGGACTCGACTTCACCATCGTGCCGTATCGCGGCTCGCCGCCGGCCATGTCGGACCTGATCGGCGGCCAGACCTACGCGCACGTCGACGTGATCGGGTCCTCCATCAGCTATGTGACCGAAGGCAAGGCCAAGCCGCTGGCAGCGCTGCAGGGCAAGCCCGTGGCGCAGTTCCCGAACCTGGAACTGCAGAAGCCGGACGACAAGGATGCGCTGCAGATCCGCGCCAACCTGGCGCTCGTGGTCAAGGCCGGCACGCCGGCCGACACCATCGACCGCCTCTACAAGGAAGTGAAGGCCAGTGTCCAGGAGCCGGATTTCCAGGCACGGCTGCAGACGCTGGCCTACGAGTCCGTGCTGACGCCGCCCGCCGAGAGCAAGCGCTTCCTGCACGGCGAGACGCTGCGCTATGGCGCCATCGCCCGCACGGTCGATCTCGAATCCAACTGACGTCTCGCCCGTACCGGAGTTTTTGCCATGCGCTTTGTCATTGCCCTGATGCGGCATGAAACCAATACCTTTTCGCCGATCCCCACGCCGCTGCGCGCATTCAACCGCGGCAGCACGACCGACGGTCCGCTGCGCGGCGAAGACGCGGTGCGCGCATGCCGCGGCACCAACAGCGCAGCGGCCGCATTCATTGACCTGGTCGAGAAGCAGGGCGACGAGTTCGTGATGCCGCTGATGGCCAACGCCGTGCCGAGCGGCGTGGTCACGGCCGACGCGTTCGAGTCGATGGCGGCCATCATCGTCGATGCGGTGCGCGAAGGTTGCGATGCCGTCATGCTCGACCTGCACGGCGCGATGGTCGCAGAAGGCTTTCCCGATGCCGAAGGCGAACTGCTCGCCCGCATCCGGGCCGTCGCGCCGGACGTGCCCATTGCCGTCTCGCTCGATTTCCACGCGAACTTCAGTGCCGCGCTGATCGAGAACGCCACGGTCATCGCGGGCTATTGCACCTATCCGCACGTGGACGTCTACGAAACCGGCGCGCGCGCGGCACGCACGCTGATGACCGCGCTGCGCGGCGAAGCCAGGCCCGTCATGCTGTGGCGCACGCTGCCGATGCTCACGCACATGCTGCGTCAGACACCGCGCGAGCAGCCGATGAAGGACATCATGGACCGCGCCATGGCCGCCGAGCGCGACGGCGAGGTGCTGAATGCGTCGGTCTTCGGCGGCTTCCCGCTGGCTGACATCCCGCATACGGGGCTGACCGTCGTGATCGTCGCCGATGCAGGGCATACCGATGCCGCGCGCCGATTACTCGATGACCTGTGTCACATGGCCTGGGAACGCCGCGCCGATTTCGTATTCCCGATCGAGCCGATGCAGGACTCGATCGCGCGGGCGCGCACGGCGGAAGCGGGGCCGGTGATCCTTGTCGACCACGGCGACAACTGCGGCGCGGGTGGTCCGACCGATGAGATGACAGTACTAGGCGAAGTGCTCCGGCAAGGGCTGCAAGGCGTGGTGGCGGGACCGTTCTGGGACCCTGCCGCAGTGGCACAACTGATCGATGCCGGCGTCGGCAGCACCGTGACGCTGGACATCGGCGGCAAGACCGATATGCCGGCGCTGGGGCTGAAGGGCCGCCCGTTGACGCTGACCGGTCGCGTGCAGTGCATTACGGATGGCAACTACCAGGTGACCGGGCCGATGTTCACCGGCATGAAGCTGAGTCTCGGCCGCACCGCCGTGCTCGACGTCGACGGCACGCTCGTTGTCGTCTGCGAGAAGCCGCAGGAGCCGTTCGATACGGGCGTGTTCACGCACGCAGGCATCGACCTGTCGCGCCGCAAGTACGTGCTGATCAAATCGCGCCAGCACTTCCGCGCAGGGTTCGAGCCGATCGCGAAGGACATCGTGCTGGTGGCCGGCCCGGGCGTCTGCAGTTCCGATTACAGCCAGTTCCCGTTCCGCAACCTGCGGCGCCCGATCTATCCGCTCGAAGCCGACACCACGTTGCAGGCCGCCTGAGCGGCCGCCATCTGCACAAGGAGCCCATATGCCGTTCCGAATCATCCTGAAGCGCCTGGTGGTCACGCTAGGCGTGGCCATCGGGGTCAGCGTTGTTCCCACTGCGGTGCAGGCGGCCGGCAGCGATACGCCCACGCGTATCGTGGTCGGCTTCGCCGCCGGCGGCGCGCTCGACATCTTCGCGCGCACCCTGGCGGAGAAGCTGCGCGTGTCCCTGAACACGCCGGTGGTGGTCGAGAATCGTCCTGGCGCATCGGCAAGGCTCGCGCTGGATACCGTCAGGCGCTCGGCTGCCGATGGAAAGACCATCCTGATCTCGCCCGCACCGCCGTTCACGATCTTTCCGCTGACCTACAAGCAACTGCCCTACGATCCTGACAAGGACCTGGTTCCCGTTGCCTATCTCGCCGATGTGCCGCTGGTCGCGTCGACCGGCGCGAACCAGCCTTATCGCACCATGCAGGAGTACCTGGCGTGGGTGAAGCGCCAGCCATCCAAGGGCGGCGTCGGGCTGGTCACGCTTGGCGGCACCATTCACTTCGGTGTGCTGACGCTGGGCAAGGAAATCGGCGTGCCGCTGCTGCCGACGGCTTACCGGGGCGCGGTGATGATGCTGACCGACGAGATCGGCGGCACGCTGCCGCTCGGCATCGATGCCGTTGGCGGGCAGATGGAGCTGTACCGGGCTGGCAAGATCCGCTTCCTCGGCGTTACTGGCACAAAGCGCACGTCGCTGCTGCCAGACGTGCCAACGCTCGCGGAATCCGGTGCGCCGGGCTTTGAATCGGCATCGGGCTGGTACTCGGCCTTCGTGGCTGCCGGCACGCCTGCCGAGACGGTGGGGCGACTGGAAAAGGCGATGCTCGAGGCGATCCGGACGCCAGACGTGCGCGACAAGATGGCCGCACTGGGCATGGAGATGAACGGCCAGTCCGGCGCAGCGCTGCGCAAGATGATTCAGGCGCAGCGTGCGCAGTGGAAGCCCGTGGTCGAGGCGTCCGGATTTACGGCCAGCGACTGAGGCGAACTGGAGCTGGAACTGGACGGGATTACTCGATCGCTACCTTCCCGTCTTTCACCAGCTTCGCGAACTTGACCGTTTCATCGTTGATGCGGCGGGCGAACTCGTCGGACGTGCCCGCCATGGGTTCCGCGCCAGCGGCCAGCATGCGCTGCTGGAAGTCCTGCGATCTCACGATCTTCACGATTTCGGCGCTGAGCCTGGACACGATCGGCTTCGGCGTGGCAGCAGGGGCCAGTACGCCGAACCACGTGCCGATATCAAAGCCCTTCAGCCCGGATTCTTCGAGCGTCGGTACGTCGGGAAGCACGCTGGATCGCTTTGCCGTCGTCACCGCCAGGGCTTTGAGCTTGCCGGCCTTGATATGGGGCAGCACCGTGGTCAGCGTATCGAACGACATCGTGACCTGTCCACCCAGCAGATCCGTCGTCAGCGGACCGCTGCCCTTGTAAGGCACATGCAGCAACGGTGCACCCGTTACCGCCTGGAATTGCGTGCCAATCAGGTGCTGCGCCGTGCCGTTGCCATTGGAACCATACGCAAACTCCGTGGGCGACTTCTTCGCCAATGCGACCAGTTCCGCAACGTTCTTCGCCGGCGTCCTGGCCGCATTGATGACCAGCACGTTCGGGACCATTGCGACCGTTGCGACCGGCGCCAGATCCTTCTGGAAACTGTAAGGCAGCTTCTTGTAGACGCTGGTTGCAATCGTGTGGTGCACGGCGCCCATCAGCAGCGTGTAACCGTCCGGCTTCGCCTTGGCCACGTAGTCCGCGCCAACCGTCGCGCCGGCGCCGGGCCGGTTCTCGACGATGACGGGCTGCCCGAGGTTCTTCGACAACTGGTCGCCGAGCGCGCGCGCCAGCACGTCGGTCGTGCCGCCAGACGGGAACGGCACCACCAGGCTGATCGGCCGCGCGGGCCATTCCTGCGATAGCGCTGCCGAAGACACGGCGAACCCGACCGTCAGGGCCGAAAGGCGAAGGATGTTCCGCAAAGCAAGGGAAGTGCGCATTGGCTGTCTCCGGTTGTGATGGTTATGGTTATGGCTTTGCTTTTGGGTAAGTCTGATTGACGGGATCGCGGTCAGGCCGGCACCGATAGCGCCGCGCGCCCCGCGAACGTCACGGCGCAGCCCAGTTCCGCCTCGATGTACAAGAGCCGGTTGTACTTGGCGACGCGATCGGATCGGCTCAGCGAGCCGGTCTTGATCTGGGTGGCGGCCGTGCAGACGCTGAGGTCGGCGATGGTGGTGTCTTCGGTCTCGCCGGAGCGGTGCGAGATCACCGATGCATAGCCGGCCTTCTCGGCAAGGTCGATGGCGTCCAGCGTCTCGGTAAGCGTGCCGATCTGGTTGGGTTTGATCAGGATGGCATTGGCTGCGCCGCGCTCGATGCCTTCCTGCAGGATCGCCGTGTTGGTGACAAACAGGTCGTCGCCGACGAGCTGCACCTGCGCGCCGAGCTTGCTGGTCAGCAGCTTCCAACCCATCCAGTCGCCTTCGGCCATGCCGTCCTCGATCGTGACGATCGGGTACTGGCGCGTCCATTTGGCGAGCAGGTTTACGAAGTCGCCGGCGTCGTAGGCCCGGCCTTCGGAGCGCAGCGCGTAGAAGCCGTCGCGATAGAACTCCGAGCTCGCCACATCCAGGCCCAGGGCGATGTCGCGGCCGGGTTTGAAGCCAGCGGCTTCGATGGCGAGCATGATCACTTCCAGCGCCTGCTCGTTGCTGCGCAGGTCCGGCGCGAAGCCGCCTTCGTCGCCAACGGCGGTGGACATGCCGCGTTGCTTCAGCACGGACTTGAGCGTATGGAAGACCTCCGCGCCCCAGCGGACAGCCTCGGAGAAGGTCGCGGCGCCGACCGGCAGGATCATGAATTCCTGCATGTCGACGCTGTTGTCCGCGTGCGCACCGCCGTTGATGATGTTCATCATGGGCAGCGGCAGCCGCGTCGCGCGTTCACGGTCGCCGATGCTGCGGTAGAGCGGCACGCCTGCCGAGACGGCAGCGGCTCGCGCGCTCGCCAGCGATACGGCCAGCAAGGCATTGGCGCCAAGCCGGGACTTGTCGGGTGTGCCGTCCAGGCGGATCAGGCACGCATCGAGCTCGGCCTGGTTCGCGGCGGGCATGCCGGCAAGCGCGCGGCCGATATCGGCATTGATATGCCCGACTGCCTTGCGCACGCCCTTGCCGAAATAGCGTGCGCGGTCGCCGTCGCGCAGCTCGATCGCTTCGCGCGAGCCGGTCGAGGCGCCGGACGGCGCGGCGGCAAAGCCGCTCGAACCGTCGGCGAGCATTACCTGGGCCGCCACGGTAGGGTTGCCGCGCGAATCGAGGATCTCGTAGCCCCGCACTTCCTGGATCAGTGACATGTCCTTTGTCCTTTGCCTTGTGGAACTGATGCTTATTGAACCTGCGCGATACGGAGCAGGTTGGTGGTTCCGGCGACCGTGAATGGCAGCCCCGCTGAAATGACGATCGATTCGCCGCGCTGACCGAAGCGCTCCTGCAGCACGGTGCGGCTCGCAAGCTCGGTCATCTCGATCACGTCCACCACTTCGTGGCACAGCACGGCATGCACGCCCCAGGCCAGCGCCAGCCGCCTTGCTGTGGCCACGCGCGGCGTCATGCCGAGGATCGGCACTTCCGGGCGCTCGCGCGCCATGCGCAGGGCCGAGTAGCCTGAACTGGTGTAGGCGACGGTTGCCGGTACCTTGAGCAGGCCAGCGACATGGCGGATGGCGTAGCCGATTGCATCGGCAGCCTCGGCCCGTGGCGGCGTATGTGAAGCCTGGATGGCGTCGTGGTACAGCGGGTCCGATTCCGTGCGCGTAATGATGCTGTCCATCATCGTCACGGCTTCCACCGGGTAGCGGCCGGAAGCCGATTCGGCCGACAGCATCACGGCATCGGCGCCGTCATAGACCGCCGTGGCCACGTCCGACGCTTCGGCGCGGGTCGGCACCGGCGCGGAGATCATCGATTCGAGCATCTGCGTGGCCACGATCACGGGCTTGCCGGCCTTGCGGCAGGCCCGCACGATCTGCTTTTGCAGCGAGGGCACAAGTTCGGCGGGCATTTCCACGCCCAGGTCGCCCCGCGCGACCATGACCGCATCCGCTTCGGCAACGATGGCTTCCAGGCTCTGGATCGCCGCGGGCTTTTCGAGCTTGGCGACGATACCGGCCCGGTCCTGGACGATTTCCTTGATCTCCTGAATGTCCTCGGGCCGCTGCACGAACGACAGCGCGATCCAGTCCACGCCGAGTGCCAGGCCGAAGTCCAGGTCGCGCCTGTCCTTCTCGGTCATCGCCGACAGCGGCAGGACTACGCCCGGTACATTTACCCCCTTGCGATCCGACAGCGCGCCACCATTGATCACCGTCGTCAGCGCGAAGTCGGGGCCGCACTGGTCCACGCGCAGGCGGATCTTGCCGTCGTCGAGCAGCAGTTCGGTGCCTTGGCGCAGCGCGGCGAAGATCTCGGGGTGCGGCAGGCTCACGCGGGTCTGCGAGCCGGGCAGGGCGGTGTCGAGGTCAAGGCGGAACGGCGCCTGCGCGGCGAGTTGCACGGGGCCATCGGCGAACGTGCCGATGCGCAGCTTGGGGCCCTGCAGGTCCAGCAGCACGCCGATCGGCCGGCCCCGTTCGCGTTCAATGGCGCGGATGCTGTCCAGGCGCTGCTTGTGGTCTTCATGGCTGCCATGGCTGAAATTGAGCCGGAACACATCGGCGCCGGCCTCGAACAGCGCGTCGATGATCTCGGGCGCGGTGCTGGCAGGTCCCAGCGTGGCCACGATCTTGGCGTTGCGAAGGCGTCTCATGCTTTACTCCTGTTCAGCGCGCGATCAGGATCGCGCGGAAATCGTTGACATTGGTCATGGTGGGGCCCGTGACGACGGCGTCGCCGAGCGCTTCGAAGAAGCCGTGGCCGTCATTGGCGGCGAGCGCGTCCTGGGGGCGGATGCCGAGTTGCCATGCGCGCTGCAGCGTGTCGGGCGTGACGATGGCGCCGGCGATTTCCTCCTGCCCGTCCACGCCGTCGGTATCGCCCGCGAGCGCATAGACGCCGGCCTTGCCGCGCAACGTGAGCGCGAGCGACAGCAGGTATTCGACGTTGCGTCCGCCGCGGCCTTTGCCGCGCACCGTCACGGTCGTCTCGCCGCCCGAGAGCAGCACGCACGGCGCGGGAAACGGCTGGTCATGGTTCGCGACTTCAAGCGCGATACCGCCAAGCACCTTGCCGACATCGCGCGCCTCGCCCTCGATGGCGTCGCCGAGCATGAACACGGGCAGGCCTGCGTCCCGGGCGACGCGCGCGGCTGCCTGCAGCGCCAGGCGAGGCGTAGCGATCAATGCGGTCTGCATGCGCGGCAGGCGCGGGTCGCCGGGCTTGATGGTCTCCGCCGCTTCGGAGGCCAGTGCGTCGCGCACATGGCGCGGCACGTCGATGCCGTAGCGCCGAATGATGTTGATGGCGTCGTCACGCGTGGTGGGGTCGGCCACTGTCGGTCCGGAGGCAATATCGATCGGGTTGTCGCCGGGTACGTCGGACAGCAGCAGGTTGCAGACGCGCGCCGGATGGCACGCTGCCGCGAGCCTGCCGCCCTTGATCGCGGAGAGGTGGCGCCGCACGCAGTTCATTTCCGTGATCGTGGCGCCCGAGGCGAGCAGCGCGCGGTTGATCGCCTGCTTGTCCTCCAGCGATACGCCGGCCAGCGGCAACGGCAGCAGCGAAGAACCGCCACCCGACACCAGGCAGATCACGAGATCGTCTTCGGTCAGGCCCGATACCATGTCGAGCATGCGGCGCGCTGCCAGGAAGCCGGCCGCATCGGGCACCGGGTGCGCGGCTTCGATGATCTCGATGCGCTCGCACGGCACCGCGTAACCGTAGCGGGTCACCACGAGTCCTTCGACCGGCCACGGCCAGGCCGCCTCGAAGGCGCTGGCCATGGCCGCGGAGGCCTTGCCGGCGCCGATCACCAGCGTGCGGCCACGCGGCCGCTCGGGCAGGTGGGCGGCGAGCGTCAGCGAAGGCTGGGCGGCGTCGATGGCGGCGTGGAACATGTTCTGGAGCAGCGAACGGGCCTGCAGGGCATCCATGGTCAGTCCCGTCATTTCAGTGCTGGAGTCCGGCGTGCGCATCCGCGACGCGGGTCATGCGGGTGCCGATCGCCGTGGCTTCGGGCTGCTCGTCCGTGGTCAACACCTCGTCGACGACCTTGCCGTCCAGCGCATCCTGAAGTTGCTGCTGGTCCACCGCGCCGACCCAGCGCGCAATGGCGAGGGTGCCCACCGCGTTGCCGATCGTGTTGGTGATGGCGCGCGCTTCCGACATGAAGCGGTCCACGCCAAGCAGCAGCACCATGCCGGCCACAGGGATCTTGCCGAGCGAGGCGAGGGTGGCAGCCAGCGTGATGAAGCCAGACCCGGTCACGCCCGCCGAACCCTTGGACGTCAGGAGCAGCACCCCGAGCACGACCAACTGGTCCATCAGCGTCAGCGGCGTATTCGTGGCCTGCGCGATGAAGATGGCGGCCATGGTGTAGTAGATGCACTGGCCATCCGGGTTGAAGGTCAGGCCGGATGGCACCACGAGTCCGACAACCGGTTTGGATACGCCGGCGTTCTCCAGCTTGCGCATGAGTTGCGGCACCACGGATTCCGACGAGCTGGTGCCGAGCACCGTGAACAGTTCATCGCGGATGTACTTGAGGAACTTCCACAGGCTGAATCCCGACACGCGTGCAACACCGCCGAGCACGATCACGACGAACAGGAAGCAGGTGAGGTACATCGTGCCCATCAGCTTGCCGAGCGAGACCACCGAACCGAGGCCGTACTTGCCCACGGTGAAGGCCATCGCGCCGAATGCGGCGATCGGTGCCAGGCGCATGATCATTCCCACCACGGTGAAGATGCCGTGCGTGAAGGAATCCAGGAAATCAACCACGGGTTTGGCGCGCGCGCCGATATGCGACAGCGCAATGCCGAACAGCGTGGCGAACACCAGGATCTGCAGGATGTCGTTGCGGGCCAGTGCGTCGATCACGCTCGACGGCACCAGGTTCATCAGGAACTCGATGAAGGTGTGCGGCTTCTCGGCGGCGTGCGTGTAGCTGGCGATCGCCTTGGCGTCGAGGTGCGAGGCATCGACATTCATGCCGGCACCGGGCTGGACCACGTTCACGACGATCAGGCCGAGCGCCAGCGCAAACGTGGACAGCAGTTCGAAGTAGAGCAGGGCGCGTACGCCGACGCGGCCCAACTCCTTCATGTTCTCCATGCGGGCGATGCCCAGCACCACGGTAGCGAAGATGATCGGTGCGAACACCATCTTGATCAGCTTGATGAACACGTCACCAAGCGGCTTCAGGCTGCTGCCGATATCTGGCGCCCACACGCCGAGCGCAACGCCCGCGGTCACGCCGATCAATACCTGGACATACAGCTTTCCCAGTAGCCGTTGAATCATTGCTGTCTCCTGCTTGTTCTGCGGAATGCGCGTGCGGACGCCGCTCTTGGTGGCGGTTGCGTGTGTCCGCTAGGCCCGGCGGGCGCCGGGCTGGTTGGTGCTCAGGCCGCCTTGGCCTGCTGACGCGATGCCAGGTAATCGCAGACGGCTTTGGTCACATCGGCCGTCCGGGCCTTGCCGCCGAGGTCGCCGGTATGCAGTGCGGGGTTAGCGGTAACGGCTTCAATGGCGGCCATCACGCGTTGTGCGGCGGCTTGCTCGCCAAGGTGTTCGAGCAGCATCACGACGGACCAGAACGTGCCGACCGGATTGGCCAGGCCCTTGCCCATGATGTCGAAGGCGGAGCCATGGATCGGTTCGAACATGGACGGGTAGCGGCGCTCCGGGTCGATATTGCCGGTCGGCGCGATGCCGAGGCTGCCCGCGAGCGCCGCGGCCAGGTCGCTCAGGATGTCGGCGTGCAGGTTGGTGGCGACGATGGTGTCGAGCGACTTCGGACGGTTGACCATGCGCGCGGTCGCGGCGTCGACGAGTTCCTTGTCCCAGGTGACGTCCGGGAATTCCTTCGCCACCTGCACGGCCACCTCGTCCCACATCACCATCGCATGGCGCTGTGCGTTGGACTTGGTGATGACCGTGAGCAGCTTGCGTGGACGCGATTGC
The DNA here is from genome assembly GCF_905397435.1 of Cupriavidus numazuensis. Classification (GTDB taxonomy): domain Bacteria; phylum Pseudomonadota; class Gammaproteobacteria; order Burkholderiales; family Burkholderiaceae; genus Cupriavidus; species Cupriavidus numazuensis. Next base: position 13,303 of record NZ_CAJPVI010000083.1, read on the forward strand.
GCCAGCCTGAATGCGAAGCGCAGGATGCGCTCGACGCCGACGCGCGTCATCATCGACACGTCGGTCGCCGCTTCGATCGGATGGCCCTGGTGGACGCGGCCGCCCACGCCCGAGTATTCGCCTTCGGAGTTCTCGCGCACGATGACCCAGTCCAGGTCTTCGGGTGCGCAGCGCTTGAGCGGCGCATCGATGCCGGGCAGGATGCGCGTCGGGCGCACATTGGCGTACTGGTCGAAGCCCTGGCAGATCTTCAGGCGCAGGCCCCACAGCGTGATGTGGTCGGGAATCTGGTTGTCCCCGGCCGAGCCGAACAGGATCGCATCCTTGTCGCGCAGTGCCTCCAGGCCATCTGCCGGCATCATCACGCCGTGCTGGCGGTAGTAGTCGCCGCCCCAGTCGAAGTTCTCGAACACGAAGCGGAAGCCTGCGCCTGCGGCGGCCAGCGCTTCCATCACCTCGCGCCCGGCGGGCACCACCTCTTTACCAATGCCATCGCCCGGAATCGTCGCGATCTTGTACGTCTTCATCTTTCGTCTCCTGTCGGGATCACCGCTGAAATTGCGTGAGGGGATTCTGTCCGGTAGACGAGGTTTTGGATCGCCGCTAAAGTTAAACCATTATTAACTCGTAGTTAAAAGCGAAAATCGAAATGGGTGCAACGAGCGGTATCCAGCCGTCGGAACTGGGCTTCTTTGCTGCCGTGGCAACGGCCGGCAGCCTGAGCGCCGCTGCGCGGGATCTCGGCATCACGACGGCGGCGGTCAGCAAGCGGCTTGCGCAGATGGAGTCGCGCATCGGCACGCCGCTGGTGACGCGCACCACGCGCCGCATGAGCCTGACGCCCGAGGGAGAGGTGTTCCTGGAGCACGCCCGGCGGATCCTCGGCGAGATTGACGACCTGCAGCAATTGCTGACCAGCGCCAAGGGCCGGCCCAGTGGCCTGCTGCGGGTCAATGCCACGCTCGGCTTCGGGCGCATGCATGTGGCGCCCGTGATCTCGGAATACAGTCGCAAGTACCCGGACGTTGACGTGCAGCTCCAGCTATCGGCCGATCCGCCGCCATTGACCGAGGATGCCTTCGATGTCTGCGTGCGCTTCGGCGAGCCCCCCGATGCCCGCATCGTTGCCAGGCTGCTTGCGCCGAACCGGCGCCTGCTCTGCGCATCGCCGAAATACCTGCGGGAACATGGCGCGCCGCAGACGCCGACGGAGCTGCTGCGCCATAACTGCATCGGCATCCGGCAGGGCAGCGATGCCTATGGCGTATGGCGCCTGACGCCAGTCAAAGGCGCAAAGGCGCGGGCGGAGTCCGTCCACGTGCGCGGCAACCTCACCACGAACGACGGCGAGATTGCAGTGAGCTGGGCGCTGGAAGGGCATGGCATCGTGATGCGCGCGGAATGGGATATTGAGCGCTATCTGCGCAGCGGCCGGCTAGTTCAGGTGCTGCCGCAGTACGCCACGCCAGAGGCGAATATCTATGCCGTCTACCAGCAGCGCAATCAGCTCTCGTCGCGCATCCGCCTGTTCGTGGATTTCCTGGCCTTGAAGTTCAGCGAGTTCGGCAAGTAGCGCGCGGGGCCGTGCCGGTTCGCTGCCATGGCCCTGCCGCCTGCGTACAATGCAGCCCATCGACTCCTGGGATGACCTCCGTGAAGAAAACCGACCTCGAAAAAAACAAGGGCCTGAAGATCAACAACAACATGAAGCAGGCAGGCGCCAACCGCGCCGGCAACGTGCCGAAGACGAAGGATCGCCAGGCTGCCGCGAAGACCGGGCTGCTCGGCAAGCTGCTGGGCAAGGCAGTCCCGCCCGAAAAGAGCGGCGACTGAAGCCGTTTCAGCCAAAGGCGGCGTCTAGGCCACTGCGCCGCGTCCCGCCTGCGCCAGCGCCAGCGCGAGGCGCGCGCCGACTTCGGCGTTGTGCTTCACCAGCGCGATATTGGTCGCCAGGCTGCGGCCACCGGTGAGCGCCTTGATGCGCGCGAGCAGGAACGGTGTCACGGCCTTGCCGGTGATGCCTTGCGCCTGCGCCTCGTCGAGTGCCTGCTGCGTCAGCGCATCGATTTCCTCCGACGCCATGGCCGCCGCTTCCGGCACCGGCGTGCTCAGCACCACCCCACCCGCCAGCCCGAGATCCCACTTCGTGCGGATAAAGCGGGCCTGCTCCGCAGGATCGTCGAGCCGGTAGTCCGCGCGAAAGCCGCTGTCACGCTTGTAGAACGCCGCGAAGTTGTCCTGTTCGCAGCTGAGCACGGGCACGCCGTGCGTTTCCAGGTATTCCAGCGTCAGGCCGATGTCCAGGATGGACTTGGCGCCCGCGCACACCACCGCCACTGAGGTCCGCGCAAGCTCCTGCAGGTCGGCGGAGATATCGAAGCTTTCCTGCGCGCCGCGGTGCACGCCGCCGATGCCGCCGGTCACGAAGACCTCGATGCCGGCCAGCGCCGCGCAGATCATCGTGCCGGCCACGGTGGTCGCGCCAAGCTCGCCGCTGGCCAGCACGGCGGGCAGGTCGCGGCGGCTGACCTTGTGGGCGTTGCCCGAGCGGCCGAGCCGTTCGAGTTCATCGTCCGACAGGCCGATGCGGATGCGCCCGTCGATCAGCGCGACGGTCGCGGGCTCCGCGCCCAGTTCGCGAATCAGTGCCTCTACCTCGCGCGCCGTGCGCACGTTTTCGGGGTAGGGCATGCCGTGCGCGATGATCGTTGATTCGAGTGCGACGAGCGGGCGACCGGCGGCGCGTGCAGCCGCGACAGGGGCGCTGAAGGTCAGCCAGGATTGGGCGAGGTCGGTAGCCAATGCGATGTTCCCGGTAGGCAAGATCGTGCGGTATGGCCTGGGCGCGAGTTGCGCCCAGGCGTTCTTTGCGCTTACACCTCTTTGGTCATCCCCTTCAGGTCAATCCACTCGGCAAACTGCTCCTCGGTTACATGCCCCGACGCAATCGACGCCTCGCGCAGCGACAGGTTGCGCTTGACGGCTAGCTTGGCGATTTCCGCAGCCTTGTCGTAGCCGATATGCGGATTGAGCGCGGTCACCGGCATCAGCGAGCGTTCGAGCAGTTCGGCAATGCGTTCGCGGTCCGCTTCCACGCCTTCGACCATGTGTTCGGCGAAGCTCGATGCGGCATCGGCAAGCAGTGTCACCGACTGCAGCAGGCTGTAGACGATCACCGGCTTGTACGCATTGAGCTCGAGCGTGCCCAGCGCATTGGCCAGCGTGACCGTGGTGTGGTTGCCGATCACGCGGCAACACACCATCGCCAATGCCTCGGCCTGCGTCGGGTTGACCTTGCCCGGCATGATCGACGAGCCCGGCTCGTTGGCCGGAAGCTGCAGTTCGGCAAAGCCCGCACGCGGGCCCGAGCCCAGCAGCATGAAGTCGCGGGCGATCTTCAGGAACGACGAGGCCGTCGTATTGAGGGCGCCGGACAGGTCGGCCAGCGCATCGTGGGCGGCCTGCAGCGCGTAGCGGTTCGGTGCGGGCTCGAACGGCAGGCCGGTGTAATCGGCCAGCGCGCGCGCGAACGCGGCGGCGAATCCGGGCGGCGCGTTCAGGCCGGTGCCCACCGCCGTGCCGCCCTGCGCCACCGGCATCGCGCGCAGCATGGCCTGCTGCAGGCGCGACTGTGCGTCGGCGACCTGCGTCATATAGCCAGAGAACTCCTGGCCGAGCGTCAGCGGCACGGCGTCCTGCAGGTGTGTGCGGCCGACCTTGACGATGTCGGCGAACGCATCGACCTTGCGCGCGAACGTCTGCTGCAGCGTCTCGAGCGCGGGCAGCAGCTTTTGCTGGATCGCGCGCGTGGCGGCGATGTGCATGGCCGTCGGGAAGCTGTCGTTGGACGACTGGCTTGCGTTGACGTGGTCGTTCGGGTGCACCGGCTTCTTGCTGCCGACCTCGCCGCCGAGCAGCTGGATGGCGCGGTTGGCGATGACCTCGTTGAGGTTCATGTTGGTCTGCGTGCCCGAGCCGGTCTGCCACACCGACAGCGGGAATTCATCGGGCCAGCGGCCTTCGATCACTTCGCTCGCGGCATGCTCGATGGCGCCCGCCAGTTCCTGTGGCAGCACGTCAAGCTCGCGGTTGGCGCGCGCGGCGCATAGCTTCAGGATGGCGAACGCTTCAATCAGCGCGGGCGGCATCTTTTCATTGCCGATGCGGAAATTCTGGCGCGAGCGTTCGGTCTGCGCCCCCCACAGGTGATCGGCGGGGACCGGCACATCGCCGAGACTGTCTTTTTCGATGCGGGTGGCGGAGGAAGACGGTGCGGACATTGACAAGCTCCTGGCTACGAGGGAGAGAGTGGACGGACGCGGTGCATGGCCATCGAGCGGGCCGTCGCGGGGCCGTCCTCTAGAATAGTGCTTCATTGTGACCGGCACTCACGCCAATCCCCTGCCACCAGCATGCTTATCGCCCAGCTCAAGTCGTTCTTCATGGTGGCTCGCATCGGCAGCGTGACGCAGGCCGCCAAGCGCCTGGGCTTGTCGCAGCCGACCATCACCGCGCAGATCCGCGCGCTCGAAGAAGCCTATGGCGTCGAGCTGTTCCACCGCGGCGGCAGGCGCCTGGCGCTGTCCGATGCCGGGCTGGCACTGTTGCCCAAGGTCGAGGCGCTGGTCCAGCAAGAAACCGAGATCGATTTCTTCCTGCGCCATTCGGGCGACCTGCGCACGGGCAGCCTGCGCATCGGCGCGACCGCGCCGTACTACGTGCTGGACCTGATCCGTCGCTTCAGCGCGCGCTATCCGGCCATCGACGTCACGGTCGAGATGGGCAACTCGCAGGAAATGCTCAATGCCCTGCAGGAGTACCGCGTAGACGTGGCCATGTCGTCCAATTTCGTGGACGACCCGCGACTGTCGCGGCTGCAGCTGGGTGTGGATCCGCTCGTACTGGTCGTGCATCGCACCCATTCCCTGGCCGGGCGAACCGAGATCACCCCCGCCGCACTCGCGGGGTGCCGGCTGCTGATGCGGGAAGCGGGTTCCACCACGCGCATCGCGACCGAGCAGATGCTGGCCGAGGCGAATGTCGTGCCCGGTTCACAGATGGAAATCGGCAGCCGCGAGTCGATTCGCGAGGCCGTGGTGCGCAATCTCGGCGTGTCGGTGATCGCGCTGCATGAAGTGCCGAGCCACGCAGACCTGCGCGTGCTGCACTTCACGGGCGGATCGCCGCAATTGCACGAGTACATGTACTGCCTGCGCGAACGCCGGGATGCCCGGCTCATCGATGCGTTTGTCTCGCTTGCGGAGCCAGCCGGGAAGAGAACGGAGGATTAGCGCGCAGCAGGTGTGAGGCAAGCGGCACCCGCCACGCGTAATATTGACGCGGTCAGGCCGTCATCTTGAGGCAGGCTTCCATGCAGGCCGTGCAGGCACGGGCGCATTCCTGGCAATGCTCGGCGTCGTGCCGTTCGCACTCTTCCTTGCACCACTTGCAGACTTCGGCGCAGTCTTCGCAGACGAGCGGGGCGAATTCGCTGTTGCGCAGCATGTAGGACGCCGCGAGCTGCGCAATGCCGGCGCAGTCCATGTCCAGCGCGATGCAGCGCGCCATCTTGCGCACGTCGGGCTCTTCCAGGCATGCCGCGGCGCACTTGAGCGCGGCGGCGGCGCAGGCATTGCAGGCAGCAATGCAGTCGGCGTAGCGGGCGGCGTTTTCCTGCACGGTGGGTCGGATCATGGGAGCGTCCTCCTTGGGGGATCGGTGACGGCATGCGGTGAGGGACAACACGGAGACGGCGCGCGCGGTGACCGGAACGGATGCCGCAGGCAACCGTTATCCACAATAGCAGGCGCAGACGGGTCCTGCCGGGACGGGTATGCTGCACAGCAGTGATCTACAATGCGGCCTGCGCCTCGGAGCACGTCGCGGGAACGGGCAGGGCAGCGGCACTTGCCGCCCCCGGCCGTGCTCTAATCGGAAAGGCGGCATTCCACACCAGGCAGGAAAGGACGGACATCATGGGCGAGGCAAAACGACGGGGTACGCCCCAGGAGCGGGCCGAAGCGGCACGCGCGAAGAAAGAGGCCCTGCGCCCGGCGCAACTGGTCTGCGGCCACTGCAAGACGGCCTTCCAGGAATTCGATGAGCTCGATGTGCCCGGGTTGCCCGGCATCGACGCCGTGTTTGGCGGGCAGTGTCCGGCATGCGGCAACGACGTGGTCGTCTTCAAGGGCGAACCGAACTCGGTGGCCGAGGCGATGATCGCGTGGCAGAAGATGCTGGGCGCCGACGCGCAGCTCGGCTACCAGTCCAGCGATGGACGCCATGTGCCGTATGAGCCAGGCAGCGACGCCGGGGAGGATGCTGGTGACGCGGGTGGCTCAGGCGGCACACCGCGCGGCACGGTTCACTGAGCGCTGTCTGCGGTAATCAGTTCCGGCGGGCCGATCTCGTAGCGGCCCCGTCCCGCGCCCTTGGCGCGGTAGAGCAGCACATCGGCCAGGCGCATCAGCTCGCGCTCCTGCATCGGGCCGCCGTCGTACAGCGCCACGCCGATGCTGACGTCGATATCGGCGAACATGCCTTCGAAGTGAAAGCGCTGGCCTACCGCGCACAGGATGTCGGTGGCCACGCTGCGCGCCGCGGCCGCATGGCCGACGCTTTCGAGGATTACCGCGAATTCGTCGCCGCCGAGCCGCGCCACCGCATCCTGCTTGCGCACGCAGCCGAGCACGCGCTTGGCGAAGGCCTGCAGCAGCAGGTCGCCGGCGGCATGGCCGTGGATGTCGTTAACCGCCTTGAAGCGGTCCATGTCCAGGTACAGCAGCGCCATGATTCCACCGCTTTCCCGGCATCGCGCCATGGCGTCCTGCAGGCGGCTTTCGAACGCGCTGCGGTTCAGTAGCTGCGTCAGGTGATCCGTGCTGGAAATATGCGACAGCCGCATGGTTTCAAGCTTGCGCGGCGTGACGTCCTGCACGTGGATATGCACGCCGACCACCTCGCTGCCATCCGCGCTCCATTCGGGGCGATAGCTGGTTTCCATGCAGTGGTACTCGGGCTCGTTTTCCTCGGACTCGAAGGTCACCACGGCGCCGGCCAGCGCGCGCTGCAGGAAGGGCTGGGCCCTGGCATAGCGCGTTTCACCCAATACCTCGCGCACGGTCTTGCCGCGCAATTCCTCCAGCGTCAGGCCGAAGGTGTGCTCATAGGCGATGTTGTTGAACACATAGCGTTCGTCCGTGTCGATAAAAGCCAGCAGCGACGGCAGCGTGTCGGTCACCGCACGCAGGCGCCGTTCGCTGCGGTCCAGCTCCTGGCGGCGGTCGCGCACGTCGCGCATCAGGCGGGTGAAGGCACGCGCGAGGTCGCCGATCTCGTCGCGGTGCTGCCGCTCGGGCAGCCGCTCGAACGCGGACAGGTCGGACGCGCTGTCCCTGACCACCTCATGCAGCCGCGTCAGCGGTGCCAGCAGATGGCGCACGGCCAGCCAGATGGACGCGGCCACCAGCAGCAGCGCCAGCCCGGCCAGGATCAGGAAGCGTTGCTGCATGCGGTGCAGCGGCGCGTAGGCCTCGCGCGCGGGCAGCAGCGCCACCAGTTCCCAGCCCGTCGTGGACATCAGGTAGCGCGAGACCACGGGGCGCGTGGGGGTCAGGAATTCGAACGTGGCGGCGCGATCGTCCTGGCCACAGGTGTCGCCGATCGCACGGGCCGGCTGGCGCGCCTGCGTCGGGTCGGGATGCTGTATGTAGACGGGGCGGCTGCCCGCCGAAACCAGGCAGTAGAAACCCGTGGTGCCCAGCCGGTTGCGCAGCACCTCGACCAGGAAGTTCGAACTCGACAGGTCGAGCCAGCCGCCGACCAGGCCGGCAAAGCGTCCCTGCGCGGACAAGACCGGCACCGCGACGATCACGCCGAGGCGGTCGTTGGTGCGCGCGCGGATCGGCGGGCTGACCACGGGGGCCAGCGTGCGAGCGGCTTCGCGGAAATAGGTGCGGTCGCCCACCTCGGTGACCATCCCGCTGTCGCCGAGCGCCGTGCCGCGAGCGTCCACGACCATCAGCGAATTGAACGCACCGGGGACCGGAATGGCACGTCGTACCTGGGCCAGCGCCTGCGCCATCGCCGCGTGGGCCTGCGCGCCGCGCGCCGTGCCCGCAGTACCAAAAAGGCCGCCAAGCTGCCCGGCCTGCTGCGACAGCAGCATGATGCGGTCTTCCATGGCGGTGTCGAGCTGGTCCGCGGACAGCTTGACGATGGAGTCCTGCTCGTCCTGCAGCACGTCTTGCAGGTCGCGGTGCGCGGCGAACAGCGACGTCAGCACGATGCCGGTGCCGAACACTGCGGCCAGGACCGTGGTGATCAACGCGATACGCGCTTTCAGCGAAGGCAAGAAGACAGGCATGCGGGGGCGATGTTCGGAAATCGGCTTGCCGCGCGGGGCCAGGGTCCGGGCAGGCGATGCGCACGGCGAAACGCCTGCGGCACTACCCTACCATACCCTGTGTGATCCCCGCAGGTTCGCAATGTGTGGGGGTTGACAATGCGGGGGAGCGGCATTTCCCGACTGCCGGTACCCTGCACGGTGTGGAACCCGCTCCAATGCGGGGCTGTGCTTTGCGGCGCGCCAAGGTATAGTGCCCGTGGCCTGCCAGGCGCGGGTGCGCGCCGTGCGGCGATCCCACGAATGCCTTCCGCCATGAAACTGCGTTTGCCGTCGTCCGCCGTGCCCGCCTTGCTCGCGCTGCTGGTTGCCGCGGGCGGTACGCTGTTGACGGTCGCCGCATGGCGGCAGGCGGCGCAACCCGAGCAGCGCCTGGCGCAGCAGCGCTTCAACGCGCTGCTGGCCGACGCCACAGTCGCGCTGCGCGCGCGGCTGCAGGAGAACGACCAGCTCCTGCGTGGCGTGGCAGGCCTCATGACGGCCAATCCGGCGACATCGCGAACCCAGTGGCGCAACTACCTGTATGCGGCGCAGCTGGACGAGCTGCCGCCCGGCACGCAGTCCGTCGGCTATGCACCGGTGGTGCGGCGCGACGGGGTTGCCCGCCTGGCTGCCGCCGCGCGCCGCGACGGCCTGTCCGACTACGCGATCCATCCCACGGGCGCGCGCGATCTCTACGTACCCGTTTTCTATATCGAGCCGTTGGCCGGGCGCAACGCCCGCGTGCTCGGCTTCGACATGTTGTCCGACCCGGCGCGCCGCGCCGCGCTGGAGGCCGCGCGCGACAGCGGCGAGCCGCGCGCCACGAGCGCGCTGGAACTGCTGCGTGAAGCCGAGTCATCGACGCACCAGCTTGGCGCGCTGGTGTTCATGCCCCTATACGGCAGCGGCGAGGCGCTGAGCAGTGTCGAGCAGCGGCGCGCGGCGATCGTCGGTTACGTCTATGCGTCGCTGCGCCTGGGCGAACTGATGCGCAGCGTGGCGGGGCGGGGCGCCGGCGAGCTGGTGCTGTCGCTGCACGAGGGCGCCGGCAGCGCGCGCGGCCGGCAGGTGTCGGGCGACCTGACCGATGGCGAACGGCGTAACGACGGCGCTGCGCCCATGCTGGCGGCCGAGCGCCAGTTCGACTATGGCGGACGCACGTGGACCCTGCGCGGCGCGACCCGACCGGCGTTCGAAGCGGCCCATGGCGGCGACCGCGCCCGCATGGTGGCCGCCGCCGGAGCGCTGGCCACGTTCCTGATGGTGGTGCTGACCTTCGCGCTCGCACGCCGGGGCCAGGCCGCCAGGCAGGACGCGGCGGCGGCCGACAGCCGGCGGGAAGCCGACCAGGCGATGCTGCAGGCCTGCATGGCGCTGGCCCCCGACGGATTTCTCGTGACCGATGCCGACGGCAAGGTGCTCAGCGCGAGCCCGCGCGCGATGCAGCTCTTCGGCGCCGGCATCGACGGCCTGCAGGGCAAGGCGCTGGCCGATCTGGTGCCTGGGGTGGCCGGCATCGCCATGGCGTCCGTCGCGCCGTCGGCCCAGGCGTCGGCACAGCGCGAACTCGAGGGGGTGCGTGCGGACGGCGGCCGTTTCCCGCTGCGGGCCGGCATGGCGCGCTTGCCCGGCACCGCTGCCGGCGAGCCGGCCCGCTCGCTCTGGATCCTGACCGACCTCGACGAACTGTGGCACGCGCGCCAGCAGGCAGCCGTGCAGGCCGGGCGCTATGCGAGCCTGGCCGACCACGCGCCCTTGTGCGTCATCACGTTCGATGAGGATGGCCGCATCACCGATATCAACCGCACCGGCCAGCACATGCTCTGGTATCCCGGCCCTGAACTTGCCGCGGGCATGCGCTATGCCGATCTGCACGTGGCCGACGAACTGGCCGAGCGCGCGCGCGACCTGACGCGCGAGCTTGGCGAGACCATCGCCCCGGGGCTGCCGGCGCTGGTGGCCAAAGCCCGGCTTGGGCTGGTCGACGAACGTGAGTGGACATGGCTGCGCAAGGGCGGCTCGCGCGTCCCGGTGCAGGTCACGTTGCGCGAGCTGCCTGCCGAAGACGGCCAGCCGCGCCAGTACCAGGCCATTGCCTGTGACCTGACCGAGCGCCACCGCGTGGACGATTACATCCGACACCTGGCGCTGCACGATGCGCTGACCGGCCTGCCCAATCGCGCCGAGCTGACCGAGCGCAGTGAAGCCGTGCTGCTGCACGCGCGGCGCCACGGCGAGCGCGTGGCCCTGCTGCTGCTCGATCTCGATCATTTCAAGCACATCAACGATTCGCTTGGCCACCCGGTCGGCGACGACGTGCTGCGCACGATTGCCGACCGGCTCAAGGCCGCGGTACGCCAGGGCGACCTGGTCGCGCGCATGGGCGGCGACGAGTTCGCGGTCGTACTGGGCGGCCTGCGCCACGACAACGAGGCCGAACTGGCGGCCTCGAAGATCCTCGCGCGGGTGTCCGAAGAACTCGAGATCGACGGGCAGCGCCTGCGCGTGACGCCATCGCTCGGCATCGCGATGTTCCCGGCCGATGGCGAATCGCTGACCGATCTGCTCAAGTCGGCCGATGCCGCGGTGTATGCCGCCAAGCAGGGTGGCCGCGCGCAGCTGCGGCGCTTCGCCAGCGAGATGGCCGAGGCCTCGCTCGCGCGCCTGACCATCGAAGGGTTGCTGCGCCGCGCGGTCGACGAACAGGAATTCACGCTGCGCTACCAGCCCATCGTCGATACGAGCACGCTGGCCGTGACCGGCGTCGAGGCGCTGATGGCCTGGCATACGCCCGAGCGCGGCACGATGCAGCCGTCCGAGTTCATCCCCATTGCCGAGCAATGCGGCCTGATCGGCGCGCTCGGCGAATGGGCGCTTGCCACGGCCTGTCGCGACATCCAGGCCTTGCGCACCGCGCTCGGCCGCGACATCGAGGTGGCCGTGAACATTTCCCCGCTGCAGCTGCGCCAGCCAGGATTTCCGGATATCGTCGCTCGCACCCTGCAGGAGGCGGGCCTGCCGCCGGCCAGCCTGACCATCGAAGTGACGGAAGGCATCCTCGTCGAAGGCGGCGAGACCACCATCGACACCTTCCTGCGGCTGCGCGAACTGGGCGTGCAGTTGTCGATCGACGACTTCGGCACCGGCTATTCGGGCCTGCACTACCTGACGCGCCTGCCGATCAACCGGTTGAAGATCGACAAGTCCTTCATCGACGACGTGGCCACGCCCGGGCACGACCAGGTGGTGGCGGCGGCGATCATCGCGCTGGGCCACCAGCTCCACCTCAAAGTCGTGGCCGAAGGCGTGGAGACCATGGCGCAGTTCCAGTTCCTGCGCGCCCAGGGCTGCGATGCGCTGCAGGGCTACCTGTTCTGCCGTGCCGTAGGCCCCGACACGCTGCGCGAGGTGCTCGACAACGGCTTCGAGCGCATGCTGCCCGCCGATGCCTGGGCCGACCCCGGCGCGGGCGCGGGCGCCGAAATCGGGACTGACCGCGACCCCGCCTGACGCTTCATCTGTTCCCGACCCCAAAAATCCGCCGATAGCCCCATCGGATAAGTTTGCCGTTCTGCCACACGCCTGGCATATCGCCTGCCTAAGCTGGCGTCCGTTCCTATCGATTGGCGGAGATGGCGTGATGCAGGCAGGCAAGCCCGGGAAGGGCCGGGTGTTCCTGGCGGTGGAAGAGGTCAGCAAGCGCTTTGGTGCGTTTGCGGCGCTGGACGGCGTTTCGCTGTCGGTCGGGCAAGGGGAGTTGCTGTGCCTGCTGGGGCCTTCGGGCTGCGGCAAGAGCACGCTGCTGCGCATCATTGCCGGCCTGGAACGCCAGGACGCGGGCCGTATCCATGCCGGCGGGCGTGACCTGACCGGGTTGCCGCCGCAAGCCCGCGACTACGGCATCCTGTTCCAGTCGTACGCGCTGTTTCCGAACCTGACGGTCGCCGCCAATGTGGCGTATGGTCTGCACGGCCGAGGCATGGGCCGCGCACACCGTGATGCCCGCGTTGCAGAAATGCTCGACCTGATCGGCCTGCCCGGCAGCGAGCACAAGTTCCCCGGCCAGCTTTCCGGCGGCCAGCAGCAGCGCGTCGCACTGGCCCGCGCTTTGGCACCGGCCCCGTCGCTGCTGCTGCTCGACGAGCCGATGTCCGCACTCGACGCGCGCGTCCGCGAACACCTGCGCACCGAACTGCGCCAGCTCCAGCGCCGGCTGAACATCACCACCGTGATGGTCACCCATGACCAGGAAGAGGCGATGGCCATGGCCGACCACATCGCCGTGATGGATGGCGGTCGCATCGTCCAGGCCGGCACCCCCGCGCAGATCTACGAGCAACCGGCCTCGGCGTTCGTCGCCAACTTTGTCGGACAGGCCAACTGGCTGCGCGGCCGGCGCGGCGCCCCGGGCCGCTTCGTGGTCGGCGATGGCAGCCTTGCCGTAGACCTCGAAGTGGCATTGCCCGATGGCATGCCAGAATCCGGACGCCTGTGTTGCCGGCCCGAGGCCGTGCGCCTGCATGCCGCCGACGGCGAAGCCAACCGACTGCTGGCCCGCGTGGTCGACCATACCTTCCTGGGCAGCCGCTACCGCGTGGCGCTTGAGGCCGAACGCCTGCCGGGCACGATCCTGTTTGCCGACGTGCCGCGGGAACAACGCCACCTGCTGCCCGACGCGGGCACGCAGAAGTTCTGGATTTCGCTGCCTGCAGCGGCCCTGCGGGTGTTCGCATGAGCCGGGTCGCTCAAGAGACCGCCAGCCTCGCTGCCGCCCCCATGGCTGACCACGCCTCTGTGCCGCGGCGCGCCACCGGAGCGGGGCTGGCCCATCGCGCACCCGCCGCCATGAAGTGGCTGTGGCTGCTGGGCGTGGCCATTGCGCTGCTGTTGCCGCTGGTGGCGCTGTTCCGCCAGGCATGGTTCGACGGTGCCGGGCAGTGGGTGCTCGGAGCCCGCCTGGCCGAACTGTTCGCCAATCCCAATTTCCTGCCGCTGCTGGGCCGCAGCGTGGCGGTGTCATTCGCGACGGTGGCCGTCGTCGTGCCGCTGGCTTTCGGGTTTGCCTATGCGCTGCAGCGTTCGCGCATCGCCGTGCGTCCGCTGTGGCGCGGCATTGCGCTGCTGCCTCTGTTTGCGCCGTCGCTGCTACCCGCCATCGCGCTGGTCTACCTGTTCGGCAACCAGGGCATCTTCAAGCATGCGTTCGGCGCGGGCGGCATCTATGGCTTCTGGGGCATTTTGCTCGGTGAGGCCTTTTATACCTTTCCGCATGCGTTGATGGTGCTGATCGCCACGCTGTCGCTGGCCGATGCGCGCCTTTACGAGGCCGCGCGTGCCATGGGCGCGAGCCCGTGGCGCACCTTCTGCACCGTGACGCTGCCCGGCGCGCGCCAGGGTTTGTTCGCGGCGGCCTGCCTGGTGCTGACGCTGGTGATCACCGACTTCGGCGTGCCCAAGGTCGTCGGCGGCGGCTATCCGGTGCTGGCGCTCGAAGCCTACAAGGCCGTGGTCGGCCAGCAGAAGTTCGACACTGGCGCGCTGATCGGCATGTTGCTGCTGCTGCCGGCGCTGCTGACCTTCGGTGTCGACATGGCCATGCAGCGGCGCCAGCGCGCGCAGATGAGCAGCCGCGCGCAGGTCTATGTGCCCGGGCCGGACCGCTTGCGCGATGCCGTGTGCCTGCTCATGGTGGCAGCCGTCAGCGCGGCGCTGCTGACCGTGCTGGCGACGGCAGTGGGCGCGTCGCTGGTGAAGCTGTGGCCGTACAACCTGCAGCTCACGCTGGGCCACTATGACTTCGACAATATGGATGGCGGCGGCTGGCTGGCTTATCGCAACAGCCTGAAGCTGTCGCTGATGACGGCCATCGCCGGTGCCGCGATCATCTTCCTCGGCGCCTGGCTGACCGAGCGCACGCGTGGCCCGGCGTGGCTGCACGTGGTGCTGCGCGGCGGCTTCCTGCTGCCGATGGCGGTGCCCGGCCTCGTGCTCGGCCTCGGCTACGTGTTCTTCTTCAATGCCCCGGACAATCCGCTGCATGGGCTGTACGGCACCATGGCTTTGCTGGTGCTCTGCAATGTGGCGCACTTCTACACGACCGGTCACCTGACCGCTGCGGCTGCACTGCGCCAGCTCGACACGGAATTCGAAGCCGCCGCGCTGTCGCTCGGCGTGGCGCCGCTGGTGACGTGCTGGCGCGTGACCGTGCCGATCTGCCTGCCGGCCATCCTCGACATCTTCCGCTACCTGTTCGTCTCGTCGATGACCACGGTCTCGGCGGTGATCTTCCTGTACAGCCCGGACACCGTACTGGCCGCGATCTCCGTGCTGAACATGGACGACGCCGGCGACGCTGCGCCCGCCGCCGCCATGTCGACGCTGATCCTGCTGACCGCCATCGTCGCCGCGCTGCTGCTGCACGCCGCCTCCGCCGGCTGGCTGCGCCGCACGCAGGCCTGGCGCCGACCGGCCTGAACCCATTCGCATCCCCAAAGGAGAAGCCATGTCCCGCATCACCCGCACCGCCACCGCACTGGCAGCGTTCGCGCTGCTGGCCGCCGCCCAGGCCCACGCCAACACCGTGCTGACGGTCTACACGGCGCTCGAAGCCGACCAGATTGCCGCCTACAAGGCCGCGTTCGAGAAGGTGAACCCCGATATCGAGATCAAGTGGGTGCGTGACTCCACCGGCATCGTCACCGCCAAGCTGCTGGCCGAAAAGGCCGCGCCGCGCGCAGACGCCGTGTGGGGTCTTGCCGGCTCGAGCCTCGCCATCCTCGACAAGGAAGGCATGCTGCAGCCGTACGCGCCGAAGAACCTCGCCGCCATCGACGCGCAGTACCGCAGCGCGGCCAACCCGCCGGCATGGGTCGGCATGGACGTGTGGGGTGCCGCAATCTGCTTCAACACCGTCGAAGCGCAGAAGCAGGGCCTGCCCAAGCCGACCTCGTGGGCGGACCTGACCAAGCCCGTATACGCGGGCAAGATCGTAATGCCGCATCCGGCGTCGTCGGGCACCGGCTTCCTGGATGTCAGCGCGTGGCTGCAGATGATGGGCGACAAAAAGGGCTGGGACTACATGGATGCCCTGCACAAGAACATCGGCCTGTACACGCATTCCGGCTCCAAGCCGTGCAAGATGGCCGCTCAGGGTGAGTTCCCGATCGGCATCGCCTTTGAATATCGTGCGATGAAGTCGAAGAAGGAAGGCGCGCCGATCGATATCGTGCTGCCGAGCGAAGGGCTGGGCTGGGATATCGAGGCCACGGCGATTATCAAGGGCACGAAGAATCTTGAGGCTGCACGCAAGCTGGCAGACTTCTCGGCCTCTCGTGAGGCCATGGGCTTGTATGAGAAGAACTTCGCAGTGCTGGCGGTGCCTGGGATTGCCAAGCCGGATGCCCTGCTGCCGGCGGATTATGAAAAGCGGTTGATCAAGAATGACTTCGTCTGGGCGAGTGCTAATCGGGATCGGATTCTGACGGAGTGGAGTAGGAGGTATGAGGGGAAGGCGGAGAGGAAATAAGGGTTGATTGATCGAGGGTGGTCAGGAGTTATCGCTCTTTGCATGCGCCGCTGTTTCGCCGGCGTAGCCGGCGAGTCACTTTTGTCCGAGCGACAAAAGTAACCAAAAACGCGTTTTGGGTACGGTTCACCCACATAGGTAACAGAACAGTTCAAGCACA
>NZ_CAJPVI010000084.1 GCF_905397435.1 Cupriavidus numazuensis
GGCTTTCGTCGCATCTTCTCCCGGTTCGACAAGCTGGACGTGATGTTCATCGCCTTCATCAATTTTGCGCTCATCGTCGACGGGCTCAGATAGTGTGAACAGGCCCTAGCACTGACAACTGGAACGCTCGCGCATGCGCAAAGCGTGACTGACAAGGAAGCGCGCGAGATCGCTCGGGACGCCTATGTCTATGCGTATCCCCTGGTGCTGGATGATGTGACGATGCGGCAAGCGCAAAACTATGCCGAAGCGACCGGAATCATCACGCAAGGGCCCTACAACCAGTTCACACACTCGCGGGAGTTTGTGCCGGTTGATTTCAAGGCCGTGGTTCGTCCCAATCAGGACACGCTCTACTCAGCCGCCGGACTTGATCTCGGCCCCGAGCCTGTCGTGCTGTCCGTCCCTGCGACCGATCGGTACTTCATGCTTCCGCTGATGAGCCTCTGGAGCGACATCTTCGCGGTGCCGGGCACTCGCACGACTGGCCGCAATGTCGCGAAGGATTTCCTGCTTGTTGCTCCAGATTGGACGGGCAACGTCCCGGCGGGGCTTGAGCTGATACGCAGCCCGACCCGGCGCGCCTTTGTCATCGGACGTACCCAGACCAACGGCCCCGCGGATTACGAAGCGGTCCACAAGGTGCAGGCCGGCTACAAGCTCACTCCGCTTTCGGCCTGGGGCAAGGGTACTTACATCCCGCCAAAGGGCAAGGTCGACCCGTCGATTGACATGAAGACGCGCCCGCCCGTGCAAGTCGACAGGATGGACGCCGCAGCGTATTTCGGGCACTTTGCCGAACTGCTTAAGGACAATCCGGCCGGGCCCGCTGACTATCCGATGATTCATCGCCTGGATCGCGTCGGCTTCAAGGCCGGCCAGCCGTTTGACCTGAAGTCCGCGCCCGTCAGCATCCAGAAAGCGTTTGAACAGGGCGCTGCCGAGGGTCATGCGTTGGTCATGAGCGAGGGGAAGAAGGCTGCCGGCATTGGCGTAAAGGGCTGGGCCTATTCGACTCGCAGCGGCGCCTATGGCGTGGACTACACGTATCGGGCAGCCATCGCGCAGTGTTGCCTGGGCGAGAACTTGCCGCAGGACGCCATCTATCCTGCGATCGCGTCCGATAGCGCGGGGCGGCAGCTCGACGGTGGCTCCAGATACGTCTTGCACTTTGCAAAGGGTCAGCTGCCACCTGTGGATGCTTTCTGGTCGGTGACGGCCTATGACAAGGATGGCTATTTCATCCCGAACAAGATGAATCGACAGATGCTTGGCAGTCGCAACAGTCTTGTTGCCAACGCGGATGGCTCCGTCGATCTCCTGATTCAGGCTGACTCGCCGGGCAAGAGCAAGGAGCCGAACTGGCTTCCGGTTGCCTCCCAGCAGCCGTTCAACCTGCTGCTCCGCCTGTACTCGCCTCGCGGCGAGATTATCGACGGAACGTGGGTGCCTCCACAGGTCCACCGGGTGAGGTAAAGCCCGCATGGGCAGGGCGGGGGCTCACCATCCCTCTGAGACATTCGACGCCACCACGCTGAAGGGCCGAGTCGGCCATCGCGCCATCCGAGTCGGAAGGCGCGATGGCCGTAGCGGGTCGAACAAAAGCCGTAGCGATGTCCTCGGAGCCGCCCCTTTCAAGGTGATAAAGACTTGGGTGAGCTCCGTGTCCTCGAACGCGCCAGGACGAACAGCAGATCGCCGACTCACGTCATTCGATCTTCGCGCCAGAGAGGCGGACCAGCCGTTCCATCACCGGCAGCATCGTATCGAAATCACGGCGGAACGCGGCAGACGTGGTGCCCATGCCATACATCCCGTAGAGCTGGAAGCGTGCCTTCAACTCGGTGGTCTGCACCGCCGCGCGCGCTTCCTGTTCCAGGCGGGCGAGGATGGCGGGCGGCAGGTTCGCCGGGCCGAGCATTGCTGCCCAGCCGATGGGGCGGTACTCCGGATCGGTGTAGCCCGACTCGCTCATGGTCGCCACATTGGGCAAGTCCACCAGCCGGCGATCGCCCATGACCGCCAGCGCGCGCAGCCGTCCGCTCTGCAGGTACGGGCCCATTACGCCGGCCGTGCCGATCGCCCAGTCGAGTTGACCGCCGATCAGGTCCTGCACCATTGGGGACTCGCCCTTGTAGGGTGCGTGCGTCATCTCGAGCCGGTTGGCCTGATTCAGGTAGGCCGACATCAGGTGCCCCGCCGAGCCCACGCCGTAGGAGCCATAGGTGACGTTACCCTTGCGCTGCTGCGCCCACGCGATGAACTCCTTCACCGTTTTCGCCGGCACCTTCTGCGGATTGACGGCGAGCACGAGCTGTCCCGTGCAGATCTGCGAGATGAAGGTCAGGTCGCGCTTTGGGTCGTACGGCACCTTCGCGTACAGGAAGGGCGCGGTCAGGATGGACCCCGAGGGCGTGAGAAGGATGGTATAGCCATCGGGCGCTGCCCGCGCGACGAACTGCGTGCCGATCATGCCACCGGCGCCCGGCCTGTTGTCGACGATGATGGGCTGGCCCATGCGCTTGCTCATGGCCTCCGCCAGCGCGCGGGCGATGGCGTCCATGCCGCCGCCCGGCGGGACGGGCACGACAAAGGTGATGGGCTTGGCCGGATACGCCTCGGCCCGGGCCACCGGGCTGAACGCCATTGCGGCCATTGCGGCCATCGCGGCAATAGCCGCGAACATTTTCCATTTCATCTCATGCTCCGTGGAGGTCAGAACGGACGGTCGCCAATGATGGTGGCGCGCATCATGCGGCGCACCGCCGGGAAGTAGTCCTGGATGGCGTAGTGTTGTGTCGAGCGGTTGTCCCAGAACGCAATCGTGTTGGGCCGCCAGCGCAGGCGCATCTGGTATTCGAGGATGGCCGGCTGGCGCAGCAGGTATTCCATCAGATCATGCTTCTCCGACTGCGCCTCGAAGGCGCCGCGCACTGCGTTGCGAGACTGGAAGTTGGCAAAGTGCGTAGCGAAGCCGCCGTTTACGTAGAGGATCTTCTCGCCGCTTTCCGGGTGCGTGCGCACAACCGGATGGATCGCGGGCGGGAACTGCTTGCGCTGTTCCGGCGTCATCTTGTTGCCGAACGCCGGCAGGACATCGTGCACGGCGAGTAGCCCTTCGATCTGCTGCTTGCGGTGCTCCGGAAGCTTCTCGTAAGCGAGCGCCATGTTGACCCAGACGGTGTCGCCGCCAATCTCGGGGCATTGCACGCAGCGCAGCATCGACGCCATCGACGGCACCTCGCGCCACGACACGTCGCTGTGATAGCCGTTCTCCATCGCGGGCTTGCTCCCGTCACCGCCCAGCAGCACGAGTTCCGGGAATGCGTCGTCGTGCGGGAAGGTTGGGTGCACCTCCAGTTCACCGAAGCGCCGCGCCAACGCCACGTGCTGCGCCGGCGTGATGTCCTGGTCGCGGAATACCAGCACCTTGTGCTCGACCAGCGCGCGCCGCAGCACGGCGATGGTGTCGTCATCGAGCGGCGCCGTGAGGTCGATGTTGCCGACCTCCGCACCGAGCGCCGGCGAGATCCGCGTCAGCGAAAAGGAGGACTGCAGGGCACTGGGCCGGACCACGGCAGGGGCCGAGGTCGTCGTTTCAGACGCTTGGGCGATCGTCATGTCTTTCCTCCAATTTTTATTTGATAAAGATCCGTTAGTTGACGTTGCTCGATCTGCTTGCCCAGAACGGTGCCCTGAGGTCGCGCTTGAGCACCTTGCCGGCGGCCGACAGCGGCAGCTCGCTGCGGAACTCCACGGTCTTCGGGCATTTGTAGCCGGCGATCTGCGAACGGCAGTGCTGCCGGATGTCGTCCTCGCTGGCCGACATGCCTGGGCGCAGCACGATGACCGCATGCACGGCTTCGCCCCACTCGGCGCTCGGGATGCCGATCGCCGCGCACATCGCCACGGCCGGATGTCGGCCAAGCACGTTCTCGACTTCTGCGGAATAGACGTTCTCGCCGCCGCTGACGATCATGTCCTTGATGCGATCGACGATGAAGAGGTAGCCGTCCTCATCCATGTAGGCGCCGTCGCCGGTATGCATCCAGCCGCCGCGCAGCGTGCGTGCCGTTTCTTCGGGCTTGTTCCAGTAGGCGCGCGTCACGCTCGGGCCGCGCACCACCAGTTCCCCGACCGTGCCACGCGGCACCTCGTTATCCTCGCCATCGACGATCCGGACCGACAGGCCTAGTGACACGCGGCCTACCGACAGGTGCATCCCCTTCGCGCGTGCGGCCGCATCGTGGTTGGACGGCGGGTTGGTCGACACGATCATGGTTTCGGTGAGCCCGTAGGAGTGCGAGAACTCCACGCCCGGCAAGGCCGCAAACGTGCGCTCCAGCGCTGCCGAGTTGAACGGCGACGCTCCATAGCCCAGGCGCTTCATGCTGCTCAGGTCGTGCTTCGCGAAATCCGGATGCTGGATCAGCATCTGGATCATCGTCGGCACAATGGCCATGTCCGTGATCCGTTCGCGCTCGATGGTCTGCAGAATTTCCTTCGGCTCGAACATCGGCACAATGACGTGCATTTCACCGGCGATGAACTGGCACAGCACGCGGCTGAACGCAGCGATGTGGAACAACGGTGCGACGTGCAGCACGCGGCCATTCCGCATCGGCGGGGTGTCGGCCATGCGCTGGATGCAGCCGGTCCACAGGCTCATGTGCGTCTGCATCACGCCCTTCGGATGGCCCGTGGTGCCGCCGGTGTACATGATGATGGCAAGGTCGTCATAACCGCGGCCGGCGTCCGCGACCGGTTCGCTGTCGGCGATCAGCGCTTCGAACGACAGCATGCCGTCCGGCGCCGGACCATCGCCGGCATGGATCAGGACCGGCGGACGGTTGGCGCTCGCCCGGATATCGGCAGCCATGTGCAGGAAGTGGTCGTCGACAATCAGGATGCGCGTGTCGCAGTCGTCGAGCGAGTAGACGATCTCCGGTACGCTCCAGCGGATATTGACCGGGTTCATCGCGCCGCCACCCCACCACACGCCCATGGCGTATTCGAGGTAGCGGTCGGAATTGAGCGCCAGCATGCCCACACGGTCGCCCGGCGCCATGCCAAGCTTCTGCAGGGCGCCGGCCAGCCGTGCCACGCGGTCGCCGAATTCACGGTAGGTGCGGCTGCGGCCGCGGAACAGGGTCGCAACCCGGTCGGGCTGGATTTGCAGCGAACGCTGCAAGCTTTGGGTCAGGTACATGGACGTTTCCGAAAGGGGCGGGAGACCTGTCACGGCGCGGGCGATCGCGCTGGCGCGACCGGCCGGAGTGTGAATCAGTGTGGCGCGGCGGCAAGCGGCTGCCGGCCGAGGATCATGTCGGCGGCTTTTTCGCCGATCATCATGGACGGTGCGTTGGTATTGCCGCTGATCAGCGTCGGCATCACCGAAGCGTCGACGACACGAAGCCCTTCGATGCCTCGCACGCGCAGTTGCGGATCCACTACCGCGCCGTCATCGGAACCCATGCGGCAGGTGCCGACGGGGTGGAAGGCGGTCTCGGCGCGGGAGCGGATCAGCGCACGAATCGCTTCGTCGTCGCTGCCGTTGACTTGCTCGGCCCTGAGCCACGGATCGACCGAGCGGCCGCCGAAGCGCGCCAGCGGCGGTTGATCCAGGATGCGGCGCAGCAGGCGTACGCCGGCCACCATCGTATCCATGTCGCGCGGGTCCGACAGCATGTTGAGGTCGATGTCGGGCGCGTCGCCGACATTCGGCGAGCGCAGCCGTAACGCGCCGCGGCTGTGGGGCCGCAGCAGGCAGACGTGCGCCGAGTAGCCATGGCCGGGCTTCATCGGCGCTGTGATGGCGGCATTGATGAAATGGACCTGGAGATCCGGATCCGCCAGGCCAGGGCGGCTGCGGAAGAAGCCGCCGGCTTCCGCCACGTTGCTCGCAAACATGCCGGTGCGATGGCGGCGATAGCGAGACAGTTCGCCAAGCATGCGGACACCGCCGCGCAGCGACACGCCGAGCAGGTCGGTGCTGCCCACGCCGAGCTGGGTCAGCAGGACATCGGGGTGCTCCTGCAGGTTCTGGCCGACGCCTGGTGCATCGAGTGCGAGTGGAACGCCTACGTCGCGCAGATGTTCGCTCGGCCCAATGCCGGAGGCCATCAGAAGCTGCGGCGAGCCAATCGCGCCTGCGCTGAGAATGACTTCGCACCGCGCTGAAAGGACTTCCTGCGTTTCGCCTCGTCGCACCAGCACGCCGGTGGCACGCCCGTTCTCGAACAGGATGCGCTCCACCTGGGCGCCGGTAAGGACATCGAGGTTCGGCCAGGGCCGATCTTCGCCGGGTGCACCCTGTTGGCGAAGGTAGGCGCGCGCGGCATTCCACCGCTCGCCGTTGCGCTGGGTGACCTGGTAATAGCCGACGCCGTCCTGCGCGGTGCCATTGAAGTCAGCGTTGAACACATGTCCGGCGCTCAGCCCGGCTTCGATGAAATAGCGCGAGAACGGACCCGGCGAGCGATGGTCCACCACCGACAACGGGCCGTGCGCGCCATGCCATGCATCATCGGCGCCGCCGGCCAGCCGCTCATTGCATTCGGAGCGCTTGAAATACGGGAGGACTTCCGCCCATGACCAGCCCTGGCAACCCAGATCGGCCCAGCGATCGTAGTCGCCGGCGTTGCCGCGGATGTAGACCATGGCGTTGATCGATGAACTGCCGCCAAGACCCCGGCCGCGCGGGATGCGCACCTGGCGGCCATCCAGAGTGGATTGCTCCGGCGTACGGAATCCGTAGTTGTAGGTGCCTGGCTTGCGTGCGGTCAGCGCCACGCCGAGCGGTGTGGTGACGACCGCGCTCTGATCGGTCGGACCTGCCTCGACCAGCGCGATGCGGGCGCTGCTGTACTGGGCAAGCCGGCCGGCGACGGCGCAGCCTGCCGACCCGCCGCCGATGACGAGGTAATCGTATTCGTGTTGCATAGGTCTCCTGCCGGTCTGGGTGCCGGTTGCTGGTACTGGGCACATGCCTGAGCCCATG
Source organism: Cupriavidus numazuensis (assembly GCF_905397435.1). Lineage (GTDB taxonomy): Bacteria > Pseudomonadota > Gammaproteobacteria > Burkholderiales > Burkholderiaceae > Cupriavidus > Cupriavidus numazuensis. The sequence continues at coordinate 7,001 of NZ_CAJPVI010000084.1, forward strand.
GCGATTTAGCGCAGTAGAACAGAAGCAGTCGGGCGTAAAACCCACCCCGATGCGGTAAGTGCGGGAGAGGCGCATGAAGGGCGCAGGCAGCGTGCAAGAAAGGCGATGGCGAATGTGCCTACCGAAACGGGGTGGGAATTCGCCAGGCGATTCGGCACCATCATTTAGGGCATGGGCGCTTTCGTGCACCCGTCGTGCCACATCTCTACCTGCAGGACCCGACCATGCCGACCGAAACCATCCAGCTTCGCGAATGCCGCCTCGTCATCGAAGACGGCGTCGCCGAGTTTTCCCACCAGCGCCCGGAGGTCCGCAATGCGCTGACCTCGACCATGCGGCTCGATTACCGCGACATGCTTGACCGGGTCGAGGCCGACCGGAATATCCGCGCCTTGATCCTCACAGGCTCGCGGGGCAGCTTCTGCGCTGGCGGTGACATCAAGGCAATCCAGCACAAGCAGGCGGACGGTGAAAGCGGGCCGGCCGCACCGGACACCATGCGCCGCGTGGTCCTGTCGGTGCATGCCTGGCTGCAACGCCTGCGGGACCTCGATATCCCGATCATCGCAGCGGTCGACGGGCCGGCCGCAGGCGCCGGCTTTTCCCTGGCTTTGATGGCGGATTTCGTGCTGGCGTCGACCAGGGCGTCGTTCTGCCTGTCGTTTGCGCGTATCGGGCTGGTGCCGGACCTGGGCGCGCTGTACCAGTTGCCGCGCATCGTCGGCTTGTCAATGGCAAAGGAGCTTGTGCTGACGGCCCGCCGGTTGGACGCACAAGAAGCCAAACAGCTCGGCATCGTGCATGCGCTGCATGAGCCGGAGGCGCTGCCCGAGGCCGCCTGGGCGTTTGCGCGCCGCTTTGCCGATGGCCCGCGTGAGGCAATGGGCCTGAGCAAGCGGCTGCTCAACAGCAGCTTCGAGACGCCATATCAGACGCTAGTGGACCTGGAAGCCTCGGCACAGGCGCTGGCGGCCGCCGCGCCGTATTTTCGGGAAGCGACCGCGGACTTCCTCACCGGGCGGCCGGCGCGTTACAACTGGGATCGCGTTTGATCGCGAAGGTCGCGGATACGGTCGATGGCCTCGTCGCGGCCCGACACGCCGAGCTTGCTGTAGATGTTGCCGAGATGCCATTTCACCGTCTCGGGCGACAAGCCGAGCGCGCGGGCGATCTTCTTGGCGTTGAACGACTGCCCCAGCAGCCATACAACGTCGGTCTCGCGCTGGCTGAACTTCGGCGCCATGGCGCGACCGGCCTGCCTTGGCTTTCCCGCCTGCGCCGCGATGTCCTTGCCGCTTCGCAGCAGCCGCTCGGCGTAGAACGCCAGCACCGGATCGAGTGTGGGCAGAGCGGCCACCTGGGCAACCAGATCCACAGCAAGGTCGTGATCGATGATCGTTCGCACCAGGCCAAGGCGGTGGCCGAGTTCCAGCGCGGCGATCATGTCCGCGTGCGCCGCAGCCATGCGGTCCCGGCGAGCTTCCACGCCCGCATGCATCACCAGCAGGCCGGCGGCTTCGCGTTGTTTGCCGTGGCGGCGGCAATAGTCCAGAAGCGATGTGATGTCCTTGCCGGCCTGATCCACGTCGCCGGTATCGAGCCGTGACCGGATGGCTGCCCATTCGGCAGCGAAGTGGATTTCGCTGAAGGGGGATGCGTCGTCATGCGCATGCCGCGCATCAATGGTGGCGAGCCGCGCCAGCAATTCCTGTGCGGCGCTGAATTCACCGCCTGCCATGCGATACACCGCCTGCTGCGAGAGGCTGGATGCCAGGAGCCGGTCGAGACCCAGGCGGATCGCATAGTCCTCAAGGCGCTCGAGGTAGGCGAGCGCCTCGAGCCGATGGCCGGCGGCCCAGCGTGCACCGGCCAATGCGGTCAGCATCCGCAGCACTGAATCCGGCAGGCAAACGTACTCCAGCACCTCGACACGCGGTTCGAGCAGTTCGCGGACCTGCTGCATTTCGCCGTACTCGTACAGGACTTCGCCAAGCAGCGACGCCGCAAGATTGGCGGTATCCACGCAGGATCTGCCACCTTGCAAAGCATCGCGCAGCGTCGCACGGTAAATCTGCTCGGCCTGGGACATCTGGCCTTCGAGCGCGTGGCTCAGCCCGATCATGCACTTGCCGAACAGCACGCCGACGACCGAGCCGACCAGTGGCATGCCGTCGACGGTTGCACCAGGCGCATCCGTCTGCGTGGCGCGTGCCAGCGCATAGCGCCCCTGCCGTATATAGAGCCAGGACAGCACCTGGCGGCTTCCGGCCACGATGATCGGGTCGGCACTCGCGGGCGGCGCCTCCAGGCGCGGCACCATGGCCTGCGCGCCATCGATGTCGTCGCGTTGGGCCGCCAGCGCGCCGCGTAGTGTGGCAAGCGTAAAGCGGTTGCGGGCGTCGCCAGCTGGCATCGCGGCATCCACGGCATCAAGCGTGGCTGCGCAGTCGTCGAACTCGCGCCGGTAGAGTTGCCCGCGTGCCATCCACATGCGCAGTTGCAGGCTCGCGCGGACTTTCGCGGGCGGAAGCTGCCGCACCAGGACCATGAGCCGGTTGCGCTCTCCACGCAGGAAGAGTTGTGGCGCACAGGCTTCCACCAGCTCCGCGGCGGCGGCAGGCTCGCCGGCGTCCAACGCGTGCTGGATTGCCTCGTCCAGCAGTCCGCGATCCCGGAACCATTGCCACGCGGCGACGTGCACGGCGCGGCGGGTGGCTTCGTCTAGCGCGGAGAACCGTTCGGCGAGCGTGTCGTTGAGCAGCGGGTGCAGCCGATACCAGGTTTCGTCGTGTGACGGGCCGACTTGCGTGAGAAACAGGTTGTCGCGCTCGAGCCGTGCGAGCAACGCGGCCGCGTCGGCCAGCGTCACGTCACCGAGCAGCGCTGCGCACAGCGACGCGCAGAAGCGGCTGCACGGCGACACCCGCACGAGCAGCGCGATCAGGGCGGGGGGAAGGTGGTCGAGGACTTCGCGCTCAAAATAGGTCGAGAACGCCCGCGCATTGCGCAAGGCCTTCTGGAAGAAGGCCTCGGCTACATCACCCTTGGGCGCGGCGCGCCGGCGCTTCTTCCACGCGAGCGCGAACAGTTGAAGTCCCGCGGCCCAGCCATCCGTCAGCACGTGCAGGCGTGCCGCACTGGCGGCGTCGAGTTCACCGAGTTGCGACTGGAGGAACTGCTCCGATTCGGCGGCGGTGAATTGCAGCTCGGCCATGCCGAGTTCGAGCAACTCGCCTTCCGCGCGCAGGCGGTCCAGCGGCACCGGCACCGGGGAGCGCGACGCGAAGACGAGATGCAGGTTGGGCGGTGCGTAATCGATCAGCCATTTCAATGCCGAATGGGTGCGTGGGTCGGTCAGGTGGTGGAGGTCATCGAGCACCAGCACCAGCTCGCGGCCGTGGCGCGCGATGCCGCGCACCAGCGCGATGATGGTGCGCTCGATGGCATCGCTGCCGGCAGTCGCGGCCTGCCCCAGTTGTTCGGCTTCGAGTGCGATCTCCGGATCGACGCGGGCCACGCTGCCTGCCAGGCCGGCGAGCCAGGTCGCCACGTCGTTGTCAGTTTCCGACAGCGACAGCCAGGCCACTTCGTAGCCGAAACCGCCCAGTGCGCGCATCCAGGCCACCAGCATTGTGGTTTTGCCATAGCCAGCCGGTCCCTGGACGACAATGCAGCGCCGGCGCCGGGCTTCGGTCAGGCGGGCGAGCAGCGCGTCGCGCGGTACCACGCCGCGCGTGGGCCGTGGCGGGACGAGCCGGCTATCGACAGGGGATCCGGTGGTGACGCTGGAAGAATCGGTCATGCGGAATTGGCACCGTGCGGGTGCCTTACAGTCCATGCGGAAGGCATGGAGGATGAGACGAATGTAGCACGATGGGGCGGCCGGTGGACGGCCGCCCAGGGGTAATCAGACTGGCCGCTCGCCAGTCATCGTCGCCCGTATCCCTCGGTCATGCATGAGTGAAGGACTTGGCGCACCACTCAGGCGGCGCCGGCAGGGGCCCCGGTAATGGCCTTGTATTCGAGAAACTCCGCCAACCCGTACTGGCCGAACTCGCGGCCATTGCCGGAGCGCTTGTAGCCGCCGAACGGGGCAGTAAAGTCCATGCGCGCGCCGTTGATCTGTACCGCGCCCACGCGCAGCGCAGCGGCCACGCGCGCCGCACGGGCCGGATCGCCGGACCAGACGTAGCCGGCGAGGCCATAGTCGCTGTCGTTCGCGATGGCGATGGCTTCGTCCTCGTCGTCGTAAGGGATCATCGTGAGCACAGGGCCGAAGATCTCCTCGCGGGCGATGGCCATGTCGTTGCGTACGTCCGCGAAGACGGTCGGGCGGGCATAGAAGCCTTGCGCGAGGCCCTCCGGTCGGCCTGGGCCGCCGGCAATCAGGCGTGCACCTTCGGCGATACCCGTTTCGATCATCTGTTGTATGCGCTCGTACTGCGCACGGTTCGAGATCGGGCCGAGACGGCTGTCGGGTTGCCGCGGATCGCCGACTTTCAGTGCATTGGCCGTCGCCGCCGCGATGGCGACGGCCGCTTCATACTGCGGGCGCGGCACCAGCAAGCGGGTGGGGGCGATACACGTCTGTCCCGAATTCATCATGCAACTGATGACCGTACCCGACACGGCGGATTTCAGATCGGCATCGTCCAGGACCACGCTGGCCGACTTGCCGCCGAGTTCCTGCGCCACGCGCTTGACCGTCGGCGCGGCCTGCACGGCCACATCCACGCCGGCACGCGTGGAGCCCGTGATCGATACCATGTCGACATCCGGATGACGCGACAACGCACGGCCAACGGCGACGCCGTCGCCGAACAGCATGTTGAAGACGCCCGGCGGCGTGCCCGCGTCTTGCACGATCTCAGCGAAGATACGCGCCGAAAGGGCCGCGATTTCAGAGGGCTTGACCACGATCGTGCAACCGGCCGCCAGCGCTGGCGCGACCTTGGCGGCAAGCTGATTGAGGGGCCAGTTCCACGGCGTGATCAGCGCAACCACGCCCACCGCTTCCCGCACGATCTGTGTGCCGCCTCGCGTTTCCTCGAAGGGAAACGATTGCAGCGCAGCCAGCGTCGCCTGGATCTGCGCCAGGCCGGTGGCGGCCTGCAACTCTCGCGACAGCCACAGCGGTGCGCCCATTTCGGCGGTGACGGCCTGCGCAATCTCGTCGAACCGTTCCTTGTAACCTTCGCCAATCCGGGTCAGCAGTGCGATCCGCGCTTCGCGGCTGGACTGGGACCACGCAGGAAGCGCCTTGCGGGCGGCTGCCACGGCGAGATCGACATCGGCCTCCGCGCCCATTGCCAGCATGCCTGCAAGCTGGCCCGTGGCGGGGTCGGTCAGCTCTGCGCGGGTCGCGTCTGCCGATGGCTCTACCCACTGGCCGCCGATGTGAAAGGTGTTCAGGATCTTCATCGCAATCTCCTCTAGTTGCTTCAAGAACTTCGGCGAACCACGGCGGCCGTGTACTGCCCCAGGGTGGTAGTCGCTGTCGCCGAGCAGCACGCGTGCAGGAGACGTTGCCAGCGCACGTAGTCATCCTTGTTCAGCCGCTGGTGTCCAGGCACCTGGTCATGGATGTCGGCTCGCAACGCCTCGGTGACGAAGTCGCGCACTTCCTGCCTGAAGACCCCTTCCGCTTCGGTGAAACGCGAATCCACTTGGTTTTTCTGGTCGCAGGCATGAGGGTAGCGCCGAGCGGGAGGCGGGAATCCCACCTTGAATCGGGGAGTCCAGCGGCGCGTCGAATCGTGCACTTGCTGATATTCACCCAGCCAGGCTGCCGTTCGAGGCTGGGCCCCCCAATTGGCGGTGGAAAGCCGCCGCGTCACCGGACCGAAGATGGCTGCCGTTCGGCGGCTGCCATTCCGGTCAGCGCCTGCCAATCCCTACATCAGGAGACCACCATGACTCGCAAAGTCTTTGTCGCCGGCGTCGGCATGATTCCGTTCAAGAAGCCGGGTGCCAGCGACACCTACGACAACATGGGCGCCGCCGCCGTGCGCCAGGCGCTGGCGGACGCGGGCGTGGACTACGCCGATGTGCAGCAGGCCTATGCCGGCTACGTCTACGGCGACTCCACCAGTGGCCAGAAGGCGCTGTATCAGGTGGGCATGACGGGCATCCCGGTCATCAACGTCAACAACAACTGCGCGACCGGCTCGTCGGCGCTCTTCCTGGCCCGCCAGGCCGTGGCCAGCGGCGTGGTCGAGTGCGCACTGGCGGTGGGCTTCGAGTTCATGCAGCCCGGCGCGCTGAAGTCGCGCTGGGATGACCGCGCGCTGGCGCTGGAGCGCGCCATGGCGCTGACCATCGACCTCGTCGGCCAGCCGGAACTGCCCAGCGCGATCCGCCAGTTCGCGGGCGCCGGCTACACCCACATGCAGAAGTACGGCACGAAGCTGGAGACGTTCGCAAAGATCCGCGCCAAGGCCAGCCGCCATGCCGCCAACAACCCGCTGGCCGTGTTCCGCGACGTGCTGAGCACCGAAGACGTGATGAACGCGCCGATACTGTGGGACGGCGTGATCACGCGCCTGATGGCCTGCCCGCCGACCTGCGGCGCGGCCGCCGCTGTCGTCATGTCGGAGGAGTTTGCCCGCAAGCGCGGCCTGCGCACCGACGTGCTGATCGCCGGCCAGGCCGTGACCACCGACCTGCCGAGCACCTACGACGCACGCGACATGATCCGCGTGGTCGGCGCCGACATGGTCAAGCTTGGCGCGAAGCAGGTCTTCGAGCAGACCGGCGTCGGCCCGCAGGACGTCGACGTGATCGAGCTGCACGACTGCTTTGCCCACAACGAACTGCTGACCTATGAAGCGCTCGGCCTGTGCGAGGCGGGCGGCGCCGAGAAGCTGGTCAACGACGGCGACAACACCTATGGCGGCAAGTGGGTCACCAACCCGTCAGGCGGCCTGCTGTCGAAGGGCCATCCGCTGGGTGCGACGGGCCTGGCACAGTGTTTCGAGCTGACCCACCAGCTGCGCGGCACGGCGGACAAGCGTCAGGTGGCCGGTGCCCGCAACGCGCTGGCCCACAACATCGGTCTGGGCGGCGCCTGCGTGATCACGCTGTTCCAGAAGCAGGACTGAAGCCTGGGCCGCTGGTAAGCATTAGCAGGAAGGAGACAAAGATGGATCTGGGTATTGGCGGCAAGGTCGCCGTGGTGACCGGCGGTGGCCGGGGGATTGGCGCGGAGACGGCGCACACGCTGGCGCGCGAAGGCGCGAAGATCGTGGTGTCCGACATCGACCTGGCCGTGGCCACGCAGGTGGCCGGCGAGATCGTGGCGAGCGGCGGCGAAGCCATCGCCACGCGCTGCGATGTGTGCCACGAGGGTGACGTGATGCAGATGGTGGCGGCCGCGACCGAAGCCTTCGGCGGCGTGGACATCCTCGTCAACAACGCCGGTTTCAACAAGGACCGCTACCTGACGAAGATGAGCGAAGGCGAGTGGGATTCGGTCGTCGACGTGGTGCTCAAGGGCGCCTTCCACTGCACGCGTGCGGTGCTGCCGTCGATGATGGAGCGGCGCTGGGGCCGCATCGTCAACATCGCCTCGCGGGCGGTGTTCGGCAACCCCGGCCAGACCAACTACAGCACGGCCAAGATGGGGCTGATCGGCTTTACCCGCGCGCTGGCGCTGGAGCAGGCGAAGTACGGCATCACCGTCAATGCGGTAGCCCCCGGCTTCGTCGAGACCGAACTGATGCGCGCCAATCCCACCTACGAAGCCTTGCGGGACACCGCGCTGGCCAAGATCCCGGTCGGCTTCCTCGGCATGCCCGAGGACATCGCCTCGTCGGTCGCGTTCATGGCATCGGACTGCGCGCGGTATATCAGCGGCGTCACGCTGTACGTGACCGGCGGCCGCTTCTCTTCCTGAGTTGTCAGAGCAAAGCATCATGGATTTCGAATTCAACGCAGACCAGGTCGCGCTGCGCGACAGCATTCGCCGCTACCTGAAGAACGAAGTGGCGCCGCGCATCAATGACTGCGAACGCGAGCGCCGCATTCCGCTGGATGTGCTTGCCGGTGTCAGCCAGTTTGGCTATATCGGCGGCATGCTGCCCGAAGAGGACGGTGGCCTGGGCCTCGACTTCATCACGTGGGCGATGATGCTCGAGGACGCCGGCTACTACTGGGGCTCGCTGCGTACCATCGTCAACATCACCAACGTGTTCGCGCGGCTGGTGAGCCAGCTCGGCACGCCGGAACAGAAGGCCCGCTTCCTGGCACCAGTCATGGCCTGCACGAAGGGCGCGTGCGTGGCCTTCAGCGAGCCGAACCACGGTTCCAACCCGGCCGGCATCGAAACCCGCGCCGAGGACAAGGGTGACCACTACCTGCTGAGTGGGTCGAAGCTGTGGATCACCAACGGCGTGGCGGCCGACTATGTGATCGTGCTGGCGCGCCTGCACAGCGCCACTTCGAACGGCGGGCACTCGCTGTTCCTGCTGGACAAGGCGGAAACGCCGATCGACGCGCGGCTGGTCGACAAGATGGTGCTCAAGGCGTCGGGCACGTCGGAGCTGTTCCTCGATGGCATCCGGCTGCCCAAGTCCAGCCTGTTGGGCGAGGAGGGCGGGGCGCTCAAGGCCATGTCGGTCGGCCTCAACTACGGGCGCATGAACATCGCCATGGGCGCGGTCGGTGCCGCGCAGGCAGCGCTGGACCTGTCGGTCGAATACGCGAAGACGCGCAAGCAGTTTGGCAAGACCATCGGCGAGTTCCAGCTCGTGCAGAAGCACATCGTCGACATGATGGTGCGCGTGGAAGCGGCGCGGGCGCTGGGCTACAAGGCGGCCGTTACGCTGGAGAAGGGCTTGCCGTCGCGCATCGAGTGCTCGATTGCCAAGCTCTATGCGGCCGAGGCCGCGCATGAAGTGGCAAAGATCGCCATCGGCGTGCATGGCGGCCTGGGGTACTCCACCGAGTATCCGCTTGAACGCATCTTCCGCGATACCAGTGGCGGGCTCATTCCGGAAGGCACCGCGGAAATCCAGACGCTGATCGTCGGGCGCGAAGTGCTCGGCATGTCGGCCATCGCGTAAGGAGGCCGCTATGCAATCCCTTTCGCTGTCTGCGCTCGAAGGACTTCGCTACTACTGGGAAGACATGGAGCCTGGCATGGCGTTCGACACCGCCAGCCGCACGATTACCGAGGCCGATGTCGTGAGCTTCGCCGCGCTGAGCGCGGACTACAACCGCGTCCATGTGGACGCCGAGTACGCCGCCGGCACCGCATGGGGCAAGCGGATCGCGCACGGCATGCTGGTGGCGTCCGTGCTCTCGGGCCTGAACACGCGCACGGTCATCAACCAGCTTCTGGAGCCATCCATTGTGGGGCTGCTCGAAGTCAGCTTCCGCTTTCCGAAGCCCACGCTGATCGGCGACACCATCCGGGGCCGCATCGAAGTGGCCGGCTGTCGGGAAACCTCGAACGCCGGGCGCGGAATCATCGACTTCCGCCGCCTGGCGATCAACCAACGCGACGAAGTGGTCTGCGAGTGCAACGCCCGGATGATGGTGCTGCGCCGCCCGGCCGCCTGACGACCGATACAAGAAGGATGTTCCATGGTCACCACTGAAATTGGCTACACCACGCTCGACAAGATCACCGTACGCGGCCAGGACTTGTCGAACGACCTGCTGGGCAAGCTCGACTTCGTCGAGATGATGATGCTCACCATCCTCAACCGCGTGCCGGACGAGCGCGAGAAGCGGATGATCAACCTGATCCTGGTCACGGCCTGCGACCATGGCCTGACGCCCAGCGCCATGAGCGCGCGCCTGACCTACCTCGGCGCGCCCGAGGCGATGCAGGCCGCGGTCGCGGCGGGGTTGCTCGGCGCGGGCAGCGTGTTCCTCGGCACCACGCAGAACGCGGCGGAACTGCTGATCAATGCGGCGCGCGAGCTGCCCGAGGAGGCTTCGGACGAGGCCGTCCTTGCGTGCGCACGTGAGGCCATTCGCGTGGCCCGCGAGAAGAAGCAAGCCATCTATGGCGTCGGCCACCCGATCCACGTGCAGGGCGATCCGCGCGTGCCGACGCTGGCGCGCGTGTCGCGCGAGAACGGCTGCTATGGCAAGCACTGGCGCCTGATGATGGCCATCGAGACAGTATTCCGCGAAGAGATGGGCAAGAACCTGCCAATCAACGCGGTGGGCGCCATCGGCGCCATCATCGGCGACATGGGGCTGGACCCGCTGCTCGCCCGCGGCTTCATGCTCGTGGGCCGTGCGGCCGGCCTGCTGGCGCACCTGTACGAGGAACGCCAGCAGCCGATCGGGCAACAACTCTGGGACCTGGTGCTGCAACAGGATCCGCGCAACGAGATCCCGGTGCGCAAGGCGAAGAACGGCTGAACTGGTCGTCGAAGCCGGATCACGTAAAGCCCGGGCAGACGCACAGGGTTGTGAATCCGGCCGCTCACACCCAGGTCAGCGTTGCCTCCGTAAAGAGGTGACCGGGCATCAGGTAGTCGCCGTGTTCAATGGCAAGCGCCTCCAGATTGCGCAGCGTATCCTCAGACAGCGCGGCCATGTCGAACCTGCAATAGAGGTAGCGCTGCCTGAATGTGGGCTTCTCCATGCACAGGCCGCGCACCAATGCTTCAGGGGATGCCACGGAGATATGCTCGACGGCGCGATACTGGACGTCGACACCGTATTGACGCCCGAGTTGCTCCAGTTCAAACGCATCCTGCCATGCGTTGTCGTAGTCCAACTCGAGCGTGCCGGCAACGCGACCATGAATGTGTTCCACAGCGCTGGCTCGGTCGCGTGCGGTATAGGTGCTCATCGTGGCCCTCCCAATGCCGTCAGTCGAGCTTGATCTTTGCCTCCCTGATCAGGGTGCTGAATCTGGCCTTCTCCTGCCGGATGTATGCGGTGAAATCCGCCGGCTGGGACGCGGTGGCGCTGAATCCATAATCCCCCAATACCTTGACCGCCTTCTCCGAAGCCAAGGCCTTCGCGACTTCATTCCGGATACGTTGAGTCAGGTCGGCGGGCATTTTCGCCGGTCCCCACAAGCCGTACCAGGAAACCATCTCGAAGCCGGTCAATCCCGACTCCGCAACAGTCGGAACGTCCGGCAACGCGGCAATGCGCTTCGCACTGGTGACGGCAAGCGGCTTCAGCTTTCCACTCTTCACATGGGGCAGCGTCGATGGCAAGGCATCCACCATGGCATTGATGTGTCCGCCCATGACTTCTGTCAACGCCGGAGCCGTACCCTTGTAGGGGATGATCTCGAACTGGAGTTTGCCGTCGTGCTTGATCGCTTCTTCGGCAAGGTGGCTTGCCGACCCAACGGCCGAGGTGCCAAAGGTGTACTTCCCGGGCTCCTTGCGGATGGCGGCCATGAATTCCTTGAGGTCCTTTGCAGGAACACCGGGATGCGCTGTCACCAGCATGGGGACGCTACCCAGTTGCGTGATGGCCGTGAAGTCCTTTTCGATGTCATAGGTCGTTGTGCTCATCAGCATCGGGGTCGCCACGAAGGTCGATGCCTGCACAAGCAAGGTATATCCGTCCGGCGCAGAGGTCGCCACCAGCTTGCTGCCGAGCGTTCCGCTGGCTCCAGGCCGGTTATCGACAAGGAATTGCTGGCCGAGGTTTTCGCTCAGGCGTTGCGCAACAACCCGCGTGACAGCATCCACGGTTCCACCTGCGGGATACGGCACAACGATTCTGACGGGCTTGCTGGGGTAGGTCTGGCCGAAAGCCAGCGTGGCGACAAGGCCAACGCCTGTGGCCAGAAGCGCTTTCAAGATACCTGTCATTGTTGTCTCCTGATATTGACTTGCATGCTTGCCGCTCTGCCTCGACTGGCGAGCGTCCAGAGCAGGGATTCTGCGTCTGCTGTGTTCGTCTGAGTCCTTGCGTTAAACAGGTATGGCGCCGACTCAGAAGACATGCTTGATACCAAGCATTGCACCAAACTGGTTGCCGCCCGGTGCCGGCGTACTGGTTCCGGCGGCGCTGCCGCTACTGACTGACATGGCCAATTGGCCCCGGTTATCAATGAAGCCAGTCGTGAGATAGGCGGAGGTTCGCTTGGAGAAGGCGTAGGTTCCGCGCAGGGCCGCGAGCCATGCCTTGTTGGCACTATGGTTGAACCCCAGGTAGTAGATCTGCCCCGCGAGATTGAAGGCGGGCGTCATGTCGTACGCCAGGCCCGCATAGTAAAGCTGGCTGTGGGACGTGGTGCTGCCCTCATTGTTCCGGAAGGTACCACCGATGCCGAGCTTCGCCTTGGACAGTACCATATAGCCCCCAAAGTGCAGGCGGTCATCCTTGAGGCCGCTGTTCACCAGTCCGCCTGCCGCACCAGTGCCCCCGCGCAAGGAATCATAGGCGGTTGCCAGTCCCCACCAGCTTGCGTCATACCGCAGCATCACTGACCATTCCCGGCAGGCCTTGCTGTCGGCGGGATTCTCTCCGGCGCAATTGGTGCCCGCAGGGTTCTGGCCAGCATTGACGGTGTCGCGCCCGAGGCTGTATGTCGCACCGACAGTCAATCCGCCAAATGTACCCTTGTAGGCGATGGCATTATCCGCGCGGGCGTTGGGCCGGTAACTGTCTAACGAGTTGGCGCCGTAGATGTTGGGCCCCAATACGTCAGAGTCCAGCGTCGACCAGAAGGTCATGGTCCACTGCCGGCCGAAGGAGAGTTGTCCCCACTGATTGCTCAGCCCGACAAAGGCCTGGCGACCGAACAGGCGTCCTCCCTGGTTTGAAGATCCGGAGTCGGCAGCAAAGCCGGATTCCAGGACGAAAACAGATTTCAGCCCGCCGCCAAGGTCTTCCGTCCCGCGCATCCCCCAGCGCGAAGGCACGGTGGCGGTCAGGTTCGGCATCCGCACGACGCTGTCCTTGCTGGCGCCGATATTGTTCACATACTCGACCCCGGTGTCGACGAGGCCGTAAAGCGTCACCGATTGTGCCGAAGCGAATATCGGTGCGGCGCAAAAAAGGCCCGCGTACCATTTCCCGCAACTCCTCATGGGTGTCTCCTTGTTATGGCGAGTCGTTACAAACTTATGAAGGGCAGGCGAGCGGCGTCCTTCCATCGCCGGGCGCTCGATACGCTTTCGAGTGTCCGGCTGCATGGAAACGGAGTCCGATGATCGCCGTGGAGTGTCTGACGGCAGCGATCTGCGCCGCTGCTTAGGCAGTCAGCCAGTCAGCCAGTCAGGGTGAAATCTCTTCGAGCGGGCGGTTGGTGGTTTCGGTCATTCGGGTGGCCGCGACAAGGCCGACCACGCAGGCAGCCGCAAACATCAGGAAGACGGTGGCAATACCTTGTCCCGTCAGTACCATGCCGACAACGGCCGGTGCGGTGGCGGAGGCAGCTCGCAGCCATGACGTTGCCAGGCCGGTTCCGATCGCGCGGATACGCGTGGGATAGATTTCTGGCGTGTACAGGTACAGCAGCACCGTCGCCGAACCCATCACTGCATAGGCCGAGGAAGCCAGCAGCATGACCGACCAGGGGCTGGCGGCGCCGAACGCTCCCAAAGCGGCGAGCAGTATGCCGCTGACCACGAAACACCCGATGGCCCATCGGCGACGACCCACGCGGTCCACCGACAGTGCACAGACAAGAACGGCACAGGTGCTGAGCACGTTGGACAACGAGGCCATGTGCAGCGACTCCTGCAATGGGAGGTGATAGACCGTCTTGTACAGGCTTGGCAACCAGTTATTGATGCCGTTTGCAACGAAATAGGAACTCGCCCACAGCAGCCATACCACCACCGTGCGGCCACGATAGAACGGCGAGAACAGCTCCTTCCAGTTGCCTTTTTTCTGCGCCTGGAGGCCTGCGTACAGTTGCGAGATGCGGCGGTCCATCTCTGCCGCGTTGTGCTGCGGATCGATGTTCCGCTTGGCGGTGCTGGCCTCCATTTCGCCAATCACGCGCTCTGCGTCGTCGAAGCGGTTTTTGCCGATCAGCCATCGCGGTGATTCCGGCAGCCGCATGATCAGCAGTGCCACGATCAGGCCGGGTATCCCGCCAACCAGGAACATGTATTCCCAGCCAAAGCGCGGAACCAGGAAGGCGCCTGCCTGGGCCGCCAGCATCAGGCCAACGGGGAAGATCAGCTCATAGAGCAGGAAAAAGCGGCCCCGGCCATGGGCTTGCGACAGTTCATTGATATAGGTTGCCGCAACCGGTACCTCGCCGCCGACGCCGATGCCCTGGATGAAACGGCACAGGAACAGCATGTGAAAGTTGCCGGCAAAGGCGCACGCCACACTCATGACCGACATCAGGCCCACGGTCACGGTGGCGCTCGGCACCCGGCCCAGGCGCTCGGCCAGCCACCCGAAGCATAGTGCGCCGATGACCTGTCCAAGGTACCCGGCAGCGATCAGGACCCCGATCTCGCCCGGCGACAAGTGCCAGAGCCCAACCAGGACCGGCATGACAAACGCCAGTGAGAGCGCGTCGAATGCATCGAACAGGGTGGCACTGCCCATGACAATGCGGGCCTTGGTGTGCCACCTGCTAATGGGAACGTTCTCGATGCGAAAGAGAAGTTGCGCTGCCCGCTGCCGCGGATCAAATGGCGCACGGCTTGCCGCATCGCTCCTGCCACTGTTGTACATGGGTGCGGCCGTAGTGGTGTCCATGCTGTCTCCAAGTTGACTGGCTCATGGTGTGCGAGCACCGGCCATCTTTTTCTTATGTCGTCGGCTTCTGCTGTCGCCTTTCTTGCGACCGGCGTCGCAGCCCGCGACAGGGGCAGCGCCGGAGGCGCAACGTCAGCGTGAAGCCTTGAATTTCTCCCGTTGTGCCGACTTGCCTGCCGGCTGCGGCATGACGGGAGAATCCAATCGCCGGGCTCGGGCCGGCTGGCGGGCACAGCCTAGTAGCTGGACCCGCCGTCGTTCAGTCAACGATGCCGGCAGCGCGCATGGCGTTGGCGATCTCGATCTCGGCGCCGGGGGCCAGCGGCAGCAGCGGAGAGCGCACGGTGGCGTGTTCCAGGATGCCGCGTGCCACCAGGGCGTGCTTGAGCGCCACAGTGCCTTCCATGTGCGAGCCGCGGTGGTAGACGTTCTTGGTGACCGGCAGCAGGCGATCGTGGATGGCGCGGGCGGCCTTGTAGTCCCGTGCCTTGCCGGCCTTGATCAGATCGACCAGCAGTTCTGGTGCGATGTTGCCGTAGCCCACCAGCAGACCGTCCACGTCAAACATGGTGTGCAGCAGATATTCGTCGTGACAGCTCAGGATCTGCAGATCAGGGCGCTCGCGACGAATCACGGGGATCTCGGTGTCCCAGCGGCGCATGTTGCGCACGCCGTTCTTCATCGCGAACACGCCGGGCTGCGCCGCGATGTCGAGCTGGGTTTCCAGGTCGTAGGTGCACTTGGTTGCGTCGGGGTACTGGAACAAGATCAGCGGCAGCCCACTGGTCTCATACACCTGGCGGTACTTGTCCTGAGGCGCGCCCTTCTGGTAGCCGAAGCGCAGCCAGCCGTGAGAGGGGTAGAGCAGGCCAGCGGACGCGCCCGCCTGGACCGCGCGCTTGGCTTCCTCGGCGGCCACCTCGGTGCCTTCCAGCGTGATGCCGGCAATGATGGGAATGGCGCCATTGACCGCCTCGACGAAGGTTTCGATGACCTTCATCTGCTCCGCCTGCGTCAGAAAGGTGCCTTCGCCCGCGTGGCCGAGCACGGTCAGGCTCTTCACGCCATCGATGCTGCCGAGCCACGCGCCCAGCTTCTTGCAGGCAGCGTAGTCCACCGCGCCGTCGCGGGTGAAGGGCGTGACGGGGGCAGGGTTGAGGCCGCGGAGGTCGATGTTTTTCATGTCACTTCCTGTATGAGTATGGAGTTCACCGGGTGCCGGATGCTTTGCCCGGAGCGCCCGCCGCTGCTGGTGTCTCCATCACGTTGGCGGGCATGTGAGGCAGTCTAGGAGCGGTCGTGACATGCCGGAAGTGTCATGTTTGACATTTCAGATATACTGGTTACGTATAGCAAGAGAGCCAAAAGTGAGCCAAGGCGAGCGATGAACTACTCCGCATGGAAACTGTTCCTGGCGGCTGCCGACCTGGGCAGTCTGAGCAAGGTCGCTCAGTCTTATGGCACGAGCCAGCCCCACATCAGCCGTCAACTCAATGAACTTGAACAGGAATGCGGGGGGCGTCTGTTCCAGCGTACGGGTCGCGGGGTCGTGCTGACTGAATTCGGCGAGCGTGTGGCGCCCAAGGTCCGGGCGTGGGTGGCAGGCACGGATCAACTGGTCAACGACATCCACTCGACCTCAGGCAAGCCGATCGGCACGGTTCGCCTCGGCATCCTGCCTTCCACCGCGCATCCACTGGTCAGCACGCTTTATTACCGCCTGAAGGAGCGCTATCCCCTGGTGCAACTCAGTGTGCGCGAGGGGCAGGGCGCGCAACTGGAGAACTGGCTGGAAGCTGGACACGTCGATCTGGCCATCTTGTTCCGCCATAGTCCGGTGCCCAGGCACGGCGACGTGTACCTGGTTGAAACGGCGACTTACCTGGTGGGCGCAGAGGGCGACGACGTGACCGCCAACCCGACGGTACCGTTTTCAGCACTGCAGAATCTGCCTCTGGTGATGTTCTGCCGACCCAATAGCTGGCGCGACCGGTTGGATCAATTGGCACTGGAGCACGGCGTTGCGCTGAACGTCGCAGTGGAGGCCGATTCGCTGAGCCTGCAGACCCATATCGTCGCCGACGGGGGCATGTATGCCCTGCTGGGGCCGTACGCCATCTCGAACGCTGGCCGGGATTGCCGCTTGCAGGCTTCAAAGATCATCAATCCACAGATTACGCGTCATATTGCGTTGGCCATGTCGCGCCATGGTGAACTCACGCTCGCGTGCCGCACCGTTATGCAGCTTGTTCGCGAGATTGCGCAAAGCGGAGGGCCGGAGTTGACGGGGCGCGGCATCGAGGTCCCGTCCACGACAGGGTGACCTGGCAGTTCTCGCTGAGTTGCGCCGGCCGCGGTTGGGCCGCCCTCGACCGTGTCCTTCGGATCCTCCATGACTGAGCCTCGCCTGACCTTCCTTGACCAGAATGAATGGGAAAACTGGTTGACGCAAAACGGCCGTACCTCGACCGGGATATGGCTGCGCCTTGCCAAAAAGGGCGCCGGGCAGCCAACCTTGACTTACGCACAGGCGCTGGAGAGTGCCCTTTGTCATGGCTGGATCGATGGTCAAAAGCAGACTGAAAGTGAAGAATACTGGTTGCAACGCTTCACTCGACGCTCCGCAAAAAGTATCTGGTCCAAGCTCAACAAAGACCGGGCCGAAGCGCTGATCGCCGCGGGCAGAATGCTTCCTTCGGGCATGCGGGAAATCGAAAAAGCCAAAGAGGATGGCCGCTGGGAAGCTGCCTATACGTCGGCCAGCAACTCGGTCGTGCCGGACGACCTGCAGGCCGCACTGGATGCCAATCCCAAGGCCAGCGCGTTCTTTGCGACGCTGAACGGCCGAAACCGCTACGCCATCCTGTTTCGGCTACAGAACGCCAAAAAGCCCGCAACACGGGCGCGCAAGATCGAGGAATTCATCGGCATGCTCAATCGCGGCGAGACCATTCATCCCTAGACCAGGGGAGCGATCGCCGACGAAAGTCGCCGGGCGATGCCGAACTCAAGACTAGCAACCCGCAGCGCTCTATCGGACCGGTGGTCTCACCCCATCGCCACCACACTCGACAGCAACGTCTTCACCAGCACCGCCTGCCTCGTCGCCCCCGTTTTGGCAAATATCCCCCGCAAATGCGCTCGGGCCGTATTCTTCTTGATCCCCAGCCGGCCGGCGGATTCGTCGAGCGTCAGCCCGTCCATCATCAGCAGCGCGAGTTCGATCTCCGTAGGCGTCAGCCGGAACAGCTTGCGCAAGCTCGCATGCGCATTGCGCGGCGATCCCGCCGGATCGCGGATGAACACGGCCACGGCAGGCCGCCGTGCCTTGTCTTCGGCCCGATAGCTGAGCGGAATGGGCCGTACCAGCACGCTCAGCGGCGTCGCCACCGCGGGCCGCGTGAGTGTGGTGACTTCACTGCGCGATGCCGCCAGTCCGTGGGCTTCGATAGCTGCATCCACGATCTTGCGGAACGTGCGGTTCTCCACCGGATTGTTCGCCTGTAGCGCACCGTTGCAAAGACAAAGGCCGTCGCGTGCCCGCAGCAGCCGCCCGGCGACGTCATTGGCCTTCATCACCTTGCCGTCTTCGTCCAGGATTACGGTGCCGACCAGCAGGCGGTCGACCGCATCGGCGTACAGGGCGCGCTCGGACTCGAGTACGTCCAGCGCGGCGTGCAGGTCCACGGCGCGCTTCAGGTGGGGCAGTAGATCCGCTAGCAGCGTCCTGCCGGCAACGCTGAAGTCTTCCCCATGATGGCCGCGGCTGATGAACAGCGCACATTCCACACCGTTCGGTGTCCGCAGGTTGGCCGCCAGGATGTAGCGCAGGTCCAGCGGCTGCAGGTATTGCAGATAGAAGGGATGCGCGATCCATCCCGCTTCGCCGAACAGTTCGTCGGCGCTGAAGATCTGGTCGGGGTGCAGGTTCAGGAACGGGCACAGCGCGTAGTACTGTTCGCTATAGGAAGGCTCGCCCGGCAGGTGCGGTCCAAATGGCGATGCGTTGACGATCAGCCCGGGCCGGTCGGTGGCGGGGTGGCGCAGCACCAGCGTGACGAAGGACGCGTCGAGCCGCTCGCGCACGCTTTCGAGAAAGCCGGCCCACGGTACCGTTTCGGTCGGGCCCTGGTAAAGCTGGCCGAGCAGGGCGCTCAGCTCGCTGGCCGGCAGGGCGGCGGCGTCGTGGGCAGGCAGCATGGTCGCGGATCCTCGGGGTGCTGAAGCGAAGGAAGGCGGGGCAAGGCCCGCCTTCCTTCATCCTACGGATCGGCGCCGACGGCTCATCGTCCGTTTGTACTAGGCGCCCCGGATTCCTGCAGACCCGTTTCCCGCAGCCATGCGACGATGCGCTCGGCGGCCTGTTCGGCCGTATCGGCCGTGGTGTCGATGCGGATCTCGGGGCGCTCGGGCGGCTCGTAAGGCGAGTCGATGCCGGTGAAGTTCTTCAGTTCACCGCGCCGCGCCTTGCGGTAGAGGCCCTTGGGGTCGCGCTGCTCGGCTACGTCGAGCGGCGTGTCGATGAAGACTTCGGCAAACTCGCCGTCGCCGGCCAGTGCGCGCGCCATCTCGCGCTCCGAGCGGAACGGCGAGATAAACGACACCAGCACCACGAGACCCGCATCGAGCATCAGCCGCGCCACCTCCGACACGCGCCGGATGTTCTCCACGCGGTCGGCTTCAGAGAAGCCAAGGTCCTTGTTCAGGCCGTGGCGCACATTGTCGCCGTCGAGCAGGTAGGTATGGTGGCCCAGCGCGTGCAGGCGCTTTTCCACGAGGTTGGCGATGGTCGACTTGCCCGCGCCGGAAAGCCCGGTGAACCAGACAATGCGTGGCGCCTGGTGCTTGAGCGCGGCATGCGCGCGGCGGTCGACGTCGATGGCCTGCCAGTGTACGTTTTGCGCCCGCCGCAGCGCGAAGTGCAGCATGCCCGCGCCCACGGTGTTGTTGGTGAGGCGGTCGATCATGATGAAGCCGCCCAGGTCGCGGTTGCGCGCGTATGGGGCGAACGCGACCGGCTGGTCCACATGCAGGTTGCACACGCCGATCTCGTTCAGTTCCAGCGTGCGCGCGGCCAGGTGCTCGAGCGTGTTGACGTTGACCTTGTACTTGGGCTGGGCCACGGTCACGCTGACGGTGCGGGTGCCCAGCTTGAGCAGATATGGGCGCCCTGGCAGCATGGCGTCCTCGCTCATCCAGACCAGCGTGGCTTCGAACTGGTCTGCCACCTCGGCCGGGTCTTCCGCGCATGCCAGTACGTCGCCGCGGCTCACGTCGATCTCGTCGGCCAGCGTCAGCGTCACCGCCTGGCCGCGCATGGCATGCCCGCACTCACCATCGGCGCCGACGATGCTGGCGACGCGGCTTTCCCGGCCGGACGGCAGCGCACGTACGCGGTCGCCGCAGCGGATATCGCCCGCGCTGATGGTGCCGGCAAAGCCGCGGAAATCGAGGTTGGGGCGGTTGACCCACTGCACCGGCAGGCGGAACGATTCGTCCTGCGCCGGCGCGCGGTCGACTGGCACGCTTTCGAGGTGCGCCATCAGCGTGGGCCCGTGGTACCAAGGGGTATTGGGACTCGGTTGCGTGATATTGTCCCCATGCAGCGCGGACATCGGAATGCAGACGATGTCATTGAGGCCGATCTGCCGCGCAAAGTCCCGGTACTCGGCTTCGATGCGGTCGTAGACCTCGCGCGAGTAATCGACCATGTCGAGCTTGTTGATGGCCACCACCACGCGGCGGATGCCGAGTGTCGACATCAGGTAGCTGTGGCGGCGCGTCTGCGTCTGCACACCACGGCGCGCGTCGACCAGCAAGATCGCGAGGTCGGCGGTGGACGCGCCGGTCACCATGTTGCGCGTGTACTGCTCGTGCCCGGGCGTGTCGGCGACGATGAACTTGCGCTTGTCGGTGGCAAAGAAGCGGTACGCCACGTCGATGGTGATGCCCTGTTCACGTTCCGCGGCGAGGCCATCCACCAGCAGCGCGAAGTCGAGGTTCTCGCCTTGCGTGCCCATCTTCTTCGAATCGGCTTCGAGCTGCGCGAGCTGGTCTTCGAACAGCATCTTCGATTCATACAGCAGCCGGCCGATCAGCGTGCTCTTGCCGTCGTCGACGCTGCCGCAGGTGATAAAGCGCAGCAGGCCCTTGTGCTGCTGGGTGTGCAAGTATTGTCCGATATCGTCATTGGCCGTGGCTGGCACGGCTTCACTCAGCGTTTCCATCAGCGCTTCCATCAGAAGTACCCCTCTTGCTTTTTCTTCTCCATCGATCCGGCCGAATCGCTGTCGATCAGCCGTCCCTGGCGCTCCGACGTGGTGGCCAGCAGCATCTCCTGGATGATCCCGCCCAGCGTGTCCGCTTCGCTGTCGATCGCCCCGGTGAGCGGATAGCAGCCCAGCGTGCGGAACCGCACCTTTCGCATGGCCGGCGTTTCGCCGGGGCGCAGCGGCAGGCGCTCGTCATCGACCATGATCATCGTGCCGTCGCGCTCGACCACGGGACGCTCCTTGGCGTAATACAGAGGCACGATGGGGATCCTGTTCAGGTAGATGTATTGCCAGATGTCGAGCTCGGTCCAGTTCGACAGCGGGAAGACGCGCAGGCTTTCGCCCTTGCGCTTGCGCGCGTTGTACTGGCGCCAGAGTTCGGGGCGCTGCATCTTCGGGTCCCAGCGGTGCTGGGCGGTGCGTACCGAGAACACACGCTCCTTGGCGCGCGACTTTTCCTCGTCGCGGCGCGCGCCGCCGAAGGCGGCATCAAAGCCGTAGTGGTCGAGCGCCTGCTTCAGCCCCTGCGTCTTCCAGATATCGGTATGCACGGCCGAACCGTGTTCATGCGGGCTGATGTTCCGCGCTAGTCCATCCGGGTTGATATGCACGCGCAGATCCAGCCCGAGCCGCTCGACGGTCTGGTCGCGGAACTCGATCATTTCGCGGAACTTCCACGTCGTGTCGACGTGCAGTAGCGGAAAGGGCGGCCGGGCGGGATGGAAGGCCTTCATCGCCAGGTGCAGCATGACGGAGCTGTCCTTGCCGATGGAATAGAGCATGACGGGGTTTTCGCATTCCGCCACCACTTCCCGCATGATGTGGATGCTCTCCGCCTCCAGTTGCTCCAGGTGGGTCAACATCGAGATCTCCTCTTCGTTTTGCCGACACCGTCCATCGATGCCTGGCATGGGGAGAAGGTAGCTAGCGGGGGGCTTTGGGGGCTTCGTCTGGGTGGACTAAGAAATTTTGGGGGGGCGGGATGCAGGTTTGGGTTCAGCGCTGAATTGCGGGGTTGTCGTTCTTGGCGGGCGCCGCGGTTTCGCCGGCGTAGCCGGCGAGTCACTTTTGTCCGAGCGACAAAAGTAACCAAAAACGCGTTTTGGTTGCCCCAAAGGGGCGAATTTTTATCGT
>NZ_CAJPVI010000085.1 GCF_905397435.1 Cupriavidus numazuensis
GAACTCCGCCGGATAGCGTTTCATCTCCAAACCGCTTCCGCCCCCCATTGTCCTTCATCGAAAGGCGGCGAGGCGACAACTATCCTGACATGGAGGGCTCGGACAAAAAGTGACTCGCCGGCTACGCCGGCGAAACAGCAGCGCCCGCCAAGAACGACAACCCCACAATTCGTCGAAGAACCAAAAAAAAGCCAGGGCGCCATGGCGCCACTGGCTGGACAGCGGGGGCTGACGCCGCCCCACGCAGGACAAACCGTTTATCCCTGGTCGCCGCCGCCCACCGGCAGCACCGTCCCGGTAATGTAGGACGCCTCGTCCGAGGCCAGGAACAGGATCGCGCCGACCTGTTCGTCGATGGTGCCGTAGCGGTGCATCAAACTCGAGCCGATGGTCTGGTCGACGATGCCCTGGTACCACGCCGCTTCCTGCGGCGTCTGCTCGGACGTATTGCGCGGGATGCGGCGCGGCGGCGCCTCTGTACCGCCGGTAGCGACCGCATTGACGCGGATGCCTTCGCCGGCGTGTTCGAATGCGAGGCTGGCCGTCAGCGCATTGACGCCGCCCTTGGCCGCGGCATACGGCACGCGGTGGATGCTGCGCGTGGCGATCGACGACACATTGACGATCGCGCCCCGGCGCCGTTCCACCATGCCGGGCAGCGCTGCGCGGCAACTCCACAGCGTGGGGAACAGCGATCGGCGGATCTCCGCTTCGATCTGGTCTTCCTCGTAATGCTGATAAGGCTTTGCCCAGATGGTGCCGCCGACATTGTTGATCAGCACG
The DNA here is from genome assembly GCF_905397435.1 of Cupriavidus numazuensis. Taxonomy (GTDB): domain Bacteria; phylum Pseudomonadota; class Gammaproteobacteria; order Burkholderiales; family Burkholderiaceae; genus Cupriavidus; species Cupriavidus numazuensis. Next base: position 784 of record NZ_CAJPVI010000085.1, read on the forward strand.
TCGACGCGGCCATGCGCGGACAGTGCGGCATCGACCATGGCCTTTGCGCCGGCATAGGTCTCCAGGTCGACAATCACCGCGGTCGCACGCCCGTTCTGCCCGGCGATCTCGGCCACGACTTCGTGGACAAGTTCCGAGCGGTCGGCGAGCACAAGCGTACCGCCCTCCGCCGCCGCGCGCAGCGCCACGCCGCGGCCGATGCCCTGTGCCGCGCCGGTGATGACGACGATCTTGCCTTCAAAACGATTGGAAGTGCTCATGACAGTCAGGCCACGCTGCTGGCCGAGAATTTTTCGTAGTAGAAGCCTGCCGGCTCGACACCGCTTTCCTTGAGCCAGTTGCGCACCGCATCGACCATCGCCACCGGACCGCACAGGTAGATGTCGACATCGCCGCCGTTGAGCCATTCCGGTTCGACATGCTGTGTGACATAGCCCTTGCGTCCGTGGCCGCTCTCGGCGCTGGCCACACAGGTGCGGTATTCAAAGCCCGTCAGTTGCTGTGCAGCACCATCGATGCGCGGCAGTTCGACGAGGTCGATGTCATTGGTGACGCCATACACCATGCGCACCGGATGCGGATTGCCGTTGCTGGCCAGCACGTCGAGCATCGACAGGAACGGGGCGATGCCCGTGCCGCCGGCCAGCAGCAGCACGGGGCGCTGCACCGGGCGCAGGTAGAAGCTGCCGTAAGGGCCGGAGAATGCAATGCGCTGGCCCGGTTGTGCTTCCTGGGTAAGGTAGCTGCTCATGCGGCCGTCCGGCACATTGCGCACGACGAAGCCGGTGCGGCCGGCGCCTGGCGCGGAGCTGAACGAGTACGACCGCGTCAGCCCGCTGCCCGGGATCTCCACGTTGACGTACTGGCCCGGCAGGAAATCCAGCGCGCCGGCATCGTCGAGGTCGATCGAGAAGCCGATGGTGGAATCCGACAGCTTGTCGACGCTGGCAATGGCGCCTTCGAACTTGGTGACGCCGGTCTTGCACGCCGTCGACGATGCCGCGATGCGGATCACGCAGTCCGAACGCGGGCGCGTCTGGCAGGCCAGCACATAGCCCTGCGAGGCTTCTTCCGGGGTCAGTGCGTCTTCGATGTAGCTGGACTCCGGCAGGTCATAACTGCCCGATTCGCACAGGCCGCGGCACGTGCCGCACGCGCCGTCGCGGCAATCCAGCGGGATGTTGATTTTCTGGCGATAAGCGGCGTCCGAGAGGGTTTCGTTCTCCCCGCAGCTGATGAAGCGGGTAACGCCGTCCTCGAATTGCAGTGCGATCGTGTGTTCCATGGCCTTGTCCTCCAGCCGTGTTCGCTGGCCCGGACGGAATCTCCGCGGGCCGGCGAACGCTACTCAGATGTGATAGATGTCGATAACCTGGTTGATGTAGTCGTTCTTGAGCACGACATACTTGTCCAGGATCTGCGGTTGCGCGCCGGCGAAGTCGATCACGTAGCGCGACATGCCGAAGTAGCTGTAGTTGGTCTGGTACCGGTGCGCGAGCGTGTGCCAGTTGAAGCGCACGGTCAGCTTGTCGCCGTCGCGCTCCATGATCTCCACGTTGCTGAGGTTGTGGCACGTACGCGTGTCTGGAATCGTCGCGCTCGAACGCTCGGTCTTGATGCGGAAGATGCGGTCTTCCAGGCCCTGGCGGCTCGGGTAGAAGATCAGCGAGATCTCGCGCTCCGGATCGGTGATGAGCTGGCCGTCGTCGTCCCAGCACGGCATCCAGAAGCGGGCCTCCGTGTGGTAGCAGGTCAGCCACTCGTCCCACTGCTCGTCGTCGAGCAGGCGGGCTTCGCGGTACAGGAACGCCTGGACGGCGGCGATGTCGATGGTGCTCATGCGGCGCTCCCGTTGCAGTCTTCCGTGTCTTGCTCGGCCATGGCCTTCTTCATGACGTCGAGCCAGTAGCGGTGCTGCACGGTGTAGAGCCCTTCATCCTCGGTACGCACGCCGCTCATGACCGGGTTCAGGCCGATGCGCTGCGCAGCTTCGTCGGGGCCGGCAATCCAGTGCTTGGAGCCGCGGCACATGTCGTTCCAGGCCAGCGCGCCGCCGTTGTAGCCTTGCTGGCAGGCGCGGAACTCTTCGAGATCGTCGGGCGTGGCCATGCCGCTCACGTTGAAGAAATCTTCGTACTGGCGGATGCGGCGCGCACGGGCGTCGTCGGGTTCGCCCTTCGGCGCGATGCAGTAGATCGTGACTTCGGTCTTGTCGACCGACAGCGGACGCAGCAGGCGGATCTGCGAGCCGAACTGGTCCATCAGGTACACGTTCGGGTACAGGCACAGGTTGCGCGAGTTCTGGATCATCCAGTCCGCGGTTTCCTCGCCACAGCGCTCGGCGAATTCGGCGCGGCGCGCGAAGTTGGGCCGGTCTTCCGGGTTGGCCCAGCGCGTCCACAGCAGCATGTGGCCATGGTCGAACGCGTAGAAGCCGCCGCCTTGCTGGCCCCACTTGCCGGCATCCATCGCGCGGATCTTGTCTTCGCGCTCGTTCTGTTGCTTGCGGTGGTTCGTGGTGGCCGCGTAGTTCCAGTGCACGGCGGACACGTGGTAGCCGTCGGCGCCGTTTTCGGCCTGCAGCTTCCAGTTGCCTTCGTAGGTGTAGGTGGACGAGCCGCGCAGCACTTCCAGGCCATCGGGCGACTGGTCGGCGATCATGTCGATGATGCGCGCGGCATCGCCGAGGAAATCCTTCAGTGGCAGCACGTCGTCATTGAGGCTGCCGAACAGGAAGCCGCGGTAGTTCTCGAAGCGCGCCACCTTCTTCAGGTCGTGCGAGCCTTCCTTGTTGAAGCACTCGGGGTAGCCGGCGCCTTCCGGGTCCTTCACCTTGAGCAGCTTGCCGCTGTTGTTGAAGGTCCAGCCGTGGAACGGGCAGGTGTAGGTGGCCTTGTTGCCGCGCTTGTGCCGGCACAGCATGGCGCCGCGGTGGGTACATGCGTTGATGAAGGCGTTCAGTTCGCCCTGGCGGTTGCGGGCGATGAACACGGGCTGGCGGCCCATGTGCGTGGTGTAGTAGTCGTTGTTGTTAGGGATCTGGCTTTCGTGGGCCAGGTAGATCCAGTTGCCCTCGAAGATGTGCTGCATCTCGAGTTCGAACAGTGCTTCGTCGGTGAACGCGCTGCGGTGCAGGCGGTGGTCGCCGGTCTCATGGTTTTCGACGAGGAACTGGTCGAGCGAGAGGCGCGGGCGAGCGGGGGCCGTGCCCCGGTCCACGTGAATGGGGATCATGGAATCGTCTCCTGATTCGGTGTCTTGCGGCCTGTTGGTGGAACCGGGCGGCCGTCCCCGGTGGGTACTGCCTGCCGGCAGCGTCAACGGGAAGCCTCAGGCGGCGGCGCGGGTGCGCTCCACTTCAGCCGATGGCGCGTTGTCGCGCTCGTTGTTCAGGCGGAAGTCGAAGTCGATCGAGGCGAAGGGCTTGTCCACGCCATGCTTGTCCAGCGCTGCCGGGTCGCTCACGCGGGTCACGGCCGGCACAAGGCCTTCACGGCTGGCGAACGCGAAGTCGTCCCACAGGTATTCGTCGCCGTCGATGTTGATCTGCGTGGTCAGCTTGCGGTGGCCCGGCGCGGACACGAAGAAGTGGATGTGCGCGGGGCGGCGGCCATGGCGGGCCAGCTGGTCCAGCAGGCGCTGCGTGGTGCCTTGCGGCGGGCAGCCATAGCCCATCGGCACATTGCTGCGGAACTGGTAGCCGCCCTTGTCGTCGGTGACGATGGTACGGCGCAGGTTGAAGTGCGGCTGCGTCTTGTCGAAGAACGAGTAGTTGCCCATCAGATTGGCGTGCCACACCTCGACCTTGGCGCCCGGCAGCGGCTTGCCTTCGCCGTCATAGACCGTGCCTTGCATGAACAGCACTTCACCGTTGTCGGCTTCGCTGCCGTCGTCCAGGCGGGCGAAGCCCTTGCTTTCCGGCGCGCCGGCCACGTACAGCGGGCCTTCGATAGTGCGCGGGGTGCCGCCGGAGATACCGGCCTTGGCGTCGGCCTCGTCGGCGCGGACGTCCAGGAAGCGTTCCAGACCCAACCCTGCCGCAAGCAGACCGAGTTCCTGCGTGGCGCCGGCCTCGGCCATGTACTCGATACCCTTCCACACTTCGCTCTGGCTCAGGTCGAGGTCTTCGATGGCCTTGAACAGGTCGGTGGTCAGGCGCAGCACGACCTGCTGCACACGTGCGTTCGCGGTGCCCTGCGTGGCGGTATCGACGATGAATTGCTTGGCCAGTGCCTCGATCTCTGCATGCGTCATTTGTCTGCTCCGGGGATGTGATTGTCTGGTAGTGTCGGGGTCGAACGGTCAGTCAGATAATGCGTTTGGGGTATCAAGGCTTGCCGTTCGACTTGGTACGGAGCATAGTTGACGGGTATTTGAGGCGTCCAACACTGATTTAGTATCTTCTTTATACCTGCCGGGTATGACCATAGAATTGAGACACCTGCGCTACTTCGTCGCCGTCGCGGAGGAACGCAACTTCACCCGCGCGGCCGAGCGCCTGCATATTGCGCAACCTCCGCTGAGCCGCCAGATCCAGCAATTAGAGGAGGTGCTCGGTGTCCAGCTGTTCGAGCGCAATACGCGCCCGCTGCGGCTGACCGATACCGGGCGCTTTTTTTACACACACGCGCTGCAGCTGCTGGCGCAGACGTCGGAGTTGGAGGCCATGACACGGCGCGTGGCCAAGATCGAGCGCAAGATGTCGGTCGGCTTCGTTGGCTCGACGTTGTACGGCATGCTGCCGCGGATCATCCGGCGCTTTCGCACCGAGCATCCTGACATCGAGATGAGCCTGCACGAGATGTCGACCATGGACCAGATCAAGGCGCTCAAGGACGGGCGCATCGATGTGGGCTTCGGCCGCATCCGGCACGATGACCCGGCCGTGCGGCGCGTGGTGCTGCGCGAGGAGCGCATGATCGTGGCGTTGCCGCTCGGGCACCCCCTTGCGGCCGGGCGCAAGACGTTGTCGCTGCACGATCTGGTGGAGGAATCGCTGATCATCTTCCCGAAGGCGCCGCGGCCCAGTTTCGCCGACCAGGTGCTTGCGGCGTTCCATGACCGCGCCTTGAAGCCGCGCCGGCTGCATGAGGTGCGCGAACTGCAGATCGCGCTGGGGCTGGTCGCGATGGGCGAGGGGATTTCGGTGGTGCCGAGCAGCGTCTACGGCCTCAAGCGCGACGATGTGAGCTATGTCGAACTCGACGACCCGAGCCTGGTGTCGCCGATCATCATGAGCATGCGCATGCTCGATGAATCGCAGGACCTGCGCGAAATGCAGGCGATGATCTACCAGCTCTATGAAGAGCTGGGCATTCCGTACAACCCGCCAGGCCACGAGAACGCATGAGGCATACCTGACAGGTATGCGACGAGACGTCATCGGTCTTGGACAGCCGGAAATCAGGCTCCCATACTTTCGCATACGACATCCACTGTATCGAGAAGGTATGAAAGCGACGATTTCTTCCATCGAGGCCATCCTGGTCGACCTGCCCACCATCCGGGCCCATCAACTGGCCATGGCCACCATGCAGCAGCAGACACTGGTGATCGTGCGGCTGCGCTGCAGCGACGGCATCGAAGGCATTGGCGAGGCCACCACCATTGGTGGCCTTTCCTATGGCGATGAAAGCCCCGAGGGCATCAAGCTGGCCATCGACACCTACCTCGCGCCTGCGCTGGCCGGTGAAGATGCCACCAATGTCCATGCCGCCATGGCGCGCCTGAACAAAATCGCGCGCGGCAATCGCTTCGCCAAATCGGCACTGGAAACGGCGTTGCTGGATGCGCAGGGCAAGCGGCTCGGCGTGCCGCTCGCGACGCTGCTCGGCGGCGCCGTGCGCACCACGCTGCCCGTGCTGTGGACGCTGGCGAGCGGTGATACCGCACGCGATATCGACGAAGCCGAGCGCTTGCTGGCGGAGCGTCGTCACAACACCTTCAAGCTAAAGATTGGCCGGCGCAGCGTGCGCGATGACGTGGCCCACGTATCGGCAATCAAGCGCGCGCTGGGCGACCGCGCGCGCGTGACGGTGGACATCAATCAGGCGTGGAACGAGGCCGATGCTGCCGGTGGCATCGCCATGCTCGAAGCCGCGGGCATCGACCTGATCGAGCAGCCCACGCCGCGCGAGCAGCGCACGGCGCTGGCGCGACTGGCGGCACGCTTTGTGGTGCCGATCATGGCGGATGAAGCGGTATGCGGGCCCGAAGATGCAATGGAACTCGCACGCATCGGCGGCGCCGATGTGTTTGCGTTGAAGATCGCCAAATCAGGCGGCATCTTCGGCATGCTGCGCACGGCAGCGGTCGGCGATGCCGCGGGCATTGCGCTGTACGGCGGCACGATGCTGGAAGGCAGCGTAGGGACCATCGCCGCCGCGCACGGCTTCTGCACGCTGCCGCAGCTGGCGTGGGGCACGGAGTTGTTCGGCCCGCTGTTGCTCAAGGATGATGTGGTCGTGCAGCGGCCCGAATATCGTGATTTCAGCCTGCATCTGCCCGAAGGCCCGGGGCTGGGCCTTGCGCTCGACGAAGACAAGCTCGCGCACTATCGGCGCGCGTGAGCCAGCAGTCGTGTCCGTTCAGGGCACTACCGACAGGAACAGGTAGGCGGCCAGGATCACAAGGTGCACGACACCTTGCAGAATCGTGGTTCGGCCCCTGCCCAGCGTGAGCGACGACACCACCAGCGTCAGGATCAGCAGCACCGTTTCCTTGGCGCCGAGCCCGAGTTCGAGCGGTTTCCCGATCCAGATGAAGACTGCGGCCACCGCAGGAATGGTCAGGCCGATGCTGGCCAGTGCCGAGCCAAGTGCGAGGTTCAGGCTGGTCTGGAGCCGGTCCGCGCGCGCCGCGCGCAAGGCGGCCAGGCCTTCGGGAAGCAGCACCATCGCCGCGATGATGATCCCGACCACAGCAGCGGGCGCGCCGGCATGCAGCACGGCGGCCTCCACTGACGGCGACAGCAGCTTGGCCAGACCGACCACGAGCACCAGGCACACCACCAGCAGCAAGCCGCTGATCGTGGCCACACGTGCCGGCGGCGGCGGGGCGTGGACGTTCTCGTCCGAGCTGCCATCCGCAAGGAAGTAGTCGCGGTGGCGCACGGTCTGCACGAACACGAACGAGCCATACAGCACGAGCGACATCACGCCGGCAAAGCCAAGCTGTGCGGGTGTGAGCACCGGCCCCGGCGAGCTGCTGGTGTAGTTGGGCAGCACCATGGTCAGCACCAGCAGCGCAGCCAGCACGGCCATCGCGGCATTCGCGCCCGGCGCCTGGAACGCCTGCTCGCGATGGTGCAACCCGCCGACGAACAGGCACAGCCCGACAATGCCGTTGCAGATCAGCATGACTGCGGCGAATACCGTGTCGCGCGCAAGGCCCGCCTTCTCCGGCCCGGATGACAGCATCACCGAGACGATCAGCGCGACTTCGATCACGGTCACCGCAATGGCCAGCACCAGCGTGCCGAATGGTTCGCCGACCTTATGGGCGACCACTTCCGCATGATGTACGGCGGCGAACACCGCGCCGGCCAGTGCAGGTGCCATCAGCATGATCAGCCAGCCCTGCGTGGGCAAGCCCAGTCCGGCGGCGAGAATCGCCGCCGCGGCAAGCGGGGCCCACACGGTCCACGCCGGCAGCTTGTTGGAAGTCAGTGCCATCCCTGGTTTTTCCTTTCTAGTTTTATGGGGCCGCCGGGCGGCGGCATAGAGACGTGCGGGTAATAGATGCCCGGCACGAAGCAGGAGGGTGGCTGGCGCCGCATATCGCGACGACAGCACTTCGTATGGCAAGCCAAAGGGAATTGAGTTCCCTGAAATTGCGCGAAATTGGCTGGAGTTCGCCCTTATTCGGATTGTTTTTTAGGCTAAGTGCCTTCCGGCGGGGAAGAGTCCTCGTGCTCGTCGGCGCGAGGAGGCGTTACATCCCGCAACGCGGGATGGTTGCGCGCAATCCAGCGGGCGGCTGCGAGCAATGCAATAAGGCAGGCGAGGAAATAGGCGCCGTAAGCGACGACGTGCTGCATTTCTTGACCCTGTTATTTTTGATTTTTGAACGGCTCTGGGGCCGAGTAAGGGCGGGAGTATGGGCAGCATTCGTTACGTCGGACATCCCTCTTTAGGTGGGGGACGGATGGAGAGGGGACGGGGGTTGTTGGGGGCTTGTAGTTCGGGTTGGGTTATCGCTCTTCGCTGGCGCGGCTGTTTCGCCGGCGTAGCCGGCGAGTCACTTTTGTCCGAGCGACAAAAGTAACCAAAAACGCGTTTTGGTTGCCCCAAAGGGGCGAATTTTTATCGTAGTGTGCGAGGGGTGTTGTACGGGGATGGGCTTCAGAGGGGATTTACGCTGCCTGCCGCGTGGGGCACGACCGTGGTCAGAACTACAGCGCTGATTGAACGAGCCCTGCAAGCGCCTGTGGCCCCTGCTGCGAGCGATATCGTGCAATCGCCTTCGGCTGCGCTACGCGCAGAGCCCTAGTCTAAGCACACAGGCCCAGGGCCAACCACGCCTCGGTGACGATGCCCGCGCATGCATGCACGTAGAGAAAGGAAACGGACCTCGGGCGCCAGCGACGTTGATGCGCATGCGCCCAGACGACGACGTGCGCGCAGCGCAGCCGAAGGCGTCCCACCACTGACCTGATTGAAACGCTGTACCCGAGTCCGTCTTGGGGATCGTCCAAAAGTCGTGCCGCGCCAGGCACAGGTTCTGACTCACATGGCGTAGCAGGTTGGAACGGCCGACCACCATCGCAGGCGTCCAAAGCCGTTTGAACCCCTGCCGCCGTGGAATTGATGGCCAGCGGCAACGACGCGCTTTTTGGTTACTTTTTGTCGCTCGGACAAAAAGTGACTCGCCGGCTACGCCGGCGAAACAGCAGCACCTGTCAAGAACGATACCCCGGTCTCAACCAAAACCCGCCGGCTACGCTGGCGAAACAGCGGCGCTGGCCAAGTGCGATAACCAAGCCAAAACCTTAACCCCATTTCCACCAAAAATAAAAGAGCCCTCGGCCGGGGTGGTCGAGGGCCCTAAGTGGTTGGGGCGTACCCGTTAACCGCCCCGTCACCGAGTGTACCCGTGAACCCACGCTCAACATGAGTTCATCCCAGCGACTGTCGCGCTGCAGCGACGCCTGATCCTACGCGTCACATCGCATATTCCCCACACGCCACTTGGCGCCGAAAAACGTGCTGCATGCGATATGCACGGGCAAAACATACCCGTTGCGCGAGCGACACGCTCCTACCGCATTCCCTCTTGAAAAAACTGCGACACAATCTGCCGCGTCGTCTGGCTCGTCTCGATTTCGCCGAGTTTGTCGTGCGGGAGCCACTGCAGGCACTTGATCTCATGCCCCGGCTTGGGCCGCGCGGAGCCACCGACGGCCGCGGTGAAGACGTGATGCACCGTGGTTGCACCGATGAACTGAAACGCACCGACCAGCCTCTTGGCTTCAAGCGCCGTCTCCTGTTGCAGTTCGCGCCGCGCCGTTTGTTCAGGCGATTCCTGCTTGCCCGGACGGCCGCCGGGCAACGCCCATCGCACCCCATCCTTGGACACGAGCAGCACGTGACCGTGCCGGATGCACACGATCGTGGACCGGACCTTGGGTTTCAGCGGTTGCATGTCAGCTCCCTGCAATAGCGCGGCGGTATCGCCTGCCGCGTGGTGCGCCGATGGAAGTGCGCTCCGTCTTCTTATTGCTGGCTTGGTGTCGCCTGCCGTGACAGGCGCACGCCATCCAGGCCGCACGCTTTTTGTCCTGATCAAGCTCGTCAGTGGCGGAGCACGATGGTACATGCGTGTGGCCACCACCTGTCAATCGGCATCAGCACGCAGCATCTGGCGTGCCAGTTCCCGGCTGTCGGTTGTCGACATGCACAGCGCGCGTCCGGCATGCATCTTGATTGGACACTGCGCATCTTTGCCAAGGATATCCACTCATGCCAAAACGCGCTGAGACGCACAGCGAGCCCGTACCGGCACGCGAGGAACTCAACGCATGCCGGCGTTGCCCGTTGTGGCACGACGCTACCCAAGGCGTGCCGGGAGCCGGCCCCACCAGCGCGAAGCTGATGCTCGTCGGCGAGCAGCCGGGCAATGAGGAGGATCTGCAGGGCGAGCCCTTCGTCGGGCCTGCGGGCCGCCTGCTGAGCGAGGCGCTGGAGCGCGCCGGACTGGAGCGCCATGACGTCTATCTGACCAATGCCGTCAAACATTTCAAGTTCGAGCTGCGCGGCAAGCGGCGCCTGCACAAGACGCCGGGCCAGCTCGAAGTCGAAGCGTGCGGGATCTGGCTCGAACAGGAGATCCAGGCCGTCGAGCCCACTGTGATCGTCGCGCTCGGCGCAACGGCGACCGGCGCTGTGCTCGGCAGGAAGCGCGTGGCACTGTCGACGCTGATGGACGAACCAGTCGAACGGGAAGGGCGGCTCGTCGTGGCTACCTACCATCCGTCGTTCGTGTTGCGTCAGCGTAGCGAAGAAAGCCGCCATGCCGCGTTCGAACGCATCGTGGCCAGCCTAAGGCAGGCCGTGCGCCTCGCGGCCGGGAGACGCAGTCGGTAAATTTTTCAACGGTGGACTGCAATTGCGCTTGCGTCTTACGACACCCCCGCCTGGTCTGCTTTTCTGACGCAGTGGACTAGCGATGGCGCGCGCTGTGCACAAGCCGCAGCGCTGACACGACATGGCGCGGCACCACTTCACGCTCCTGCAGCACCCAGCGCATGCCGCGCAGCAGATCCACCCAGTCGTCGCGCTCCAGTGCCGTGGCCAGCGCCGGCAACGCGGCGAGCGTTTCGGTCATGGCCATGGTCGCCGGCAGGCACAGCCACGCCGACCACACCGCATTGCGCGCGAGCATGGCCCGGCGCCGGTGCGCATCGCGCGCCGCGCTCGGATGGTGGTGAACGATCAGGTCCGGCGCGTAGACGAGCGACCACCCGCGCGCGGCGAGCCGCATCGACAGCAGTGTTTCCTCGCCGCCGATAAAGAAGCGCGGATCGTAGCCGCCCGCTTCCATATAAGCCGAGATACGGAACGCCGTGGCGCCGGCCATGATGCCGAGGATCATCCGTCCCGGCAGGCCGGCCGATGGCAACGGGCTGTGCGACATGGCCGTGCAGGCCGGGTCTTCGCGCTGCGAATCGCCGACCAGAATCCGTGCCGTCAGCGTGGCGATCTCGGGATTGGCGTCGAACATCGCGCACGCGCGCGTGAGCGCGCCGGCCTGCCACCAGCAATCGTCGTCGCAGAAGGCCACGTATGGCGTGCTCGCCCATGCCGCACCGAGGTTGCGGCCTGCAGCGCCAAGATTGGTGCGGCAGGGCAGACAGGACACCTCGGGGAACTGTTCCGCGAGCATGGCGCAGGTGCCGTCGGTCGAGCCATTGTCGACCACGGCGACGCGCGGATGCTCCGGCAGCGCGCTGAGCTGGTGGAGCGTATGCGCGAGCGTATCGCGCCGGTTGTGCGTAAGGACGACCACGCTGATGCCGGGATGAGTCACGTCTGGCTCCGTCCCGCAAACGCCAGCGACCAGTAGCGCTCCGGTGTGCCGATATCGGCGATCTGGGAGGCGCTGAACAGCGGCAGCTGGCTCACATAGGCCTTGACCGCCTCCATCTTGCGCGGCAAAAACGGCGCCGTGGCAAAGTAGACCGGCGTCGCGATCAGCCCTGCGTGCCGCCACGTCGCAAGCTGGCTCTGCACCAGCCCGGGCAGGCGGCGATAGATCGCGTCTTCATAGAACAGCCACTGCCGAGGCTCGACACCGGTGTCGTCGCCGTCGTGGCCGCCCGCCATCGCCAGTGCGGGCCGGCACAACGACAGGCTGGCCGCGTGCGTGAGAATGTGATCGCTGTGGAACAGGCCCATTGGCGCGATCACCGTGCGGCTTTCCTCCAGCACCTGGCAGGCCCGAATACGCTCGGCCACCGCTTCGATCGTGTAGCGGTGCCGGTACTGGCTGTCCAGCAGGTCCAGCCAGAGCGGGTGGCCGCCAAGTTGCGCGAGCGCGCGCGCGTCTTCATGGCGGCGCGACAGCACGGCCTCGCGCGCGCTGCCGAAGCCGGCGGCGCGGTCCCATTCCGGCAGTTCCACGTGCGGCGACGGAAGGCCGGCGAATACGGTCAGCACGTTCGGGTTCCTGCCGGCCGCGATCAGGCAGCCGCAGCTGAAGACTGCGTCGTCGAGGTGCGGGGAGAGGATCGTCATCCGCTCCGGAGCATGGGAAGTCGGCATCGTTCCAGGTCGGGGATGGCATCGGTAGCCCCCTCCTGCAGCATGCATGCCAGACGCGACGCCTTGTCGCGGCGGACGCTTTTTTTGCAGTGGTTGGTGAATCTGGACAAGGGTTATGGCGATTCGCGCGGGCGCGGTTCCTGCGATGGCCGGCAGGGACGCCTGCAGCACCTCGTTGAAGTTCGCGGTCGAGCTTTCTACCGCCGGGTTGTAGAAGCGTCTCTGCCTTCCAGGCTCGCGGTATCGGCCCCTTGGGTACGGACGTTGCGTGACTGCGGCCCCGCTTCCGCAAAGGAGATTTCCATGAGTTCCGATCGGCCCCATGGAAGCGTCACGCAAGACATAGGCGCCAGGGCCGTAGGACAAGGCCATGCCGCACTGGCATGCATTTCGCTGCGCTGACGATGACCGGCCGCCCGCGGCGGCACTGTTTTGTTGTCACTGTACTGGCGCGTGCGCGGCGCGCTGGCCTTCCAGACGAGGTTCCTATGAATGCGCCGCTGCTGTTACGGAACGTGGGACGAGGCGAAAGCACGGAAGCGGCGGCAGTGCCGCCGGTGCTGCCATCGCCGACAGCACTCCAGGCGCCGGACCACGCCGCGCGCCGCCGCATCGCGGTGTTCCGCGCGCTGCAGCTCGGCGACATGCTGTGTGCGGTCCCGGCGCTGCGCGCCCTGCGCGAAGGCGAGCCGGACGCGCATATCACGCTGATCGGCTTGCCGTGGGTGCGCGAGTTCGCCAGCCGCTTTGGCAGCCTGATCGATGACGTGATGGTCTTCCCCGGCGCACCAGGCTTCCCGGAGCGGCCCTACGACGCGGCAGCGCAGGCCGCCTTCCATGCGGAGGCCCGCGCGCGGCGGTTTGACCTGGCCATCCAGATGCACGGCAGCGGCGCGTTGAGCAATGATGTCGTGCGGCAACTTGGAGCCCGCACGATCACGGGCTTCTGCGCCACCTCTGCGGAGGCAGCGCTGGCGAATGAGCACGAACGCCTGCTGCCATGGCCCGGCGGCAACGAGATCGAATGCCTTCTGGGCCTGATGCGGGCGCTGGGCTACCCGGTAGTCGACCCGCATCTCGCGTTTCCGTTGCGGCCGCAGGACCATGCCGGCTGGCAACGCCTTGCCGAATTGCACGGGCTGGTGGGCGGCGAGTACATCTGCGTGCATCCCGGTGCACGGATGCTTTCGCGCCGCTGGCCCGTGGAGCGCTTTGCGGACGTTGCGCTGCGGCTGCGCAAGCGCTGGAGGATTGTGGTCACTGGGGCGCCGGACGAGATCATGCTCACGCACCGGCTTTGCGAACTGATCGGTGGCGACGTGGTGAACCTGACGGGCGCTACGCCGCTGGGCGAACTCGCCGCACTGATTGCGCATGCGCGGCTGCTGCTGTGCAACGATAGCGGGCCATCCCGTATCGCCGCCGCGCTAGATACGCCGAGCGTCGTGGTTTCATGCGGCGGCGAGAGCGATCGCTGGGCGCCACTGGACGCCACGCTGCACCACGTGCTGGCGTCCTATCCGCCGTGCCGGCCGTGCAATTGGCAGAAGTGCCCGTTCCGGCACGAGTGCGCAACCGCCATCACCGTCGACGCGGTGGAAGCCGAGGCGCTGAGCCTGGCATCGCGGGGCTACGATCATGCCTAGGCGCCTGCGTATCCTTACGTGGCACGTTCATGGCAACTATCTGTATTACCTGTCACAGGTACCGCACGAGTTCTTCCTGGTGACGCGCCCGGGCTATCCGCCCGGCTATGCGGGCGTGGGCGGCTCGCTGCCATGGGGGACGAACGTGCACGAAGTGCCGTGGGAACGGGTTGCGGCCACGGAGTTCGACTGCGTGCTTTACCAGCACCGCAGCCATTACGAGCTTGACCGGCAGACGCTGCTGACGCCGGTACAGCGCAATCTTCCGGCGATCTACCTCGAGCACGACCCGCCGCAAGAGCATCCGACCAACTCGCGGCACCCGGTGCAGGATCCGGACGTGTTGCTCGTGCATGTCACGCCATTCAATGCGCTGATGTGGGACAACGGCGTGACGCCCACGCGCGTGATCGACCACGGCATGGTGGTGGACCCGCATGTGCGGTACACCGGCATGCTCGCGCGCGGCATCAGCGTCGTCAACCATCTCGGCCGGCGTGGCCGCAGGCTCGGCGCCGATGTCTTTGCCGATGTGCGGCGCCTCGTTGCGCTCGACCTCGTCGGCAAGGACGCCGAGGCATCGGGCGGCATCGGGGACATTCCCAACGACGAGCTCGCGGCGTTCATGGCGCGATACCGGTTCTTCTTCCACCCGATCCGCTACACCAGCCTTGGCCTTGCCGTGGTGGAAGCGATGATGATCGGCATGCCGGTGGTGGGGCTGGCGACGACCGAGCTTTCCACGGTGATCCGCAATGGCACCAATGGCTATATCGATACGCGCACGGACAGCCTGGTCGAAGTCATGCGAGCTTTGATCGAAGAGCCGGTGCTGGCGGCGCGCTGGGGCCAGGCCGCGGCGCGCACGGCGCGCGAGCGCTTCGGCATCGGCCGCTTCGTATCGGACTGGCAGGCGGCGTTCCGGGCAGTGGCCGGGTGACGAGGAAGCGCCGTGCGGATGTTCTGCAACTTTTCCCGATACCGATGTAAATCAAACGGCCGGGCCGGCCAAGTCCGGGGCCGCGTGCGTGCGTAGCGGGACGGTACAAAACTTGCGGCGACGTCGTGACACACGGGGCGGTGCATCGACGCCAGGCCTCGATCCCACTCATACATAACCGGAGCTATCGATGAACCAAGGCGAATACGGGGACCGTCGCCGTTATGGCGCGACGCAAGAGGACTGGCCGAACCATCCGGACGATCGGGACGATCGCGACGATTACGTGGCGCGCAGGCAGCGCATGTCCGGCAGCAACCGGGACGATGGCACATCGCATTGGCAGGCAGGAAGCCGTCAGCCGGCGGGCGGCTGGTCTTCGTCGCCCGAGACGGGGCATGGTTATCAGGGCGAGCATGGGCGGCAGCAGCGCGGAGCGCGCGGCGAACGAGGGCAACAATCGGACCGCGGCTGGTCCGAGGCTGCGTATGGCGAAGGCCGATATGGCCAGTACGGGGAAGCCCGCTATCCCCGCAATCCGCAGAATCGCGGCGGCCGCGACGACGGTCCGGAGCAACGGGGCTTTGCGACCCGGCACGATCCCGAACGCAATTTCCACGGGGGCTGGCACCAGGGCGGCGAGCCACGCTACCGCAACGAACTGGCCCGGGAAACGCGCACGCTGCGCGAAGAGTGGGGAACCGGACGCGGCCCCACCGGCGAGTGGCAGGGCGAAAGCGGCTACATCCCGTTCGCTGGCCGCGGGCCACAGTGGGAACCGCTGGACTTCGGGCAGCCGGAGCATGTTGCGACTCCCCGTCATCGGCCGACCGGCCCAAAGGGCTACCAGCGGTCTGACGCACGCATTCAGGACGACGTGTGCGAACGGCTGGCCCACAGCCGCTTCGACGTGCACGACATCGAGGTTTCGGTGGCCGAGGGCATCGTGACGCTGAGCGGGCAGGTCAGGGAGCGCGATCAGAAGTACCGCCTGGAAGAGATCGCCGATGCGGTCTTCGGCGTGCGCGACGTCGACAACCAGATCCGCGCGGGACGCACGCAGGCACAGCAGCCACCCACGCAGCAACCAACGCTGCAACAACAAACGCAGCAAAGAACGCAGGAACAGACGCAGAAGAGCACGAAGGAATCGCCATGAACCGCTTCGACAACAAGGTGGTCATTGTGACGGGCGCGGGATCGGGCATTGGCGCGGCAACCGCGCGCCGCTTTGCGGCCGAAGGCGCATCCGTGGTGCTGGCCGGGCGGACGCGCGAAAAGCTCGACAAGGTCGCGGCAGCGTTGCCCGAGGCGCGGCGCCTCGTGCAGGTGACGGACGTCAGCGAGCTTGCGCAGGTGGAAGCGCTCGTGAGCGCGGCGGTCGGTCGATTCGGCCAGCTCGATGTCATGGTCAACAACGCCGGCATCGCACCCGAAGGCTGCGGCCGGCGCACGGAGGACGATCCCGCCGGCAAGGCGTGCATCGAAGACTGGCACAGCGTCATTGCCACCGATCTTGATGGCGCCTTCTTCGGCTGCTTCGCCGCGCTGCCGCACCTGATCCGTACCAAGGGCTGCATCGTCAACACGGCGTCGGTATCCGGGCTCGGCGGCGACTGGAACCTGTGCTTCTACAACGCGGCCAAGGGCGGCGTGGTGAACCTGACCCGTTCGCTCGCGCTCGACTATGGGCGCGATGGCGTGCGCATCAACGCCGTGTGCCCGACGCTCACCCGCACCGACCTGACCAAGGACATGTTCCAGGACGAGGCGCTGCTCGACCGCTTCCGCGAACGCATCGCGCTGGGTCGCACGGCCGAGCCCGAGGATATCGCGGACGTGGTGGCCTTTCTGGCCAGCGCAGATGCGCGCTTCATCACGGGCGTGAACCTCCCTGTGGACGGGGGCCTCACGGCATCCAACGGACAACCACCGGGTTAGCGGGCAGAATCCCGCGGCCCCATACGACCGTGGCCGACAAAGACAAAGCCAAAACCAAGACCGATACGGAAGCTGCGAACGACGTACGCAAGGGGCAAGTTACGGAATTCCTGTCCCGCGAGGCGTTTCGCGAGCGCTTTCTTGCGCGGTACTTCGATCCGGCCTTCCGCACGGAAGACGCCGCGATCGATCGCCTCGAGGCCATCGCGTGGGACGCCTACTGCCAGGGCCGCAAGGCGCCGGTGACGGAGAAGGCCGGTGCGGGCGCCGCCGATCCCGACTACGACCTGTCGGCAGAGTGGCTGCATGCGCGCGACGCCGTGCGCGATGCCCAGCGCATGCATGATGATCCCGACGGCCCTTCGCGCGTGCTGCTCGTGATCTGCGCATCGCGCAATGACTTCACGTGTCCGGGCGAGGTGTCCAAGTCCTGGCGCCTGGCCGGCGTCGCGCGCGCACGCATGGAAGCCTTGGGAATGACGGTCGACACGCTTGATCTGAGCCTGCTGACGTCCGATCCGGACCGGCATATCTACCCCTGCAAGGGCTGCGTGTCGACGGCCATGCCGCTGTGCCACTGGCCCTGCAGCTGCTACCCGAACCATGCGCTAGGGCAGGTCAACGACTGGATGAACGATATCTATCCCAAGTGGGTGGCCGCCCATGGTGTGCTGATCGTGACGCCGACGTACTGGTATCAGGCTACCAGTCCGCTCAAGCTGATGATGGACCGCCTGGTGTGCGCCGACGGTGGCAACCCCGACCCGAGCAGCACGCACGGGAAAAAGGCTGCGGAGGCGAAGGCGCTGGAGCTGAAGGGCTGGGACTATCCCAAGCATCTCGCGGGACGGGTCTACGGACTCGTTGTACACGGTGACGTCGCCGGCGTCGAAAGCGTGCGCCGCGCCCTGAGCGACTGGTTGCGCTGGATGGGGCTCGTCGATGCGGGCACCCGGTCGCAGCTCGACCGCTTCATCGGGTACTACGCGCCTTATGCGACGTCGCACCGCACGCTGGATGCGGACACCGGCGTGCAGCGCGAGGTGGAAAACGCAGGGGCTGCGCTGGCCGAGGCGGTGACGCTGCGCCGCCAGGGCGAACTGCCCGCGGTCGGTTGCGATCTGGATGTGCCCCGGCCGAAGTAGGAATGAAGCAGGAATGCGTGAAGAAGAATGGGTGAAGAGGAAGGAAGGGACGATGAGATGCCATCACGCTATCGACGCTACCCGCGACACGCTGCAACCGGCGAAGTCGATCTCGCTCTTCGTCTTCGCGTCATTGGCCGCGTGGATCGTCAGCAATGCTCCCTCCGCCATGGCCATGTGGACGCCGGCGGTAATCGCATCGCCCTGCGATGGATAGTCGACGTCCCCGGCCCCTGGCGCATCGGATCGTACTGACCATTGGCCGTCTTCAGTCTGGAACACGCGGACATAGCAACTTTGGCTGGACATTGCGGACACCCTATATGGAGAAGCATGCCTGTGTTCTACACGGCAGGGACATCCGTTGCCGTCGGAGGGCGTCTTACTTTCGCGTCGTCGTAGCCGCCGAGCGCGCGGTTGCGTGGAGCCTGTGCCACCTGCGAAGCCCCACGGGTGCGCCAGGCGCGGTGGCATGCATTCTGCAGGGCCACGGGACTCTGATCCATGCCAACTTACAGGAGACGAAGCTATGGCGAACAAATCCGTTCAGAAGGGAAAGGCAGCCACGGTGAAGGCCAAAGCGCTGTCCGCGCGGCATCCGGAGCCGGCCAACGGCGACGACGCCGCCTATGACGAGGCCGCACGCGACCGTCTGGCGGACCGCCCCGAGCGATTGGGGTCTCCAAGCGTCGGCAACGTCGTGTCGAATGCCGGCAAGACACTGACCACCAACCAGGGGCTGAAGATCGGGCAGGACGACGACTCGCTGAAGCTCGGCCTGCGTGGTCCATCGCTGCTGGAGGATTTCTATCTTCGTGAAAAGATTACCCACTTCGACCATGAGCGCATTCCGGAGCGTGTCGTGCATGCGCGCGGTGCCGCGGCACACGGGTACTTCGAACTCACCGAAGCGCTCGATGCGTATACGACCGCAGAGCTGTTCACGCGCGTGGGCGACAGGACACCGGTGTTCGTACGTTTCTCGACCGTAGCCGGCTCGCGCGGCTCCGCGGACCTCGCGCGCGATGTGCGCGGGTTCGCCACGAAGTTCTATACACGTCAGGGCAACTTCGATCTGGTCGGCAACAACATGCCGGTGTTCTTTATCCAGGACGGGATCAAGTTCCCGGACTTCGTCCACTCGGTAAAGCCGGAACCGCACAACGAGATTCCGCAGGCCGCTTCGGCGCATGACACGTTCTGGGATTTCGTGTCCCTGCAGCCGGAATCGATGCACATGGTGCTGTGGACGATGTCCGGCCGCGCGCTGCCGCGCAGCTTCCGCACCATGGAAGGCTTCGGCGTGCACACGTTCCGGCTGGTCAATGCGAACGGCGAAGCGACCCTGGTGAAGTACCACTGGAAACCCGTGGGCGGCGCGCACTCGCTGGTGTGGGACGAAGCCGTCAAGATCAATGGCAAGGACCCCGACTTTCATCGCCGGGATCTGTGGGAGTCGATTGAAGGAGGCCAGTTTCCCGAGTACGAATTCGGCGTGCAACTGGTGCCCGAGAGCGACATGCTCAAGTTCGGCTTCGACTTGCAGGACCCGACCAAGATCATTCCGGAAGAGCTCGTGCCGGTGAAGCGGATCGGCAGGATGGTGTTGAACCGCAACCCGGACAACTTCTTCGCGGAAACCGAGCAGGTGGCGTTCCACCCGGGGCATATCGTGCCGGGCATGGATTTCACCAACGATCCGCTGCTGCATGCGCGGCTGTTCTCCTACACCGATACCCAGCTCACGCGGCTGGGCGGGCCGAATTTCCACGAGCTGCCGATCAACCGCGCACTTTGCCCGGTCCACAACAACCAGCGCGACGGCTTCATGCGACAGACAGTCGTGGTGGGCAAGGAAAGCTACCAGCCGAATTCGGTGAGCGGCGGCTGCCCGTTCCTGGCCGGCGACGCCGAGGCGTATCAGCATTACGCGGCGCCCGCCGAGGACGGCGCCACCAAGTCGCGCGTGCGCAGCCCGACCTTTGCCGATCATTTCTCGCAGGCGAACCTGTTCTGGCGCAGCCAGTCGGACGTCGAGCGCGAACAGATCGTCAACGCGTACGCGTTCGAGCTGTCGAAGGTGTCGGACCCTGAGATCCGCTCGCGCGTGGTCGGCCAGATTGTCCATATCGCGCGCGAACTGGCCGAAGGGGTTGCGCAGCAGCTCGGCATCGAGGTCGAGCCCGTGGGGCCGGAGGTGCAGATCGATGACTATGGCATCGACGCCTCGCCGGCGCTCAGTCTCGACGCCCAGCCCAAGGGCGACATTACCGGCCGCAATATTGCGGTGCTGGTCAACGATGGCGTGGACGATGCGGCGATCGATTCGCTGCGCACGCTGGCCGAAGACGCGCGCGCAAACATCCGCATCGTCGGGCCGCGTGCGAGCCATGTCACCACGGCAAGTGGAAACGTGTTGCCGGTCGACCATGCGCTCGCGTCAGTCGGTTCGGTGCTGTTCGATGCGGTCTATGTGCCTGGCGGAAAGCATCCACCATCGGCGCCCGACGCCGCGGCGCTGTTGTTCATCAACGAAGCCTACAAGCACTACAAGGCGATCGGTGCAGGGGGCAGCGGCACGTTGCAAGTCGCCGAAGCGGCGCGCCGCGCGGGCATCGAAGGCGGTTTCGCCGGTGCCGGCGTGGTCATCGCGAAAGAGGAGGGGGCCGGGCACCATCAGGCATTCCTGGATGCGGTGGGGCAGCACCGGTGGTGGCAGCGGGCCGACGCGAAGGATATTCCCGCCTAGCGGCGGGCGGTGCGGAGATCGAGAGCTACAGATCCTGCGTCACGGGGCCGCACCGCCGCAATAGCCTGGCAGGCCCCGCGCTGCGCTGCCACGCGCCAGCCGGATGGCCTGTGACAGCGCCAGCGAAAAGCCCGCAATCGTGCCCATGTCTTCTTCGATGCGCTCGCGCAGGAAGCCGGCCCAGCGGAAGTCGCCATACGCGTCACGCGGCTTCCGATAGGCGCCAGACTGTCGGGCGAATGCGGCGAGGCTGCGGTATGGGTCGTCCCGCATGCCCATGACGGTGGCGGGCAGCGCGTCGATGCCGAGCCGCTGGCCCAGTTCGTCATAGGGATGCACGAAGCCGAGCGTACGCATGCGCTTCCAGAACGCGGTGGGACTGAGTCCGCTCAGATCGTGCAGGATGCGCACCGGCACGCGGCGAAACCCGAGTTCCAGCCACGCGCGGGCCCAGTGGTGATGATCGATGATGAACAGCGTGCCGCCCGGTCCGGCCACGGTCTTGACGCGATGGCTGCGGAGGAAACGGCGCAGCGCGGCGTGGTCGCCGGCGTCCTGGTACTTGCGCGTGACGGCCATCTTGTGGCGCATGTGGGTGTAGCCCAGCGTGAGCTGGGTCGGCCGCAAGCGGGCGAGCTCGGCGACGGCCTTGCCCGCGCTCCTAGTCCTTGCTGGAACGCTGATGATCGACATAGTGTTCCAGTTCGCTGCCCGGGTCTTCATTGCCGGTGCTTTCGCTGTCCACTGCCTCGCGGGCGACGACGGGCGTTACGGAATCGGCATGACGATGCGCACCGTGGGTGGCGGGATCGAAGTCGGTCCACCGCCCGCTGTCCCACGTGCCCTGCGTGCGCTCAAGGTCTCGCGCGCCCGCTTCGCGCAGGGCGTCGGTGGCGGCACTGGCATTGTCCTGGCGCACGCAGACGGCAAGCACGACGCGCGGTGGCGCGCCTGCCTGCCGTGCGCCGGTGGCCTGCTTTGCCGCGGCGGAGATCACCGCGACGTCCCACACGGAAAACCCGTGGCCGTGCAGCGTACGCTCGGCCTCCTGCGCTTTCGCCATATTGTCGAACCACCCGAGTACGATCGGTGACATGGTTGCTTTTCCTCCCATCGATGTCTGGCTCCGCCGGGCCGTGGCGCTATCCGTTCACGACCTCGCCGCCATTGATATGCAGGATCTGGCCAGTGATGTAGCTGGCCGCGTCGGACGCCAGGAACACATAGCCGGCCGCCACCTCGAAGGGCTGGCCGGGCCGGCCCATGGGCGTCTTCTTGCCGAACTCGGCGACTTCTTCTGCCGTGAACGTGGACGGAATCAGCGGTGTCCAGATCGGCCCCGGCGCCACGCCGTTGACGCGGATGCCGCGCTTGACGACCTGCAACGCCAGCGAACGCGTGAACGACACGATGGCGCCTTTGGTGGCCGAGTAGTCCAGCAGATGCGCACTGCCACGGTAGGCCGTGACGGACGTGGTGTTCAGGATTGCCGCGCCTTTCCCCAGATGAGGCAGTAGCGCGCGCGTGAGATGGAACATCGCGAAGACATTGGTGCGGAACGTGGCCTCGACCTGTTCGGCTTCCACGTCTTCCAGTGATGACTGCGGATGTTGCTCCGCGGCGTTGTTGACCAGGATATCGAGCCGGCCAAAGGCGTCGACCACGCGTGCCGCCACGGCTTCGGCATGGCCGACGTCGGCGAGATCGCCGGCAAGCGATACACACTTGCGGCCGGCGTCTTCGACGAGTCGGACGGTTTCCTTCGCGTCGCTGTGTTCATCGAGGTATGCGATGGCGACGTCGGCACCCTCGCGCGCGAAGGCCACGGCGATGGCGCGGCCGATGCCGCTGTCGCCGCCGGTCACCAGCGCAACCTTGCCGTCCAGCCGGCCGCTTCCCACATAGTCGTCGGCGCCGCTGTCGGGCTTCGGGTGCATGCGGCTTTCCAGGCCGGGTTGTCGCTCCTGATGCTGCGGTGGCAGGTCTTTGGGCGTAGACATGAGGGGCTCCTGAGGATGTCGTCCCGGTCGGCTCGCGCAAGTTTCGTGCCGCGCGGCGCGCTGTGCCACTGTGCGGCATCCGCCCCGAACGGCCGTAAGCCTTACATCGGCATGGAAATCCTTACCGTGGGCCGGCGTGAGCGGAAAGTTCTGCTCTACGCCTGTGGCTGCTCCACGCCTTTGCGATGCCGGGGCACGGTTCTTGCGGCGTGCTGGTACTCGATGCGGCCGCGTGCGGGATCGACCGCGTGGCGCAAGCCACGGAGCGGTCTTCGCGCGGCCCGGACTGCAAGGAGGCAGACATGTGGAACTTCCGCAAGGGCCGCAGCAATGAAAGCGGCGATTTCTCGCAGCATGAGCAGCAGGGACGGGGCCGCTCTCCCTCCGAGGAAAGCCGTGGCAGCGGCTCCGAGGACTGGGGCCAGGAGTGGGGCGAAGACTGGCGTGGCGGACAGTCGCAAAGCAGTGCGTGGCATCAGCAGGACACGCCGGCAGGCCAGCCGCGTGGCAGCTGGGGCGAGCAGAGCTATGGCGCCGCCGACATGGGCGGGCAGGGCCATCCGTACAGCGGCGCCTATGGCGGCTACCGGCCTCAACCGCAGGACAGCGGCTACCGCGAGCATGAACAGCAGTCGCGCCAGCGCGGCGGCCGCATGGCACAGGGCGGGTACGACAGCGGCAACTATGAAGGCAGCTTCGATTCCTCCAGTGGCTCGTCTGCCTACGGGCAGGGCAGCGGCGGCGACGAGCGCCGCATGCAGGGCGGCCGCGGCGGTCGCGCCATGCACTGGGACGAAGGTGCGGCACGCGACCGCGGCCAGCGCGGCGGGCAGCCGTCCTACGGGAACGGCTACTACGGCGATTCGCGCAGCGGTGGCCAATCCTACAACGGCGGCCAGCGCCTCTATCAGGACGATACTGGCGGACGCGGCCGCAGCAGCGGCATGTCCAGTGCGGCACGGCGTCCGGTCGGGCCCAAGGGCTATCGCCGTCCGGACGAGCGTGTGCACGAGGACGTGTGCGAACGGCTTGCGATGAACCCGTATGTCGACGTCTCTGATGTCTCCGTCCAGGTCTCCAATGGCGTGGTGATGCTTGAGGGCACGGTGAAGGAACGGCGGGAAAAGTACGTCATCGAAGAAATCGCCGAAGCGGTGTTTGGCGCGACCGAGGTCGAAAACCGCCTGCGCGTGCAGCGCAACGAGGGCACGGAGCGCGCGGGTCCCGTCGCCGGCCACCTCGAAGGCGCGGATACGTCGCCGCAGCGCACCCTCAACAAGAGTTGAGCACGGACGCGGCGGCAATTTTTTGCCGCCGCGTCTGCACCGCATGCGCACGCCCAGGACCCTTCGCGACGGCAGCAAGCTGATGGTGCCGCTCGACGCGCTGCACCCGACCCAGATCACCGTCGGCGCGTATCACGTCCAGCAGAAGGTGCATGTCACGCGGCGCGTGCCGCCGGCGCGGCGGCACGCCTTCCTGGACCAGCATCGCGTCCACGTGGTGATCGGGCCGGAGCAGGCGCTGTATGTCGTGGACCACCATCACTGGGTACGCGCCTGGCATGACCTGGGCCTGTCGCACGTGCCGGCCATCGTCCGCAAGGACCTCAGCCGCCTGGACGAGCGGGCGTTCTGGGAATGGATGCTGGACAACCATATGGTCCATCCGTACGACGAGCAGGGCCGGCGGCGGCCGCTGAGCGAATTGCCGGAATGCATCCACGCCATGCGCGATGATCCGTATCGCAGCCTGGAAGCCTTCGTGCAACTTGCCGGCGGCTACCTGAAGGTCAAGCAGGCCTATCCGGATTTCAGATGGGCCGACTTCTTCCGGCGCCATGTGGAAGGACCCCTGGACTCGACGGAGATGTTCGCAGCTGCCCTGGTGCGCGCCTTTCAACTGGCCCGGAGCGCGAAGGCGCGCGGATTGCCGGGGTTCATTGGCAAGTCTGGGACCTGCTAGCAGCCTTCTGTCGCGGGCGCGTTCAGGGCGCGCCAGCTTTCTCCAGCAGCGTGAGCAGGCGCGCTTCGTCGGCGCGCAGGCGGCTTCGTGCCCGGACCGGACCATCGGCATTCGCTTCGCCGGAAAGGAACGCTTCAATGACCGCCGGGTGGACGTAGCACTTGCGGCAGACCGCGACCGTATTGCGCAGACGCTGCGCCACCGTCTTGATGGCGTCAGCCACGGCCTTGCGGCGTTGAGCTTCCTGCTCTGTGGTCTCGGCCGCCGCCTTGCGCAACAGCGCCAGCGCATGGACGCTGCCGGCCCAGGTGCGAAAGTCCTTGGCCGTGAATTCGCCGCTGGTGACTTCGCGCAGGTACGCATTGACCTCCGTCGAGCCGATATCGCGCACTTGTCCGTCGCTGTCGACGTATTTGAACAGGCATTGGCCGGGCAGATCGGCGCAGTTGCGCACAACGCGCGCGACGCGTGGGTCGTTGACGGATACGTCGTGGGTAATGCCGCTCTTGCCGGTGAACTGGAACCGTAGCCGGCTGCCGCGCACCGTGACATGCCGGGGGCGCAGCGTGGTCAGGCCGTAGGTGCGGTTCTGCCGCGCATAGCGCGGCGTGCCGACGCGCACGAGCGTGGCGTCCAGCAGCCGCACCACGGCTGCGGCCACTTTTTCGCGCGGCATGCCATTGCGCGCCAGGTCGCGCTCCACGCGCGCGCGCAGCCGCGGCAGGATTGTGCCGAACTCCGCAAGGCGGCCGTATTTGTCGGTGTCGCGCAGCGCGCCCCAGTCGGGGTGGTAGACGTACTGCTTGCGGCCGCGGGCGTCGCGCCCCGTCGCCTGCAGGTGTCCGCGGGGGTCGGGGCAGATCCATACGGCCTCATACGCAGGCGGGATGGCGAGCGTGGCAATACGCGCGAGCGTGGCGGCGTCGCGTACGCGGTTGCCTTTTGGGTCGACATAGCTGAAGCCGCTGCCGCGCCGTACCCGCGTGATGCCAGGCGTGCTGTCGTCCACGTGGCGAAGCCCCGCCTCGCGCAGCGCGATTTCGGTGTCGTCCGCCATGCCACCGGCCAAGGTGGCCTCGGCGCAGCAGGTATCCGATGCTCGCATCGCTCGGCTCCTCCCAGGCAAGGCGGCGCGCCATAGGGTGCGCCGCACCCTTTCATTTTATGGAGCGCGCGGGCGATGTTCAGTGGAGGCTGTCCTACAAGACGCGCGTGGCGGAAGCCATTTCCGCCACGCTGATCAGGTATAGCGAGGCCGGCACGTGGCCGGGGTCGTTCAACGTGGCTGCGCGCGCCAGCCGCGCAGCATCACGCGCAGGCGGACCACGATTCGGCGCAGGTTGTGTCCCGGACGAGCGAGTTCGCGCATGGCGCGCAGGCGGTCGGCGTCGTGCGCGGCAACCTCGGTGTGGCGGAAGTCAGGCAGCAGGATCGAGAACTTCATGTCGGGTCTCCGGTGGATTCCCGATCCGGCGCCATAGGTCATGGTTGCGGCGGCCGGAACCGGGAGCATGCGGGAACGGCGCGCGGGAGGACCCCGGTACACGCCGGCTTTGGTAAGGGACTGCAAGGGTCGTCGGGCATGGAGAGGCTCCGGTCAGCGTGGATCGGCATGCGCCACCGCGTGTGCCAGCAAGGCTGGCGAACGACGAAGGGCGCACGGCTACTGCCACGGGCAGGCAGCGCGCGTATGGGAGTGTCTGGGGCGCGCGCCGGCTACATGGCAAAACGGCATGCGCGGCGGCTCGCGGCACGAGCTGGCCGACATGCGATGCAAATTGTGAGGTGCGGGAAAAACGGGCCGCGGCGAATGCCGCGATCGATGCGCACCGTCAGGCAACGACTTGCCAGACGGTGGCCCTGTGATGCACTGCCGATGGAAACATCAGCAGCGGAAAGGGATGCGGGTCTGGCGAGGGTTACCGGTGATGTCCGTCAGGACAACTGGCTGAGTCCAATTGGAACCCCAAGGCTTTAAACAGCGCGCAGTCTAGCCCCGCATCCGGCGTGCGTCAACCTTCACGGGCGCGCGCAAGTGCCGCAAGTGCTGTAGGCCGCGCACATGGCAAAAAGCGTCAGCCGTGCTGGCGCAATAGGCTATTGCCGTGCGCAAAGCGGTGAACCGTGCTTATCCGGTTGTCTCCCAAGACCTCTACCGATAGTATGTTGGGCATCTGTGCCAACTCGGGGCAACCATGGTTATTGACGTGCTTGACCGAGGCGATCTGC
>NZ_CAJPVI010000086.1 GCF_905397435.1 Cupriavidus numazuensis
CATTGGACGACGGTCAAGCGCTGCCGCGGTGGAAGCCGGCCGGGCCTGGCACTCTCTGAACCGGGTATGTCAGATCAATCCGCACCAATGACAGCGCCTGCAAATGCCGGGCCCCTGGCAGGGCTGCGAGTCATTGAGATGGCTGGCCTGGGCCCTGGTCCTTTCTGCGCGATGCTGCTCGCGGACCTCGGTGCGCAGGTGCTGCGCGTCTGCCGGCCCGATCAAGATGGACACATTACCCAACTCGATACGCTCCAGCGCGGCAAGGCATCGTTGCCTCTCGACCTCAAGAAGCGGGGCGCGGCTAGCGCGCTGTTGAAGTTGGCCGAGAATGCCGATGTGCTCATCGAGGGTTACCGGCCAGGCGTTATGGAGCGTCTCGGCATTGGTCCAGAGCCTTGTCTGGCGCGAAATCCGAAACTCATTTACGGCAGGATGACAGGCTGGGGACAGGACGGGCCGCTTTCCCAGATGGCCGGCCACGATCTGAACTATATCGCAATAAGCGGCGCATTAGCTGCAATTGGATCACCTGAGGCCCCTGTTCCACCACTCAATCTTGTCGGTGATTTTGGAGGCGGGGCGCTCTACCTCGCGGTCGGAATTCTTGCGGCGCTGAGGTTTGCCGCTCTGACGGGACGGGGACAGGTCGTTGACGCAGCCATGTGCGAGGGTGCTGCGCATCTCATGACGCCGTTTTATGGCCTCTATGCGGAGGGAAATTGGCGCTTGAGTCGCGCCTCGAATTTTGCCGATGGCGGAGCCCATTTCTACGGCGTCTATCAGACCGCTGATAGTCTCTGGGTTAGCATCGGCGCGATCGAGCGCCCCTTCTACACTACGCTGGTAGAAGGACTGGGCCTCACCGATCAGTTACCCGTGGGCGAGCAGTGGAACGAGGCGCGATGGCCATCCGATCGCATTCTGGTTGCCGAGGCGATTGGCCGTCGAACGATGCGCGAACTGCACACTCTTTTCGACGGGAAGGACGCTTGTCTCATGCCAGTCTTGGATCTTGCAGCCGCGCCAGCGCATCGTCACATGCGCGCCCGGCATTCCTTTGTCAAGGTCGATGGCGTCCTGCAGCCCGCTCCCGCGCCGCGCTTTAGTGCCACACCGAATCCTTTACCGAAATCGGCAAAGGAGATGCCATCGGGACTGGCGCTGGCCGCCAGCTGGGGACTCGTCCTGGATGATCTGGTGTAGGGAGATGACCCGCTAGGCACTGTTCTGTGTCCTGCGGACGAATTTTGGCACGAACCCCAACCGTTGCCATGGACCTCCGGACGTCGACGTTCGGTTACGCAAAAACAGGAGAGGAGATTATGGGACTCGATACCGAATACACCGAAACGCAGCGGGCGATCGCCCGTTTTGTCGAAAGTCTCGCCAGCCGTTACGGGCGGAAATATATCCGCGATCTCGTCAGCAGCGGTGCGACTTTTCCCCATGCGATGTGGAACGACATTGCCCAGGCTGGATATCTCGGCATGGCCATCCCGGAGGAATTCGGTGGTACGGCGATGTCCTACGATGACGTGCGTGTCTTCTTCACGGAGATGGGCCGTCATGGCCTAATCACCCTCCATTTCGTTAGTTACTTCATGGACTGCCTTCTGGTAGGAGCTGGCAACCAGGCCATGAAGGAACGGTATCTGCCAAAACTCGCTGCTGGCGAATATTGGAGCTTTGCGATTACTGAGCCTTCTGCCGGTACGAACAGCTTTCGAATCAGTACGAGCGCAGTGCGCGAAGGCTCAAACTATCGAATCAACGGCCAGAAGGTCTTTATCACAGGCTTCGCGGAATCGCAAAAGCTTGTACTCGTCACCAAGACTGACGTGAAAGGAACGGGCCCGCGGAAGGAGGCCTTCACCCTGTTCGTCATCGATCGCAACGCTCCAGGCATTACGTGCACGCCCATGAACATGGGAACACATTCGCCCGAGAGCCAGTACATCGTTTTCTTTGAAGATGTCGTCGTTCCTGAGGAAAACCGTATCGGCGCCGAAGGGGCCGGGCTGGAGATTCTGTTCAATGCTCTCAACCTCGAGCGAATCGTAATCGCGGCGCTGGCGCTCGGACTGGGCGAACATGTCTTTGCCAAGGGTGTTGCCTACGCCAAGGATAGAGTCGTGTTCGGCGAGGCGATCGGCAGTCATC
Source organism: Cupriavidus numazuensis (assembly GCF_905397435.1). Taxonomy (GTDB): domain Bacteria; phylum Pseudomonadota; class Gammaproteobacteria; order Burkholderiales; family Burkholderiaceae; genus Cupriavidus; species Cupriavidus numazuensis. The sequence continues at coordinate 2,164 of NZ_CAJPVI010000086.1, forward strand.
AGGCGGTCCAGCACATGCTAGCAAGGGCGTTCGTCAAGCTGCGGCTGGCAAACCTCGCGAACCGGGAAGCGGCCATCGCGTTTGACCGTGGTAACGATTCACGCACAGTAGGCATGTACGCGAATATGGCCAAGTTGGCCTGTACCGAGGCTGCCTTCGAGGCGGGCGATGCCGCGTTCCAAGTGCATGGCGGGGCTGGAATTACCGACGAATGCGATGTGGCCGCCATTCTGCCGATGATCAGGACGTTGCGTGTCGCGCCGATCAACAATGAGATGACCCTCAACTATCTGGGCGAAAAGTGCCTGGGCCTGCCGAAGAGCTACTGATGTCAAAATCAGATCCCGTCATCGTCGAGCGTATCACACTCGGCATTCCCGGCACTGCGCTTGGTTTGGTTACGTTGAATCGGCCAGCGCAAAAGAACCCGATCGACTGGGGAATGATCGGCGCGCTTCAATCAGCGATGAACAAGTTCGCGGCCGATGACGCTGTGCGCGCGGTAGCGATCATCGGGGCCGGCGACGCGTTCAGTGCTGGGGGCGACCTAAAGAAATACATCGAGCTTCAGCGCAACGCACAGGACTTCCGATCGTTTCTCGACGACCTGCATGCGCTGTTTAATTACATCCAGTTCGATTTGGCCAAGCCCGTCATGGCGCTAATCAACGGTGTGACCGCCGCTGGAGGGCTTGAACTTGCGCTAGCTTGCGACGTCGTTTATGCGGCCGCTGATGCGCGCATCGGTGATGGTCACCTGAATTTTGGACAGATGGGTGGGGGCGGCGTACTCACTCGTCTGCCAAGGAGGGTCCTTCAGAATTTTGGCCGTGAAGTGCTGTTCACCGGCGCGTTCCTTCCGCCAGAACCATGGATGCATGCCGGTCTGGTCAATCGTATTCTGCCTGATCGTTGTGGGCTTATCGCAGCTGCAGTCTCCTTTGCTGAGGCTGTTGCAGTGAAAAGCCCGCTAGCGGTGGCCAATGTGAAGAAGACATTGAACCAGATTCGTGAAGTTCCCTTTAAGGAGGCGATCGCTCACGAGATTGAGGTTACTCACAAGTATTGTCTGACGAGCCACGATGCACCGGAGGGGCTGAGCGCTTTCGCTGAGAAGCGTCGCCCTCAATTCCTGGGCCGTTGACCGAAACTTTCCTATTTCTCCTTGATAATGAGTGGAAACGTGATGATGGAAGAGCTATTTAGCGTACGGGGCCGCATTGCACTGGTGACTGGAGCGTCCTCAGGGATTGGTCTCCACGTTGCCGGGCTTCTGGCCCGAGCGGGTGCCCAAGTAGTGCTTGCGGCCCGTCGGTTGCAAGCCGTTCAAACAGCCGCTGCCGAAATCGTCGAACAATGCGGGGATGCCAATGCTGCGCATGGCATCCATATCGACCTCAACGACCTGGAGACAATCCCGGTCGCCTTCGATGAGATCGAGCGAGTGTATGGAGGACCACCCAGCATATTGGTAAACAATGCCGGGATCATCAACTTCGCCAAATTCCTGGACCATGACGATGAAGCGGTGGCTCGTATCTTTGACACAAATCTGAATGGTAGCTTTGCCGTCGCCCGCGAAGCCGCGCGTCGCATGGTCGAGGCGGGCGGTGGAACGATTATCAACGTAGCTTCCACCGCCGGGCTACGCACGCCCGGCTATCTGTCGGCATACGCGGTTTCAAAGGCCGGGTTGATACAGCTCACGCAAGTAATGGCCCTGGAACTCGCGCACAAAAATATCCGGGTAAATGCGCTATGTCCCGGAAATTTCCTCACCGAGATGCATCAGGTGTTCGCAGAACGCAAGATTGATGATGGCATCGTGAAACGGATACCACAGCGGCGCTTGGGAAATCCGGACGATCTTGACGGTCCTATTCTTTTGCTCGCGTCGGACGCAGGCCGCTACATGACTGGTGCCGTGATAAAGGTCGACGGTGGACAGACACTGAGCTGGCTTTAGACGCGATGCCCACGGGGCGTGGCCAAACTCGTTAGCCCGCGGCTTGTCGAGCGTGATGACTGCCACGGTCGCGGACCTGACGAACCTGGCCATCTAGGAGACCGTGTTCAAGAAGCTGGACGAAGTGATGAGGCCGGATGTGCGATCCTGGCCTCCAACATCACGACGCTGGACCTGAACCGGATCCCGGCGTTCACGGGCCGAAGCCGTTACGGAATTTAACAACTGAATACTGCCATGTCGCTCATACTTTCCCGCCGTGACCTGAGCTTCATCCTGTACGAGTGGCTCCAGGTCGAGCAGCTGACGGGGATTGACCGTTATGCGGATCATTCGCGTGAGACGTTCGACGCAGTGCTGGACACGTGCGAGCGGATGGCCACAGAGTTGTTCGCCACGCACAACAAGAAGAACGACCAGTACGAGCCGCACGTTGATGGGGAAAAGGTGACCGTCATTCCCGAGGTCAAAGCCGCCCTAGACGCCTTCTGCAATGCTGGATTGATGGCGGCAGGGCAGGACTACGAGCTGGGCGGTATGCAGCTGCCTCTGGTGGTCGAGAAGGCCGGTTTCGCTTGGTTCAAGGCCGCCAACGTGGGCACCAGCGCCTATCCCTTCCTGACCATCGGCAATGCCAACCTGCTGCTGGCGCACGGCACGCCGGCCCAGATCGATACCTTCGTCAGACCGGAGATGGAAGGCCGCTTCTTCGGCACCATGTGCCTATCCGAACCGCAGGCGGGGTCATCGCTGTCAGATATCACTACGCGTGCTGAGTACGAAAGCGAATCGTCGCTGGGCCAACGGTTCCGTCTGCGCGGGAACAAGATGTGGATATCGGGCGGGGAGCATGAACTGTGCGAGAACATTGTCCATCTTGTGCTGGCCAAAATTCCCGGGCCGGACGGCAAGCTGATCCCAGGCGTTAAGGGCATCTCGCTGTTCATCGTGCCGAAATTCCTCGTCAACGAGGATGGTTCGCTGGGTGAGCACAACGACGTAGTGCTCGCCGGCTTGAACCACAAGATGGGCTACCGCGGCACCACGAACTGCCTGCTCAACTTTGGCGAGGGCATGAAGTACCGGCCAGGCGGCAAGGTCGGCGCGATCGGCTACTTGGTGGGCGAACCAGGCAAGGGGTTGGCCTGCATGTTTCATATGATGAACGAGGCCCGCATCGGCGTGGGGCTGGGAGCCGCAGTGCTTGGCTACACTGGGTACCTGCATGCCCTGGATTACGCGCGCAGTCGACCTCAAGGTCGAGCCACCGGTCCCGGCGGTAAGGACGCGGCCAGCTCGCAAGTGAAGCTGGTGGAGCACGCCGATATCCGCCGCATGCTACTGGCGCAGAAGAGCTACGTCGAGGGCGCACTGGCGTTGAACCTGTACTGCACCCGCCTGGTAGACGAACAGCGTGCCGCGGCGGACAGCGGCGAACGCGATCGTCTGACACTGCTACTTGACATCCTGACTCCCGTCGCCAAGAGCTGGCCGTCACAATGGTGCCTGGAAGCCAATAGCTTGGCGATCCAGGTGCACGGTGGTTATGGCTATACCCGCGAGTACAACGTCGAGCAGTTCTACCGCGATAACCGCCTTAACCCGATACACGAGGGCACGCACGGCATCCAGGGGCTGGACCTACTCGGTCGCAAGGTGGTGATGCACGACGGCTTCGCATTCTCCCTGCTGCGCGAACGCGTGGAAAGAACCTGCGATCGTGCCCGGAACGCGGGCGATGCAGATCTGTCGAGATACGCGCTGGCGCTGACGCTGTCGGTCTCGAGGCTGGCTGATGTCACGAGGCAGTTGTGGGCTGCCGGTGACGTCAACGTGACGCTGGCCAATGCCTCGGTCTATCTGGAAGCCTTTGGTCATGTGGTGCTGGCCTGGATTTGGCTGGAGCAGGCGTTGTTAGCCCAACAGGCATTGTATTGCGCCGGCAGCGACGCTGATGCGGAGTTCTACCACGGCAAGCTCGCAGCCGTCGGCTATTTTTTCCGTTGGGAACTTCCCAAGACTGGTCCGCAGTTCGATCTGCTGGCATCGCTGGATCGGACTACGCTGGACATGCAGGACAATTGGTTCTGATTGCGTGCCTTGCCCATACTGGAAGAGCGACCGTATACGCGCACGGTTCAACAACTATTCAACCTCATGGAGCACTGCGCTGGTTGCCGGACGCTCGCCGCAGTGTGGCTGGCCGCGCTCGAAAAGCTGAGTCGAATCTACCAAGCGCGGTACGGAACTTGGGCACGAGCCCGCTTGGATAGCGTCGGCTGGGTCGTCGGCGCTACGCTCGAAATGTGCTTCCGTTCGACTGCTACAGCACTGTTGCTGGATCATTCCACAAAGGAGTCCGTCAATGTCGTTTACAACGCCCCAACCTCGTCGCCATGTTCATACGCGCACCGTGAGGTGCGAAGGCTACAAGCGCGACGACGGCCTATGGGACATCGAGGGAAGGGTGACCGATCAAAAGCCGTTTCAGTATACCGAGCCGATACGGGGCCTGCGTGCGGCCGAGTCCGAGTCGCACCACATGAGAATCAGATTGACCGTTGACAATGACATGGTAGTTCATGCGATTGAGGTTGACATGCCTTCAACGCCGTACCTCTCTTGCAGTGAAGCGATTTCAAACTATCAGGCATTGGTTGGAAAGCGCATCGACCGTACCTGGCGTGAATCAGTAAAGTCTGCTGTCGGCGCGGAGCGAGGCTGCACACACGCTCGCGAGTTGCTGTTCCCTCTAGCAACCACCGCGTTTCAGACCGTATTTGGTTGGCAAGAAGGCGACGCGCGAAACAGCCACATGTTCGAGGCCACGGAAAAGCCAGCGTTCATAGGCCATTGCGTGGGCTGGGCGGTCGGTGGACCTCAGGTCGCTCGCTTCTACCCGCAGTTCGCGAAGCCGAAGTAACAAGAGTGCTGGCGAGACCGTCCGGGCTCCTTGAGGAGGGACCCGTGGTCTCCTCGCCGTACACTGGGCCAGACTCGAGCAGGTGGTCTCATTGCGGGTTGATCATCGGCTGTACGCCCATAGTTGCTGTTGCCGATCGTTAATTCGGCCAATCGTGACCACTAATTCCGCCAATGGTCATCGAGCTATCTGAATGATCCATAAGCGTGAAGAGTAATAAAGATGGGTCTTCCGCAATTTTTGTGACGACGGCGAATTTGCGTCGAGGACCGAATGCCATTCCCATTGAGGATGGCGATGGTATAGTTTCACTTTCGTGAAAGTTGTTCGAAATCCGTGAAGAGTAATAAAGATGGGTCTTGCGCAATTTGTGTGACAACGGCGAATTCGCGTCGAGGACCCTTCCCGTCCTCTTTCCCGCCCGACTACCACTATTCTTCTTACTGACAAACGTAAGCGAGTCCGCCAGCCTCGCCGTGGCCACACGAACTCACGCGCCTGCGATGGCAACCGGACTGGCGGGTCCTGTAGAACAAAGCCAGCCGGTTTAGTTTGGCTTCAACACCCGCAGCCGCAGAAGCTCGATATCTGCGCGGCCATACATTTGGCGCTTGAGAAGCTTGAGCCGGTTGACATGACCCTCGGTCTGGCCATTGCTCCATGGCAACTTGAATGCGGCCCGCACAGCCGGTAAGTCGGAGCTCAGGCTTTGCGCGAACCGACAACCTATGTTGCCGGCAGGTGAGGGGGCGTCATCGGTGATTTCCCTGCCGAGTTGATGCGATGGGGGGACTGGGATGAAGTTTCGCGATCAGGAAAGGTGTGACAAGAACGTGAGCATCAGTTGACCGATGTTCGCGATGCTTTACTGAAGATGGGGGACGGCCCCTCGAAGTCGGCTTGTGGAAGATCCGCGATTACTTCACGACACGCCGCGCTTTGGCACCACCAAGGCAAGCACAGCGCTGCTGGACCAGTTGTCGTAAGCGACCGCGCTCCAAGAGATCGGCGCGCGGCTTTACGAATTGCCTGGCTGGTCGCGCATCCCGGCTAGCTTGACGTAGAGCGTGCTCCTCGAAATTCCCAGCGTGCGAGCGGCCATGGACATATTTCCATGGGAATTCGCAATTGCATTAAGAATTGCTTGTCGCTCCATTTCGTCAAGTCTCCCGGACGAGAGGGCCATCGATTTCGAGGGAGGGATGGCAAGTGAGTTCTTCACCATCGATGCGATGGCCGGAGGCAGTTGCGAGCTGTCGATCGTATCGCCTTCACAGAGCGCAAACATAACTTCGAAGGCATTCTGGAGTTCACGAATGTTCCCCGGCCAACGATAGCTCAAAAGGGCCTGGTGCACAGCCGGATCCAGTTGCTTGGGGCCACAGCCATACTTGCGCGCAAGTTTGTTGTTGAGATGCTGGACGATTGCATCGATGTCGCCAGGCCGGTCGCGCAGCGCGGGCAGTTGCAGCGTGACCGCACAAAGGCGGTGGTATAGGTCTTCGCGGAAACGTCTGGCTGTGATTTCACCCTGCATATCGCGGTTGGTGGCCGCAATGACACGCACCGAGACGCGCCGCTCGCGGGTATCGCCGAGTCGCACCACAATGCCATCCTGCAACACGCGTAGCAAGTGCGGCTGCATATCTAATGGCATCTCGCCAATTTCATCCAGGAACAGTGTGCCGCCCTCCGCTTGCTCGAACTTGCCGGGAAGGCCGCCACGACGCGCCCCAGTAAAGGCGCCATCGACATAACCAAAAAGTTCGCTGGCCAGGAGTTCTCGGCTCAGGGCCCCGCAATTGACGGCAACAAATGGCCCCAGACTGCGATGACTGGCCTGATGTAGCGCTCGGGCGAAGAGCTCCTTACCGGCTCCGGTCTCGCCCAGAAGCAGCACAGGCAGATCGAGCGGCGCGAGGCGGCGGGCGCGGGCCTTGGTGGCTTGCAATATCTCACTCTGACCAATAATGTCGCCGAACGCATCGCTCTCAGCCGATGGTGTCCAAGCCGCCGGCAACGATATGGCGGGTCGGTTCTGGCGTGCCGTGAGCGGTATCACAAGCATCGTGCCAAGCGTACCTTCATGATCCTTTACCGGATGTAGCCATTCGGGGCATAACCACTGTGGGCGTTGGCAGGTCCGGTCGATATCCGCGAGTGCCAGATTCAGGCCTGGTAGCTGAGTGCCGATTCCCTGCGGCAAGTTCACGCCATGCATCTCGAGCGCGAGAGGCGCATTCCCGTTGGCGCGAATAACCCGTCCCCGGGCGTCGACGAGTACAACGTAGTCGTTGGCGTAACGGATAAAACTGTCAATGGCTTTCGTAAGCAGGCGCTCATGCAGAGCACCGTCGCGGCGAGCCAATTCCCCCTCTATCTGCTTGGCCGCTGCCAGCACAAGACCCAGTGTGTGGCCATGAAGCGTTTCCTTGACACCAGAGACGTCCACCACGCCCAGCAAGGCGCCACTGAGAGGATCAATGATCGGCGCCGCTGCACAGGTCCAGCGCTTGACGTCCAGGCAGAAATGCTCGTTGGCATGGATCTGAACTGGGGTTCGGGTCGCGATCGCGGTACCGATGGCATTGGTGCCGATGACTTCCTCATTCCAGCAGCCGCCGGCGGCCAGGTTGATCCCTTCACCTGCGCTGCGGACTCCGCTCCCTCCGTCGATGCGCAAAATGGTACCGCCTGCGTCACAAAGCATGATCAGCGTCCCGCATTCCTGCAGGACATCGCGCAAGCCCTCGAGAGCCGGACGCGCGGCATCGCAAAAGTCCCGGTTCTGACGCTGCAACCGGCGAATGCGATCGGAGGCCGCCCCCGGTGCGGAGTGCCTGGCAGGGTCGACGGCCTCAGAACGACTCCGCTGCCACGACGCCAGGACGACGCTGCGCACGCCCGCCACGTCCAGAGACGGGTCTTGCACAAAACGCTCCCAAGCCGAGGCGACGAGAGGTTCATCGCCGATGCGGGGAATCAAGGTGCCGCAACGTGAAAACGGCATGGGATGGTCAGGGTTAATTGGCTCGAGTAACCGTAGCCCCATGCCACAGCCAAGTCAACAAATCTCTTTTAAATCAGTAATTTGTGCCCTGCAACAATGGCAAGGCAGGGTGTCCGGAAATCGGACACCCTATTTTGACTGACCGGAATTCGAACAGGCAAAGCGCGGGTGTCGGACGTGCAGGATCGAAGAGGGCGCAGCCCTCTGGGAATCCCTCTTCCTTGCGGTGGTGGCACGCCGTATGCGGTCCGGTTGTACGACGGACAGCGGAACGCGGTGATGGCCATGAAAGATGCAACGAGGTCAGGACGCCAGGTTGGCGAACCAATCGCTAAAGTGGGCATGACCATCGGTAGCCATCTCGTTGCCGAGCGATTTGGCTATACGCATCACGGTGTTTATGCGGGAGACGGGAGGGTAGTGCATTACGCAGGACTGTCGCGGTCGCTGCATCGAGGCCCAGTGCAGGAGGTCACGCTCGCTGAGTTTGCACATGGGCACGCCGTCTGGGTCAGGCAAAGCCCGGACGCCAGGTTCGAGGGCCCCGAAGCGGTTCGCCGCGCCTACTCGCGACTCGGCGAGGACCGATACCAGCTGTTCGCCAACAATTGCGAGCACTTCTGTATGTGGTGTCTGTATGGCGAGAGCCGCAGTGATCAGATCGATGGTTGGAAGTTCCTGATTGATGTAGTCGGCGTGGCGGTCAAAGCGATCGGGTGGCTCATGATGGCGCCTTTGATGCAACCATCCATCAAACGAAAAATTTCCCAACAACAGTTTCACCTACGATGACCACCGTTCGTTCGCCTCGTAGTGAAAGGCGATTGTGAACGGCATGCCCTACGGATTACCGGATCACGTCGTTGACAGCTAAGGCCAGAGCCTTGGCGAGGTCGCGGAGCACCGCTCGGGCATCGACGCGTTCTTCGCCAGCCCACCAATACCGCATCGATAGCGCAAGCCCGCCAGTAGGCGTCCGATTCCCAGACACCCGCGTGCGCAGTCGTCGAATATCCGGACACCGAGTCCGGACACCATGCGACTAGCGGTGCAACCAAACAGTGCTTTCAACTCATTGATTTCCTTCACATAGCCAGCCTTTCTGGCTGGATCTGGGCCACCTTGGCATGAGCCTTGCCATGCATTGGCCGTGGGGAGATCCCACTACGACGACACCAATGACAGGAGGCAATATGCAACCGCAGTCCACCGTACAGGTGATGGGCATCGATGCTGGTGGCACGATGACCGACACATTCTTCGTGCGCTCGGATGGCCGTTTCGTGGTCGGCAAGGCGCAAAGCAATCCCGGCGATGAATCCCTTGCCATCTATAACTCGTCCGAAGATGCGCTCGCACACTGGGACCGGACAGTGGATGACGTTTATCCGGAACTGGTGACCTGCGTCTATTCCGGTACGGCCATGCTCAATCGCATCCTGATGCGCAAAGGCCTTGATGTTGGCCTGATTTGCAATCGAGGCTTCGAGCAGATCCATTCGATGGGGCGCGCGCTGCAGAGCTACTTGGGTTATGCCCTGGAAGACCGCATTCACCTGAATACGCATCGCTACGATGAGCCCCTGGTGCCCGTTTCACGCACCCGTGGTGTCACCGAGCGCACCGACGTGCAAGGGAAGGTAGTCATCCCGCTGCGGGAAGACGAAGTCCGCCAGTCCACCCGCGAACTGGTGGAGGCCGGCTCGCAAGCCATCGTCATTTGCCTGCTGCAATCCCACAAGAACGAATCGAGCGAGCAACGCGCCCGGGACATCGTGCGTGAGGAACTGAAGAGGCTGAAGGCAGATATTCCCGTCTTCGCCTCGGTGGACTACTATCCGTCGCGCAAGGAAAGCCACCGGATGAACACCACCATCCTGGAGGCCTATGGCGCAGAGCCGTCGCGCCAGACGCTGAAGAAGGTCAGCGACCGCTTCAGGAAGCACGGAGCCAAGTTCGATCTGCGCGTGATGGCGACCCATGGCGGCACCATCAGCTGGAAAGCCAAGGAACTCGCACGAACCATTGTCTCCGGCCCAATTGGCGGCGTGATCGGCTCTAAGCTGCTCGGTGAGGCCCTGGGAGACGAGAACATCGCGTGCTCCGATATTGGCGGCACCAGCTTCGACGTGGCGTTGATCACCAAGGGCAACTTCGCCATCAAGTCTGACCCGGACATGGCTCGTCTGGTCCTCTCGCTGCCCCTGGTAGCCATGGACTCGGTCGGCGCGGGCGCCGGCAGCTTCGTGCGTTTGGATCCCTACAGCAAGTCCATCAAGCTTGGCCCGGACTCTGCTGGCTATCGCGTCGGCACCTGCTGGCCGGAAAGCGGTCTCGACACCGTTTCGGTTTCCGACTGCCACGTGGTGCTGGGCTACCTGAATCCGGACAACTTTCTCGGTGGCGCCATCAAGCTCGATGTGGAACGCGCCCGCCAGCATATCAAGGCGCAGATCGCCGATCCGCTCGGCCTGTCGGTGGAAGATGCCGCGGCCGGCGTCATCGAGTTGCTGGACCTGACGCTGTCCGAATACCTGCGCGCCAATATCAGCGCCAAGGGCTACAACCCGGCGGAGTTCACGTGCTTCTCCTATGGTGGCGCCGGCCCCGTGCATACCTACGGTTATACGGAGGGGGTAGGTTTCAAGGACGTGGTCGTGCCCGCCTGGGCGGCTGGCTTCTCGGCCTTCGGCTGTGCCTGCGCCGACTTCGAATATCGCTATGACAAGTCGGTCGACGTCGGTGTCGCACAACTCGCGCCGGACGGCGATAAGGCTGCCGCCTGCAAGACCTTGCAGGAAGCCTGGTCCGAATTGGCCATCAAGGTTATCGACGAGTTTGTCCTCAACGGCTACAAGCCCGAAGACGTGCTGCTGATCCCCGGCTACAAGATGCAGTACATGGGCCAACTGAACGACCTTGAAATCGTATCGCCGGTGACCAGTGCTGCCACCGCAGCCGACTGGGACAAGATCGTCGAGGCCTTCGAGACCACCTATGGCCGGGTGTACGCCAGTTCCGCGCGCTCGCCGGAACTGGGCTTCTCGATCACCGGCGCGATCCTGCGCGGCACCGTCGTTACCCAGAAGCCGGTACTGCCGGAAGACCCGGATGCGGGCCCATTGCCGCCCAAGGAAGCCTATCTCGGCACCCGCCCCTTCTATCGCCACAAGAAGTGGGTGGATGCCGCACTGTGGAAGATGGAAGCGCTCAAGGCAGGCAACCACATTGTGGGCCCCGCCATCATCGAATCCGATGCCACGACCTTTGTGGTACCGGATGGCTTCGAGACGACGGTCGACAAGCACCGCCTGTTCCACCTCAAAGAAGTGAGGTAAGGAGACACGCCATGAACATGATGAGCAACAAGGAAGTGGGCCTGGGCAATCTGCTGCAGGACGGCAAGACCCTCAAGGAATCCCGCGACGCGATCATTGCCCGCACTCAGGCCACCGGCCACTACAACGGCCTCGACAAGCTGGAGTTCCGCGACAGCGACCCGATTGGCTATGAAAAGCTGTTCTCCAAGCTGCGCGGCGGCCTGGTGCATGCCCGCGAGACTGCGAAGAAGATTGCCGCCAGTCCCATCGTCGAGCAGGAAGGCGAACTCTGCTTCACGCTCTACAACGCCGTGGGCGATTGCGTGCTGACCTCGACCGGCATCATCATCCACGTCGGCACCATGGGCGCGGCGATCAAGTACATGATCGAGAATAACTGGGAGGCCAACCCCGGCATCAATCCCGGTGACATGTTTACCAACAACGACTGCTCCATCGGCAACGTGCACCCCTGCGACATCGCCACCATCGTGCCGATCTTCTGGGAGGGCAAGCTGATCGGCTGGGTGGGCGGCGTCACCCACGTGATCGATACCGGCTCGGTGACGCCGGGCTCGATGTCCACCGGACAGACCCAGCGCTTCGGCGACGGCTACATGATCACTTGCCGCAAGACTGGCGTGAACGACGAGCCGCTGCGCGACTGGCTGCACGAGTCGCAGCGCTCGGTGCGCACGCCGAAATACTGGATCCTCGATGAGAAAACCCGGATCGCCGGCTGCCACATGATCCGCGAACTGGTCGAAGAAGTGATCCGTGCCGACGGCCTCGAGGCCTACGAGAAGTTCGCCTACGAGGTCATCGAGGAAGGCCGCCGCGGACTGCAGAGCCGCATCAAGGCGATGACCCTGCCTGGCAAGTACCGCAAGGTCTCCTTTGTCGACGTGCCCTATAAGCATGACGACGTGCAGGTCTCCAACGCCTTCGCCAAGCTCGACTCGATCATGCACTCTCCCTGCGAGATGACGATCAAGCCAGACGGCAAGTGGCGCCTCGACTTCGAGGGCGCGAGCCGCTGGGGCTGGCATACCTTCAACGCCCACCAGGTGGCCTTCACTTCCGGGATCTGGGTGATGATGTGCCAGACCCTGGTGCCCACCCAGCGCATCAACGATGGCGCCTACTTCGCAACCGAGTTTCGCCTGCCCAAGGGCACGTGGTGCAACCCCGATGACCGCCGCACCGGCCACGCGTACGCCTGGCACTTTCTGGTCTCGGGCTGGGCGGCGCTGTGGCGCGGCCTGTCGCAGTCCTACTTCAGCCGCGGCTACCTGGAAGAGGTCAACGCCGGCAACGCCAACACCTCCAACTGGCTGCAGGGCGGCGGCATCAACCAGGACGGAGAGATCCATGCCGTCAACAGCTTCGAGGCCAGCTCCTGCGGCACCGGCGCGTGCGCCGTAAAGGATGGTCTCAACCACGCTGCCGCCATCTGGAATCCGGAAGGCGATATGGGCGACATCGAAATCTGGGAGATGGCCGAGCCGCTGCTCTACCTTGGCCGCAACGTCAAGGCCAATTCCGGCGGCTACGGCAAATACCGCGGCGGCTGCGGGTTCGAGACGCTGCGCATGGTGTGGAACGCCCAGGACTGGACCATGTTCTTCATGGGCAACGGCTTCATGAACAGCGACTGGGGCATGATGGGCGGCTATCCGTCCGCGACCGGCTATCGCTTTGAGGCGCACAAGACCGGCCTGGACCAGCGCATCGCCATCGGCGACTCCCTGCCGCTCGGCGGCGACATCGACCCGGGCAACCCCGACTTCGAGCGCCACATCGATGCCACCGCCGAGGTCAAGCGCGACAAGCAGTGCATCACGACGGAGGACTGCTACGCCAACCATGACCTGTACCTGAACTACCTGCGCGGTGGCCCGGGCTTTGGCGACCCCCTCGACCGGGACCCGGAAGCCATCGAAGCGGACCTCAACCAGAAGTTCCTGCTGCCGGCCTACGCGCAGAAGGTATATGGGGCTGTCTTCACCCAGGACGACAAGGGCGTCTTTACCGTGGATGCTGCCAAGACCCAGGCACGCCGCGCCGAAGTTCGCAAGGAACGCCTGGCGCGGGCGCTGCCGACGCGCGAATGGATGAAGGAAGAGCGCGAACGCATTCTCAACAAGCACGCGTCCGTCCAGGTGCAGCACATGTTCGCCACCAGCTTTGCCCTGTCTGAGAAGTTCACGCGGGAGTTCAAGGAATTCTGGAGCCTGCCCGCCGACTGGCAGGTGCGTGAAGAAGAGCTGGGCGTGCCATCCTACGGCGCCAAGCACCGCATGGACCTCTCCCTGCTGCCCGACGTCACCACCGTCGTTCAGGTCGAAGAGTAATCACCGCATCCAGGAGTTGAAACATGTCAACCTATACCAATGAACAGGTCGCCCACCTCGTCGAAGGTTCCCTCGATTGGGAGACCACCTTCCGCATGCTCTCGATGCCCAAGGACGAGAGCCGGTTCGCGCAGTACCTGGCGGCCCTGCAGGCCAAGGTGAACTTTCCTGACCGTATCGTGCTACCGCTCAGCCCGCACATGTTTATCGTGCAATTGGCCAAGAGTAAAAAGTGGGTAGTCAAGTGCGACTGCGGTCACGAGTTCTGCGATTACCGCGAGAACTGGAAGCTGCATGCCTCGATCTACGTGCGCGACACTGAGGAGGCAATGACCGAGGTGTATCCGAAGCTGATGGCCCCCGACACCCAGTGGCAGGTGTATCGCGAATACTACTGCCCATCGTGCGGCACCATGCACGACGTCGAAGCGCCTACCCCGTGGTATCCCGTGATCCACGACTTCGAGCCGGACATCGAGGCCTTCTACAAGGAGTGGGTGAATCTTCCGGTGCCGGAGCGCGCGTCCGACTAAGCGCTGCTTGAACCAGGGGGCAGGCGAGCCTGCCCCCTGAGAACGGGCGCTTCCGGAAAGGCAGAACACATCAGCAAGGCGTATGAAGACGGGGCATGCGCAAAGCGGTAGCAAAGGCAGGCAGCGCCGCCAATGTTGCTTACCTGGCTCGCCAACCGGTCCGAAATCAAATCCATACCGACTGCAATGGAAGGTAGCATGAACACGAACCTCGCTCATACGCTTGTCCGCACGGCCCGCGCATACCCCAGTCAGGCTGCGCTCTTTCTCGGCACTGAGCAGCTCTCGACCTTCGCTCAGCTTGCCGACCGCGTCGCGCGGTGCGCTGGCGGATTACGCGACTGGCTCGGGCTGCATGCTGGCGACCGCGTGGCGCTCATCTTGAAGAACTGTCCGCAGTATGTCGAGCTGTTGTACGGAATCTGGCATGCGGGATTGTGTGCGGTACCAATCAACGCAAAGCTGCATCCGCGCGAAATCGACGACATCGTTCGGGACAGTGGCGCGACCGTTTGCTTTGTTACCGATGTCGAGGCAGTGACAAACGCCAAGACCATAGCTGTCGATTCCACCGACTACCACGCCCTGTTTGCTGGGCGCGGTGTACAGGTTTGCCGATGTGGCCGAGGACGCCCTCGCCTGGCTGTTCTACACCAGCGGAACGACCGGCAAGCCAAAGGGCGTCATGCTATCGCACCGGAATCTGACCGCGATGTACGGGGCATACTCCAGCGCTGTCACGAGCATCGTTCCAGGCGACAGCCTCATTCACGCTGGGCCGATGTCCCACGGCTCCGGGCTCTACATCGTCCCGCACATCGCCGAAGGTGCGAGTCAGGTCATTCCATCTTCGGGCGGCTTCAATGCCGACGAGCTAGTACAACATCCCGTAAATAGGTTGAATAATTAATCGCCTCCGATATCATGTCGGGATGAACCGAGGTCGACATGCAACGCCAGTGAAGCTGGCGAAGAAGGAGCAACAGGAACTGCTGTCGCTAATCGAACGCAAGACGGCTGCGCAGCGAGATGTCATGCGGGCACGAATCGCGTTGTGGGCCCACGAGGGCCACTCCAATACCGTCATTGCACGGGAATTGGATGTATCGGTACAAACGGTCTGCCTGTGGCGTAAGCGCATTGCCAAGCACGGTGCCCAAGGCATTCGCGAGGGCGAGCGTAGTGGCCCTGTTTGCTGGGCCCGGTGTGCAGCTTGCCGATGTCGCCGAGGACGCCCTCGCTTGGCTGTTCTACACCAGCGGAACGACCGGCAAGCCAAAGGGCGTCATGCTCTCGCACCAGAATCTGACGGCGATGTACTGGGCTTACTCCAGCGCTGTCTCGCGCATCGTTCCGGGCGACAGTCTCATTCACGCTGCGCCGATGTCCCACGGCTCCGGGCTCTACATCGTCCCACACATCGCCGAAGGTGCCAGTCAAGTCATTCCATCCTCGGGCGGTTTCAATGCCGCCGAGCTGGTCGAACTTGTCGCGGCGCACCCGCGCACAAGTCTGTTTGCGGCGCCGACCATGCTCAACCGCCTGGTCGAGTACGTGCGCCGAAGCCGTGCCGATCTCTCGAATCTCAAGGTCATCGTTTGCGGCGGCGCCCCCCTCTATCTGGAGGACGAAGTCGCCGCACTTGACTGTCTGGGCGCGAAGATTGCGCAGATCTACGGCCAGGGCGAAAGTCCGATGACGATTACCGCCCAGACGTCAGCGGAGATTTCCGGTGCCCACGCTGCAAGCGATCTCGGCGGGCTGGCTTCCGTTGGGCGTGCCTTGCCAGGCGTGGAGATTCGCATCGCCGATACCAACGACGACTCTCTCCCTGTGGGGGAAATTGGTGAAGTGCTGGTGCGCAGCTCTGCCGTGATGCAAGGCTATTGGAGCAATCCGGAGGCTAGTGCGGTGACGTTGCGCAATGGTTGGTTGCATACCGGCGATGTCGGTTGCATGGACCAGCGTGGCCGGCTTACCCTGAAAGATCGTAGCAAGGAGACGATCATCAGCGGTGGCTCCAATGTCTACCCGCGCGAGGTAGAGGATGCGCTGCTCAGGCATCCTGCCGTGGCGGAAGTCTCAGTGCTCGGGCGCAGCCACCCCGACTGGGGAGAGGAAGTGGTGGCCGTTGTTGTTCGCAAGGCCCGGACGCAGGTGACCATGTCCGAGTTGGACCAATGGTGTTTGCGCCGCATTGCCCGATTCAAGCGGCCAAAGGCGTATCTGTTCGTCGAAGCGTTGCCGAGGAACGCCAACGGCAAGGTGCTCAAGGCTGCGCTGCGCGACCTGCTAGCCAAACGTGGCGAGGAGTTGAATGCCAGAACCTGGCGCTGGAAGCTTGCATAGTAGGAACGACTAGCTTGGTCTCGTGAGAGGCGCAACACGCTGTCGTTGATCAGGCGGCGAAGATCAGTGGTGTCTCTGTGGGCATGCCGTTCACGCTTCGAGAGCGGCAAGGGCGACAATCTCGACCGGCCCGCGCGCTCGCCGAAGCCAACAAATCAGTTCGGCATACCAGCTAGCCAGACAATGGCAAGGTAGGTCAGCACGTGCGCGTACTGGTCCAGGCCAAATGCCCACCAGAACTGCGGCAAATTCGGTGTCAACTTGGCGCGACGGCCGAGCCGCACCTTCCAGCGATCAATCATGTAGTGGATGACAGTGTCGGAGATACCCAGCCAAAGCCAGTAGGTGACACCGAATCCCCCGAGCAGGGCAGCCGTGCACAGGCCATGCAGACCCGCATGGGCGTAGCCGCCTAGCTTCCGGAAATCGTCCTTGCCGGCGAGCATCCAGCTCGGCTGCCACAGGTAGTCGCATACGAGATGCTTGGTAAACAGCGCGAACAGCAGCAGCAACGCCATGATCAGCCCTCCCCAAGTCTATGCCGTGCTGTAAGGCTGACCCTTTTCCGCGCTACGCAGTTAGGGCGGCCGCCTCCCGTATACCTCCATCGTAGGCGAAGACGGGGTTCTCCCGCACTTTGTGTGACGGCCGGGTTGAGGGCTTGATTTCCGGCCGATCTGGCCTACGTTGCTCATTACCATGAGCCATGTTCTCGGTGGGATCGATCGTATCCTCGTCCGTGTGGGCAAGCGCTTCGTCTCCAGCGACGCGCAAGGGGAGACCATCACTGTCGAAGCCCGCAGTACGGTTCGCGCGGCACCTTGTCCTGCCTGCCATCGTTGGAGTCACCGACTCCACGGCCGCTATGTCCGCAGGCTGGAAGAGCGTCCGATGCTCGAGCAGCGGGTCGTTCTCGCTATTGAGGTGCGTCGCTTCAAGTGTACGAACGCCAATTGCCCCCGTCGTACGTTTGCCGAGAACATCGACGCCTTGGCGGGCCGGCATCAACGTCGTACGCGATCGCAGGCTCGGGCGTTGCACGCGCTGGGCCACGCCCTCGGTGGTGAGGCAGCAGCCCGGCTTGCTGACTTGTTGGGCTTGCGCACCAGTGCCGACACCGTGCTGCGCGAATTGCGCAGGGTACCTGAGCGCAAGCGCAAACCACGACCGAGGGTCATCGGCATCGATGACTGGGCGATCGCGCGCGGTCACCGGTATGGGACGATCATCGTGGACCTGGAGCGACGTGAGCCGATTGAAGTGTTTGCTGGCAGGGAGTCCATTGCAGTGGCAGCGTGGATGCGTGCGCACCCTTCGATCGAGATTGTCGCCAGGGACCGGGCCGGGGCCTATTCCGACGCGGTGGACATCGCGCTACCGGCAGCCCAGCAAGTCTCGGATCGCTGGCATCTGCTGAGCAACCTTCGCGACAACGTCGAGAAGCTGCTGTGCCGACTCGGGCCGCAACTGCGCCAGGCCGCGAAGCAAGTCGAGGTCGCTGGCGTGACCCTGGGCCGGCAGCGAGTGCTGAGCCGCGATTCACTGTGGTCATGGCAGCGCGAGAGCGATCAGCGACGCGCCGCGCGCCTGGCGCTGTACGAGCGGGTGATGGCGCTACACGCCCAGGGCGGCACGATGAAAGGAATCGGGCTCGAGCTCTCAATTGACCAACGAACCGTGCGCAACTTCGTCACCGCGGGAGCCTTTCCGGAGCGCGCACCGAGGGCGCGGGGGCCGACGCCTTTGGATCCCTATCTCAGCTATATCGAGGAACGGATCGCCGGGGGCTGTCGCTTTCCTGAATTGATCTGGCAAGAACTCAAACAGCGAGGCTATACGGGCAGTTGCGCCACCGTGCGGAATTGCGTGATTCGCCTTCTCTTTCCGCAGGGTAAGGAGCCGCTTGTCCAAGCACCGGTGCGCACGATGCCGTGCCCATCGGCCGGGCGCGTGTTCGGATGGCTTATCGGATGGAGGAGGCTCGCGATCGAGGAGCCCAGGAGCGCGGATCATGAGCGCTTCGTGCAGGCGCTGTGCAGGATCGAACCCGTGGTCGGCGAGGTCCGCAGCCTCGCGCGGGAGTTTCTCGGGCTCATGCACCGGCGCAGTCTGCGGCAGTTCGATCGATGGTTGAAGCGTCTGGCGCGCTGTGACGCAGCGGAAATGCGCAGGTTCGCGAAAAGCTTGCGCGCCGACTTACCGGCGGTGCGGGCGGCCTTCAAGCTGCCATGGAGCAATGGCCAGACCGAGGGTTACATCAACCGGCTCAAGCTCCAAGCGCCAAATGTATGGCCGCGCGAATGTCGAGCTTCTGCGGCTGCGGGTGTTGAAGCCGAACTAAATGACCGGGCTGCTTGTACTTGCTGGACCCGCGAGTCCGGTCGCCATCGAAGGCGGGTGAACTCGTACGGCTAGGACGAGCTGGCGAGCTCGCTCAAGCGTTTGTCAACGAGCAGAAGAATGGTGGTATCGCGGCGGGGACGGCAAGGTCCCCCACACGAATTCGCCGTCGTCACACAAATTGCGGAAGACCCACTCTTCCTTCGTTCTACGGTTGATGGAGCAGAAGGCGAAGTATCCGAGTTGCGATGGAACCGAAACGAGAAAGTCGTGGGGGGTCCTCTTCAAGCTGTGCTCATAGCAGACTCGGTGATCGATTTTTTTGGTGCGGTTTGAGAGGGGATGAGCCGCCGATGTGGCGGGGAGACCAACTTGGTCGCTGCGGCGATGAACCCAAAAGAAGCTCTCAACCAACAAGATGAGAGCCGTAGAACGTCCAAGAAGAAATGGGCCGCTTCACGTAAGCTACCCAGACTCAGTATCGGACAAACCACCGAGCCGCGCAACGCGCTGGCGGAGCGTGGGATCAAAAAAAAGCACCGCGCACAACTGAGACTGTGCGCGGCTGGTAGGAGGAAGCTCGATAGTCTAGGAGATGCCAGCGCCGTTTGATCCTGAAATAGACGGAGCTTTGCACACCAATTCTGTTGGATTGGACTATTCAACGGCCATTCCTCAGTCAGAAGAGCATCCCCCTTGATATACAGTATATCCGGGCTGGCTTGTCGGCAATTCGTGGGTATGTAGCTGTATGCGGATAGGCCGCCAAAGCCGGAGCCGGCGTGTTTAAAACGCATGCACCGTTACTTTAAATCTGTGCAAATCTAAAAATTCAGAATGGCGCAAGGCGAACGGTGGTCCTTGCTGGAGGGCGAAGCTGGAGGGCTTTGGCGAACGGTGCTGACGCCTGGCTGCGCGGATGGGCAACTGACTGCGAGCCATTGCTCGCGCACCAGACTCCTGTACGCTGTATGAACCTCGCCCTAGGCGCCTTGTCGCGATCTGCGGTCTTTCCTTACAGGTATAGACAACCGTTTTAAACGCGCACGATCAAGTTTGTGCAGTCTATCCCCATACAGCTACATATCCCCATCGGATGCGAACAACGATGGGGAGGGGCGTCCACGAGATGGATCGGTTGATTTCGTGGGCAATCAATTCAAGATGAGCTTTGGGTAGCGACGTGGTTCACGCCCTTCTAGTACGTCGCGACCACGTGCGGTATCGGCATAGATGCGGCCATAGACGATCTTGCCGTCTTTAACGCGAAACAGGAACAGATGCTCGTTCTCCATCGAATAGCCGGTCTTCGTCTTGGCGCGCGCCACTACCGGAACAATGATGTAGTCTCCAGCCGCCAGAACTGCTCGAGCGTCGTAGTTGAAATACTCGTATTCCTTGTATACGTGCTTCCAGAAGGCAACGAACTCGTCTTTGCCGGTGTAAGTTCCGCCGTAGGGCAGCGAGTCGGAGAATTCGAAAACGACATTGTCGGCAAGCGCTGCAATCATGTCGGTCCGGTCGTTTTTGTCGAAGCCCGTGAGCCCTTTTCGGCATGCCTCCAGTAGCTCGGGGGGCACGGTAGTGACAACACTGGACTTGACTTGGCTGACGGTTGCCTCAACGACCGAGGAGGGGGATGCTGCGGAAGATAGCGATGGATAGCCGGAGGAGGCCAATGCCAGGCCCAGGCCCAGGGCCAGCGCCAGCGTCGGTTTCATCATTGCCTTTTTCATGATCGAGTCTCCAAATTATTTATGTGCATATGCACATATACAGTGCAATAAAAAGCCCCCGAGACATATGTGGCATGGAGGCTACTATGCAGAGGTTGTGTCCCTATGGGCTCTCGGCCCATGGCTCAAAACCGCTGTCCAACACCGAGCGTGCAGCGCTGCGCAAAGACTTCGCCTCTTTTGCACCATACGCACGCTCGAATTCTTGCTGCACACTCTCCCACAGTGGAAATGCTTGCTGATAGCTGAGCATGCCTTGCCGAGTTAGCGTCACCTGCCTCGCGCGGCGGTCCAGCGCAGATGGCACGATTTTTATCAGGCCGTCACGCTCCATAGGCTTGAGGTTTGCTGAGAGCGTCGTGCGGTCCATTGCCATCACCGCAGCCAATTCGCCGATCGATATCTCGCCCGCTTTGGCCAGTTTGTAGAGGATGGAAAACTGGGTAGCGCGCAATCCAGCGCCGGCCAACGCTTGATCGTACAGAGCTGTCAGATAGCGCGACGCCTGTCGCAGCGCTAAGCAGTTGCAGCGGCCGTCGATGTTCTCGATCTCTTTGGTGATTGCCATGATCGGCCTTCAGTCGAAGATTGGAATGCCAATAGTATACGATGATATGCGCATACTTCCAATCTTCGGCGCCCCTTACGCTACTTCCTGGAGGAATTCAGTGATGGCATGCGCCGTCGCCTCAACTCGCTCGATGTGAGGCCAGTGACCGGAACCTGCGATGAAGCCCAAGCGACCGACAGGAAAGCGCTCCTCTTGAATCTGGCGCACCATTTCTGGGGAGATCACCGGGTCATCTTGCGCGCCTAGAATGAGGGTCTGGGCCGTGCAGGCAGTCGGCCTTTTGCCGATGATGTCGCCGCCGGTGAAGGCGTCGTAGTAGCCGCGCACCGCGTCGCTTCCCATGAGGACATCTGCCGCAGTCGCGGTCAGGAGCTGCGCCTCACTTAGATTCTTGGAGAATGTTTGGCGAATGCTTCGCTGCGCAAGCGCGTCACCACCGCTTTCACGTAGTGTCGACCGAATTTCGTCCGGTAAAGCATTGCCGCCCAGTGGGGTAGGGGTGAGTAATACGAGCGCTGAAACCCTGCTTCCCAACCGCATCGCAGCCAGTTCAGCGATTTGCGCTCCCATACTATGGCCAATCAGCGCGATGGGTGCGGTATCTGCGTTGACATGGCTGACGATCTCGTCTACTGCTCTCCCTAGTGAGTAAGGCCCGGATTCCGCTTGCCGCGCGCCCGCGCCGGCCAAGTCGGGGGCCGTGCTGGTGTATCCCGAGGCCGCAAGTGCGTCGGCTAGTGGTTGCCACGCCAATCCACTGTCTAGGAAGCCGTGAATGAGAACGAGTTTAGGGTTGGTTGAAGGTTGTCGATTTGCGTACGGCATGAAGTGGTCTCCTCATGTTTTTCTTGCCTGCGGTACTGCACGTGGATAATATGTGGATATACGCGTATTGTCTAGGAGGTTGACGACGAATCTTCTATGGCACCGTATTTACGTGGACACTAACATACTAAAGTGAGGGTAACGTGGCTGTAAGGTACGACATTGAGTTCGCTGGTGAGCAAGACGTCGCATTGCGCGGCTGGCTATTTGTCCCGGAGATCGCCAGCGCGGAACCGCGGCCAGCAATCTCGATGTGTCATGGATATGCCGCAGTCAAAGAGCACGCGCTTGAGAAGTTTGCTCAAGCCTTTGCCGAGGCTGGCTTCGTGGTGATGGTGCACGACCATCGCAACTTCGGTGCTAGTGATGGCACTCCCAGGCATGACATTGACCCCTGGATGCAGATCGAAGACTGGCGTCGCGCAATTAGCTTTCTGGAGTCGCGAACGGAGGTCGATGCCAGTCGCATCGGGATCTGGGGCTCTAGCTACAGTGGTGGTCACGCGCTGGTACTAGCGGCAACCGACCCGCGCGTCAAATGCGTGGTATCGCAAGTACCCACCATCAGCGGCTTCGAGCAGAGCCGACGGCGGGTATCGCCTGATGGTCTGGCAGACTATCTCGATAATCTGATTAGTGATTTGCGCAGCAGCCATGCGGGTGAGGCGCCAGGTACTCAGGCCGTCGTCAGCGGGGATCTCAGCATTCCGGCCGCGTACCGATCAGAAGAGGCGCAAGCATTCTACCTGCGCGACGTTGGTACGGCCACTTGGCCCAATACCGTCACATTACGTTCGAGCTTTGCGGCGCGCATGTACGAGCCTGGTGCTTGGATCAGCCGAATCTCGCCCCGCCCGCTGCTTATGATTGTGGCCACCGACGATCGCGTGACTCTAACTGACCTGGAGTTGCGCGCTTACGAAGATGCATTGGAGCCGAAACGGTTGATCACCATTGCGGGCGGTCATTTCTCCCCTTACGACTCGGCCTTCTTCGTCGCCTGCGCAGCGGCTACCGATTGGTTTCGCCTGCATCTGGCTCCCTAGCAGTCCATTCACGGCCTAAGCCGCCAATTTTTTCAAACTCAGGAGATTCCCATGCCAGTTTTTCACGCTTACATCCCCAAAGGATCCTTCAGTCGCGAACAGAAGATTGCGATCGGCAATGCCCTCAATCAATCTCTGGTCCAGGGTCTAGGCATCCCACCAGGCGACCGGTTTATCACACTGAGCGAGCACGGCGACGATGAGATTTTCATCGACCCGAAGTTCATGGGCATGGAACGCTCATCGAATGCCATGATCATCAAGGTGCTGGTTGGGGCTCACCGGCCGCTGAGCGACAAGCGCGCACTGATGGCGGCCATTACGCGGCTTCTGCAAGAGGCGGTTGGCATCTCTCCCGACGACGTATTTATCGCTTTGGTTCCCGTGCCCAACGAAAATTTCTCGTTCGGCCAGGGCATTCCACAGCTGGCTGAGGCTGAGCCCAGGTGGTGACGTCGCTTTTGCAGAGGATCGAGATTACGCACTCGACGATCGCGGCAGTGAAGTACGCCGCGCGATGAGGCTGGACCGCGCATGCTGCCACAGCGGGCGTCGCCGCCCGCCGTGGCAGAAGTTGTCCAAAAGATTGCCGCGTGCCGGCACGGCTGTCCGTGTTCTGGTGCGAGGCTCCATGAAGTCCTGCGGTTACCTGTAAGGAAGGACCGCAGATCGCGACAAGCCGCCTTGGGCGAGGTTCATGCAGCGTACAGGAGTCTGGTGTGCGAGCAATCGCTCGCAGCCCGTGGTGCGTCCGCGCGGCGGGGCGTCAGCACCGTTGGCTGAAGCCCTCCGGCTTCGCCCTCTCCATCGTCTCGGGCGGAGAGGACGTCGACGTTCAAACTTAAGTGCACCGACCTCTGCGGCGAGACCCTCAGCCTGCTGATGGAGGATGCTTGCAGCGGCAGCGACTTGCTCGACCAAAGCAGAATTTGGCTGCGTCGACTCTCCATTGCGCGCACTGACTCGCCGAGTTTACCAATTTTGGCAGTCTGGACTTGGCTGGAAGTCTTCATCGCCGTCGCAAACTCAGCAGTACTTTCAATTGTTCGACGCACGTCTTCCATTGACGTTGTGGCATCGCGAGCCAGACTTGCCCCATCGCTTACGTCGGACACCGTCTTTGAAATCACTCCACCAATCTCCTTTGCGGCCGCCGCGCACCGCTGCGCCAGTGTTCGTACTTCCTGCGCAACGACCGCGAAGCCTCGCCCGTGGGTACCAGCTCTGGCGGCTTCCACCGAAGCGTTCAATGCCGGTATGTTGGTCTGGAACGCGATAGCCTCGATGTGTTGCACAATTTCTGTAATTGAACGGGAATGCTCGTGAAGGCTATTTATCTTCCCTGCAAGACGCTCCGTGACCATGCTTCCGTCGGAAGCCGCTTTCAGCGTCGCGCTGGCCAGGGCGCTGCAATCAGTGGCTTCGCCCTGGGTGCGGTTGACGTCGTCAAGCAACTCTTGCATGGCGGCCGCTGTTCGCTCGCGCAGTACGGCCTGCTGTTCGGTGCGTAGCGACAGGTCTTGATTGCCCACCGAAATTTCCTTGGTGGCGACAGAGACCGATGCCGTCGAGTCCTTGATGCCGGCAAGGATGGCTGTTCTTAGCGAGGCGTGGGTCCGACAACAGCGCATCGAGCGCCTTCATTCCATTCAACATCTCCTGCTTTGCGATATCGTGCTCCTCTCCGCTCGTTGCCGCCGTCAATGAAAGTTGTGCACGAGCAGTCTCGGCGATAGCAGACTGCGCTTGTTCGGCCATTAAGGCACCATCCAAATCGTCATCGTAGAGATGGGCCGTGGACTTGCTGACGAGTACCAGACTACCTATTCCCGTTACGCCAACGGCTGCGCCGAATACGTAGACAAAAGTAAGGGCGAGACATATCCGTGTGGTGAGTGGCAGTGAGTTGAAACGGCGAACGACTGGAGGTAACGTGAGGAGAGACATACGTGAAATCTATGGATGGCAATCCGTCCCTTAACGTCAGACCTTGCTCGCCGTATAGGCTTTGTCACAAAAGATTCATGAAGCGGGTATGTAGCTGTGTGCGAAGTCCAGTACTGACGTTTTCGCTACTTTCAAAGAGGCGATAGGCTGTTTTAACCGGTGTTGAGAGCGCTCGCACTTTTCCGAAGCGGTACGTGCGCCAACGGTTGCCAGACTTGCTATCACGGTGCAAAAAAATAAGGTTCTTCGCCGAATTGCGTGACCGCTTAGAAACAAAAAGGGCCAACCGCCCACCGCTGTTATCTTGGAGTTGCGACACAACAAGAATCAGGAAGGTGGAGGTTGGCCCCA
>NZ_CAJPVI010000087.1 GCF_905397435.1 Cupriavidus numazuensis
CAGTAGATCGCGCCAGAAAGCCTCATCGTGGCGGTCATACCTTGACCCAGATCGTCCGCTCTTACCTTCCCGCTGATCGGCCATCGCTTCACTCCCAGAGATCGTGAAGCCCCTACCTTCTCATCGCCGCCCACTACTCGCCAGACGGGTTCCGCTGACGGTTACGTGGAATTCGGGCAATGGACTGCCCTCGGGAAGGATCTGATTCGCGCCCGTTCGCTACGTGAAGTGGCTGGATTGCTCGTCATGCCGCCAGGCTGGCGCGCCGATGGGAACCACGAAACGACGGAGGCCTTGCGCGCGAGAGCCGTCATGGCGACCTCCATCTCAGTGCCGGAACTGCAGGGTGCCAGTAGCGCAGCCTGACGCCTCTGCCACTGCAGCAGGCGCACGGTGCGACGCAGGCTCGGCTCGAAGCGGGCCGGACAAGATCTACGATCTTCTCAAGACGGTCTCGGCCGACAAGGGGGTCGTCGCGGGGGACTACTGGTTCTATCAGAGCGGATCGCCTGAAGCGGTAGCCTGGGTGAAGCCGAAGCCACCGGAGCACTCCCAGTCTGGTTGGCATGGTGTGGGCGGCTAGCTCACTCGGCCCACACCTCATCCACATCCCGCATCAAGTGCCCCGCGAGAATGTAGTCACCAAGGCTGCTTGCCTTTGCTTCCAATGTCGCCAGGTCATTTTCTGTCAGTCTGTCTAATCTGAACTCGCAGTACAGGTTTCGCTGCCGGAACGTCGTCTTCTGGCGCCTGAGGCCGGCAACCAGCGCGGCCCGCGATTTGACCGCAATGTTCTCGTGCCCGCGATACGTCACGCGTATTCCGAGCTTATCGCCAAGGCGGCCGAGCTCGATGGCATCCTGCCACGCTGACTCGTAGTCCAATTCGAGCGTGGTTATGCCCTTGGTGTCCAGTAGGCGCAGCGCTTCCGTTCTGCTCTTTGCGCATGCTGTGTTCATGGTGCTCCTTCGTCACTTCATGTCGCGCACCCGCATTTGTTGCAGTGCCGCAATTTGCATACGCTAACCGCTTCGATGAGTTTGTGCAATTGCGATTCCCCTCTCCGAGGAGCAACTGTGGATGCGAAAGGTTGCTTGGCGGCCTGGGGAGGCCCTGTTTCAGCATGGAGGGGCTTTTCGGCGACAAAGAAGCATCAGCATGTCTAGAAGGCTGAGTGCCATTCCGCTAAGGGGACGCCGGGAAGAAACTCGACGCCCGTACGCTTGACGAGTTCACGATATGTAATGGGCTGACCAGCGCGCGCTGAGTCTGAATTCTCAATCCAGTGAGCCCAGGCGCGATGTGTCGTCGAGTCGTACACGAGTTTGAAGAGATACTGCGGCACCCACACCTGGTCTTGGCCGATGGTGGTGGGTGCAGCGGAGCCGAACACTGGTCCTGTGATGACGTACACATTCCCCCTGGCACGCTGGACATACTTGCGCGTCGCTTTCTCGATGCCCGCCCAGCTCTTTCGATTGTTCTGCGGCGCCTGGGGCACCATGTTGGCAAGCGAGAAGCTCTGCGCCATTGCCGTGGCACTCGGCATATCCCCTGCTGGTGCCATGTGCCCTCGGTCGTAGCCCGAACTCTTGTAGTCGTCGAGTTCAGCCCGCTCGGCGCGAGGCAGCCGAGCATCAGCAAAGAACTTGTTCGTCCGCTCTTCGCCTTGCGCGTCAGCGACTTGCTCTGAAGAAAGTCGCTCAGCCACATAGACAGGCGTTCTCGTCGTGCCGGAGTGCAACACCGCGAAAGCATCAAAGCACAGAGCACGCGGCTTAAGGCTCTGGGCGTTCCGAACCTGCGGAACGACGCCATTCGCAAAGAACTGCGGGCAACCTTCAAAGCCAGTTGCTGCTCGAACGGGTCCGGTAACGCCTACACAAAAAGCAGCTGTTGCGGCCAGCCGTAAAACAAACTTCATTAATTCCTTCCTTTGGCTATCGAACCATCCTGAATGCGAGGATGGGGGCCGAAAGGATAGCACTCCCCAAAGGACACTTCAGCAGTTGCAAAACATCTCATGGGGAGGTATTCAGCTAGAAACACCGTCCACACTTCGAAGAGTGCTGTACGATGTGCGCCACCCACAAGGATGGATGTTTTAAATGGCGACTTACGAGCAGCTCATCGCAGAAAAAGAAGCGTTGGAAGCAAAACTGGCGGAACTCCGCGCGAGCGAACTCCCTG
This sequence comes from Cupriavidus numazuensis, assembly GCF_905397435.1. Lineage (GTDB taxonomy): Bacteria > Pseudomonadota > Gammaproteobacteria > Burkholderiales > Burkholderiaceae > Cupriavidus > Cupriavidus numazuensis. The sequence goes on from NZ_CAJPVI010000087.1 coordinate 2,191, forward strand.
GGGTCATTGAGAAAATCCGCGCGCTGGTAGTGAAGTATGACCTGACTCCGGACGACATCGCAACAAAGCGAGGCCGTGGTCGACCCCCTGGCGTTGACAAAGCCGCAACGCCGAAGAAGTCTGAGTTGCCGCCAAAATACTTGGATCCGAAGACTGGAAGAACTTGGTCGGGCCGTGGTCGTGCTCCGGCCTGGTTGGGCAACAACCCTAAGCGATTCCTGATTGCAGAGGAGTGACGGGGGCTACGTGCAGGGGTGGACTTGAGAGCTAGTCGACGGGTTGCTTCGACTTTCGCCTGATACCAAGCCTTCGCACGAAGTTGGATGACAGACTTATCTCTTCGGGCGAGTCCAGTTCAGGGGCTGAAAAGTCACCGTCGCCGGCGCTAATAAGTAGTACAGCCCTCTTCACAGGCGCCCGATAGGACGGTGCCAATTGGGTCCGTGGTGATATGGCGGCCGCAATGCACCTGAGCGACGGTACCTTCCTCCCTGAACCTGCAGGCTCTTTACCATTGCAGTAACTCGCCGTGTTTCGTACCAGCTGAAGACGGAAATACGTCGCGAGTTCGTCGAACTCATATCGATGCACCCGTCGCTACGGCGCCTTTCAGGGGCATCCGTAGGGATCCATTTTCGTGTTCCTCGATGCCTCTCTCGGCACGCTTCGGAGCCTCTGGGGACTGCACCTTGTACGCGTTGCGAAGCCCTGCGGGATGTGCTGGCGCCATCTACCGAAGCAGCATCGGCCGCGCAGTCTTCGCTGTGTCAGAGTTGGTCTGCGAGGTGCATGAAGGTGGTGTGCGTAGATTTAGCCTTGACCTTCCGGTGGGACTATGTGGCTCCAGCGCTCGCGTTGGGACATGCGTACGCGCTCCGGCCCCTTCAAACTCAACAATGACCGCCGTGGGGCTTGCTATGCGGGTGATCGTCACGCGCGCGCCCCGAAATGTCCACGTAGTTTCAATCTGGTAGGGGCTATTTCGATATGCTTTACGACGTTGCTTGCTGTTCATTCGAAAACCGCATAAATGCCAGGCGTCCTGCGATCGGTCGCTGCTATGACCGAGTGAGGCTATCACTGAACATAGCTGCATTTTGTAAGCGATTGTAAGGCCTCGAGTTGCCAGTGCACGAAACAAGAAAGTCCTTTCCAATCTAGAGCCGCTTCTATATTTTTACGGCTTGGGAATTTCCGCTCTCGTCGCGGTCGACACGCCAGCAGGGAGGTCGGGTGGCCAAGGCGAAAGCTGCTCCCGCCTCCAGGAACCGCCTTCCCAGATTGCCTGTTTTGACTGCCAAGAAGTCAGCAGTGAACGCAAGTTGGGGAAGAAGATGTGTTCGATCAGAGATTTATGCAGCCTGAACAATCCTCTCCGCAAAACGACTTTTTGAACCGCACGCGCAAGGAGCGAAGGCCTGTCGACGTATACCTGGTCAGCGGCATTAGACTCAGCGGGTCAATCGTGTCGTTCGACCAATTCGTCGTGGTACTAAGCGCGCCCAACGGTAGCACGCAGGCCGTGTACAAGAGCGCGATATCGACTATTCAACTCCACTGGCCGGGGCGTCAGTCGGTCCCCAGAGTGCGTACCGCAAGGGTTGAGGCTCCCTACAAAGAAGCTGACGCGGCTCGTGTGGTCACACGAATGCGTCGTCCTACGAGGCCTGGCGGTGAAGGAGAGAAGTAGTTCCTTCGACAAACAGAGTGGTGACCGGTTTCGAGATCTCGGAGGTCTTGGGGAATCGGGCGTACGGACTAAGGATTTGCATCGTACTGGGCCATCGAGAAGAGGCTCTGGTCGTACGACGCAGCCTTATAGGGTTCGCTGTTGCCAATGATCAACGACGGAAGTCTTGGTGGCCCCCAGAGGCGGACTAGAGGCTCATCTTGAAAGACCTGGACGCAGCGGAGTGCTTCGAGCCGCCGCCTTCACCTCCGCCACTCTTACCACCGCCGCCGGTCTGCTGCCTCAACGCGAAAAGCCTGACATGGGATCGTGAAAGTATGTGACGGTGTTGACTGACCGACGGTGCAATTAATGGGCCGCAAAAGGCGATCGGATCGGACCGCCGGTGGTTCTTCACGTAAATCGCCCTGGCGCCACCTGGGCCTGGCGGAGTAAACGTCAACGACACTGTCTCTCCGGGCGTTCTTAACGGCGAGGCATGCCGCCTCACTTTTCCAGGAGGGTGGGCGGCTGGAGAAGACGGAGACAGGTCGGCAGGAGCTTACCGGGCGAAATGGGACGCTTGATCGTCGCAGTCGCGCGTTGCTCATCATGGTGGATGGGCAGACTGACTCGAGAGAGCTTCGAGCCCGCGGGAAACAGCTTGGGCTTGACTCCGATACGCTGCGCCATTTGCTATCAGAGGGATTCATCAGGCCGGTCGCCGAATCCGTGCATGAAACGGTAACCCGGCAGTCGGAAGAGAAGCCGTCGGCGATCCCGTCGAAGCTGCCTGGACAGAGGCGCTCCCTTGCCGCCGCCCGAATGTATCTGATGGATGTAGCAGAGCGGATGCTCGGCCGAAAAGCACATCCGATCAAGACGCGTCTGATCGAGGCAATGGACTCGGCGTCTATCGAACAAGTCTTCCAAGAGTTTCTCGACATCATGCATGGAAAGACCACCCCGGCCATCGTGGCTCATATTGAGGAGCGCTTCCGAGACGTCCTTCCCCTCAGCAATCAAAGCGTGGGGTAGGTTCAACGGGCAGGGACTGCATTCGCCGTAGAAAGCCCTATGCACTTCACACCTTTCGCCAAAGGCGAGTCGGCTAGCTTAAGCTGGGGTATTTGCAATTTCCGTAATTGGTACATTTATGTCTGTGAGCACAGTTGCAGCTGTGAAAGTTCAGCCGCTCGTCACGCTTGAGCGTTGGCGGGTCCGTGAAACAAGTTCTGGTCAACGGCACTTTGTGGGGTACTGCGTCGAGAACAATGAGTCACGAGTGAGCAGCCCAATCCAATCCTTCAACCGTGGCACATCGGTCGGCGTGACCGCAAGTGGGCGGCGATATTTCCTGTCTGGATCGCCTTGTTTCGATGGCGAGGCTAGGGATTTCTGGGAACGGTTGGCTGGAGAATATGGCATCGGCGAGAGCAAGGATGTCAGCATGGAATTCATGGCGACCGGCAAGCTCTGATAGCGCAAGCTGCTCGCCTCCGTGTTACAGCGGATTACATGTAGCATTCCGTCGATGTCTTTGAATTGCATTGTGCGCCCACGGACATAGGGTAAAAAGAATTGTGCATCGAATCTTGATTTGGATATAAACTATCTTCACTCAGATCTCGATTAGAAAGGAAACTCACATGGCATCCTATAAGGAACTCATGTCCCAGAAGAAGGCCATCGAAGCCCAACTGGAAGAGGCACGCGCCAATGAAGTAGCGGGCGTCATCGAGAAGATTCGGAGTCTGATGGCGGACTATGGCTTGACGGCCGAAGACATTGCCAAACGCCGTCGCGGCCGTCCCGCAGGCAGCGGCGCGAGCAAGCCGAAGTCGGAGTTGCCCCCTAAGTACCTCGACCCCAAGACCGGGAAGACCTGGTCCGGCCGTGGTCGCCAACCGGCTTGGCTCGGCAAGAACCCCAAGCGATTTCTGATTGCCGAAGAAGCTTGATTCTCAGCTTCTCGCCCTGAAGTAGTATTTGCCCCTGCCCACAATGCAGGGGTTTTGCTTTGTTGAGAGCAGCACCATGTCCATTGAAGCGATTCACGCCGAGATCATGCTTGCGCGGCCTTACCTGATTCCTCGCGAACGCACAGAAAAGGGGATAAGGAATGGATACTCCTATTGGCTGCGGGTTCCGCCCAGCAAGGAGCTGCGAGTCATCCGACTTTCGCAGGCGGACGGCAACTTTGAGCTCGTGCGTTCGGCCAGCGAGCGCAAAACCCTCGCGAAAGTTCGACAGCCTTTCTCCGGTTCGGTAGCCGAACTCCTGGCCATCATCGATGAACAGATCGACATCATCCGGAAACCGCAGCGTTAGTCACTTGGAATGATTCGCATGGAGTCGACGGCGGTCGAGTCCATAGACATGCGTGCACCTGCGGATGCTGCGGCCCGTGGTGGTCACGTCCTCGGCACAATCTCGACGCCCAGTCGGCGATAGCCGAGGTGGGCCCAAGAAGGCAGCCTTCCACCGACCAGTCCCTGGAGCGGTATTGCGTCAGACTTTACGAGACGCAATCGGTGATCAGCGATCATCCGTCGCCAGGGATTCTTCGCTACAAATAGAGCAAACCGTGAGGACTCTCAGGACCGAGCGGCGTTAGGCAATCCGGCGCATGGCTTCGAGTACGGAATACCCCTGGCTCGTTAAGCGAGGGTGGGCATTTGCGCTACCGTGGCCATGCTCCATCGTCACCAGTTTGTGCGCCAGCAAGCCGTCCAACTGTTCCGGTTCAAGATCGTCGATGTCTTGTGTATCGCCAAGCAGTAGCAGCGCGGCGATTTCATGCGGACTGAGCATGTCAGCTCCTTTGTCGGAAGACGGAAGAAGGAACTACGACTGCTGGTCCGTGGACGGAGTTCCACGGGGCACGATTGGAACAACACTAAGTGAATTCGGTGCGAGGACGCGCCGAGTTTGCGCACACCGAGCGTTGACACTAAACGCTCTTGTCCTCGGAATCAAGCGCTATGTGTGCTGCAATGCAGCGACGAAGCGGAAACCCATTGGATGGTTGTTCGATGATTCAGGCATTTCGCAACCCAATGGTGCGCCTTGGATCACTGCAGATAGCGACCAAGGTTATACTTCGCGCTCCAACGAACAACGGATAATCAACATGGTCGCAGCAACCAAAGCAACGACGCCTACGAGCGCGGTTACCAAAAGGAAGCTTGTAGCAAAGAAGCTGGCGGCACCCACCAAGAAGGCGAGCGTGCTTGCACGTGAAGCCCAGGCAGCGAAAAAGCGCCTGCTGAAACTGCGCGCCGACACGAAGAAGGCCATTGAGGCCGCAAAGCGTGACGTGGCAAAGGCAACGGAAGCTGCAAAGTCCGCCGCGCGTTCTGAAAAGCAAGCCGCCAAGGACAAACTCGCGGCGAAGAAGGCAAAGGCTGCAGGCGCCAAGAAGGCATCGACCAAAGCCGCCACCAAGAAGGTCGCCCCGAAGAAGGCTGACGGTAGCAAAGCCGCCGCCACGGTTGTGTCGAAGAAGGTTGCGGTGAAAGCCGTGACCAAGAAACGTGCGCCGGCAAAGAAAGGGGCAGCGACCGTCACGACTTCCGAAGCTTCGGCGTGATTTTTCGCATCGAATGAACTGGCCTTCGGCAACCGGTCGATTAAGCGGGCTGGGCGCACACCGGCGCCCGGCTAGATCGCCCCGGACAAGCCGCACTGAACTTCGGCCTGTTTTTCACCAGCAGTATCCCGCCTTCGGCTCTGACTTCGTTAGTGCTGTGACCCCATCCTGTTGGTGCTCTGCCCGACTCACGAGGCCTGCCCAGCACGCCCCCATATCTTGATCCTGCGTTTTTGCACCCGCTAATCGCTGGCCATTTGCATAAATCTGGCTAGGCAAACGCTCTCGCTGACTGCGCGCTGAGGTAAGCAACGTGCGTCGCCATGAGGCCAATTTCGCATGGCAGGCGCCAGACCTTATGACGTTCGTCCGCAGCCGCGCGTACCCATTTCTGCGAGCCGTGAAAGGCGAGCGTCTGCTGATCAGTGGCCCTCTGCTTCGAGCGCCTCGCTTGCACTCACAAGGACTCCCGAAATGAGCCTACCGCATCATTATCCGGTCGCATCAGGCAGTCACCCTGATATCAGTTGGAAACGTTTGCTATTGCTATTCCCCTGCTTCAGGAATGTTGCCGCTATCTTGGGCCCTTTGATCATCCGCAATTTTGATCCACCGCTTGATCCGTGCACGAAGCCGCCCTTGGGAGGCGGCATCAATCGGCATCTTGCCTACCATTGCAATCGCTTCATCCGCCTTGACATAGCTATGCACTAGAAGTGCCACGTCGAAGTCGCGGTCTTTATCTCGATCCGCGACGGCCTTGGCCATGAAAAGATCGAGCACGCCCAAACAATAGCCAACGCGGCCATTCGTACCTTGATTTTGGATGCGTTCCACGCGATGCAGCCAACCGGCCGGCAAACAGGCCGTTTCTGGGCCGACACCCTGCGCATAGTAGCCATGCGTGTCGTGAAAATGGGAGCCCTCGCCAATCGCGGCATCGATGTGATCGGCTTTCTCGTGAGCATTAAGCGGGTAAATGTCGGCCTCCGAAGACACCGTGAACACGGCAGGGGGATAGGGGATTCCTCCCAGGATAGATTGGCTTCCGACGATAACGAACTCGTATTCATCCGTAATCTCGCCCGCAGCTCGAATGATGTGCTCGAGGTCTTCGCGATTCATTCGAGACTTTCCTCGCTGACATCCCCTAACACCACCCCTTTTTTGAGCGCCCGCACTTGGGCAAGGACATCTCGCCGGACTTCTTCCGGCAACACTGTCGGAAGGGGAGAGGCTTGTCGGAGTTCTTGGGCGCGTCGAGTTCGACCCAAGGCTTTCCGCCAAGAGCCGTGCGCCAGAATTTCTTCCCATTCGGCCCAAAGGGAATCCGATCGCGACAAACCATTCGAACGCCATCTCTTTAGCGTATCCTGCGCGCGAACCAGGAGATCCGGATTAGCACGGATTAATCGCACCGCCTCCTTGTGCAGCGCAAGGCTCTGCAAGTCCTGGGCTTGGTGTCGCGAGGAATCGGAGGTGACCAGTACCTGAACTTGGGGTCGCATGCGCCAAGAGGTCGCAGCCGCGGAGTTCGCCGGCGCGGGCTGGAAGGTGTCGCTGGCCAGCAAGGCGAAGTCGCCGGCAACGCCCAACGCTGACATCACGCGAAGATACGTGCCGATCGTCGGTGCCGGATCTCCTGATTCCACTGAGTTGAGGGTGGTCCTTGAGATGCCGACCCGCTTGGCCATTTCGACCGCAGTGAGCCCTTGCGCCTTCCGAAGGCGCTTGAGGCGATCGCCCAGTTGCAAGAGCAGTTGGCGCTCGAGGACCGAGGTCGTATCAGTGGAGACTCTCATATGTTCAGCAGAATAGGCTAACTGACACATTTTGTCCAATCTATTGAACATATGAAAAGTGCCTCAAGCAATTCACGGACCGCCGGACCGGCTCGCGCACGGGGAACACCTGGCGGCGCTTGTCGTCATCTGCCCCTCCCGACTTGGCGGCAAAGTGCCTGTCACGTCAGGTTACGCGAGTTTCCCTAAAGGCGGACATTGACGCAAGGGACAAGGCCCATGACGAGGCCTCGGCGTTGCTGTCGTATGACCGGACGGCGGGGCCGCTTCGCGTTGATTGGCATGCGTCTATGGGGGGGCGCCGCATGTCAGCCAATCCGTGCCTGTTCGTAGGCACCCTGATACGCGCAGTGATCATGAGATCTGAAGGCTGCGCGGCACGTCGGGAGTGCCGATCAACTCCGGCCTATGTCGATGAAGGGGCCAGCCAAGGCGCGTGCGACCCACAAGGTACAAACCATGACGCCGATGCCGACCCACTCGTCCCCAATCAAGATGCGATACAAAGCATAAAGGAGTGCGGCAATGCCAAAGACCAGGGCCAGGACCAAACGGGTTAGCTTGATCATTGTGTGTCTCCCTTAATGCTTTCGCGTGTCAGCAAAGCCGCCGGCTTAGCGTCAAGTTACCGCCGGGCGGTTGAAAACAGTCATGTCACGGCGCTGGAACGGTCGCTGAACAGCGAGCACATCAATAGACCTCAGAGGGAAGTGCAAAGTACCAGTTCGTCGTATGTCCCGGCAGCGCTTGTGCGGCTGAGGAACAAGCAATGTGATAATGCTCGCCCTTGCGGATGCTCTCGCCCATTGCCACTATTGACCGCAATACCTCTCACCCTACAGACATTTGAACGGTCTTGGGATCCGTCTTTCGCATGACTTCATAAAGCGGCCACCGATTGCTGAGCTGTTACAAGCACGGCGTAATGATCGTCAATGCCTTCTATGAAAACGTAGCTCGGCATCGGATGGAGCATCGCGAGCTTGCGCCCGGCGAAGTCGAAGAGAACGTAGTGCTGGAGTTTCGCCCCGAGCCGCAGCAAGACATGCTGGTGGCCTGCCTCTGGTCCTGCACAAAGGGAGGTGAGGGTGAGGGCGAAGCGGACCTCTACTCGTTCGCCGCGATCACCGATGAGCCGCCGCCAGAAGTTAGCGAGGCCGGACATGATCGTTGTATCGTGCCGATCCAGCGCCAGAGCGTCGACGCGTGGTTGCACCCAGACCCGAAGAATCTGGCTGCACTCGATGCCATTCTCGAAGATCGCAGCCGGCCTTACTACGAGCATCGGCTGGCAGCCTGACTATGTTGATCCGGGCGTCTTGGTAGATCTCGCAGGTGTCCAAAAAGTCACCAATTCCAACAGACAGTTGCAGGTGCACCATGGGAAAGTACCGCACGGAGGTCCTCTGTGCGGAGAGGGCCGATGGCTCGAGATGTTCAACCATCGAGCGACGCTCGCGCATAGGAGCTGGGCGTGACGAAACCAATGCCTTATTGCCACCCAGAAAAACCATAGCAGTTAAAATTCTGACGTCCCGAGGGCAATGACCCGGTCGTCGAAATGATTTCCGCTACGATACGTTCGTCGATGCAGTTGACGTAGCAAAACTGCCTCGTGTCACGCCAGGTGCGTTCATGGAATGCAATCAATTGTCACATAGCCATGTCAATCTCCACGGCTCTTCTCGGCATCGCTGCGCTGTCCTGCCTGATGAGCGCAGCCGTTCTCGGCTCCCTTTTTCAGTCGAAAATTCCAGGTGTGCACCAATGGTCCGTGGCAAGCGGGCTGCTGGCTGTCACGGCTACGCTGCTTCTTTTGCAAAGATCCGATGTAGTCGTTTTGGCCGGAAGCGCATTGCTGGTTGGGGCTGCACTCCTGGCGCTTCATGGCTTTCGACAGTTCTTTCATCAGCGGCCATCGATTACTTGGGAATACGGCGCGATCGTTGCGATCCTCGCAGGACTCGTCTATTGGACCTACATATCGCCTGACGTTAACGCCCGAGCCGCGGTGGTTTCGGGATTTATCGCCTACGTCAGGTTTGGTATCGGTTGGCTGGTGCAGCGGTACCGGCCCGCAGGTAGACCGAAATATAGCTACCACTTTGTGACTGTTGCCGCAGTGCTGGGGGCGATTGTCCACGCTGTCCGCTGTGTAGCCTACGCATTCGGCCTAGCGCATGAAACGACTTTTCTGGAAGCAACGCCGATAAACGTTGCGTTTGTCGGCCTGGCAACACTCACCTTGCCATGCCTGTCCCTTGGCATGGTCATGCTGGCTCATGACCGGCTGGCTGAGCAGATGGAACGCCTGGCCACCATCGACGATTTGACAGGCGTGCTCGGTCGGCGGGCTTTCATCGCAAGGGCCGAGGCGCTCTTCGACGTGGCCAAAGCAGAGAAGTCAAAGTTGTCTATCGCGATTTTGGACATTGACCACTTCAAGAGCATCAATGACGGATTTGGGCACGCGGCCGGTGACCGGGCCCTTGCGCACATTGCTTCGCTCCTTTCGCGCGAAACACGACAAACCGATGTCGTCGGGCGCATCGGCGGCGAGGAGTTCGCGCTGCTGCTTCCTCGAACTGGGAAAGAGGAGGCCGCCTACGTCACAGACCGGTTGCGCGGAATCGTCTCGACCTCTGTTTCACGCGATCCGACCGCTGATCTCGTGTGCACTGTCAGCGCCGGCGTCGAGGAGTTCGATGCTTGCGATTCCCTTGCCTCGGTGATGGCGAGAGCCGATGCAGCGCTCTATGCGGCAAAAGCCGACGGCAGGAACCGCGTGATGCTGGTAGGAGAGAACCGACAGTTCCAACCCGTCGAAGCGTCCGCCTAAGATCCGATGGCCCGAACCGACCGACCTTTGGCTTGATCAGGAAAATACCGACGACGTCGGTATTGCCTGCCATCGCGTAGAAGTTTCAGACCCCTATGTCATCCCAAAGAAATGCGTCCGATATCCGTTCGGTGAGCTTGTGGATGGAGATCCTGAAGCCGGGCGACTGACAGCCGGTGCCCGATTTCTTCTTGGACGTTCCACGGCTCTCCTCCGCGAGGTGGAGAGCTTTTTTTGCCCTGTATGAGTGCGTGCAGAAGCGAGAAAGAGCCCCGACGCGTTATCGCGTACGGATATAGGCGTCGAAGAGGCCCGCGTGCAGGCCGCGTAAGTCCTTTCGCCGTTCCACCAATTCATGCTGGCGGCCTTGGCGCTCTAGGGTCAACAACTCCAGCATGATCCGCATTCCCTGTTCGGGTAATGTGCCCGTCGAGGGCTCGGCCGCGCGTAAGAGGGCAGCCAGTCCGGGTTTTTCCGCTACGGCCCAGGCCGGTAAGTAGGCAAGATCCTCGGTTGTGCCGTCACCGTCAAAAGTCGCATCGAACCGCCGGCGCAGCGCTACCAATGACGAATCACCGAGCGTTTGCATGAGCGCGCCGAGCTTCTTCGGGGACAGCCAGGCAAGCTCCGCCAAAAGCGGCCACGCCGGATCCAGCCCCTGAAGCCGGTAGACCGTCTCGGCCATCCAGGCGAGCGTGATTGGAATTCGTCGCCATGACCCGATGCACTTGATGCTGTCACATGCCGTCGTCCACTCCGCTGCGCGCATCCATAGCGGCGCCGCATGCCATTCGGGCATCTCCCGGTGAAACGGTAATTGAGAGGCGGCGCGGGCGAGGGCGCGCCACAGCGGTAGGCACCAAGCCATGCCCGCGGCGTCGCCGAATGCTCGGCGCGCTGCCGGCATGCACGGCAAACACCACGCTTCGCATGTGTCGCGCAGCGCCGCGTGATTCGTGAAGTGTCCGTGGACGGGAGACTCGAGCACACCGACAAGGGTCTCCAGGGTCGGCACAAGCGCGTCGTCTGGATATTCCGCGCCCAGGCGCTGCAGGGCTTCACGCCCGGCGGCGGCATTGCGTTGCTCAAGCGCTGTGAGCACGTCGTTGCGCAGCATGACATCGCGGCTATCTTCGAAGAGATCGAGCTGATTCGTCACGGCGTTCCCGTTGGTAGTCAGATGGCGCCCTTGCAGCACCGGCCCGACATCACCGGGGCCACAAGTTGTCAGGGATGGTAGCTGCTGCCACGACGACGGGCAATCCGTGACCCGCCGGCTATGTCAGTGTGCGAGATAAGAGCTACCCCAAAGGTGCCAATCCAAGTCGCGACTCACGGCGCGGATGCGTTTTGGACTTCAGGACGGCTGCATGACAATGCGTTACTCCGTCCACACAGCATCGACATCCCGCGTGAGATGTCCAGCGAGGATGTAGTCCCCGAGCTTCTCCGCTTTTCGCTCGAGGCGCTCCAGGTCAGCCGCTGGCAGCATGGTGAGCTCAAATTGGCAGTAAAGATTGCGCTGACGGAACGTCAACTTGGGACGACTCAGTCCGGCAATGAGTGCCGCGGGCGAGCTGACGGCAATACTCTCATGGCCGCGATACTGGACACGTATGCCCAGCTTTTCGCCCAGCCTGCCCAGCTCAATCGCGTCCTGCCATCCTGACTCGTAGTCCAAATCCACGACCGTGACGCCCTCTGTTTCCAGGAGCTTTAATGCTTCGCCTTTGGTCGCAGCTAGAGCTGTCGCCATTACCCGCCTCCACCGCTAGAGGGACCTGTGGCGGTTCGCGCGCTTCTACGGCCCAGATTCATATTGCATAGCAACATTGTAAGCGGGGCAGGGGCGACTTCGTCAGGTCTTCTCGTCCGGCGTGCAGGCATTGACTTAAGAACCTGTACTCGCGGATGACGTCACCTTGCGCGGGCGCAGTCCCGGTTATGCATTCGACGCACTCCTGATCAGGTACATTGGTGATCATTCCGGCGGCCCACGGTCACGTCATCGATCCGCCTGTTCCACTCAAACCAAGTCACCTATCCCGAACGAGCGATGTCTGAAGGCCATGTATTGATTTGCGGTGACCCCCATGGCGAGTTCGGCCCGCTGATCGAAAGCATCCACCGTCACCGCCCCGAGGCAGTGGTGCTCGCCGGTGACATCCAGGCGAAGCGCCCACTGGATGAAGAGCTCGCCAGCATCCTTCCCCTGACGCAAGTGTGGTGGATTCCGGGCAATCACGACACCGATAGCGATGCCGACTACGACAACCTGTTCGGCTCGGGCCTGGCCGACCGGAATCTGGATGGGCGAGTGGTCACAATTGCGGGGCTTCGGATTGCCGGGTTAGGGGGGATTTTTCGGGGCCAGGTCTGGATGCCGCCTGAACCCTCGCGCGTAGAGAGCGAGTCTGACTATCTTGCCAAATGTGGGAAGGGGAACTACTGGCGAGGCGGCCTGCCGCGGCGCCATCGTAGCACGATCTTCCCGCAGACATACAACGCGCTATCGCGTCAGCATGCGGATGTCCTGGTCAGCCACGAAGCTCCGGCTTCTCATCCACACGGATTCAAGGCGATTGACACGCTGATCGAAGCAATGGGCGTGAAACGCGCTTTCCACGGCCATCATCACGAATCCACGGTTTATCCGAACACAGGACCGTGCCGATTCTTCGGTCTCGGTGCATGCGCGGTGGCCACGATCGACGGAAACTTCTTGCACGGCGCCCCGACTGATCAAGACGAAACAGGCTCGATCGGCCGTTGAGATTCGCAAGCAGCGCTACTCGGCGCCCGCGGGCTGGTCAAAGACTGGCGCGCTCTCGGATCACGCACGAAGGTCAGAACGGCCGAGGGTCAGCAAGACGCCGGCAGATTCGGCGGCCGATGTTGCATGCGGCGGCCGCCGCCGGCAAGTTGGACGCGCCAGTTGCCAGATAGTGAGCGCGACCAAAAAAACAGCTCTCGATCCGATGGAGGAGAGCCGCAGGACGTCCAAGAAGAAATCGGCCAACACCTTTCGGCGCGACCACACTCAGTATCCGCCAGGTTGCCGTTGTCGGCAATCCATCCTGCGCCGTGCTGTCGATCTGTTCGCAAAAAGAACCCGCGCTCACCAGGGAAGGGGCGCGGGTGGTAGCAGACCAACCGGAGCAGGATACGGCGATATAAACATCGCGCAACTCTGGATTAGGAGCCATTTTTCCCAGCAGTTCTCTTGCCAGCTCCAGCGGCCACGCGTGACAGGAGACCCGATGATGGGTCCGATCGATCACTACACATCGAGAAGCGGCAATGGCGACTGCGCGAACTTCAAGGTAAGATCTCGCGCTTCGGTACAGGGCCGGACGCCGTGTTGGTTGCAGGCAGCGGACTCATAATCCGCCGGAGATATCCCACCGTGGGTTCGAACCCCACCCGGCCCACCAGGTTTGCTCCCACCGTTTTAGAGCAAATCAAACATGCCCGGCCTCGATGACCGGTGCGGCAGAGACATGCCGCCTTGCCACGCAAACCTGCAACTTGGCGTCCTTTGGGGCGCTTGGGGTCCCCGCCGTTGTTCGCGCAAAGCAAGTGCGGCTCATAGCGTAGCGCGAGCTCTGTGGCCATTCTCCAAAGGAGTGGAGGGCGAAGGCGACCTATGCGCATTTGACGCATGACCGACGCAGCGCCAACCGAAGTCTTAGAGGCCGACACGATCGTTGGATCGTGCCTATCGAGAGCGAGCACGTCGACGCATGGCTGCACCTGAATCCGAAGAACCTGGCGGCCATGGCAATCCTGAATGACCGGCGGCACCCCTACTACGAGCATCGCCTGGCTGCTTGACCTTGGGCTGTAGGTCGTCGAATGCTTGCAGGCGGACACCGTCGACGAAAGGGGACACGCGCGACTATGCTGTACGCGTGGACCGGGAGCGGTCCGGCTTAGTCGTTGACGGCGTCCTTGAACTTACTGGCGCGCTTTCTTGTTGCAGCCTTCTTCGGGGTTGCAGTTGAAGGCGAGTTCGCCGCGTTTGTCTTCTTGGCCACCACGTTGCCAGAGGTTGATTTGCGTGGCCCCGCAGATGGCTTGACTGATAACTTCTTTGTGAACGATTTTATATCTTCTGCGGTCTTCACGTTCGCAGGTGGCTTGCCGGTTGTCGAGACAGCCGACGCCTGCTTCGCTGTCACCTTACCTGCCGGTGGCTTTAAGTCCGCTACGTTTGCTTGACCGGCAACAACAATGCCAGAGGTTGAATTTCGTGGCTCGGCGGATGACTTGACTGGCAACTTCTTTGTGCCCGATTTCCTGTCCTCCACAGCCACAGTCTTGGCGCTTGCAGAGGGCTTTCGGGTTGTCGAGACCGCCGACCTGGTCGCCTTCTTCACAATCACCTTATCTGCCGGTGGCTTGTTACGCCCGGCAGCCGGCTTCGGCAGGGGGGAGGCGTCGGCCATCTCGATCCCAAACACATCCGCCACCAGGGCGTCGTCGAGCACCTTGCTGGTGGTAGGTCGTTTTGTGGATTTGGGCAGGCCAGCGCCGGCTTGCCTGACGAGATCGCTGGCATCGACGCTGCGCAAGATGAAGAGCAATTCTGGCTGTTGGTCGAGCCGTGCGCCGACGCCATAGAGTACGGCAGCAACGTGCTTGCACATCGACGCCCAGTCCGGACAACTGCAACTGAACCTGATTTCCTTCGGCACCGGGAACAGGCCGTTGCCAGGCTTGCAAATGCGCTCCATCACGGCTGTCGAGAGCTTGCCCTGCAAGAGTTCCACGATCGAATCGATCGACCCCGCGCAATCAGCACCGATCGCTCGCCATTGCTTTGCAGGACACGCCGTCACGGTGACAGCGACCGTGTAGAGGCTCGAACCCATGACCTGCGCACGGACTTCGCCTGCCGTAATCTGAAGGTCGATCACGGAACCATTGCGCACATAGGTCCGGCCGCGCGGCAGGCGATTGGCATAGTCGCTGTAGCCTTCCAGATTGTCGCACCAGGCCTTGCCCCAGAAGGTCTTGGCGATGGCACCGCGATACGACGCGATTGGCGACAGGACCGCACCAGCCTTCGTCGCCTTCGCGGCAGCCAGTTCCGCCTTTCTTCTGCGCTCGGCGGCCGAGACATAGGGCTTCCATCCCCCGTAACCGTAACTCATTGTGGTTCCTCTTGACGATCAGTTCTCTTGCGCAACATGAACGTCGAGCTTCACGAGATCGAGCAATTCACGATCGCTCATCTCGGTCAGCAGAAGTTCTGCACCGCCCTCCAGTACGTCCTTCACCAATTGCTGCTTCGATTCGATCAACTGGTCGATACGGTCTTCGACCGTGCCCTGGCAGATAAACTTATGCACCAGGACGTTCCGCTTCTGGCCGATACGAAATGCGCGATCCGTCGCCTGGTTTTCCACGGCCGGATTCCACCAGCGGTCGAAATGAATCACATGCGACGCCGCGGTGAGATTCAGACCGGCCCCGCCGGCCTTGAGCGAAAGCACGAAGAAGGGGGTCAGTTCATCTTCCTGGAATCGCTTGACCAGTTCGCGGCGCTTGGCTACCGGGGTGCCGCCATGGAGCACCAAACCTTCGCGGCCAAAGATCGACCCCAGAAATGCCGCCAGCGGCTCGGTGGTCTCGCGAAACTGGGTGAATACCAGCACCTTTTCCTGCTTGGCGGCAATGACTTCGGCCAGTTGGCGCAGGCGGGCGAACTTGCCGCTGTCTTCCGCCTGCCAGGCCGCGTCGCCCAACCACTGCGACGGATGGTTGCATATCTGTTTGAAGCGCATCAGGAAGCTGAGCACGACTCCCTTGCGACCAATGCCTTCGGCGTCTTCCAGCGCGGCGGCCAGATCCTTCACCGCACCCTGATACAGTGCCGCCTGGCTCGGGCTCAGATGGCACCAGGCCTTGAGTTCGGTCTTGTCCGGAAGATCATCGATGACCCGCTTGTCGGTCTTCAAGCGGCGCAGGATGTAGGGCCGTACAAGCGTTCGCAGCGGACCGAAATGCTCGGCCTTCGCCAGCCGCCTGGTAAAGTTGGCAAAGACTTTGTCTGAGCCCAGCAACCCGGGGTGGGTGAAATCAAAAATGGACCACAGATCGGACAGGCGGTTCTCCACGGGGGTTCCGGTCAGCGCGATGCGCGACTGGGCCTGGAGCTGCTTGACCTGCCGTGTTTGCTTGGCACCCGGGTTCTTGATTGCCTGGGCTTCGTCGACGATGGCCACGCGCCATTGGATGGTCCCCAATACCGGCTGGCGCACGAGCGAGCCAAAGCTGGTGATGACGAGATCAATGTCCACAAGCCGAGCCGGGTCCAGTGCACGCAATTCGGCCGCCGGCATGACTGACGGATGGGCGATCAGTAAGCGCAAGCCGGGGGCAAAGCGCTCGGCCTCTGCCGCCCAGTTGGCCAGCAGCGATGCGGGGGCGACCAGCAGACTGGGCCGCGCCTCGGCGCTTTCGCGCTTCAGCACGAGCAGCAGCGAGAGTACCTGCATGGTCTTGCCCAGGCCCATATCATCCGCCAGGCAAGCGCCCAGTCCGAGCCGGGTGAGCAGGTACAACCAGCGCACGCCGGCCTGTTGGTAGGGCCGCAGGTTGGCCTTGAGCTCCGATCCCGGGCTGACCTGCGCCAACCCGTCTGGCTGACGCAATTCCCGCAGGATGTCGGCCAGCCAGGGCCCTGCAACCAGCTGTGACCAGTCGTGGTCCGCGGGGTCGGCGCTGTCGTCGAGCGAAACCCCTGCCAGCAGGCGTAGTGCCTCATTCAAGGGCAGACCGCTTTGCGCTGCTTTTTCCATGGACTCGAATCGCTTCAGGAGGCGACCAAGCTTTTTCTTGTCCACCTCGACCCAGCGACCACGGATGAGTTGCAAGCCGTCGGCGCCTTTGAGCAAATCCCTGACCTCGGAGGCGTTGAGACTCTCGCCGTCGAGGGAGACCTCCATGTTGAAATCGAGCAATGCATCTTTGCCCAGGAGCGAAGGGGGTCGTGCTCCGACGCTGGCTTTCACAACGGGACGGGCAGGGCGGCCTGCTTGCCAGACGCCTGGCATGCGGACGACGATTCCGGCGCCGTCGAGTTCGGACAGGTCCGAGAGAAAGCGATAGGCGTCAACGGGGGTCCAGCGCAGCGGATGGTAGATCTCGCCGGTATCCACCATCTCGCGAAGCCAATCGCAGTGTTCCGCGGCGCGCTGCACCGGCAGCAGTAACGACAGCAACTGTGCCTTGCTCCTGGCTCCCGAAAATTCCGCCAGGGCTTGCGACAGTGGCTGATGTTGCGCTTTGCCGTGGGCCGACACGCGCGCGGTGTAAGTCGCCAGGAAGGCGAACGGGAACTCCGGGTCCCGCCGATTCTCAGCGAGGTTGAAATGCACACGGCCGACGAGATTCCAGGCCGGGTGGTGCGATTTGAGGAAATCCTGAAGCGAGACGTTGGCGGCCGCCAGTTCCTGGTGCAAGGCCGTATCGATCTGGCCCCACAGCGTGGCGAGCACCTCTGGCGTCAGATACTCGCCGCCCGTCATCGGCGGCGCGTCGGCAATCATGGCCTCAAGATCTTCGGCCGCCGGCGTTGCGACCTCGATCTCGCCGTCCTCGGGCGTCGCGCACAAGGCGGTGACATAGCGCGCGGCAAAATCCCGCCACCAGGCCCACGCGGGGGGCAAACTGTGGCCGATTTCCGTCGCGCCCAACTGCAGCAGGCCATGGCCCGCGCCCAGTGCAAAGGCACGCTCAAGCCGCAGTCGCGTTTCCTCGATCAAGAGGGGGGCGCCGTCCTCGGGCACCGCAAGCAGATGGCCGCCGGGCGTCAGATGTGGCACCAGCATGTCGGAAGCCGTCACTGGTGCCCGTCCCGACCGCCGTGTTGCTGCCAGCGCTGAAGCCGCAGGATTTCCAAGGAGGTGGCTGCGGAATTCACCAGCAGGCCCTCTGGCCGAGTTCGGGCCAGGCGAATCTCCGTGTGGCTCTGATTCGACCGAAGGCTCAGGTCCGACCAACCGGCCAGAGTACGCCTGTCCGCTGCGTGGTTCATGTCTGATGAACGGCTTTTGTACCTGCTATATGACAATCTCATTCCTACCTATCACTCATGGACCTTCACTCTGCCGCCGGCTGCACAACCTTCAACGTTTGCGGCGGTCCCCGGCGAGCGCCCGAATTTTGCCGAAAGATGCTCGACTCTCCGTGAAGGGATACCGAAACCTCGGCCACGCGAGATTGGAGACCTTCGCACGGCGAAAATCAGCTGGCGCAGTTTATAGCGCATTCGGCTCGAGCCGCGGCTCGCTTCCGACCTCCGCCCATGTGTCGTAAGCGTTACCCATCGGGTGTCATAAGAATCGCCTGCCGGGAAAGGCATAGCGAAGCCCGTCATGCCATCGTTGACGGGACCGAAACCCTTCACGCTTGATCTGTTATACAATCAAATCTGAGCAAAAAAGAGATCATGATACCCAACTATAAAAAGCCCTTCAGTCAGTTTGTGAAAAAGGCGCATAAGCCACTTCAACTGGCCATCGAGGACGAAGTGGAAGTGGTCTGTGACAACCCAGACGTGGGGGAAGCGAAGCTGGGCGATCTGGCGGGGATCTGGGTCCACAAGTTCAAGTTCAACCGCCAGGAGTACTTGATCGCCTATCGACCTCCCTCCCCAGAGCAGCGGGCCGAAGGGATTGACGTTGACCTGTTAATGATCGATTTTTACCAGGTCGGCTCGCATGAGAACTTTTACAGCGCGCTCAAGAAGTACCTGAAGGCAGAGAGGAAAGCATGACCATCATGACCGCAGAAGAGCTGATGAAGAACCTTGGCAAGATGCCCGCTCACGAGCGGATCAAGTTTTTCGCCCTGGTGGGTCAACAGGCCTTCCGCGACGAGAACCTGAGCCACGAGGAAGTCTTCGGCCATTTGGCCGCAGACGACTTTACGGCAGCGGAAGCCGCCGAGTACCTGGAAGTTTCGATGGCCACTTTCCGCCGCTTCGTGCGCGATGGCAAGCTGGCGTCCCATGCCGAAGTTGGCCGCAGCCAACTATTTGCTGTGGCCGACCTGAAGGCCTTCAAGCGCCAGCGCAAAGCGATCAAGGGCTGAGGACTTCCCGAGTCGACAAGACGGCCGAAGCATGGGCCGCTGCGCGTGCTTCGAGGGCAACGGCCCTGGGGGGCGCACGCAGATCGAGTACGACCACAAGCACGCTGGTGAGCGCGTGCGGTTTTACGACTATCAGGATGCGGGCACGCTTGTCGCCGATTTCTGGGCGGAAGTCGACAAGATCCTCCAGCGAAGGAGTAGCGGATCATGAGCAGATTGAAAATCGGCATCGCCTCACTCGAGGACTACAAGGCGCGCACCATCGCCATTGCGCGGGGCCAATATAAGCCGAGCCCTGACGAGCCCAAGGTCTGGTTCCAGTCGCTCGACGTGCTGGCGAAAGTGCTGTCGCCCGCCAACCGTGAACTCCTCACGCTCATCAGCCAGACACACCCCGAGTCACTCGACGAGTTGGCTGAGAAAACCGGGCGCGCGATTTCAAACCTGTCGCGTACGCTTCGCACAATGGAACGCTACAACCTCGTGCGCCTCGAGGCCGGACCGCGCCGCCGCTTGGCGCCGCGGGTGGACTATGACGGCGTGGAGCTCGATCTGGATTTTGATGTCACCCCCGGTCGCAGCATGCCGTCGCCATCGGATGACCTGCTGCCGGCATAGCAAGGCGGCGCGACGCTGATGTAATCGTGAGCGCGTGGGAAAAAGCGCCGACTGGCGCTTTTCTTTGTCGTCGATGACCCCGCGCCAAGCTTTACAGCTTAGGAAATCCGACGGGGCTGGCACAGACGCCCCGACGAGAACATAAAGAACAGAGGGCGGCTTTTTGCTTGGGCGGGGAGGTGATGCTGAAGGAGCGCCAGCGCCCCAGCACCTCAGCCAGCCGTCGACCGTGGGACGATTGGAAGCTGTACGGCCGCCCAATTGGCGCTAGAGCAGGCACGTTATTCCTTCGTGGGCGACCCGAAGAAATAATCGAAAAGTGTGCCTGCACGCGCCACACGGAGGTCCTCATGCACACATCTTCTCGATACAAGCCAGCGACTGTCTTCGTCACCGATGGCAACCGAGCTGAAACTGCTGATCGCGAATTGCCCTGTGGTTTTGTTTGAGACGGTCCATCTCTTGCCACGCGTTGATCTGGCGCATGGCGATTTCGGTAGAGCGAAGCTGCGCATCGAGAGAGTGGCACAAGCTGCGCTGCTGATTGGCGGCGGCTATTTCCTGTTGCTGTTGCTGTGCCATCTGCGCCTGGTATTGCTGGCTATCAGCGGCTCGCCCGGCCAGAAACTGCTGCTCCTGCTGCCGCACGATCACTGATTTTCCTATCGTGGACACCGACCCCCCTGACCCAGAAGTAATGTCCGTGTATCCAGCGGGGCAGTACTGATCCTGTGTGTACAAGATTTGCCCCTGGTTGCGGCACTTAGCAGCATGCGCGCTCGATATCACAGCAGAGACGGCTAGAAGGAGTACGACGCAACGCATCAGCGGCGCATTTTTCGTTACGAGTGGCGTAACAATAACATGTAAGGCATCGACCACGGGCCACGGCAGAGTTGCCCATCAGGCAACACCGCGACTTTAATGTCAGAAAAATATAGGCTATTTTATGACATATGAAAACCACTGCTCCGTCCATTCCAGACCAGATCATGAGGCGCGCCCGGGCGGCGGGACGTGGCGGAGTCTTCACACCCACTGATTTTCTAGATGTAGGCGCCAGGGCCGCGATTGACCAAGCGCTGTCGCGACTGACCAAAGGTGGAAAGCTTCGTCGTCTGGCGCGAGGCCTGTACGACTTTCCGAAGGTCCACCCGAAGCTTGGGCCGCTTTCGCCGGCACCGGATGACGTCGCACAAGCACTTGCGCGGGAGACCGGGTCACAGTTGCAGATCGCAGGCGCACGCGCGGTCAATGTGTTAGGTCTGACAACTCAGGTTCCGGCGAAAAGCACTTATTTGACCGACGGTCCCTCGCGCCGTGTCGTGCTCGGCGAGCGGGTCGTCGATCTTCGCCATGCTTCGTCCAAGCACCTGATCGCACCAGGCAGCGCTGCGGGGACCGTGTTTCAGGCCCTTCGCCATGTCGGGCCCTTGCGCGCGGCAGATGTCGTGCAAATCGCTGCGAGTCGTTTGTCGGCCAGCGACAAGCGGACGCTCGCATCCACCGCGACGCTAGCGCCCGCCTGGATGCGCCCGACGCTCATGTCGATTGCCAGCCCGGCAACGGGTGACATCGATAGATAAGGTTGCCAAATTCCCGGCGGAGGATCGCGCGGCTCTTTTTGGCGAAACTGGCGTGGGCCGCGGTATCGCCTATACGATCCTCGAAAAGGACTTCTGCGTCTGCTGCGTTGAAGCGACTGTTCGCCCTGCCGCGCTAGGCCAAAGCAAAACTGGACAGTTTAGGGAGGACACTCTATGCGAGTGGCTGTCTACGTTGTATCATAAGTTCTCACAAATTCTGAGAATTCTCGAAATTGATGAGAACAGGTGAGAACCTCCCGGATCCTTGGCACTTTTCCCGCCCGGAACTGGCGAAGGCCTATTTGCAAGCATTTGACTTAAAACTCTCCGCAGCACGCGGGCTGTTCGCTCGACGGCGCATGGGCAAGACCGAGTTTCTACGTCGGGATCTGATGCCAGAGGCCGTGACCAAAGGCTACCTGACAGCGTACACGAACCTCTGGGATAACCGTACGTCGCCTGAAACGGCCCTCGTGACCGCACTTACTGAAGCTCTGGAACCCAAAGGAGCCGCAGCGTTCCTCTCCAAGCTACGCACACCGGTTAAGAAGGTGAAGGCTAGCGCGAAACTTGCCGGTTCGGTAGAGGGGTCGTTGGAGGCCGAGTTAGGAAAGCCAGGCGTAGACAGGACCGCGGCACTCCACGAAGTATTAAAGCAGATCGATCGCGCCAAGAAGCCACTGCTTCTCGTGATTGACGAAGCGCAGGTTCTGGCCGGGGCGGACCACAGCGATTTCGCCCACGCGCTCCGCGCAGCGCTTGATATCCGCAAGGAGCGCGTCAAAGTTATTTTTGCCGGTAGCTCTGAGACCACCCTTCGCGCCATGTTCGCCCGAGCATCGGAGCCTTTCTACAATTGGGCCCCTTTGGAGCCCTTTCCATTGTTAGGCGACGAGTTCGTTGCCTTCACGGTCGAACTCCTGAACAGCATGGCGCGCAAGAAGCTGACCCTTGAGCAGGGCAGGCACGCTTTTGACGAACTGCACCGCACCCCTGAGTTCTTCAAGCGGTTCATCGAACGGTACATGCTCTATCAACCGCAAGGCGAAGCCGCGGCGCTGGCTTACACAAAAGCCTCAGTATTCTCGGACGAGCATTCGCTTGCCCAGTGGCGCGAGATGAAGCCTGCTGACCGTGCCATTTTGTACCTGCTGGCGCGAGGTGAGTCGGACTTGCACTCCAGTGCCACGTTGGAAAGGCTGGGCACCATGCTAGGCAAGACTGCCACGCGGAACACCACCGGCCATGCATTGCGACGGTTGTTGGCAGCAACGGTTATTACCCGACTGGCAATGGGAGACTATCGCATCGAAGACGAGGCATTTGCCGATTGGATCCGAAAGCGCCCAGAGCCCGCGCCGGACGCTTGAGCGGTCCAATGCATTTGCATTGTTGCTAGACGAACGAGAGTTCGTCCAAGCGCTGGTCCGTGACGGACTTTCAAGTATGAAAGTTCGTCGCGTGACCAGACGTTTGTGCAAACCGACGTCAGGGCCCGCATATTTGTTATGTACTACAACGATTTAACATAAAATACCTTATGCGGTCTGTTGGTATGTTCTGAGGTGTTGCGTGCAGGACGGTCTGGAGACTTCAGTTACCACAACGTAAATGTGCTTTTATGGTATCTTTCGCCGTTGCGTTTTGTTGTGGGTTT
>NZ_CAJPVI010000088.1 GCF_905397435.1 Cupriavidus numazuensis
TCTGCATCGCCGGCAGAAGCAGCCTCATGTTATCCGCAACCTGTTTAAGGAAAAGCACGTGCGCTACGCAGCATGATTAAATGTGCGCACTATTTAGTGCACTGGTCAGTAACGCTCGTATTCTCACGATCTTCGCGCGCCCGACTCGGTCAGACCGCCCGCTTCCGGCGTGCCATGGCCACGCCCTGGGTAACGCGAATCACCGCCACGATCATTCAATGCCCATAAACGCCAGCGCCTGCGGAGCGGTTTAGCACAAACATTTTTTTGATTACCGATCGCGGGCTGGCCAGACCGGCCTGGTCACGTGTCAGTAGCCGCGATCGCCAACCAAAAAAATCTCTGCTTTATGCGCTGCAGCGCATAAGGGCGTATCTTGGTCAGGGGCCATAGAAGGGGGACAAACCTACCCAGCGGGAAGCCAACGACGCTCACCAAACAAGCCTGATGCGATCTGCCGGAGCCAGTCTCTCCCACGGGCAACCAGAAGTGCGCCAGAGGGGACGCGGCTACACTGCGCGTCAATGCCGAGTATCCACCACTGTAGTACCGGTTCCTGGGGGCAAGTCGGCATGGACGCCATGCGGCCATCTCTCCCTGAGGTGGTCGCTTCGTCCTCGACCAAGCAATGGATCACTACTGCGCCTCCCTCTGAAACCGCGCAAGGTTCTGGGGATCCCTCCACAAACGTAGTCCATGCCTGACTCTGCGTGTTGGATGACCGTGGAGCCGGTCACAACCCATTGATCCCGGCCCCGCCATCGTCAGGCGTCCACCGTTCGAATGATGTGTCTTGTCTTGTCCGGTGCTATCACCGTATGGCAAGCGCGAATCGCGGCGCTATCAAGCAGTCCGGTAATACCCCGGCCGAAGAACGGCTCGGAAAGGGGGCGAATCATGAGGTACTTTTTACGCGGCGCGCTGGCTGCTCTGGCTTTCCTGTTTATCGTGAGTTGCGGCGGCGGGGATGACAACTACGGTAGCCCGCAGGATCCGGCGCCAGCGCAGAGCCAGAACCAAGTAGAGCTTCACGCCGACGTGTTGAACGTCTCGCCAGCCGAAGCGCAGCTATACACGATCGTCGAAGACGATGTTCTCGACTATGCGGGCACTGCACCTCCCAGAGTGGGTCAATCTTTCATTCTGAACGGAGCGGCGCACAAGGTCGTCGAGTCCAGGGCTACCGGGCAGCAAACCCGGCTGACCACCACGATCCCGGATTTCCAAGAAATCTTCGCGGTGCTGCGATTCACGCTCGACGAGCCTATCGCGCCAACAGAAATGGTGGTGCCCATGAAAGCCCCAAAGGCGGGCATAAGACTCGATGACTGGAACGTATCCAACTCCTTTGGTGGAGGAATCCTCGCGGTACAGGCCCGCTTTTCAAATGGGCGAGTGCGCGCGAAGTTCGACTACTCCAGAGATGATGGATTGAAAGAGGCCGAACTATTCTACGACGGCACCCTTACCTTTGGTGCTGATGTCAATATCGCCGCGACCGTGCGAGCAAAGGAAGGAATCCCCGTGGCGAAATTCGCGAGCTTCATCGTCCCGCAGTCGCTGGGACTTGTGAGGGGCGAAATTCCTGTCGAGGTGGTCCTGGGGCTGGCTTCCAAGGTAGAGGTCACAAAACTCCTCAGCGCGTCCCACCAGGTCACGTTCTCCGCCGGCGCGCGCTATAACCGTACAACGGGCGCATTCGAGAACGGCTCGTCAATTCAAACCTCGCAGACCACCAGCGTGGTGCCAGACGACTTGCTGAAGGCCGCCTTGCTTGCCATACAGAACGTGCTTACCGGGGCCCCGGTCATGGCGGCGACCGGCAGCGTGGCGCTCTCTGTCGGGCCTGAACTCGTCGCGGCATTGCGGGTGGGCGTGCTCGGCATTTCGGCCAGCATTGGCCCCGAGTTTTCCTGGCAGGTGAGCGGGGTGATGCCGAATGTGTGTAACCGCGTTCCAATTGCCCGTGTCACGGCAGTCACTGCAGGGCTCAATTTCCATAACTTCCGCGGCGGCACCAAGAAGTATGAGCACAGGATCTTTGCCATTACGGAGCCGATAGACCTTGGGGACCGCTTCAAGGGCGTGGGGAACTGCGCGCCGGTCGTCGGCATCACCGAGAACAGACAGGCCGTGGCCGAAGACGGACTTCCTGTTCAACTGGTGCCAACGCTCGATGGTGTGATCGCCAGTCCGGCTGGGTATCAATTCACGTGGACGCTCCACGATGGGAAGACAAGTTCTGAACCGAACCCCGTTGTCAAATTTCTGTCGCCAGGCGACTACCCGGTGTCGGTCAAGATTGTTCCGCTCGACGCGAACGGTGCGCCTATAGCGGTCGAGTATCAAGGGAGCGCCGTGATCGAAGTGCGCGTCATCGGCAAGTTCAGTGGTTCATTTGGCGGCGACGACTCTGGCACGTTCAACCTGAACTTCGCCGAAAGCGGCGCCATCACCGGTTCCGCTAGATCGACCGAAACCGGGGACGGCTATTCTATCAAGGGCAATTTGGCGACCGACGGCAAGTTCAGCGTTGCACAAGGTGAGGTGACTGGAGGCGCGAGCTTCTCCGGCCAACTTCTGCCCGGCAACGGAGCGTGGACCGTGCGTGGCACATGGTCAAACCCCGGTTTGGGCGAGGCCGGCACGTTCTCCGGCTCGCAGGCGCCTGGGTGACGCGAGGCATGGACTTACCGCGCAATCGAGTACATCAAGCGCACCAAATCCGATTGCCGCCGCGTTCCAGTTTTCGAAAAGATGGACTGCAACTGGGATTTAACAGTCGACAATTCGACGCAGTGCACCGTGGCAATGGCCTCGAGCGGCGTGCCGGAGACGAGCGCGGCCAGCAGTCGAGTTTCGGCGGCGGACAGTCCATAAAGCGATGACGCAAGGGCGGCCGTGTCGATCCCACTTTGCCCTTCTTCGCTCAGGAAAGCGACCGAAGCCGCCTGCGCTGTGTTCGGCAGGCCAGGCGGCGGCGGGACCAGTCGCGCCACGATGCCAGCGCCGATCGGGCCGGCCAGCCGGATCGAGAACGATAGTGGTGTTTCAAACCGGTATGTCGCGCATGCGGAGATGGCCTTTTCCAGCGCGGCGGTGTCGCGCGGATCGGTGGCCGACAGCCGTCGATCCCGCGTAATGGAGGTGGCGGGTCGGCACAGGAAGCGTTCGGCTGCCGGGTTGGCATAGAGAATCCGACGATCGCGCCCCAGCACTACCACTGCGGTAACGACCCGATGCATTGCTAGCTCCGCGTGCCCCTGCCGCGCCGCTTCCAGTTCCCACCGCAGTTGCATGGCGCGGGCGAAGTGGGGGGTCAATTCCTGCATCGCCCTCATTTCCCGTACCCCGAATGGGCTCGATCCAAGGGGTCGGTAAAAACAGAGAGGCGCGAGAGGTGGAGATGCGGGGCTTCCGTCCGAGACGATCGCGCTGATACAGCGTCCGATATCGCTCGGCGCCAAGTAGTCTGAGAAAAAGCGAGTTCTGCGCAGCGCCTTATCCGACAACAGGTGGTCGGTGGTGCAGGTGAAACCGGTGCGCAGCGGGCCGTTTTTGCGCACCAGTTCCTGGTACCAGACATCCACGTCCGCCGTCTCTTTCAGGAATTGATCCACCGTCTCCTCCGGGAGGCCATAGGCAATCCCGAGGCCTCCAGCGGTGGCTGGAACATATGTCGTAAAAAGAAAGGCGCCAGAGGCATTGAAGAACCGAGAAAGATCGCGCAGGACCGACGTCCATGGCGTCTGTTCCTGAGCCTGCTGATAAATCTCCGGGATCACCGCTGCGAAGTCAGGCATACGCAACACCCTCATCAGACTTACGCTCCCGCGCGTGCCGGTCGGGAGCTTGCGATCTCGCTGAAGTCTATTATGTGGAGTGCAGATTTCCTAGCCTCGATGCAGTTTGACCCGCCACCCGCCACCCGCATCCCCATACGATTGGGACGTCTTACCCGGCATCCGTCGTGATGCTGGAACGCTGCGCTTCGCCATAAGCGGGTCTGACCAAGATACGCTCTTGTATAGGGGTAGGAAACGGCTTTCGCCGTCCCCTCCCTCCGAACCCGGTGTGCGGTTATCGCGACTGGCTCTCCGGTTAGTTGTTTCCGCATCGGGGTTGGCGCGCCAATCTAAGGGCCTCGGACATCGTGAACAGCCCTAGATTAGCGAAGAAGGCATTTGGCCATCGGGTGTGATCGCGAAGGCAGTGACCCTGCCCCGGACGATGAAGGAGCTAAAGTCCTTACGGGGGGAATTTGAGGCGCGGAGTAGAGGGCGGTGGAGCTTTCCGCTGAGAATCTGATTGTCGAGATCGGAAACCAGCACAAGAAAGGTCCACCATGAGCAAGGATAAAGGGAAAGAAGCAGTCGGTCTATCGGAAATCGGGCTTGGGCTCGAGGAGCTGATCAGGCGCGGGGCCCGGCGGGTCATCCAGGAGGCGATTGAAGTGGAGCTGGCAGAGCTGCTTGAGCAGTTCAGTAACGTCAAGACGTTGAGCGGGCAGCGCGCCGTGGTTCGCAATGGCTGCCTCTCGGAGCGCGAGGTGCTGACGGGCGCCGGACCGATTGCCGTGAAGGTGCCCAAGGTGCGCGACCGGTCCGGGTCTGGCGTGAAGTTCAACTCGGCGATCGTGCCGCCGTATGTGAGGAAGTCACCGCGGGTGAGTGCGGCGCTGCCCTGGCTGTATCTGAAGGGAATCTCGACAGGCGACATGAGCGAGGCGCTGTCGGTGCTGCTGGGCGAGGATGCCAAAGGGCTATCGGCCAACGTGGTGAGCCGATTGAAGGCGCAGTGGGCAGACGAGCATGCGCGCTGGAATCAGCGTGATCTGGCGGCGGCGCGCTATGTGTATTGGTGGGTGGACGGCATCCACACGGGTCTGCGCAGCGAGGGCTCGGACGGGCAATGCCTGCTGGTGATCATCGGCGTCACGCCCGACGGCAGGAAGGAGCGCGTGGCGATCGGTGACGGCTATCGGGAATCGAAGGCATCGTGGGCAGAAGTACTGCTGGACCTGAAATCCCGCGGTCTGCAGGCTGGCCCGCTGGCGGCGGTCGGCGATGGCGCCATGGGATTCTGGGCTGCCCTGGAGGGCAGTTGCCCGGACCAGTGTGTGTCCCACGTGCGGAGCGCAATTGGCTTGCAAGGGCCACCATCACTTGGTCTTCCGGAGCGCGTTCGGGCGACTGTCGATTGACAGTCCCAGGCTGTACCCCTGCCGGCGGTGCCAAGGTGACGCCCCCACCTTCAGTCCGATCGCCAACTGCTTGCCTGAGCGGGTCAGCCCAGAACTGCAGTATCTCGAGGTCAAGTTCGCAGCGTTGATGTCGTATGGTCTGACCGTCAACGTCCTGCAAGAGGTACTGCCGCTCGATCATGTGCTGGCAGCGAGCTCAATCCGGCGCCAGGTCACCACGCTCGGTCGCCGATTGGAAGCGGAACAGGCCACCGACGCCCGGCAGCAGGCGGAGGCGGCGGCGAGTGTCCGCTCGCCTGAGATCCCCGAGCCCAGTCCGATCCGCGCGGTCGGCATTGACGGCGGCTACCTGCGGCGGGCCGGCCACCGGCGCCGCCAGGACGGCTGGTTTGAAGTGATCGTGGGAAAGTCCCTACGGGATCAGGATGCCGGCCATAGCTTTGCCTACGTGCACAAACTGGAGCGCCGACCGGCCGATCGTATGTGGAACTTCCTGCTACGAGAAGGTGTGCAACCCAGTCAGCCGGTCACCTTCTTGTCGGACGGCGGGGATACCGTACGGTTTGCCCAGCTCGGCTTTGGTGACCGCGGTGACTACGTTCTCGATTGGTTCCACATCGCCATGCGGGTACAGAATCTCGAACAGATGATCAAGGGCCGGCCGGCACATAGCGATGGCCCCAGCAATACCGCATTGATCAAGACGCTGCATGGCGCCAAGTGGCACTTGTGGCACGGCTGCCCCTTTCCAGCGTTGCGTCGCCTGGAAAGCCTGGGCTGGGATCTGGGCCCTGAGGCCAGCCCCGAGGAGGGCAAACTTCTCGGCAAACTCGAGGAGTTCATTGTCTACCTCGACAACAACCGGCACTTCATCGTGAACTACGGTGATCGTTATCGGCATGGGGAGCCCATTGCCTCGGGGTTCGTCGAGTCGGCCGTCAACCAGGTGGTCAGCAAGCGGTTCGTCAAACGGCAGCAGATGGCCTGGCGACCTCGGCACGCGCACAACCTGCTTCAGATCCGCACTGCCGTGCTCAATAACCAACTGCGGTCTTACGTTGAAAGATGGTATCCGTCCATCGCCGGAGAAGAAGGCCACCGCCTTGCCGCTTAGTCAGCCCCCGTTTTGGCGCGGTCTCCCGCCATGGCATCGGCGCCATGGTCGGAAAGCTGTGCGTCGAACCAATTGTGCAGCGCAGCTACGAGTCTCTTGTCCTCGGAGCGGTAGGTCAGTTCCGCTCCTGCAGGAACTTCTTTGTACTCTATTTCGATTTGCCCTGGCTTGGCTGCCTTGAGCTCGGACAGCCCAGGCATGGCTGGGCCATGGATATGCGTGGGGCCAGAGAAATCGCCCTGCGAGAACTGCCGCTGGATAGAGCGTAAATGCTCTCGCACGAGTGCAACTTGTTCCGTATTGGAGGGGACGTTGACGATAACGCGCTGGATCCCGCCGTCTTTCGTTTTGGTGAAGATGTGCGTTGTTCCCTTAAGGGTGAATGGCATGACGCCAGCCCCCAGTCTGGCGACTTCCGCCTGACGCGGGACATCCGCGGCCCCGACCGCACCCGCGACAGCAAGGGTGGTTAGAAAGGTAATTGCAAGAAATGGCTTGCGGTGTGCCATGAATATCTTCCTCTCGCGCTATGTCACGATCTTAACGACATCGACGATGCCTGCCCCACGCTCCACGCAGGTAGCAGGGTGCACCCCAACGTTCACAAAACGGTAATATTCCTCCTCTACTTTGCCCATCGGCACACGGGTACTAACTCATTCGGGTGACAAAATTTTTGACAAAATCCGTATCAGTGTGCCCCCCGATGCCCATTCAGATTTGCGAGCGGCGCCAGGTGCAGCGCGAACTTCCACATAGTTGTGGCAAACACGGGAAAGTCGTGCCGCCACCGCGGTCTCCGCAACCGTCAGTTGGCAGTCCAGCAGCGCGCCTGCGGTCACCCACGCGCCCCGAGCCAGCAACGAGTGGCGGGCGGCGTCATAAGGCGTTAAGCGGAATCTTCAGATAGCGGACCCCATTCCCCTCAGGCGGAGGCAACTCACCGGCCCGGATATTGACCTGTACCGACGGCAATATCAGCGTCGGCATCGCCAGCGTTGCATCGCGCGCCTTACGCATGTCCACAAACTGATCTTCGCTCACTCCATCGCACACGTGGATGTTGCGTTTCCTCTGGTCACGCACCGTCGTTTCCCACATAGGCACGCGCCCTTCGGGTGGATAGTCGTGACACATGAACAGTCGCGTCTCATCCGGGAGCTCCAGCAACCTGCGGATAGAGCGATACAACTCGTGTGCGCAGCCTCCGGGGAAGTCGCAGCGAGCAGTGCCGACGTCCGGCATGAAGAGCGTATCGCCGACAAAGACCGCATCTCCTATCTGGTAGGCCATGTCAGCAGGAGTGTGCCCTGGCACGTGAATCGCCTTGCCGGTCAGCCCACCGATGGCGAATGTCTCGCCGTCCTCAAACAGGTGGTCAAACTGCGAACCATCGAGCCGGAACTCCGGCTCCAGATTGAAAAGCTTCTTGAAAACGCCCTGCACACGACGGATGTTCTGGCCAATGGCAATGCGGCCACCCAGCTGACGTTTGAGGTAAGGCGCCGCAGAGAGGTGGTCGGCGTGCGCATGTGTCTCAAGAATCCATTCGACCCGCAGCCCCCACTCACGCATGAAAGCGATGACCTTGTCTGCACTTGCCGTCGATGTCCGACCCGACTTGGGATCATAGTCCAGCACCGAGTCGATGATGACGCACTCGGGCCGCCCTTCCTGATAGACCACGTAAGTCACCGTCCAAGTGGCCGGGTCGAAGAACGGTTGAATGGTCGGTTGCATGCTGCCTCCTTAGATGCGGACCATTCTATTCACAGATATTCTATTTTTCAATATACTATCTGTAACTAAACTGTAGACAGCCTATGGACCAGCCTCACCCGACCATCGACCTCGCCACCATGCAAGCTGCGGCGACGAACGCCTGTGCGCTGCTCAAGGTGCTCGCCAATCCGGACCGCCTGCTGCTGATGTGCCAGCTTTCCCAAGGCGAGTTGTCTGTCGGCGAGCTGGAGGCGCAACTCGGCATCCGGCAGCCGACGCTGTCCCAGCAGCTTGCCGTGCTGCGCGAAAACGATCTGGTGGCGACGCGCCGTGACGGCAAGAACATCTTCTATTCGGTGGCAAGCGCGCAGGCACTTGCCGTCATGACTGTGCTTTATCAACAGTTCTGTGCTGACACATCAGGGAATGCAACATGCTGATTGACCTCGCTAACTTCACGCCCGACCTGTCCTTGGCTGGCGGACTCGTCATCGGCGCGGCAGCGGCCATCCTGGTGCTGTTCAACGGGCGGATTGCCGGCATCAGCGGCATTCTTGGCGGCCTTCTGAGCCTGCCGCGCAAGGACATGGCCTGGCGAGTGACCTTCCTCGTCGGTCTGGTCGGCGCCCCTGTCATTGCGAGCCTGCTCGGCAAGGCCGCCGTTGCGGATATCCAGGCGAGCTGGGGCCAAGTTCTGGTCGCCGGTTTTCTGGTTGGGCTCGGCACCCGCTACGCCAGCGGCTGCACCAGCGGCCATGGTGTGTGTGGCATCTCGCGCGGCTCCATCCGCTCGCTGGTCGCCACCCTGACCTTCACGGTGGCGGGATTCCTGACCGTCTTCGTGCAACGCCACTTGATTGGAGGCTGATATGACCGCGATTACTGCACTGCTTGCAGGCCTGCTCTTCGGCGTCGGCCTGATGGTCTCCGGCATGGCCAACCCGGCCAAGGTATTGGGCTTTCTCGACCTGGCTGGAACCTGGGACCCGTCGCTGGCGTTTGTCATGGTCGGCGCCATCGCTATCGGCACCATTGCGTTCATTGTTGGGAAACGGCGCAAGCGCTCCTTCCTGGGGTTGCCTATGCAACTGCCGGCCAGCACGACCGTGACGCTTCGACTGGTACTGGGTAGCGCCGCGTTCGGCATCGGCTGGGGTCTGGCCGGGTTCTGCCCGGGCCCCGCACTGGTGGCCCTGGGGGCGGGATACCCGAAGGCCGTGGGATTTGTCGCTGCCATGCTGGCAGGCATGCTGGTCTTTGAAGTCCTCGAGCGGTCGAAGTCGAGCCTGCAGGGCGCCTAAGCCGCAGCAACCGATTGCACTACCGCTGGCAAACGTTGAACCGATGGAAAACATCATTGCCAACAGCGTGCTGCTCGGCGCTGTTGTCGGCCTCATCCTGGCGCTGACCGGCGCAGGCGGCGCCATTCTCGCCGTCCCTCTGCTGCTTTTTGTTCTGCGTCTGAGCGTGGCGGAGGCCGCGCCGGTCGCGCTGCTCGCGGTGGGCTTGTCTGCCGCCGTAGGCGCGGTGCTTGGACTACGTGCAGGCATTGTGCGTTACCGTGCCGCCATGCTGATGGCGGCTGCCGGGACGCTGTTCTCACCCGTCGGATTGTGGGTCGCACATCGTCTGCCGAACGGACCGCTGACGCTGCTGTTTGCAGTCGTGTTGGCGTTCGTGGCATTGCGGATGTTCAGACAGGCAGCCGGGCGCAAGTTGGAACAGGCAACGGGGGCCAGCCAATCAACGCACCCTTGCCAGCTGGATAACCGCACTAGGCGCTTTGTCTGGACCGCCTCCTGCACTCGCGCCCTTGCGCTGTCGGGTGTAGGCGCCGGCTTTCTATCGGGGCTGCTTGGTGTCGGTGGCGGCTTCGTCATTGTTCCCGCGCTGAAGAAGGCGAGCAATGCCCCGGAGCATGCCATCGTGGCGACATCCCTGGCAGTCATCACGCTGGTGTCCGCTTCCGGCGTGATTTCGACAGCGATTGCCGGGCGCATGAACTGGCAAATTGGTGTGCCGTTCGCCGCAGATGCCATGGCTGCCATGTTAGGCGGCCGCCAAGTCGCCAGCCGGCTAAGTGGCCACAGGCTGCAACAAGGCTTTGCCGTGGTGGCCGGTCTGATTGCCATCGGCATGGTCGCGAAAATCGCCATGGCTGCCTAATGCAATACCAAAGCGAACACATTAGTCGATACAACCAAGGAGACACCCGTGAACACATTTAAACAGCGCATTTTGACCCTGGCGATGCTGGCAGTTGCCAGTGCACCTGCGTTGTCTCAATCGCCGACGGTACCTATGCCCGTGCCCGACGAAGCGTCGATTCCCAAGGGACCGATGGGGGATGCCATTAAGCGCGGCAAGGCACTGCTCACTGATACCCACAAGCAGCTACCCAAGAATGTCGGTAACGGCCTGAACTGCACGAGCTGCCACCTGAATGCCGGGACGACTGCCCATGCATCGCCGTGGGTGGGGCTGGTCGGCGCCTTTCCGGAATACCGATCGCGCAGTGGAAAAGTCATCTCGCTGCAGGAACGCATCAACGACTGCTTCCAGCGCTCGATGAACGGCAAACCGCTGGCATTCGACTCGGCAGAAATGAATGCCATCATGGCCTATATGAAATGGCTGTCCACGGGGGTCCCGACCGGCACGAATGTGGCCGGCAGAGGCTTCGAGAAGATTGATACGTCACTGACGCCGGACCCGGTCCACGGCAAGACGATTTACGGCGCCCAATGCGCGTCCTGCCATGGTGCCGAAGGCCAGGGCACGAAGAACCCGCAAGGGGGTTATATCTTCCCGCCGGTCTGGGGCAAGGATTCCTTCAACGTGGGTGCGGGGATGGCGCGCATGTACACCGCTGCTGCGTTCGTGAAGCACAACATGCCACTGGGCCAGGGCGGAACGCTGTCAGCGCAGGACGCCGTCGATGTTGCCGCCTACTTTACGCAACAGCCCAGGCCCGATTATGCAGCCAAGGCCAAGGACTGGCCAAAGGGCGACAGGCCGAAGGACGCACGCTAGCTCGACAAGCGCCCCGATCATTTTGCAGGGGGTTGCGCTGGATCATGACCGATCATCCAGATCGAAGCCAGAGTAAAAGCGTTCCCCAAGGGTAGTGTTGGATCCAACCCCGCCCGCGGTCCGTTCGCACAATTTTATTATTGCCAAGGAGGCAGCCATGCAAGCAAATGTTGGGACTGTTGACCGAGTCCTCCGAGTTGTAATTGGACTGATCTTGATTGGCCTGGCCGCGACCGGCCGCGTGGGTGCCTGGGGCTGGATTGGCATTCTCCCACTGCTGACAGGTATCGTGCGCGTCTGTCCTGCCTACAGCATTTTCGGCGTGAAGACATGCGCGGCATCGAAGTCTGACGCGAAGTAACTTCAATTCAGCCGGCGTGGCAGCCTCAGGGCTGCTCGGCCCCCTCGAACACTTGTCACGCGCCCTGCGCAATTCCCAGATGAAGGGGTTTTTATGAGTGGCATGCCCGAATTCAAGACTGTGGTCAAAGATGTGTCGGCGCAAATGCGCCGCCTGCGCGAGACCCAGCCCGACTTAATGGCAGCATTCAGTCAATTGGCAGCGGCTGGCACCAAAGAGGGGGCCTTGAGCAAGAAGACACGCGAGATGATTGCGCTGGGTATCGCGGTCGCAGGCCGCTGCGATGACTGCATCGGCTTTCATATCCAGGCGCTCATCAAGCTGGGCATCACTCGGACCGAATTGGAAGAGGTGTTGGGAACCGCCGTGTATATGGGTGGTGGGCCTTCGATGATGTATGCTACGCATGCGCTCGCGGCTTTTGACGAATTTTCGTCCTGATGCGGTTGGAACGCTGTCCGAGTTCCCGCTCAAGCGCGCAAGGTTGCTAGTGCGCGTGTACCGGCCTGCCAGCATGCAGGGGGGCCGCCAGAGCCCCCCTCACTCATTCTTTCCGAGCAGGGCTTACACATCAGTGTGCCACGCGCGAGCAGTTTCTAGTGTTCCTGAACACTCACCGTCGGCCTATTTTCCAGCGCCCATTCAATCATCGAGCCGTCATACAAGCGGACCTGGGGAATCCCGAGGGCGATCCGGCAACGCTGCGCCACAAACGCTTCGACAATGTCTTCGGGTTGGGCGACGCCTGCAATATGCCCAATGCCAAAACGGCCGCCGCGGCGCGCAAGCAGGCGCCGGTCGTCGCGCATAACTTGCTGGCCACCCGCGGCGAGGCCACGGGAGAAGCCCGCTACGACGGTTACGGCTCCTGCCCCCTGACAGTGGAACGCGGCAAGATCGTCCTGGCCGAGTTCACCTACGGCGGCAAGGTCGCGCCGAGCTTTCCGGGCTGGTTCATCGATGGCACGCGGCCTTCGCGGCTGGCGTGGTGGCTCAAGGAGCGGATTCTGCCGCCGCTCTACTGGCAGGGCATGCTGAAGGGACGCGAATGGCTCGCGACACCCGAGTTGCAGGGATAACGCAGGCGGCACGACCCGAATCTGTTGTAAGAGGCTGTTGTATCCTCCGGCACTGCTTCCTGAAACGGCATGTCCGATCCCAACGCGCTCGCCCCGTCCGACCGTGCCGGCAAACCACGCCGCATCACCATCCACGACGTGGCGCGCGCAGCAGTCGTCTCCTTGATGAACGTCTCGCACGCACTGAACGACCGCAGCGTGGTGGACCCGTGCCCGGTGTGTGTCCGGAACTGAGAGACAAGGGCTCGGCCCATAGTGCAAGCATCACGATCCAACGCTACCCCATTTCCGGGTAAGGAGTGTCTTCAACAGGTCGTTCGGGCCGAGGACGAGAAGTCCTGCGTAGGTGAATGTCACAAGACTGATCGCAAGCGGTAGCGGTCGCAGTTCCGCCAAGCCATGAATGCCGATGAACAGGCCAAGAGCGGCATCTGCGACGATGGCAATGGCAAGTGTCCTGCTCGGCCGTGACGACCAGAACGCGCGGCGCTCACGGACCGAGACGATGGAAAAGAGGGCGAAGAAGAGCAAGGTCTGGAATGTGAAAGTCTGCAGCTTGCCGCCGGCATCCGCGAGTCCAAAGCGATGCCAGCCGAATGCGAGCAGTGCCAGCGACTCGACCAACATCAAGAAGCCAAGAGCGATGGCCACCCGCACAAGTGGGCCAATATTCCAGGTCTCCGGCCGTTTCGAAGGATGCACGCGGTCAGTCGCCAGGGCAATCTTGACAAAATCCGTCATGAAGACGAGCAGGACCATGCCAAGCGCGGAAATGGCGAATCTTCCCGTGGCCAGGAATGCCACAACGACGAAGCCGGCTTTCAGTATGGTGCGACTTACCTTGTTGATGATCCATGTCAGGACGCGCTGATAGATGGCGCGTCCGCTTTTCACCATGTCGACGATGTCAACCAAGCCCTCATGGGTTAGCACCGCGCTTGCGGCGCCCTTGGCAACGTCGGAGGCCCCGCTTACAGCAATGCCGACCTCCGCCTGGCGCAGGGCTGGCGCATCGTTCACGCCATCGCCTGTCATGCCAACCACATGGCCAGCTTCCTGAAGGCGCTTGACGACCAGGAACTTGTCCTCGGGGAATACCTCCGCATAGCCGTCAACGCCTTGCACCGGGCTCCCACCCTTCGCCATTGACTGCTCACTTTGCAAATCGGGAACGCGCGCAATCGTGCCGAGTCCCAGGGCCGCCGCGATGGCTTGCGCCACCGGCAAGGCATCGCCGGTCAACATCTTGACCTCGAGGCCGAGTCGGCGAAGTTCGGCAATGAGACGCGCCGAGTCGGGACGCGGAGCGTCATACAAGTAAGCCAGGCCGATCAGCTCCAGTGGACCTGCTTCAAAGGCTCGCGCCACTGCCAGAACACGCTCTCCCTTGCGCGCTTCGATGCTGGCCTGATCCTCTAGCTGCATGATCGCGTCCTGCGAAAGGCCTGCCGCCTCTGCCACGGTTCGCAAGGCTCCCTTCACGCATCGCAACGTGCCCCCGTCCACCGACACAATTGCTTCCGTACGTCGCGTCGCGGCGGAAAACGGCTGGAAGGACAGGATCGTTGCCTTGTGGCCCTCCTCTTGCCCCGACGTCCCCGCAGCGCGCAAGAATGCGAGGTCGATAGGGTCCGCGTTTGCCAGATTCGATGCCAACGCGGCGAACCGGACCACGTCGGCATCGCTGAATCCGGGCCGAGGTTGCACGAGCTTGAGGGAGAGCTGGTTCATGGTGAGCGTCCCTGTCTTGTCAGTGCAAAGCACGTCCATCGTAGCCGCGTCCTCGATACCGCTCAGGCGGGTGATGAGCACACCCTGTCGGGATAGCTCCATGGAGCCCAGTGCCATGCTCACGGTGAACATGACTGGTAGCGCGACGGGAACAGCGCTCATCAGGAGGACAAGTGCAATAGGCAAAGTATCTAGCAGTGGCAGCGCATTCAGGTACGACACCACCAGGGTCACCAGCACCAGGGTGCCAACGATCAGGAACAGCCAGCGAACCACGCGGGAAACAACTTCCTCGACATGCAACTTCGGATGCGCGCTTGCGACAAGCTCGGTCGTGCGACCGAAGTAGGTCTTGACACCTGTTGCCGTGACGATTCCGGTTCCCTCGCCATAGCGGACCGTTGCGCCGCCGTACAGCGTATCGCCGGTGGTCCGTTCCACCTCTCGCGACTCGCCCGTGAGCGCTGCCTGATCGAGCCGCAGATTCCCTTGCACGAGCAGCATGTCCGCGGGAACAAAGTCGCCAGCTCGCACCCGAACAATGTCACCTCGCACCAATGCCTTGGCGGAAATGGTCTTCCAGCTTCCGTCGCGCATCGTCCGGACTGTTATATTCAACTGTTGTCGCAGTGCAGCGACGGCAGCGGACGCGCGTTGCTCCTGGAGGAAACTCAGTACGGCATTCACGACGAGGAGGAGCAAAGCGACGACAAGGTCTGTCGTCTTGTGAAGAACCAACGACAGCAGGGCAATCAACTCGACCATCCAGGCGGACAGCCCCCAGAATTTGGCCAGGAAGCGGAGCACGTGGTGCGGTTTCCTTTCCGGCACCTCATTCGGTCCATCGCGTTTGAGCCGGATCTGCGCTTCCGCACTCGACAGGCCAGTCTCGCAGTTCGAGCCCGATACTTGCAATGTTTCTGCTACCGCCCGCGGTAGCGCTTGCTGCGCGTTCTCTTGCTGCATCATCGTATGTCTGGGTGGGAGTGAGCGTTGCACGCCAGATGGCAGCGTGCTCTTCAACGCACCAGTAAGATTGGAGTTCGGCTCGCGCAGGATGCAATTGGTGAACTAGCTGGGCGCGGACGCTCCGGTGGGGGTGGCATGGTGAGGCACCAAGATGACCGGGATGGTGCTCAGCCGGG
This sequence comes from Cupriavidus numazuensis, assembly GCF_905397435.1. Taxonomy (GTDB): domain Bacteria; phylum Pseudomonadota; class Gammaproteobacteria; order Burkholderiales; family Burkholderiaceae; genus Cupriavidus; species Cupriavidus numazuensis. Next base: position 15,389 of record NZ_CAJPVI010000088.1, read on the forward strand.
CGACGGACTCGGCAACACTGCCAAGTACAAGGCGCTGAGCGCCACGCCGGCCATGCGTTCCGATGACGATGACGTCGGCATGCCAATCTAGCGCGACCGACTGAATTGCTGACGCGACGCCTCGCCCGCCAGCATCCAGCGCCAGGGTGTCGCCCTGGACGCCGGATAAGTCCAGCAACTCTCTTGCTCGGGCGAGAACGCCTTCGGTTTCGGTGCGCACCACGGCCTGCTTCGTCGAAGCGTGTTCGAGACCGCCTCCTAATCCGATGATATTGGGCAGTTGCTCAACCACGCCGACTACCCTGACGACCGCATGCAGTTCGTCCGCGAGCGCGAGAGCCGTAGCGAGTGCCGCGCCAGAGGCGGAACTGCCATCAAACGCGACCAGTATCCTTTGGAACAACTTCGCCTCCTCTGACATGGAGACACCGTGGCACGTCGAAGCTTGCAGGCATCGGGCCATTGGCGCGCAGAGCGCTTCTAATAAGGCAAGCCCTCTTCGATAGGCAAAGAGAGGTCCCTCGACCACTCATTCCACGAACCAAGATAGAGCCGGACGTCGGCTATCCCGGCTTCTTCCAGGGCGACAAAGGTATTGGAAGCTCGCGCCCCTTTGAAGCAGAAGACGACGACGGGCGTTTCACGACGAATTCCGACGGTAGCACACTCGGCGAGAATTTCCGCAGGTGACTTGAACATCTGGCCGGCCGGAGTCGGCTTCATCATGCGGTACCACTCGATCCAGACAGAGTTTGGAATTCGGCCTTTGCGAGGACAAAAATCCTTGCCGTAGGGCGAGGAGCTATCGGCTATCCACTCGTCGACGTCGCGTACGTCGAGTTTGACAATGTGTGGGTCGGCGACCGCCTTCTTCATTTCCTCCAGGTCGACGAGGATGCTGGCCTGGGTGCTAGCAAGCGGAAACCTGGCCGGCGCGGGCTTCGGGGTGTCGGTTGTGCTGGGAAAGCCCGCCGCGTGCCATGCACGGTAGCCACCGTGGAGCACCTTGATCTTGTCCCGTGGATATCCCAGGTATCGGAGAAGTACGTATCCTCGGCAGGATTGACCGAATCCAGTGGTCATCGATTGCTCGTAGACGACGGCCACTTCCTTTCCCGACAGTCCGGCCTTACCGAACGCCTCGGCAAATGCTTCCCGCAGGGCGGCCAAGCCCTCTTGTGTCGTTGTTGCCAAGTAGGTAAATATCTCGTGGATATTCACCGCGCCAGGCAGGTGAGCCTCGGCGTAGCTCGCCGCGTCTCTCGTATCGATGAGCACGACGGACTCAGTCCGCATCATTTCCGCCAGATCGGCCGGTGATATGAGAACCCTTACGTTCATGACGACCCTCATCTGATTGAGCCACGCTTGCTTTGACGGGACAATTGACACTGGGCCACAGCAAGCTTGCGGACGATTGGAATAGTCCCAATCATTCTGAATTCTGGGATGGGAAGGGCCGCGGTCGTTGATTTCTGTCAACTCAAGTCAAGTTACAGGGGCTGCTTGGCACCCGCCTGCGTCAAGACCTGGAGGTCCTGTCCGGCTGGCCGCCACCCGTTACGGCCTCGGGTGCCGCCAGCTGAGTAGCGAAGTAGGACAAAGCCTGACAACGATCGGCCCTGCCACGCGCTACAGTGAATTGCTTGTTTCCGGGTGCTCCTGTTCTGCGTTGCGGCCATTCCATGCCTGTCTCCTGCTCCATCGAAAAATGGTCGGCAACATGCTTGCTAGGCCTTCTGATCGTGGCCCCCCCTGCGGGTTTCGCAGCCCAGCCTCTCTCCGATCTGGCCAAGCTGCTGCTTGGCACCGTAAGCGGCAAGCCAAGCGGCATGTCGGGCGTGACGCGGCTGACCGCCCGCGATGCCGAGCGCCAGCTGAGCCTGGCATGCTCGGAACTGGCGCGGTCGGCGCCAATCGTGCTGGATAACTCTACACGTCTCACTGGCTGCAACGTCCGCCCCGGCAAGGTCGTGGAGTTCCAACTCAAGGTAACCGGGGTGGACCCGCGGCGCGACGACACCAAGAAATTCATGGCTTTTGTCAGGCCGATCCTCGAGCGCGGAATCTGCCGAAATCCGGATGTGCCCGTGCTGGGCAAGCTCGGCGTGACACTGGACTACCGCTATCTGGTGGGCCAGGAGCCTCTGGTGGCGCTGCACGTTTCCCCTGACAGATGCGCAGAGAAGGCCGGGACCTGAAGTATCTCTCCAAGCACGTCCCTATCGCCATCCATTAGTTCCGCCTCTGAAGGTCCGGCACATGAGCCAGTCAGCAATTGATTGATTCCATGGACATTTCTTGTATGTACGGGCCGGACACCCACGTGAATGCTCGGGACGCTGCTTCTGTCGATTGCATCGATATCAGAGAGACACCCGCCAGCAGGATGCCCCGGGAGGTACCGCGACTGGTCGCTACCGCAGGCCAAAAGCGCGGAAGTTTGACCGGCTCCGACTGGGGTTGACGGGCGTCAAGGCTCCCTTGATGGAACCGGCTAGGTTGAAAAGGTTCCTGCCCCAGTCACTCTCTTGAGCCTGCATTGCACCCGGACCTTCGCGATTGCCGAGGCACGGGCACCTGCGATGCCTCTTTGTGAATCAGTTGCCATACGGACGCGCCTGCTCTTCCGTCAGACCGGCGATGAACAAGCAGGTGTTGGGAGCCTCCGAGGGATCGGTCATGACTTTCACCGGTTCGAAACTCTGGAGTCTATGCAAGATCGACAGATCGACGAACAACTGGAGTCAACATCATGAAAGGCGCATTTGAGTTATTTTGTATCGTCAGCATCGCCAGCCTCAGCTTGTTTACCCCTGAGTGCCAAGCACAGGAAACCGCTGGGCAGGTTGCACAACCCGCGACTCCCCGGACCATGCGTGGGGTCGACCTGCTCAGCAACGAGGAAAAGGCGGATTTCTGCGCCCGTATGCACGCCGCCAGGACACCAGAGGAACGCCAGGAAGTCACGCGCCGTCTGCACGATCTCGTGCATACCCGCGCCGATCAACAAGGCGTAGTGCTTCGACACGAGCGCGGGGGTGGACAGCGCATGTATGGCAGTGGTCGAGGCACCGCAGGCCTGGACTGCGGCCCCATGATGAGCCGTAGTGCCGACACTGATCAACCAGCAGCCGGCGGGTTGCCGCCGCAGAAACAGGCGAGCGGTCTGGCCTACCTTAGTGGTGGCATTGGTGAGGACGAAGCTGCCGCCTTCCGGCGTGCCGCGCCGTCGTATAGCCTGCGCCTTACCTTCACCGGCAAGCGGGGCGAATTTCTGGCCGACGTTGACACTCGGATCTACAAGCCGGATGGCAAACAGATCTTTGGGGCGATATCCGACGGGCCCTTTATGTACATCAAACTTCCAGCAGGGAAGTATCGCGTGGTTGCTACTGCAAACGGCGTCGAGCGTAAGATGGAGGTTACGGTCCCATCGAAGGGAGGCGTCGCCCAGCACTTGAACTGGCCGTCCTGAAACAGTCGCAGCCAAGGACTTTCATTATTGGACCGTCATTGTCTTCTTGCTGACCCTGAGCCCGTCGCTTGGGCTGGTCGTCGCCGTGCTCGACAAAAAGTGGACCAGGTTCGCTCGCATGATGACTGCCATTGCACCTGCAACGGTGTCAGTGCACGTATAGCAAGTCTTCGAGCGTCAATGGCTCCAACTGCACTGCGCTCAGTTTGTGCCGCTCGCGCCCGTATCGGGTGGAGCGGACGTTGCAGACGGTGCGGTTGGTGCGGGCGCGACCGTCGGCCCCGTGGCGTCGGGCTTCGCGGCGGGGGCTACCGTGGCCGTTGATCCATCAGGCGCCTGCGACGTCAGCGAAGGCGACGGGGTCGCTGGAGCTGGTTCAGGTGCAGCAGCGGGCGGCTGCGCAGGAACGGACGGGACGAGCGGCGTCGGCACAGCGGGCGTCGTCATCTTCATCGGCTCGCCCGGATGTGTCGGCGCGGGCTCGGGCAGCGGCGCAACGTGCTCCTTCATCGCGCCCGTCACTGTCGCGCGGTCACGCCCCACCGGATCGACCTTCAGAAAATGGGCAACCAGATTGAAGAAGCGCTCGTAGAACACGCCGGCGGGAATCGTCTCGCTCGCGATCTTGACCATCGCGTCGCTGCCCGAGCCGATCGGCAACGACAGCGAGCCGAGCACGCTCAGACCGACGCTGGCCGAGGTGCTGGTTTTCTTTAGTGCGTAGCGGTCCTGTACCGCGTTCACATAGGCGGTGCTCGATGTACCGTCCGCGTTCGCGTCCGCGCAGACGATGTGAAAGGCGATCACGACATGCGTGTCGTCGGTCGGCTGGAAATTCTTGCTGCCATCGATCGTATCGGGATGGGCCGAACTCGACACATAACCTTGGCTCAGCAGCGCCCGGCGCGCGGCTTCACAAGTCGCGTCGGAATTCGCCTGGAACGTGCGTGCGTATGGGCTCGTCGCCGCGTCAAACTGCTCCTGCTGATAGAGCGGCGTCGCTGCCGGCGCCGGCGCCGAACTCAAACTGCATGCCGACAAGACGGCGATAATCACGCACAAAACGGACAACTGGCTGAGTCGGTGCAGCATGGCGTTAATCAAAATGGCTCGGCCGTGCGACGCTTAGCAAGGTGCGGTGCAAATTTCATTTGCACCGGTCGCTTGTGGCGACGCAATCTCGCATAGCCTAGACGTCAGTGTAGATTCATAAGTTGACCGGGGGTTCCGAGCGCGCGCGGACTTCCGCCTTGTGGTCGTCTGACCGATTGCAGAGCGGATCCGTCCGACTCTAAGCGGCCGGCTTCAGCAGCAACGGGCGGTTCCATCGGCCCCCCTATATGCGCCATGGCCCTTCATTGACATCCGTATGGAGATGCCTGTCGTCTTTTTGACTGTGCCCGAAAAGAGTCTGATGACGAGCACTTCCATCAGGGCGCAATGTGGTTACGGTTCTCCCAAGGGCGTGAACTCGACCGCTTTCCGATGGGCAGCAGAACATGAGTGGTTCCAATTCGGCGCCCATGATCTCCTTGCGTAGCGCCGGCGCGATGCGTGCTGTCACGCAGTCATCGTTCACCACGTCGAGCACAGTGGCTCACCACGTGTTATGTGTGTCGCGAGCGCACGCCGAGCGCCATTGAAGGACGGAGATCGCCGGCCCAGGATCGGCAGATGGGCGCACTGTAGGTGCCTCATTAGCCTCTCCGCAGCGGTCCGGTCGTCTGCACCCGCTTTGGCGCGGTCTTCATTTAGCGCTTTCCCTTAATGCCTTTCCCCAGGTGCTACTGATTGCAGTTGTGCCCATACTGGTGGCTCGCCGTTTCGCGTGGCGATCACTTTGACTCATGGAATCTGCCGCCATGTTTGCACTTGCTGCCTGGATCACCTGTTCCTTCGCGGTTGGCCTTTTTGCTAACGCACTGGGACGCTCCGGCGCCACATGGATCATCTTCTCGTTGATCCTGAGCCCGTCGCTTGGGCTGATGGTCGTCGCCGTGCTCGACAAGAAGTGGACCAGGTCCGCTCGCGGGATGACTGCCATTGCACCTGCAACGGTATCTGTGCCCGTATAGCCAGCGGTAGGACCAGGCGAATTCCGGTGCTTCTCAGGGGTGACGACGAAGAGATTGGGTCATGAAACTACTGCCTGCGCGTGATAGAGCGACAAGGCTTTGATGGTGATTGGGGACTCAATGCCGGCCAGGGTCACGACTTTTGTCAGGGCGTCGGCCCAGATGCAGCGTGGAGCGATAACGGAGACGCTGGGGTATCGCGGCGTTTTCGGAACTTGACCGCGCAAGCGAGCGCCGCCGACAATCGCATACTTACCGGCACTGTGGCCAAAGCTGTCCAGAAAGTAGGCGCCGCTTGTGGCAACCGCGCCCCGATTCAATGCGCCGAGTAAATGCGTTTCTGCTGGACGCTGGGGTGACCGAACAAAAATCGGCTGGTCGGTATCGCCAAACACTCTAAGGTCGCCGCCGGCAGAAACCGCACCCGCGCGACCCCCCGCATCTCGCAAGGCACCGACGGCTACGTCAACTGCAAATCCCTTTGCGATACCTCCAAGGTCTAGCCAGACAGCCTCTTTGCGAACGACGGTGCAATCCGAATGAAGAACTATGCTGTCGAAAGTTGTGCTAATGGCTGGTCTCGGTCCAGCTGGGGCAGGCAGCAAGCCGTCCGCAACCAATGCTGCTGCAACCGACGAGTCGAATGTGCCAGAAGTTAGCTCAAACATTCGGAACGCTTGACGGAGAACATGCATCGTCCATGGATGTACGCTAACTCGCTGGCCAGGCTCTGCGGCGTGCAGGCGGGCAAGGTCGCTGTCGTGGCGATGAAAGCTCATCAGCTTATCGACGTACGCAATGGACTCGAATGCAGACGCTACTGCTGGCTCGGCGAGTCGCGCCGGTACTGGCCCCTCCGGAGCGCCGTCGACACGTATTTCAACGATAGTGCCAAGCAGTGGCCGCGCCCGCTTTAGCATCTCACCCCTTCGCAAGCACGAGTTCGTACAGTGCCAGTACGCGTTTGACGCCCTGTGTAACATTCTTGCACGACAGAGTTGCGCCACTGATATTGCGGATGTCCTTGCCGAGCCGGAGTGCATCGCGAGATGTTTTCCCTTCGAATTGAGCCCGCCACTCGGCATTGCCGACTTCACGACCGTAGCTCTCCTGATAGGACAGGATTTCAATAGCACGGACAGCACCATTCGAATCCAATCCCACGGCATAGCCAATTTTCCCGTGCTTGCTGGTAACGTGGTCGACGATGAACCAGCCGCCAGTGGACGCCTTCCAGACGCCCTTTTCGTCGAAGGGCTCATGGACACCGGAGCGGTCGTACATGGCATCACGTACGCTTTTGCTCAATTTCAACAGAACTGGCTGGAAGGTAGCACCTTGGAACATCTCCGCTTGCGCTTGCTCGACGGTCAGATAATCGCTGGCGTACGCCGGCGCAACCAGCATGGCGAACGGTATTGCAGCAACTGGGGTCCATTTCATGGGAAGACTCCGACGGCTCAGAACGGAATGGCGACCTTGATGATAAGCCCGTTGCGGGCTTGCTTATCGCCAAAGATGCGGTGCGCAGTGCACTGCTGATGCTGGCGTCGCTCTCCGCCTTTTCAGCTGAAGAGCAAACCTCGCCCTGCCCGTCCCATGTCGAGATCGTCGTTGACCCCACACTCCGGAAAATGTAGGGTTCGTCAGAATCTGAAGACCCACCTAAAAGCACCTAAAAGCAGGCCTTCGGCGCGTGGTGCGGCCGGCTGGAAGCCGCCGCACTTACTGCAGCGTCTTCAACCGGTTGTTCGCCGCACGCGCGCCTTCGGTACCGGGATACTTGGCCACCACCTGTTCCAGCGTCTTGCGCGCGGCCGCCTTCTGGCCGGACTCGAGCTGATTATTGGCCACCGCGATCATGGCGTCCGGCACCTTGGGATGCGTCGGATTGGCATCGATCATTTTGTGCAGCACCCAGGTGGACCCCTTATAGTCGCGCTGCGCGTAGAGCGAGTTGCCGAGCCAGTACTGCGCCAGCGGCAGGTACGGGCTCTGCGGATACTTCTTGATAAACGACGAGAACGCATTCCCGGCGCTCTTGAAGTCGCCCGCCTGGAAATGCTTGAGCGCGGCGTCGTATTCGGGCTTCTCGCTCGGCTGCGACGTGCCTGGGCGGTCTTCGACAGACGCGTGCTGCGGCTCGAACTTCTTCAGGCGCGCATCCAGGTCGACGTAGTAGTCCTTCTGCTGCTTCTGCAGCGTCGCCACCGTGTTCTGCAGCACTTCGTTCTGGCCGCGTAGCCGCGCCACCTCCTGTCGTAAGCCTTCGAGCTGGTTCTGCAGATCGAGCGTGGTGCGGCTGTTCTGCTCAATGCGCTGGGTCGCCGTCGCCTGGAAGCTGTTGAACTGGTCACGCAGGTTGAGGACCGTTTTGCGCGCCTGCTCATCGTCGAACACCCCGGCATGTGCCGGTGTGGGTGGCAGCATACCGCCGCTCGCCATGGCGGCGAGCCACAACAGGGTGGAAACGTGTACTTTCATAAATGGGTCGTCGTGGGTTGTGTCGGTGAGCCCGCGTCAGATCGCTCTTGGTCTGCGGGCCAAATGCATCGGCAAGCCTATCCCACCCGGAAAAACTCGACGCTCTGCCCCGCATTGACCGCGCGCTTGAGCCACGAGGGCATCTCGCCCTGCCCGTCCCAGGTGAGCCCTTCCGCGTTGCGGTAGCAGACCACCGGCGGCGGCGGTGCGGCCGGTGGCGGGGGTGGTGGGGGCGGCGGTGCGAAGCACCCCGCCGCGTCGAGCTCTTCGAGGGTG
>NZ_CAJPVI010000089.1 GCF_905397435.1 Cupriavidus numazuensis
ATCGCTGCATCCCGCGGTTTCCTCCCCCGAGGATTGTTCGACGCCTGCCCACAGGCGCCACCGCCGCTCACTGTCTTGCAGTCGAGGGCAGGCATCAAACAATCCTTAACAGAAGCAGTCGTTCGCATTTAACTCAGGGAATGACCGAAGTTGGCCAGTAATGCGACAACGGTCTGCACCTCGAATGTTCGGCTCTTGAGGCTGAAGTCCCGGAGCTCCGTATTTCCACGCGACACGCCACGTCAACGCCAACTGATTTCCGGGTGCCCTTCTTCTTCGATCATGCTCAACCGCTTGTAAAGATACGAGCGCGATATCCCGAGCTCTTCAGCAACCCGCTTTTTGTTGCCGCCCGTACGTCGCATGGCCTCGACGATGAGATCCGATTCGAGGCGCTTGTTCACTTCACGAAGGTCCGGATGCTTGCGCGCAGCCAACGCATCGGCTTCCGCGCTGTTGTCTCGCCGCGCGGGTTGTTCGGCACCTTCCAGTGTGCCGAAGTCGTGAATTGACAGGATCGGACCATCGCAGAAAATTGCGGCACGTTCCAGTGCGTGCTGCAGTTGCCGGATGTTTCCGGGCCAGGATCTTGACTGCAAAAAGTGGACGGCAGAAGGCGCAACTGATTTCTTCGCCGCACCATGTCGCATGGCAAATGCTTCCAGAAACGTGTCTGCCAGTTGGGGGATATCCTCCAGCCGATCTCGCAGCGCCGGCAATCGCAGAGTCACCGCGCTAATGCGATAGAAGAGATCGAGCCGGAATGTCGAAGCACCGATCATCGCCTTGAAGTCGCGATTGCTGGCGGAGATCAGCCGGAAGTCGGAATGCCTGGCGTGATCTCCGCCAACGCGCTCAAACTTGCCATCCTGCAACACGCGAAGAAGCTTTACCTGCATATCAATCGGCATGTCGCCAATTTCGTCCAGGAATAGAGTGCCAGTATCAGCCGCTTCGAACTTGCCCTTGCGGCCCTTGCGATCGGCACCAGTAAACGCACCCGGCTCGTAGCCGAATAGTTCGCTCTCCACGAGATTCGCTGGCATGGCAGCCGAATTGACCAGGATCAGGGGCTTGTCGCTGCGCGGGCTGAGCATATGGATTGCGTGCGCGACCATTTCCTTTCCGGTTCCGCTTTCACCCGCCAGCAGAACCGGCACGTCGAGGGGAGCCACGCGAAGGATATCTTCCTTCAGGCGACGCACCGCATCGCTGCTTCCTACGATTTGATCGAGACCGTAGCTGCGGTTGCGAATGCCGGAAAGTTCGCGCCGATAAAAATCCAGTTCCTGTTTTACCTGGGCGAGTTCGACAGTCAGTTCGCGAATAGCTTCCGGTCCCTTGAACATGACTTGCCCTATTGCTGCCACCACCCGCTTGTTGCGATCGAAGATGGGCAGACGAGACACCACACGTGTCACACCGTTCATTTCCTGCAACTGCGCCACCTGTCCCTTGCCTGTGGCTACCACCTCTTGCAGCTTCGTATTCTCAATGACTGATGCGACATCCCTGCCGATGGCCTCTCCGTGCTTGAGACCGAAGAATCGCTCATGTACAGGGCTCATGTATGTGATGCGCGCAGAAGTATCCACGACCACCATCGCCTTGAACGGGTCCGTTATGAAATGCCTGAGGATATCCGGGGCCGCCTCGACACTTGCCACGAACTCACTGAGCTCGTCCCCCTCCTGCAAGACAAAAATCAAGAAGCAAACTGCGTCGCGTGTGGGGATGGCAGCGACAGTCAGCGGCCGTTCCAATTCAGCCATGTAGGACATGCGCTTGAGTGGGACGCGGTTTCTGTTTTGCCACAGGAGCCCCAAGGACTTCGCAACCATCGAATCCGTCCCAAGCCCGCTGGAAAAGGTCGTATTTCCATCGACATCCAGCACGAGGATGCCTTCAGATTCACGCTTCATGTCTCCACAGTCTCCGTCTGTTCTTTTGGGTGTCAGTGTATTCGGCGACTACACAATTGCCTTTCCGTGACGCAGTGACGACACAAGGAAGACAGTTCCCATTCTATGCAGCTTCCCGCTGTGCCGACGGATTTCTCAGCCTGCATCAGCCCGCCAACCCGCGCCACCTCAACCTTTCGCATGCTGGCGCAATGCCTCTGCAATTCTCATGCCAAATTTGTGGCACGCGCTTTGCAGTATATCCGGAAGCTTCGTTCCTTCGACTGCCATGGATACTCTGAATACACTCCCTCTTCAACCGGCCGGTCCCGGCCTGGCCTGCCTGAAAGGCGTCCGCGTACTCGACTTCACAACGTCCGTCGCAGGACCCTACGGCACCCTGTTGCTGGCAGACCTGGGCGCAGAAGTCATCAAGGTGGAGAAGCGCAACGGGGGGGATGACACGCGCAGTTGGGGGCCTCCATTCCTGGACGGCGAATCATTGTGGTTTCTCAGCATGAACCGCAACAAGCGCAGCGTGACAATCGATCTCACCCGTCCGGAAGGACAGCGGGTCGCGCACGAGCTGGTTCGGAAGGCCGATGTCGTCGTGCTGAACACAGGTCTGCGGGTACAGCAAAAACTGGGGTTGGATTACGAGACGCTCAAGTCCCTTCAACCTCGCCTAATCCATGTCACTGTCACTGGCTTTGGCCTTGATGGCGAGCGTGCTGACCTGCCGTGCTACGACCTGATCGCGGAAGGCTACTCCGGCGTCATGCATCTGACTGGCGAGGCCGATGGTGCGCCGCAGAAAGTTGGCACACCAGCCGCTGACCTGCTGTCTGGCCAGGACGTCGCTATGGCAACACTGGCTGCGCTATTCGAGCGTACGCACACCGGGGCCGGGAAGCGTATCGACGTTTCCATGGTCGCAACGATGGCTCGGTTCATGTCGCCACGTATCGTCCCGTATCTGGGTTCGGGCGAAGCACCGAACCGCTCCGGTGGTACGGACTCCGTGATTGCGATCTACCAGGTTTTCGACACCGCCGATGCTCCCATTACGCTCGGTCTGGGAAACGACGCCATCTGGCATCGCTTCTGGCAAGCGGTGGGACAGCCCGAATTCGGTCATCAGCCCGGGTTCGAAACAAATGCGAGCCGCCGAGCTTCCCGTGCGTCCATCGTGCAGGCCATCGCCAACCTTCTCGCAACTCAGCCGCGGCAGCACTGGCTCTCCCTGTTTGCGCAGCATCGTATTCCCTCGGGGCCGATCAATGGCATCGACGAATTGGCACAAGACGTGCCGCTGCGCGAAAGCGGCTTTCTCTTCACGGCCCAAGGCGTCGCGGGGCGGGTTCCACAGGTTGGATTGGGCATCCGCTTTGACGGTAGCAGCGATGTGTTTCGCAGTCCGCCCCCCGCACTCGGCCAGGATACCGAATGCGTTCTCAAAGAAGAGCTTTCCATGTCCGCAACCTGCATCGCGGGCCTCATCGATTCAGAAATCGTCTAACAAGGAGACAACATGACCCAATACACGGAGATTCTGTACAAGGAAGATGGCCCCATCGGCACGATCACGCTGAATCGGCCGCACGACGGCAACATGTTCACCGAGACCATGTGCCACGAGATCCGCGACTGCATCAACGAAATTCGTCGCGAGACACGCACGCGCGTCATTGTCATCACCGGTGCGGGCGACAAGTTTTTCTGCACCGGCGGCCGCAAGGATGGCATGCAGGACACCACCCTGTACGCAGGCGTACTGCCGACGCTGGAGATGTACGAGAGCATCGACCGCTTGCAAAAGCCGGTCATCGCCTCGGTCAATGGCTTTGCCGTGGGCGGCGGCAATGTGCTGCAAGTGGTATGCGACCTGACGATCGCCAAGGAGTCGGCGGTCTTCCGTCAGGTCGGCCCCATGGTCGGCAGCTTCGATGCGGGCTACGGCACCTGGTACCTCGAGGATCTGGTCGGAAAGAAGCGAGCCAAAGACATCTGGTATCGCAATCCGAAAATCACCGCACGCGAAGCGGTAGAGATGGGGCTCATCAACAAGGTCGTGCCCGATGACCAACTCGCAGTGGCAACGCGCGAGTACGCGCTGGAAGTTGCCGAGCGCGGTGCCTTCGCACTTGCGTCGCTCAAGAGTGCATTCAATGCGCGTCATGGCGGTGTCAGCGGCCTCTCTCGCATGGCCCACGACCTTTTGTTGCGCGGCTATCTGGAGACCGAAGAGCACGAGGAACTGGCCACTGCCTTTGCCGAACGCCGCAAGCCGGATTCGGCCAGGTTCGGCCGTTGATGTCCGGAAGAAGATCATGCAAAACATCCTCACGTTGCACAATCCGCAGAATGCGCGGGACTACTATCTTTCTGGCATTTGGCAACAGGAGACCCTGTACACACTGGCGAGACGCCATTCACGCGAACGACCGACATCGTGCGCGCTGCGCGACGCTGACTTGCGCCTGACATGGCGCGAGGTTGTCGACTGGGTGGACAGCGTAGCCGAAACGCTTCACCGGCAGGGGCTGAAACCTGGCGACCGTGTTGGCATTTGGCTTCCGAACGTCGTACAGGCCACCATCGTCTTTCTCGCCTGCTCGCGCAATGGCTACGTGTGCTGCCCCTCTCTGCACCAGAACTACACGGTCGACGAGATCTGCACGCTACTCAATCGCATCCAGTGCCGGGCGCTGTTCGCGATGCCCGGATACGGCGCCGATGCGGACCGCAACTCGATCTTCACCCGCGCTACCGACATTCCAACGATTTCCGCCATGTATGCGATGCCGGGCAATGGGACTATCGGAGCGAACCTTCCCGCCGATGCGCAACCGTTCCCCGACCGGCAGCCGCCATCTGCGCTATCCACTCCCGATCTGAACCCTGACAAGATCGTCTACCTGGCGTTCACGTCCGGCACCACGGGCTTGCCGAAGGGCGTCATGCATAGCGACAACACGTTGCTGGCCAACGGACGCGCACTGGTCGAGGATTGGGGCCACGGGGCCGACACCGTTTTGCTGACGCTGAGTCCGATGAGCCATCACATCGCGACCGTCGCGCTCGAGCAGGTACTCGTGGCGGGTGCCGAGCTAGTCATGACCAACCTCAGCGCAGGAAAGCAAGCGATCGATTGGATTCTGGAGACGGGCGCCACATATGTCATGGGCGTACCTACCCATGCCATGGACATCCTGCAAGCGGTGCGGGACCGCAAACTGAATGCACTGGGCGAGGTGCGCACGTTCTACATGGCGGGCTCCGCCATTCCGCGGGAGGTAGCCCAAAGGTTTGTGACCCTTGGCATCACGCCGCAAAACGTCTATGGGATGACGGAGAACGGGTCTCACAACTACACCATTCCGACCGACACGGCGGACACCATTGTCTCCACGTGCGGACGAGCCTGCCGCGGCTACGAGGTGCGGCTGTGGAAGCAGGACAACTGGGACGTGGAGGCCGAAGTCGGCGAGATCGGCGAAATTGGCGGACGCGGCGGGCTGCTCATGCTGGGCTACTTCAGCAATCAGGTCGCCACGGAAACCTCGTTCAATATTCACGGGTGGTTCATGAGCGGCGATCTGGGCATCGTTGACGAGAACGGCTGCATCGTGATCGTCGGTCGCAAGAAGGACCTCATCATTCGTGGTGGGCACAACATCCACCCAGCGCACATCGAGGAACTCGCACTGCGCCACCCACTCGTGGAGCGAGCCGCGGCCTATCCCGTGCAGGACGAACGGCTCGGCGAGAAAGTCTGTCTGGCCGTGGTTATCCGCGCGGACACGTCGCTCGCACCCGACGACATGCTGGCGCACCTTGCCAGTTGCGGGCTGTCGAAATATGACATGCCTGAGTTCTACATCAGCCTCGACCGTTTCCCATTGACGGCCAGCGGCAAGATCCTGAAACGCGACCTCGTCGAAATGACCATGCGCGGCGAACTGAAGCCGACGGGGATCCGCTACAAGTCCCGCGTCACGGTGGGGGCCTGACCATGTCAATCGATATCAAGTTCGACGGCCCCTATGCCATTCTGACTCTGAATCGGCCAGAAGCCCGCAATGCGTTGCAGTTCGCGATGATCGAGGCCATGTCCTACACGCTCGATCAAGTGGCCAGATCCGGGGCGCGCGCACTGATCGTGACCGGGGCCGGTCCCAAATCCTTCTGCGCCGGGGCGGACATTACCGAACTGATGGATCGCAGCCTGATGGCGCAACGCCAGGGCGCTCAATTGGGCCAACGCACGTTCGACAAGCTGGCCAAGCTGCCAATCCCCTCCGTAGCTGTGATTCACGGCTACGCCTTCGGTGGAGGACTTGAACTCGCGATGGCCTGCACTTTCCGCATTGCCACCGTGCATTGCCGCATGGGCCTGCCTGAAATCAAGCTTGGGTTGATACCGGGCTACGGCGGCACCCAGCGCCTGCCGCGACTGATCGGTGAGGCGCGCGCACTGGAGATGGTGATGTCCGGACGCACCGTCGAAGCCATCGAAGCTGAGCGATGGGGACTCGTCAACCGCGTCGTTGCTGATGGCGACCCGGTCGAACTCGGCAAGACCTTCCTCTCCGAATTCATTGGCTACAGCCGCTGCGCTTCGCAGTTTGCACGCAACGCGGTCGTGCGCGGGATGGAGACCACCCTCGATGCCGGCCTGGAAATCGAAGCCGACCTGTCCACGCTCGCATACCAGACGGCAGACGCCGCCGAAGGGATGCGCGCCTTCCTCGATAAACGTACACCGGAGTTCAAAGATGCCTGATCGTAATGTGGGCACGGTGATAGTCACCGGTGCCAGCCGAGGCATCGGCGCCTCGATTTCCCGTGAACTCGCTAGAGCTGGGCTGAGTGTGGCATGTCTATCGCGCTCTGGCGAGTTGCCCGATGCCGACGCTCTCGACGACGTAGAGCGCAGTCGTCTTGCCGCACTACGTTGCGACGTTACCGATTCCGCGTCCGTCATCGCCGCTTTCGGGGAAGTCCCACGATTGTTCGGAGAGCCCGTCATCGGCCTGGTGAACAACGCCGGCATTCACCTGCAAGGACCGTCTTCCACGTTTCCAATCTCTGACTTTGAGCGGTTGATGCAAGCCAATGTCTCGTCGGTACTGCTGGCGAGCCAGGTCGCCTATCCCTATCTACGGGAAGCCGGCTCACCGCTCATCGTCAACATCGGATCGTTTTACGACAAGCTCGGAGTGCGGGGCAACACAGCCTACTGCGCGTCCAAGGCGGCTGTAGGCGCAATCACGCGCTGCCTTGCGGTCGAGTGGGCGCGCGACGGCATCCAGGTCGTCAATGTCGCACCGGGTTATATCGAGACCGATCTGAACCGGGACGAACTGAACGAAAGCGCATTGCAGGCATTTCTCAAGAAGCGCATTCCTGTGGGAGGCCCGGGACAGACCGGGGATATCGGTCGCCTGGTCGCCATGCTGTTCCAGCTCCCCGGCCGTTTCCTGACCGGCGAAACGATCTATGTCGACGGCGCGCAGGGTATGGCGCTCTGACGCCCCCACATACGGAGGAAGACATGAACATGTTGGATCGAATGGACGCGAGGCTGCCCCTGTCGTCCGAAGAGCGAATGTTGCTCGACAGCGTCAAGGATGTCTGCAATACGCAAATCGCGCCACGGGCAGCAGACTACGACCGTAGCGGAGCGTTTCCGTGGGAGAACGTACGTGCCATCAATGAACTCGGGCTGAACGCCATGTTCGTGCCAGACGAGTATGGCGGTGCCCAACTGTCCTTTCTGAGCTATCTCACTTGTGTACGCGAGATCTCGAAGGCCTGCGCCTCCACCGGCATTGTCTGGGCGACGAACTACCACGCGATCAAGCCGCTGATCGAATTCGGCAACGAGGAACAGAAGAGCCGCCTGCTCCCTCGCATTGCTGAAGGTGGCCTGGCTTCGCTCGCCATCACCGAGCCCTCGGCCGGGTCCGACGCAACAGGCATGCGCACCAGCTTTACCCCCGACGGCGATGACATCGTCATTCAGGGCGGCAAGACTTTCATCACCAATGGCGATGTAGCGGACCTTTACCTGGTGTTCGGCAAATGGTCGGACATTCCGGACCCCAAAGGCGCCATCTCCGTCCTGATTCTGGAGAAAGGAACGGACGGCCTTCGTGTAATGGGCACCGAGCACAAGATGGGAACGCGCGCATCGAGTACCGCAAGCCTCGCTTTCGACGGCTGCCGCGTGCCGCGTGCCAATCTCATCGGCAATCCCGGCGACGGTCTTCAGATCCTGTTTGGCTCGCTGAACCGCTCGCGGCCCAGCGTGGCGGCACATGCGCTGGGTATTGCGCGCGCAGCGTTTGAAGACGCGGTCGACTACATCAACGAACGTCGTCAATCGGGAAAACGCATCCTGGAATTCCAGGGAATTCAGTTCATGCTCGCCGACCTTGCGACGGAGCTGGCGCTTTGCGAGTCATGGCTATGGCGTGTAGGCGAGATGGTTGATGCCGGGGATCCGGACTTTGGCATCGAAGCCTCGATGCTCAAGCAGCGCGCTACCGACGCTGCAATGCGCATCACTACTGACGCCGTCCAACTGCTCGGTGGCTATGGCTACTGCAACGATTACCGCGTCGAACGACTGATGCGCGATGCCAAGATCACCCAGATTTGGGAAGGCACCAACCAGATCCATCGCCAATTGATCGGCCGCAGCTTTCTGAAAAAGTAGGAGACAAACCGTGACCACCATCCAAACTATCGGCATCGCCGGCGCTGGCACCATGGGTGCCGGCATCGCGATCGTTGCCGCCCGGGCAGGCTTTCGCACGATCGTTTTCGATACCCGGCAGGATGCGCTGGACCGCGCTCGCGGCCAGACCGAGGCCTTTCTCAAGAAATCCGAGGAACGGGGCAAGCTACCGCCCGGCGCGGCCGCCGAAGCGTTGGAACGCTGGGAAGGCACAACTCAACTGTCCGAACTCGCTTGCTGCGACCTCATCATCGAAGCGATCTTTGAGGATCTGGGTGTCAAGCACCTGTTGTTCAGCCAACTCCATGAAGTCTGTCCCGAGAGCACCATCTTCGCCTCGAACACTTCGACCATCTCGATTACCGAGATCGCCGGCGGCTCGGGACGTCCGGACCGCTTCGTAGGCATGCACTTCTGCCTGCCCGCCCAACTCATGAAGTTGATCGAAATGTCGCCCGGCCTCGGCACGTCGGAAGAAACGTTTCAGAAAGCCTGGGCTTGTGCTGTAGCCCTGGGGCAAAAACCGGTTACCACCCAGGACACACCAGGGTTCATCCTCAACTACTTCCTGATTCCGTTCAACAACGATGCGATCCGGCTGGTCGAGCAAGGCGTGGCAGACCCCGCCGACATTGACTTGGCGATCAAGACTGCGCTTGGCTATCCGATGGGCCCCCTGGAGTTGCTCGACCTGGTCGGCATGGATACCCAGAAGCTGCTTTGCGAGGCGATGCATGGTCTCACTCATGAACCTCGCGCTGCTTGCCCGCCGCTTGTCCGCCGCATGATTGCTGCCAATCACCTGGGCAAGAAGACCGGCCGAGGTTTCCACACCTACGGCAACACAAAGATGTTCGGAGCCTGACATGCACTATGAAATCGTGAAGGCGGGCGAGAGCCGCTCATTCCCCGCACCGCACCCTTTTCTCGAGCAGGCATCGTCGGACGCCGAAGGCATCGTCTACCTCGGGTCTGACGCCGGGAGTTCTTACGCCGCGGCAGAAGATCAGGCACAGCGTACCTTCGTCGCCATTGAACTGGGCACCGAATGCCTCGGCACCCATACCGGGGAGAGTCGCGCTCAGGAAGGTTCGAACGTCGTCGGCTTCGCCCGCTTTCGGCTGGGCGATGCCGACCCAAGTCCGCTCGTAGAACTGGTCAAGCAGCCCAACACGCTGCCTTCCGCGGTGACCGCTGCCAAGGCGGCCTTCGAAGCTGCGGGACTCGTCGTCGCTATCTGCAACGACTTTCCGGGACGCATCGTCGATCGCTTGATTCGCCCCTACTTCAACGCGGCACTGCGGCGTCTCGATGAAAAGCTGGCGAGCGCGGACGATCTCGACAAGACTCTGTGTCTCGGACTCGGCTATCCGGAAGGCCCCATCGCGCTGCTGGAACGCACCGGGCTGGTACATCATTTTCAAGTGACCGCAGCACTGCACGAGGCGCTAGGACAAGAACCATACGCCCCGGCACGGCGCGCCCGTGTTGCTGCGGAGCGCGCAGGCGCGACATCCAGGAAGGCGTCATGACCCAGCCGCTCGTCGGTGTGAAGGTACTCGACTTCAGTACGCTTCTGCCGGGTCCGCTTTGTACATTGCTGCTTGCAGAGGCAGGCGCGGAGGTCATCAAGTTCGAGCGACCGCAGCATGGTGACGAAATGCGGTCGTATGAACCGAAGATCGGATCGGACAGTGCAAACTTCGTCTTGCTGAACCGGGGTAAGCAGTCGGTTGCGATCGACCTCAAGTCGGCATCGGCGCTAGCGGCGCTGGAGCCTCTCATCCGTGAAGCCGACGTCCTCGTCGAGCAGTTTCGTCCAGGTGTGATGGAGAGACTAGGGTTAGGTTACGAGGCCGTCGCGAAAATCAACCCACGCCTCGTCTATTGCTCGATCACCGGGTACGGTCAGGACGGGCCGCGGGCCAACGAAGCGGCGCACGACCTGAACTATGCAGCGACGACCGGCATGCTGTCGCTGACGGCCGGCAACGACGGCGCGCCGGGTCTGCCGCCGGCACTCATCGCGGACATAGCTGGGGGTGCATACCCCGCCATGATCAACATCCTGTTGGCTCTGCGTCAACGTGATCAGACAGGCACCGGCGTCCATCTTGACATCTCGATGGCCGACAACCTGTTCACATTTCAGTACTGGGGACTGGGTGGCGGATGGCTTGGGAAATGGCCATCGGCGGCCTCGGATCTCGTGACGGGCGGCTCACCGCGATACCGGATATATCGAACCTCCGACGACCAATACCTTGCCGCCGCGCCGATCGAGGCAAAGTTCTGGAGCAACTTCGTCGCGCTTATCGGCCTGACCGAAAAAGATCTGGAGAAGCAGGATTCGGGCAGCGTCAGTCGGTTGGTGGCAGAGGTCATCGCAACGAATACAGCGGAGTTCTGGACGACAAAGTTCGCTGGCCATGACGTATGCACCGCCAGAGTGGTAAGCCTGGAAGAAGCGAGCCAGGATCCTCACTTCAAATCGAGAGGGCTTTTCGACCGGCGCGTTCTAAGCAGCGGTGGCCAGGAGATTCCCGCGCTGCCGGTCCCGATCGTCGGAGCATTTCGCGGCCCCGATCTCATACGCAACGCGCCAAGACTAGGCGGCGACAACGAAGCAGTGTCAACCAAGGAAGGGGTGCGATGAAGGCCGTCATTGTTCAAGAGTTTGGAGAGCCGGAGGCCCTTACGCTTGGCACGTTGCCGGACCCAGAAGTCGGAGCCCACGATGTTCTGATCGAGGTAAAGGCCGCAGCAGTCAACTACCCCGACTTGCTGGTCGTGCGCGGACATTATCAGGTTCTTCCTGCAAGGCCTTTCGCTCCGGGGAAGGACGCCGCAGGGATCGTCGTCGCCGTCGGCAAGAACGTATGTCAGTTAGCGCCCGGTGACCGAGTCATGGCACATCTCGAATATGGTGCCTACGCCCACTTCGTAAGCGTCAATGAGGCGAGTTGCTTCCGAATTCCGGACGTCATGTGCTTCAAGGATGCCGCAGCAATGGGGCTCGTGTATCAAACCGCCTATTTCGCCTTGGTGGAACGCGGCAGTTTCCAGGCCGGTGAGACTGTCCTTGTGACCGGTGCTACTGGTGGAGTCGGATCGGCGGCGATCCAGATTGTCAAGGGACTGGGGGGAAAGGCACTCGCGGGCGTTCGCAGCGATGCACAGGCACGGTTAGCTCTCGAACAGGGAGCCTACGCCGTAATCGATTTGTTGGGTCCCGATCTTCGCGAGACCGTCCGCGGGCAGGTTCGTGCTGCGACTGCCGGCATCGGCGCCGATGTTCTTCTGGATACGTTGGGTGGTGACGTATTCGATGCGTCTATGCGAGCGCTCGCCTGGTGCGGCCGCGCCGTAGTCATTGGCTTTGCCGCGGGGAGAATTCCTGAGATCAAAGCCAACTATCTGCTCGTGAAGAACCTCAGTGTCAGCGGATTGCAATGGAGCGACTACCGTAGTCGACAACCGGATAAGGTCAAGGCGGTACAGGAGACGCTGTTCCAGCTCTACGCGGCCGGCGCTATCAGGCCGCAGATTGCCGGCGTGCTTCCTCTCTCCCAAGCAGGGGAAGCGTTGGCCTCGTTACGTGCTGGGAATGTCTCCGGGAAGCTGGTGCTTACGACGACATAAGCTGCTCGCTCCCCGTGCGGTGAGGTGCCACCGGCCCGCCGCTGTGATTCGTCCGCCGCGGCGTCGGGAAAACCTGCATCTGACAACGCATCAAGTGTATTCGGAAGTGTAGTTTTCAAAGACATGTCACAGCAGTTGAACTGTCCTCGCGGGCAGCGTCGAGGACAGTCAATGCCGCAGATCCCTTGATTTTCCGAGCTCCTCCCGCTGGCATCGAATTTGCGATTACATAGTGTCAGTCGCGTGCGTAGCGGCAATCGCCGGGCACGAACGAGAGACGAATACATACACAAAAATTGGAGACAACCGATCATGATGAAAGTACTGCCGTCCTGTGGAATAGCGCTTCTTGCGCTGGCTGCCGCTCCAGTAGGCGCGGCTGACGATCCATTCCGAATCGGAGCGCTCGTCGACATGACCGGTGTCTACTCCGGAATCGGCGGGCCAGGCGGAATTGCCGCAGTGAAGATGGCCGTTCAAGACTTCGGTGGAAAAGTTTTGGGGCGCCCAATCGAGGTTGTCTCCGCCGACTACCAGAACAAGGTGGACGTCTCCGCGACTCGAGCCCGCGAATGGTACGACCGCAATAACGTTGAGATGATTATCGAGTCTACTGACTCGGCCTCTGCCTTGGCTTTGCAGAAGCTCGGCGCGAGCAAGAAGAAGATCACGATATTCGCAGGCTCGGCTACGACCGAACTGACCGGCAAGCAATGCTCTCCGTATGGTGTTCACTACGTGTACAACACCTACGCTCTAGCGAATGGAACGGCGCGAGCAATCCTGGAAGAAGGCAAGAAGGACTGGTTTTTTGTGACGGCCGACTACGCGTTCGGTCACTCCCTGGAGGCCAATGCCACGAACGTCATCGAGCAAGGCGGCGGCAGGGTCCTTGGTAAGATCCGACATCCGCTTTCAGCGCCTGACTTCGCTTCGTTCCTGCTGCAGGCACAGGCCTCAAAGGCGCAGGTTGTAGCCCTCGCCAATGCAGGACGTGATACACAAAATGCGGTCCGCCAAGCCGCCGAGTTCGGCATGGGAGGCAGCAAGCAAATCGTCGCCCCGCTGCTGATCTTCGACAATGATTTGAGGGGCATGGGTCTCAAGGTTGCGCAAGGCCTGCAATTCACGACCGCATTCTATTGGGACTATAACGACGAGACGCGTGCGTTCGGGAAGAAGTACTTCGCTCAGACCAAGGCTATGCCAACTATGGTCCAGGCTGGCATGTACTCGGCGGTTATGCATTACCTGAAAGCCGTACAGGCTGTCGGAAGCCCTGATTCCGACAAGGTAATGGCCAAGATGCGCGAGACGCCGATCAACGACTTCTTTGCGAAGAACGGTCGCATCCTTGCGAACGGCCAGATGTTCCACGACATGTATCTCGCCGAGGCGAAGAAGCCTTCGGAGTCCAAGGGGGAATGGGATCTCATGAAGATCCGTAAAGTCATCCCCGCGGACAAGGCCTTCGAGCCGATCGCGCAGAGCGCCTGCCCTATCAAAGGGTAATTCACCAAATCGTTGTCATCGACGGCTGGCGTTACCAAAACGCCAGCCGGTGGCGACCTGCGCCTTGCGCAAAGGTTGTCGCCTACGTTCGCCGATCCCAACGTTCCTATTGCCGACCTTTGCTTCCCGATTCAGCTATGACGGACATCATCCTGCAGACCCGAGAACTCACCAAGAGCTTCAAAGGATTCACTGCTGTCAGCAACGTCGACCTGCGCGTGGAGCGCGGGACCATTCACGCGTTGATCGGCCCGAACGGCGCCGGAAAAACGACCTGTTTCAACCTGCTCACCAAATTCCTGACGCCGACAGCCGGAACGATTCTCTTCAACGGCATTGACATTACCGGTGAGAAGCCTGCGCAGATCGCCCGGCGTGGCGTCATCCGTTCATTCCAGATCTCGGCCGTGTTTCCGCACATGACGGTCCTGGAGAATGTGCGAATCGGGCTGCAACGGAAACTCGGGACTGCCTACCAGTTCTGGCGGAGCGATCGCTCGCTCGATGTCCTCAACGCGCGATGCATGGCGTTGCTAGAGGACGTCGGTCTCGGCGACGTGGCCAACGTGCTGACGGTAAATCTGCCCTACGGTCAAAAGCGCGCTCTTGAGATTGCCACGACCCTGGCCATGGAGCCCGAGTTGATGTTGCTCGACGAGCCGACTCAGGGCATGGGCCACGAAGACGTCGCTCGCGTGACGGAGCTGATCAAGAAGGTTGCGGCGGGACGAACCATTCTGATGGTCGAGCACAACATGAGCGTGGTGTCCTCCATAGCAGACAAGATCACCGTTCTCCAGCGTGGCGCAATCCTGGCGGAGGGGCCATATGAACAGGTATCGAAAGACCCTCGCGTAATGGAGGCCTATATGGGTTCCGTTGAAGCTGAGTTGCAGGGCGCGCACTAAGGACGATGATGAGCAATACACCTGCACTCGAGATCAGGAATCTTCATGCCTGGTACGGCGAATCGCACATCCTGCACGGTGTCGATTTGACTGTGAACCCAGGCGAGGTCGTGACCCTGCTGGGGAGAAATGGCGCGGGTCGCACCACGACGCTTCGCGCCATCATGGGGCTCACCGGAAAACGCAAGGGGTCAATTCGCGTCAACGGCGCCGAGACCATCGACATGCCAACCCACAGGCTCGCTCACTGCGGCATCGGATATTGCCCGGAAGAGCGAGGCATCTTTGCCAGCTTGTCATGCGAGGAAAATCTTTTGCTGCCGCCTCCACTGAAGTCAAAGGGCACCGGCGGGCCGTCTGGCATGAGCGATGCCGAGATATACGACATGTTTCCGAATTTGAAAGAGCGCCGCCAGAGCCAGGGTACCCGGTTGTCTGGCGGCGAGCAACAGATGCTTGCAGTGGGCCGCATCCTGCGTACCGGCGCGAACCTGTTGTTGCTCGATGAAATCTCCGAAGGTCTGGCACCGGTGATCGTGCAAGCGCTGGCAAGGATGATCCGGATGCTCAAGTCGCGAGGCTACACCGTCGTCATGGTCGAACAGAATTTTCGTTTCGCGGCGCCGCTCGCCGACCGACTGTATGTAATGGAGCACGGCACGATCGTGGAAAGCTTCGCGGCATCCGAACTGCAAAGGAAGATGCCAGTCCTGAATCAGTTGCTTGGCGTTTAAGGCAAAAGAGAAATGGAAACTGTATTTGGAATCCCCCTGCCTGCGATGCTGTCGCAGCTCCTGCTCGGCCTGGTCAACGGTGCGTTCTACGCGATGCTGAGCCTCGGGCTTGCGGTCATCTTCGGCCTTCTCAATGTCATCAACTTTTCCCACGGCGCGCTTTTCATGCTTGGCGCCATCCTTCCCTGGATGGGCATGGAGTATTTCGGCATCAACTACTGGGTAATGCTTTGCCTTTCTCCACTGATTGTCGGCGTGGTGGGTGCCTTGATTGAACGCTCGATGTTGAGGCGCATCTACAAGCTCGATCATATCTACGGCCTGCTGCTGACACTGGGCATCACACTGGTCATTGAAGGGGCACTGCGCTCGGTCTACGGCGTGTCTGGTCTTCCGTACTCGGCTCCCGAATCATTGTCGGGCGCCACCAATCTCGGCTTCATGGTCTTGCCCAACTACCGGGCCTGGGTAGTCGTATCGTCATTGTCAGTCTGTTTCTCGACCTGGTATCTCATCGAGAAAACGAAACTGGGCGCACTGTTGCGAGCCGGTACCGAGAACCCGAAGATCGTCGAGGCATTCGGCATCAACGTTCCTCGCATGGTGATGGTGACGTATGGGTTCGGCGTGGCCCTTGCGGCCTTCGCCGGTGCGCTTGCCGCGCCAGTCATGCAGGTCTCTCCCCTGATGGGCCAGAACTTGATCATCGTTGTGTTCGCCGTGGTGGTCATTGGCGGCATGGGCTCGATCATGGGTTCCATCGTCACTGGCCTCGGGCTTGGCGTGATCGAAGGACTGACGAAAGTGTTCTATCCAGAGGCATCGTCGACGGTGGTCTTCGTCATCATGGTGCTGGTCTTGGTGCTGCGTCCGGCAGGACTGTTTGGCAAGGAGAAATAATGTCCCACGATACGGCTCTGCCGACTGCAAAGACCCGCACCCATGGCGTTGGGTCCATCCAACTCACTGCCTCGCGCGTACTGTACACGCTGGTCCTGACAACCCTCGTACTGGCCCCCTTGGCCGGCGCGTACCCGGTATTCATCCTGAAGATCCTCTGTTTCGCTCTCTTTGCGGCGGCATTCAATCTACTTATCGGCTTCACCGGACTGCTTTCATTTGGTCACGCCGCGTTCTTCGGCAGCGCAGGCTACGCAGCCGGGTATGCAATGAAGATCTGGGGTGTCACGCCGGAGCTGGGGTTATTGCTTGGGACGGCAACCGGGGCACTCATAGGCTACTTCGTCGGCTCCCTGGCGATTCGACGGCAAGGCATCTACTTCTCGATGATTACGCTGGCTCTGGCACAGATGATCTTCTTCGTATGCCTTCAGGCGCCAGCAACCGGAGGCGAGGATGGACTGCAAGGTATTCCACGCGGGATGCTCTTCGGCATGCTTTCGCTCAACGACGACATGACCTTCTACTACGTGGCGCTCGTGATTCTGGTCGGGGCCTTTGCGCTAATCATTCGCACGGTACGGTCCCCGTTCGGCCAGGTCCTGAAGGCAATCAAGGAGAACGAGCCGCGTGCCATTTCACTCGGCTACGACGCCGACCGGGCCAAGTTGCTTGCTTTCGTTCTATCCGCAGCATTGACTGGCCTGGCGGGCGCCATGAAGACCTTGGTGCTTGGTTTTGAAACCCTGACCGACGTGCATTGGACGATGTCTGGGTCCGTGATTCTGATGACCCTGCTCGGTGGACTGGGCACGCTGTCCGGGCCGATCGTTGGTGCGCTGGTCATCGTGGTGCTCGAGAACAAGCTGGGCGACATTGGAGATGCGCTGGCATCGCTCACCGGCGTCCAGTGGTTCGGCGGGTTGGGCGAATCTGTGACGACGGTGATGGGCTTCATTTTCATTCTGTGCGTGCTGTCGTTCCGGCGCGGAATCATGGGCGAGTTGGGCGCCGCGGGCGAATGGATCGCTTCATTGCGCCCCGCTGCGCGCACAACATTGTCCAGCGACGGCAAGGATGCATAACCCGGACCTGATCGCGGCAGCCTCTCGACATGACCAGGCAGCAGTGTGCCCTGGCCGTCTCTGATACCTCACGCTCAAGCAATGAATCCAGTACCCATGTCTGCTATCAACATCGGTTCCCTCGGCATCGTCGGCGCCGGCGCCATGGGCCGCGGTATCGCCCAGATCGCCGCCCAGGCCGGCCTGACCGTCAGCCTGTTCGACGTCAACGCCCAGGCCGTGGCCGCCGCGCGCCAGTACCTGCAGGACACCTTTGCCAAGCTGGCCGACAAGGGCAAGATCAGCGCCGCCGACAGCGAAGCCGCGCTGGCCCGCGTGAAAGCCTGCACCGCGCTGGAAGACCTGGCCGACTGCGACATGGTGCTGGAAGCCATTGTGGAACGCCTCGACGTCAAGCGCGACCTGGTGGCCAAGCTCGAAGCCATCCTGCGTGAAGACGCCGTGATTGCGTCGAATACGTCGTCGCTGTCGATCACTGCCATCGCCGTGGGGTCGAAGAAGCCGGACCGCGTGGTCGGCTACCACTTCTTCAACCCGGTGCCCCTGATGAAGGTAGTGGAAGTCATCGACGGTCTCTCGGGCGACCCCGCCATCGGCGACCGCCTGATGGAGCTGTCGTGCCGCATGGGGCACACGCCGGTGCGCTGCAAGGACATGCCGGGCTTCATCGTGAACCATGCCGGCCGTGGCATGAACATCGAGGGCCTGAAGGCTGCGCAGGAAGGCGTGGCCGAGTTCGTCGACATCGACAACATCATGCGCGAGCAGGCTGGCTTCCGCATGGGTCCGTTCGAGCTGATGGACCTGACCGGGCTGGATGTGTCGCACCCGGTGATGGAATCGATCTACAACCATTTCTACCAGGAACCGCGCTACCGTCCCTCGCCGATCACGGCGCTGCGTTCGGTGGGTGGCCTGCTGGGCCGCAAGACCGGCGCCGGCTTCTACGCGTATTCGGAAGGCCAAAAACAGATACCGGCTACCCGCGCCGTGCCTGACAGCCGTCCGGCCGGCGTCTGGGTCAGCCGCGCCAACGAGCGTGGCCATGTGATGGCAGTGAAGCTGTTGGGCGCGCTGGGTGCCAACGTCGAAGGCGGCAACCAGCCTTCGGTCGACGCACTGATCGTCGTCACGCCGCTGGGTCTGGATGCCACCACGGCTGCCCTGCAGGAAGGTCTGGACGCCACGCGCGTGGTCGCCATCGACACGCTGCTGCCGTTCGAAGCCACCAAGCGCCGCACGCTGATGACGACGCCGGCCACAAGCGCCGGTGCGCGCGACGCCGCACACGGCCTGTTCGCCAGCGATGGCGTGCCGGTGACCGTGATCCGCGACTCGGCCGGTTTCATCGCCCAGCGCATCATCGGCTGCATCGTGAACATCGCCAGCGACATCGCGCAGCAACGCATCGCCACGCCGACCGATATCGACCTGGCCGTGAACCTGGGCCTGGGTTATCCGAAGGGTCCGCTGGCGCTGGGCGACACCATCGGTGCCAACGTGATTCTGGAAGTACTGCGCAACATGAACCAACTGACCGGCGACATGCGTTATCGCCCGAGCCCGTGGCTGTGGCGCCGCGCGGGCCTTGGCCTGTCGCTGCTGACTGATGAGGCCCGCGTGACGGACCCGTGCATTGGCTAGAGAGCGGAATTGTGGAACTGCGAATTACCGGGCTCGACCATGGAGACCTTCATCTTCGTAATCTGCGATTCGCGTTTCCCGTGAAGGTGTGGGTAGAGGAAGGGACATGCGGGCTGTCTATGGCGGGATTCACGCGCACCGTGAGAGCACACGATTGCCGCCAGGTTGCACCGCTCGAAATGGTTTCACTATCGATTTCACGACGAGCAAGACTGAAGCTTGGACGGCTCGATATGCCGCTTCTCAACCAACCTACGACAACCGGGAGGGAGGCGGAGAACGGATCCTTCCCCGCCAGCAGTTTCGGGCTGGGACACGGCGACTTCCTGCGCAAGCCACTGACGATGAAGCTCGCCGCCGCGGTCTTTGGCGCGCCGCATCTTGAATGGAGACTTGCGTCTGCCGCGACACTCACAAGCGTATTCGAAGGCCAAAACATTGCGCGCACGCTGCTGCAGGAAGGCGAGTGCTTTCGGCAAATTGTATTGATGCAGAGGCTAATGCGCTTTCTGTTCGATCTATCAGCGAGGGGCACCGGCGGGCCCGCGAGTACCGAGTACGGTTTCACCGATCGTTGCAGCCTGGAGAACGCCACCCATGATCAGTTCTGCATTTCACCAGCATCGTTGAGTGAAATGCTTGATCCGCAAGGCCGACGACGACGCGAGCAACAGTTGGATCGATACGCGAGTCTGGCGCCCATCTGATGTAACCAAGGGGCCGCGTTTGGAGCGCCTCCACCGTAGGTCGGACGAGTGCCGATAGGCAACGCTCACGGCACGCGTTTTGAGTCCAAGTGCTACGGCATCAGCCACCTCTACAACTTGAAGCACTTCGTGGACAGGCCGCGCTGATGGCTTCACGCGTCTTACCACCGAGGAAGCTCTCAATGATGGTCGGCTTGACCTGATTGCGTTTGGCCGTCCGTTTATCTCGAACCCCGATCTCGTCGAACGAATGAAGCACAATTTTCCGCTCGCTGAATCGGACCGGTCTACGTTCTACGACACCAGCGATTCGATTGTCCGTGGATACACCGACTACCCCCCGTTCCAAGCAGCAACGACGGACTAGCACCCCCCCATCAACGGATAGGTCTCTGTCAACCAAATGACACTTTTTATTTGGGTGTCGGTAACGTTTGATGTGAATGGTCGCTGCCGATCAAAGCGGTCATTCAAGTAATGTTCGGCGATTGTCGCCAATGGGTCGGGAAGAGACGACCAGTAGGCACCGGCGAGATTTTGCCGTTCATTGCACCGTTCGCTAGCAGCGCCATTTCATTGTTTCACGCCGACCATCATGAAAGTAAGGGTTGGCACGACCCGACGGCCCTTGCCATGTGGAGGGGTTTAGCACAAACATTTTTTTGATTAGCGGTCGCGGATCAGGTCCAACGACGTGGCGATGCGCTTGTTGCCGCGACCGCCAACCAAAAGAATCTCTGCCATATCTAAAGCTTAAGATATTCACGAATAGCGACCAGCCCTCGTATTGCTCACGACTTCAAGACCAGAGGGGTCCACGGCATCCACGGCAAGCATTTGCAGCAGGGGGCATCTGGGCAGAGGTGGCCAGCGACCGCAGCATCCGGTTGGCGCCCGTGACAGTAGCGGTGGCGCGGGAGATGATCGCGGAAGTCAAGGCCCTCAAAACTGTCTCCGGCCTGCGTGGGGTTCTTTCCAAAGTAGTGGTCGCAAGGACATGCGGGGTGATGCCAGTCGACGAAGTCCAAAGTCCCCTGGCCGGCCGGTTGCGAACTCGCGACCGGGCCAGCGATTCAATGCGACAGCAGCAGCGGCATCCCGGCATGGTGCATCAGCGTCCGCGTGGTGCCCCCCAGCATCACCTCGCGCATGCGGGAATGTCCGTAGCCACCGGCCACCAGCAGATCCGCGTTGAGGCTGCGTGTAGCCTCGAGCAGCACCCGTCCAACCGCGTCGTTTGTCGGTTCGTTGTATACCCCCGCGACGATGCCATGCCGCTCGAGGTATTGCCGCAGGCCCCCGACTGGCTCCGACTTTGGCATAGGCCGCTCATCCCGGTTCCATACCGCCACGATCGTGACGCGCTCCGCGCACAGCAACAGCGGCATCGCGTCCGCCACCGCGCGAGCCGCCTCTCGCCAGCCATCCCAAGCGATCACGATATGTTCCATCTCGACCGGTTCGTATGCAGACGGCACCAGCAACACGGGCCTCCCAGCATTCAGCAGTACATATTCGGCGGTCTCGGCTGCAAGGCTGCCTACCGAATACGGGTCGGGCGGTGGCGCCAGCACAACGATGTCGGATACGCGGCCTTCCTGCGCCAACGCCCATCCCGGGTCTTCCTCGACCACGCGGTGGGTGTGTGCCACCCCCGGCGCTGCCTGCTCCATGACGCGCCGGAACACGACGTCCGTCTCTTCTGCCTGTGCCGCCAGGCCGACCCTGGCCACATCCACGTAGCACTCCGCCTCGCTGTTGGCGTGCGGAATCCGCTCGAACGGCACGCCGGTCGCGGTCAATCCCACCACATGACCGCCGGAGCGTTTGGCAAGGTCCGCTGCAACGCCTACACGCGCGGCGCAGCCTATGTCGAGTCCGAGTTCGACCAATACGGTTTTGAAGGTCATGATGCTCTCCTGTGCACGGACTTCGGAGTCTCCCGCTCGCCCTCACCCCGGGTAAGTCAGCGAGTGTTTGGTCGCCTGCGTTTCAATCGCTTTCCTGTAGGCATCAATCCACTCGGTAAACTGCGGATGAATGTAAAAGTCGAGAACGTCTCCCACGTTAATAGAGAGCGGGTTCCGGCCCAGGATCATCGCTAGGGAAATGCGCGGAATCTGAAACGGTGCCAGATCGTTCGCGTCCACCAAAAGACCATTGGGAGAGTGGCTAACCGTGAGCATATCCGTCTTTAGGTCGTGTGCGTCCACTACCAGTGCTTCCATGCTCCCGAGAAACGGCTTGTCTTGTATCTCTGGCGAAACCGGATAGATGCTGACCGTGCCAGCACTGATTCGGTGTTCTTTGTGCCATATGGACAACGCCCAGGTTTCCGTCGGATTCTCCCCCCATATCTCGAGGGTGCCTTCATCAATCTGTGCCTTCATGGTTCTCTCCAAGCTCTATGTGCAGCAGCCAGGCGGCGGGTTACCTTTTGGTACATTGGCAAGCCCTGTGGACCTCCGTTACCGACAAAACCGGCTGCCTTGGGGAAACAAGGCGAATGCTGCACCTGAGTCCCAACATTTATTATTGGAGCCGCTTGGAGGTCAGGCTTGATGCACGTCAACATCGAGATAATCGGGTCTCCCGCACTTTGTGTGACGGCCGAGTCAAGGCCTTGATTTCCGGCCGGCTTGGTCTACGTTGATCGTTACCATGAGGCAAGTTCTCGGTGGCATCGAACGTATTCTCGCCCGTGTGGGTAAGCGCATCGTCTCCCTTGCTCCAGCCTTCGCCATCTCGATGCTGATGCCCGGCACCGGCCACCAGCGAACCTCTACTTCTGAGCAACTGACTTGCCAGGTCGGAAAACTGAGTTACCGCGTTATCGCAGTCGCCGTCGTGTCAGTGCGCCGCCCATGCAGAAGACGGTGATGCCGATGCTGCCGCTCAGGGTGCCGAGATATTGCACGGCGCCGCGGATGTCCTGCGCCACGGCATCGCCGAAGTTCAGCTTGGACATCAGATGGTGGGCCTCTTCCTGCTCGACCGTGCTGGTGCCGCGGTAGAGGTCGGGCACCAGCGCGGTGTAGCCGGCGCGCGCAAGGCGGTCAGCCACGCCGCGGATCTGGTTGTTCAGGCCCCACCACTCCTGGACCACGATGATGGCCGGCGCACCGTCGGTGACATCCGACTTGGCAAGGCAACCGTTGACCGACTGGCCGTCGGGGCGGGTGAATGAGACGGTTTGACCAATGTGTCGCATAATGGCCTGCTCCTGTCGTTTCCCGTGGACCGGATGGGCCGGATGATAGCGCAAGGGGGAGTGATCCGGAATGCGTGGGCGACGAGCGGCAAGCGGTCAACCCGGCGGCCGCCGGGGCTTCCCGCTCAACCTGGAACTTCGCTGCACCAGCTTCATGGGCATTCCTGGTTGAGGGTCGCCTTGCAGCGTAGTTAGCCCCCTTTGGCGCAACCGGTTTTACACATCTTTGACCGACCAAGGCGACCAGAGCGTCCAGGAAAAGCGTTTACATTCAACGACTTGAAGCGGTACTTGTAAACTCTCGGAGTCTCGCGTTTA